>NZ_CALPDF010000023.1 GCF_943193175.1 Neobacillus muris
AGGTCACACCCGTTCCCATACCGAACACGGAAGTTAAGCTTCTCAGCGCCGATGGTAGTTGGGGCGAAAGCCCCTGTGAGAGTAGGACGCTGCCAGGCAAATGAAAAGGCAACCTTAGATGGTTGTCTTTTTTTGTGTTTTCAGGATTAATTTTCCTTTCATCTAATTGAAAAACTTGGCAAAGTATTAAAAATTTTACTGTAAAGAATATGTTAATTTTTAGATTAAAATTTTTACATACTAAATTGAATGTAAATTCATTGTAAGTAATCTGTAAATTGCCAACTTTTTAGAAAAAATTATGCTTTAATAGTCCTGTGTTTAGAAAGGAGGGGGAGAGTATGAGTCATATTGAGCTAATCAATATATCTAAATCATACGATAAACAGAAGGGTGTCCTTAATAGTATTAATTTAACAATTGAAGAAGGTGAGTTTTTTGTTCTTGTTGGTCCTTCAGGTTCTGGAAAGAGCACATTGCTAAGAATGATTGCCGGACTTGAAGAAATTTCCGGAGGTTTCTTGAAAATAAACGGTCAAACCGTGAATCATCTTCCTCCGAAAGATCGAAATTTATCAATGGTTTTCCAAAATTATGCCCTATATCCGCATTTAACAGTGAAAGAGAATATTCTTTTTGGCTTAAAAGGACGGAAAGTAGATAAACAAGAACAGCAGAGAAGACTAAAGGAAGCGGCGGATATGTTGGGCCTTCAAGAACTATTGAAACGAAAACCAAGAGAACTTTCTGGCGGACAGAGACAGCGGGTTGCACTTGGCCGTTCCGTTGTAAGCCATGCACCGCTCTGCTTAATGGATGAGCCTCTGTCAAATTTAGATGCAAAACTTAGGGCCAATATGAGGGTAGAAATCCGCCGGCTGCAAAAAAGGTTAGGGCTGACGATGATTTATGTGACCCATGACCAAGTGGAAGCCATGACGATGGGAGACAGGATCATGGTGCTCAATGATGGGCAGATTCAGCAAGTGGGCCAACCGATTACACTCTATAACGAACCGGAAAACTTGTTCGTTGCCACTTTTATTGGTTCCCCTAAAATGAATATAGGGAATGCTGTTTTCTCTGAAAATGGAAAATATCTAATAGTAGAAAACCAGATACATATTCCAGTAAACCCTTCTATTTTCAGTGACATCCCGAAAGATCGGAAGTTAAAAGTCGGCATTCGGGCAGAACATCTGGCAGCTGGCCTTTCTAAAAAAGAGAACATCCACTCTCTAGAAGCCGTCAATATTGAGCAATTGGGAAATGAAACCTCAATTGCCT
Organism: Neobacillus muris; assembly: GCF_943193175.1. Taxonomy (GTDB): domain Bacteria; phylum Bacillota; class Bacilli; order Bacillales; family Cytobacillaceae; genus Neobacillus; species Neobacillus muris. Next base: position 1,288 of record NZ_CALPDF010000023.1, read on the forward strand.
TCGATGTTGGTTCAGAGGTGTGGACGGCGAAATGGCCGGGACAATGGCCAATTGAATTTGGACAGAAAGTACCTGTGCAGCTTCTGCCAGAGTTCCTTGTATTCTTTGATGCCGATTCAGGAAAATTAATCAAATCCGCAGAGTTTGGAAAGAGACAAGAGGTTGTTACCGTATGAGTATGGCCTATCGAACACTCGAAACCAATGAAACTTACATTCTTCAAGCAGAACGTGTAAAAAAGCAAAACCGGAAGAAAAGTTTCTTAAAAGGAATGTTGTTCTTATTGCCTTCGATCCTTTTATTTGGAGCTTTCGTGTTCTACCCGATGTTTAAGACGATTTACTTAAGCTTTTTTCTGACCAATGCGCAGGGGGCAACGACTGTTTATGTCGGTTGGGAAAACTATAAAGCTTTAATTACCGATCCAATTTTTATGAAGAGTGTAAAAAATACCTTTTTATTTGTTTTCTATACAGTGCCGACAACGGTGGTGATCAGTTTAGCTTTAGCCGTTGTGGCCAATGAAAAATTAAAGGGGATTGGCTTTTTTCGAACGATTTTCTCCTCCACCATGGGGGTATCGGTGGCGGCGGCTTCGGTATTTTGGCTGTATTTATTCAATCCGACGATGGGACTGTTGAACAAATTCCTTGAAGTATTCGGCCTGGAGGCGATTGAATGGCTGACGGATCCGAAGTGGGCACTTTTAGCGGTGTCGGCCACGACCATTTGGATGAATATCGGCTTTACTTTTTTAATTTTGCTGGGCGGATTGCAATCGATTGATTCTTCTCTCTATGAAAGTGCCGATATTGAAGGCACAGGCTATTTTTACAAGCTTAGAAGAATTACCATCCCAATGCTGTCGCCGACCTTTTTCTTTGTGATTACTGTATCGATCATTAATGCGTTCCAAACCTTTGGGCAGATTGATATTTTAACTCAGGGGGGTCCGGCAAACGGGACAAATTTAATCGTTTATTCGATTTATCGGGAAGCCTTTGTGAATTATCAGTTCGGTTCCGCCAGTGCCCAGGCCGTTGTGTTATTCATTCTCATTTTACTGATGACGGCGCTGCAATTTAAGCTGGGTGAAAGGAAGGTTCATTATCAATGATGCTGACAACGGGAAAAAAGATCACCTTCTATGTGCTGCTGGTCATTTCGGCCTTTTTGCTTGCTGGCCCCGCCATCATGGCCATAGTGATGAGTTTTATGACCAATCAGGATATTTTGACAGGAAGCTTGCCGAAGACCTTTACTTTCGATAATTATATCGCGGCCTTTGACCGCTTGCCTTTGCTGCAATTTCTGTTTAACAGTTTGGTGGTTGCGATTGTCATCACACTTGGACAGCTCATGTTATCCGCATTAGCTGCCTATGCGTTTGTGTTTTTGGAGTTTAAAGGGAGAGATTTACTATTTTATCTGTTTATTGCGACGATGATGGTTCCTTTTGAAGCTTCGGTCATTCCAAACTTTCACATGATCCGTGACTTGGGATGGATCGATAGCTATGCGGGGATGACGGTGCCTTTTTTTGCGACAACCTTTGGCACCTTTTTATTGCGGCAAAATTTCAAGCAGATTCCAAAAGAATTACGCGAAGCCAGCATGATTGCTGGAATGGGTGATGTTAAATTCTATTTAACGGTGGTCCTTCCCGTGTCCAGGACAAGCTTAGTCACGCTCGGTATCTATGGCTTTTTGACTTCGTGGAATATGTACCTATGGCCGTTATTGTCCACCACGAATGATACAGTGCGTACTGTTCAAATCGGTTTGAAGCAATTGCAAACCCAGGAACAATTGAACCAATGGGGTGTCATGATGGCGGGTGCTGTCATTGTCATCATCCCGACCTTAATCTTGCTTTTCGCAGGTCAAAAGAAATTGCAAACAGGGTTAACGGAAGGCGCCGTCAAATAACGGTTTCTTCGTTCTAATCATTCCACCATAAAAAAGGAGAAGAAAAAAATGAAGAAAAAATTCCTGTCAATTCTTACATTAGGGATCATCTTGCTCTTAACGGCATGCAGCGGAAATGCCGCTTCCGGGGACAGCTCAGAAAACAAAGAATCTGCAAAAAAAGGTGAAAAGCAAGTCGTTACTTTTTGGCATTCGATGAGTGGTGCCGGTCAGGAAACATTGAACAGCATCGTGGAGGATTTCAATAAGTCTCAAGATAACATCCAGGTAAATGCTGAATTTCAAGGAACTTATGATGAGGCCTTGACGAAATTTAATGCTGTCGCTGGTACAGATAGTGCTCCAACGATGATCCAAACTTTTGAAATTGGAACAAAATCAATGATTAACAGCGGAAAGATTACCCCAATCCAAGAATTTGTAGATAAAGATAAGTATGAAATGAACGGATTAGAGAAAAACATTACGAATTACTATTCATTAGACGGCAAATTTTATTCGATGCCATTTAACTCTTCAACACCCGTTATGTACTATAATAAGGATGCCTTTAAAGCAGCTGGCTTAGATCCGGAGAAAGCGCCGGCTACTTTTGAAGAAGTAGAAGATGCATCAAAAGCTATCACAAAATCGAATCCAAAAATGAAAGGATTTGCACTGCAAGCATACGGCTGGTTATGGGAACAGCTTCTGGCAAATCAAGGGGCTTTATTGTTAAACAACGATAATGGCCGTACGGATACGCCGACTAAAATCGGCTGGAAGGAAGAAGAAGGGAAATCCATTTTTAACTGGGTAAAAAATATGGTGGATGATAAAACTTTCGCGAACTATGGCACAAATGGCGACAACATGGTGGCTGGCTTCCTAGCTGGTGACGTGGCGATGTTCCTGCAATCATCTGCAAGTGCCAGAGACGTGATCGACAATGCTCCATTCGAAGTAGGGATTGCTTTCCTTCCGCATCCTGAGGACAAAGAACGTGAAGGCGTTGTGATTGGCGGTGCAAGCTTATGGATGATCGATGGCAAACCAGAAGCAGAATCTGAGGCAGCTTGGGAATTCATGAAATATCTGCAAAAACCAGAAGTGCAGGCAAAATGGCATGTCGGTACAGGGTACTTTGCGATTAATCCGGCTGCCTATGATGAAAAAGTAGTGAAAGATGCTTGGTCTGAAAAGCCGCAATTGAAAGTAACAGTAGACCAATTGCAATCCACAAAGTCATCCTATGCCACTCAAGGCGCCTTAATGGACATGCTTCCTGAAGGCCGTAAAATTATGGAAACTGCACTTGAAACAGTGTATAATGGCGGAGATGTAGATAAAGCCTACGACACGGCTGTTCAACAGTTTAACGAAGCCATCCAGCAGGCAAACAAAGCAAGAGGAAAATAATTCATTATATGACAGAGAAAAAGGCGTGGGCTCCCATGCTTTTTTCTCCTTTTCCCATTATGATCAAAAAGGGTGAGTTGTAATGACGAAAATTTATGGCCATCGCGGTGCTAAAGGCAGTTATCCTGAAAATACATTGTTAAGTTTCAAAAAAGCCATCGGCCAAGGGGTTGACGGTCTTGAATTAGATGTCCATCTGACAAAAGATGGTGAAGTGGTTGTGATTCATGATGAGACACTTGACCGTACCACGAATGGAACCGGCTGGATTAAAGATTTGACGTTAGAAGAAATTAAACAAGTAAGTGCCGGAAGTTCTTTTACCCATATTCCAGAATATGATGAAGCTTGGGATTTGGAAAGGGTGCCGGCGCTTCAGGAAGTTCTGGAATTACTGGCTCCCTATCCAACAGAACTCAATATTGAGTTAAAAACTTATGTATTTGCTTATAAAGGGATTGAAGAGAAAGTCCAATCAATTGTTGAACAGTATGGTAACGGCAGAAAGGTTGTTTACTCTTCTTTCCACCTTCCGTCATTATTGCGAATGAAAAAGGTGAATCCAGGCGCTAACATTGCTTGGTTATTAAATCAAGAAATCTCCTTTCCAGCTGATCATATCGAAACGCTCGGTCTAGAAGCTTTACATCTTAACAAGAATATCGTATTGCCTAGAACTGAGGCAGCCTATAGGATCATGAATTTAATCGGACTATATGAAAACATACGGGTCTGGACGGTGAATGATCCAGATCAAATTAGACAACTGTTAGATTTACAGGTCAATGCGATTATTACGGATTTTCCTGAAACAGCGATTGCCCTTAGAGATAGGAAGAAAACATTGGTTTAAATCTAAAAAATAGGTATCTTAATAAGATCTATAATTGAAGACATCTTCGGCGAATGGCGGAGGAGATCTGTCGTTAAGAGGCATGCTTGAAGACATTTTCGGCAAATGGCGAAGGAGAACTGTCGTTAAGAGGTATGCTTGAAGACATTTTCGGCAAATGGCGAAGGAGAATAGTCGTTAAGAGCCATGGTTGAGGACAATTCCACCAAATCTCGAATGAGTTTTGTCGTCAATAGCTTTTTTTGAAGTCAATCCCTTCATTTGCTGGATTAATTTAGTCTTAAAACAATTAATAACATTGGGGATGTTTATCAGCATGAAGAACCGGTTTATTGCAGGTCTTGCCTGCCTTTCTCTAGCGGTAACCATAGCGGTTCCTTGGGCAGTAAATGCACTGGCATCAAAACAAAGCATTGCTGCTAATAATAAACAATCTTCCTTACACCCGATTGCCTCCCATGTCTCAGTCATAGCCCATCGTGGAGCATCTGCATATGCGCCGGAACATACATTGCCAGCTTATAAACAGGCCATGCAGATGAAAGCAGATTATGTAGAAATCGATTTGCAAATGACAAAGGATGGGCATTTGATCGCAATGCATGATGAAACACTCGAGAGAACCACAAATGTAGAACAGATTTATCCAAATCGTGCTCCGTGGCAAGTAAAAGATTTTACACTAGATGAGATCCGTCAATTAGATGCGGGTTCATGGTTCAATAAGGCATACCCAGACCTGGCCAAAAAAGAATATATGGGCCAGCATGTACCCACATTAGAAGAAGCTATTACATTGGTTAAACAACAGGGAAATGGGAAAGTAAGCCTTTATATGGAAACAAAGGCACCCAATATCTATCCAGGAATGGAAGAGAAATTAATCAATATACTGAAAAGAAATTATGTCATTCATGACCAGAATCTTATTATTGAATCATTCAGCGAGGAAAGTCTTCGTAAGTTCAAATCGATGGCCCCAAATGTAAAGCTCATTCAACTCTATACAGCAAGTATGCTGAAAGGCAAGGATGTAAATCAGGAATTTAAGCGGATCTCTAATTATGCTTATGGAATTGGCCCCAGTAAGGAACTCGTGGTCCCAAAAATTATGGAGGCTGCCCACCAGAACAAGCTTGTTGTTCATCCTTGGACAGTCAATTCACAGGAGGATATGGCTGGCCTTCTTTCACTAGGTGTTGACGGGGAGTTCACAAATGCTCCAGACAAGTTAGCCGGCCTGCTCAAATAATTATTTCACATCTTTTGGCTGCCAATTTGGCAGTCTAGAGAGAAATATGTAACCAGATTTATCGAATTAGATAAACGGGTGGATGTATGGGAAAATAGTTCCAGATGATCTTTTGAGTTTAAAAATAATTGCTCTCCCTTTCCTAATCTATAGACAATGTTAGAAAAATGAAATGTTTTTTTAGTCCAATTCGCCTTGATATAATATTTTATGGATGATAATTGGGAATGCCTATTCCTGCACCATCCTTGGCAACTATTCATCGAGGGTAGAATTGGAGACTGGACAAACAGGACATATCGTGTTTATCCGGCCAGCTTGGCCAAATGCACAGGAAAACTATAATATCGGGGTGATAAAAATGCAAAAAAGAAGACTTGGCAAAAATGGTTTAGAGGTATCTGCACTGGGTTTAGGATGTATGGGGATGTCAGATTTCTACAGTGGCAGAAATGATGAAGAATCGATAAAGACTATTCATCGGGCGATTGAATTAGGCGTTAACTTCCTGGATACGGCAGATATGTACGGAGTAGGAAAAAACGAAGAATTGGTTGGCAGGGCCATCAAAGACCGCCGTGAACAGATCATGATTGCAACGAAGTTTGGAAATGTCAGAAGCGAAACTGGTGAATTTTTAGGGATCAATGGACGGCCTGAATATGTGAAACAAGCTTGTGAGGCAAGTCTGCGGCGATTAGGAGTCGACTATATTGATCTGTATTATCAGCACCGTGTCGATCCAAATACGCCTATTGAAGAAACGGTCGGTGCCATGGCTGATTTAGTGAAAGAGGGGAAAGTTCGTTTCATTGGATTATCGGAAGCAGGCCCTCAAACCATTCGCCGCGCGGACAGCGTACATCAAATAACCGCCGTGCAAACAGAGTACTCACTATGGAGCCGGGATGTTGAGGATGAAATTCTGCCTGTTTGCAGAGAGTTAGGAATCGGCTTTGTTTGTTACAGTCCTTTAGGCAGAGGATTCTTAACCGGCCAGATTCAAAGGTATGAGGATTTGGCAGAGGATGACTATCGCCGATTCTCTCCACGCTTTCAAGGTGAAAATTTTCAAAGAAACTTGGATTTGGTCCAAAAGATAATTGAAATTGCTGATGAAAAAGACTGCAAACCTTCCCAATTGGCCCTTGCCTGGTTACTGGCTCAAGGGGAGGATATTGTCCCGATACCAGGAACTAAAAGAATCAATTATCTTGAAGAAAATGTTGGGGCCCTCGCAATCTCGTTATCTGGGACGGATTTAGAGAGGATCAACCGAGTAGCTCCGCAAGGCATCGCAGCGGGGGAACGATATCCGGAAGCTGGAATGAAAGGTGTTAATCTTTAATAAGCCAGCTATGCATAAAAAGCCTCCTTACTTGAGGCTTTTTATCATGATCAGACACTAGTATTTTTTCAAAAAATTCTAAATACTAATTGACAAGTCCCTATTTTTTACAATAGATTAGACTTGTGATGAGTCATCCAAGGAAAGTTGCCAAACATATCCATCACTCTTATTAAAATAGAGGAGTTGGTTTTATGCTTTCCCCGTTAACCCCATTAGATTGGAAACGCCGGGCAATAAAGTATTATCCCGAAAAAACGGCCGTCATTGATGGAGACAAAGAGTTTACATACCGCGAATTTGGAAGGAGAACGGACCAGTTGTCTGCAGCATTAAGGCAGGCAGGAATCGGGCAAGGGGATCATGTTGCGGTGATGCTTCCAAATACCCATTACATGCTTGAATGTTTTTACGGCATCTGCCAGCTTGGTGCGGTCATGGTACCGTTAAATTACCGTCTGTCTGCGGGAGATTTGGAATACATTATTCGTCATAGCGATTCCAAAATGTTAATTGTGGACGCTGAATTTTGTGAACCGATTGAAAAAATCATTGGCAATCTGGCTTTAGAACAAATCGTTATTGTTTCCGTACCTGGTTTTGAAACCGCTTTATCAGGCGTGGATTATGAGGATTTCCTCATGCATGCGCCTGAGGCTGGGGGCCCTCCCGAAGTGGAAATCGATGAGAATCAGCTCCTGACCCTCAATTATACAAGCGGGACCACTTCCAAACCTAAGGGAGTCATGCTGACCCATCGAAGCAATTATATGAATGCAGCTAACTTCATGTATCATCTAGGTGTTAATCATGAGGATGTCTATCTGCATACATTGCCGATGTTTCATGCCAATGGCTGGGGCGGAGTATGGGCCCTTACAGCTGCTGGGGGCACACATGTTTGTTTAAGAAAAGTAGATCCGCCACTCATATTGGATCTTTTTGAAACTAAACATATCACCCTTTTATGCGGGGCGCCAACTGTGATAAACATGCTGGTTAATGATCCAAAAGCGAAGGAAGTAGAAATTAAGACCCATCCGCGCATGGCAACAGCCGGAGCACCACCTGCAGCAGCCTTAATCAAAAAGGCCCAGGAGATTCTAGGCTTAAAAATGATTCATGTTTATGGCCTTACCGAAACTTCTCCGTTTATCCTTTATTGTGAGTGGAAAAATGAATTCGATGCTAAATCCTCCGAAGACCAAGCGGTAATTAAGGCAAGACAAGGAATTGAGCTTGCGTTTAATGGAGAGACGAAAGTGGTTCACCAAGATGGGGAAGAGGTAGCTTGGAATGGAGAGGAATTGGGCGAAATTATTACCCGGGGCAATGTTGTCATGGCAGGTTATTATAAGGACCCAGTCACCACCGCAGCCGCCATTAGGGACGGATGGTTCTATACCGGCGATTTAGCGGTTACACATCCAGATGGTTATATTGAAATTCGTGACCGGGCAAAAGATTTAATTATTTCTGGAGGAGAAAATATTTCTTCTACGGAGGTTGAAGGTGTGCTATACCGTCATCCTGCTGTTTTAGAGTGTGCGGTCATCGCCATTCCAGACGAAAAATGGGGTGAGGTGCCAAAGGCGATTATTGTATTGCAGCCAGGCGCAACGGCAGCCGAGACTGAAATCATTAAGTTTTGCCGTTCAGAAATGGCTCACTTTAAAGCGCCGAAAGCCGTAGAGTTTGTCGAGGCGCTCCCTAAAACAGCTACAGGGAAGCTGCAAAAATATCGGTTAAGAGAAATGCATTGGTCTGGACCAAAAAAAGTAAACTGACCTCTCATAAAAAGGAAAGCAGCCAATTAACGGAAATGGCTGCTTTCCTTTTTTAAGCTTTAACTTGAAGTGGAGGCAGGTATTCTCTTAATGTCTGCTGTTGTTCGACGTTTAATGGAACCATTGGCAGGCGGACATCACCAACGGGGATACCGCACATATTCAAAGCCGCTTTTACTGGTGAGGGACTTGGCGCAGCAAACAAAGCTTTGATTGTTGGGAGAAGACGGTGATGAGCATCAGCCGCCGCTTGAACATCCCCATTTTTAAAACTAGAAATCATATTTTGAAGCTCGTTTCCAATGATATGTGAGGCAACGGAGACTACGCCAGCGCCGCCAATCGCTAAAACTGGCAAAGCTAAGGCATCATCACCACTGTATAGAGTAAAATCACTTGGCGTTTGGCTGATAATGGCTGCCATGTTATCTAAACTGCCGCTTGCTTCTTTGATCGCCACAATACTGTTGAGCTGAGACAGGCGGACAACCGTATCCACAGCTAAATTTACCACACTCCGTCCTGGAATGTTATAGAGCATTATCGGCAGCCGTGTGGATTCGGCTATGGCTTTAAAGTGCTGGTATAGGCCTTCTTGTGAAGGTTTATTATAATAAGGAACCACCAGCATGATTCCATCTACACCAGCTTCCTCAGCTTGTTTTGTCAGGCTGATGGAAGCACGTGTATTGTTGGAACCCGTCCCAGCAATGACCGGAATCCTTCCTGCGGCTTCGGCCACAACAAACCGAAATAATTCCACTTTTTCTTCTGTTGTTAAGGCAGGGGACTCTCCAGTCGTTCCGCAGACAACTAATCCATCCGTTCCATTGTCAATTAAATGTTGAACCAAATTTTTTAAAGCTGGAAAATCAATCTCGCCATTTTGGTCAAATGGTGTCACCATTGCGGTTAATACTTGGCCGAAATTCATTCATTCTCACCCTTTATCCATTTTTATAAAAAATTAGAGGTGGTAAAGGCCAATCAAAAGTCAACGCAAAAAAGCAGCAACGAGGCATCCCGCTGCTGCAGTAGAAACAGTTAGAAGTTCCTACGCGTGAGATAGCCCTCCATATAGTTGCCTATATGACAGTTCTGTGCTTATTCAACAACAGAACCAGCTTCAAGAATAATTGAGATTCTCTCAGCTTCGGCAAATTCCCCTTTCCACCGTTTTCACCAGACCTCATTATCCTCCAGCGGTGTACTAATGGTCTTTGCGCCTCTATCCTCACTTCAAAAGGTTTGAAGTAAAGAAATATGTAATTAATTGAACTATAACAGATTATTTAAAAAGTTTCAAGGATTTTGTATAATTTTAAAAATTTTCCGTCAATTAACTAATTTTAATAGGTGGCGGACTGCATAGGCAAACCCATCTTCATCATTGGTTTTTGTGACGATATCAGCTTTTTCCTTAATGGCAAGAGGGGCATTTCCCATTGCTACCGATATGTCAGCCACTTCAAATTGAGCCAGATCATTCCCGCCATCTCCAAAGGCAATGATTTCATCAAAGGAAACGTTCATGATCTGCTGAAAGCGAATGAGCGCCTTCCCCTTGTGTGCTTCATTAGAGGTGATCTCCACATTATTAGGGAAGGAGGAAGCCATTGAAATGGCAAATTTATCGTCTAAAGCTGCCTTTACTTCATTGATTTTCTCGATTTGGTCGTGATAAACCAAGGCAATCAGCTTATAAATTTTTAGATTTTCTTTTTGAAGGATCGCATCATAGTTAAAATTTTCAAATATGTCATCAAGTTCTTGTTTCGTTTTATTGTGTAATGGTGGAAGCGTGGAAGGGAGTCCGCCTTCATTGGTATAAACCAGCACCCCAACACCCAATTTTTTTAATATCGCGAAAATTTCTTTATAGGTATCCAAAGGAATGACGGCTTCAAATAAGAGCTCCCCCGTTTTGGAGTATAGGTTAGAACCATTAATGCAAAAAATGGGCACCTGCAAATTTTTCAGCGCGTCCAGTTTTATGACATCGGCTAGAGCTCGCCCTGTGTTTAAAATGACGCAGTGGCCTTGCTGCTGCAATTCATGAAGAACTTTTATGCTTTTTTCTGTCAATTCATGTGCCGAATTTAATAATGTACCATCTAAATCAATCGATAAGCATTTCATATGGGGCAAATTCCTTTCTATTTCTGATACAAAACATACTATATCAGAATGAGGCGGGGATGAAAAACTATACTGTTTTTCAAAACGGTTGTAAATGAAAACATTAGGGATGCTAAAAAGGAAAAGACCATACAAAAAGGTTTTTTTCAGCATAAGCATTTAAGTTTGTTTCTTTTGATGCAATTGTTACTATAGAAATAGATTTATTCATGAAAGGATAATTAATATGTCAAATATTCATATACCTGTATCAGTATTAAACTTAGCCCCAATACGTGAAGGGCAGGATACAAAACAAGCCATTGATTCCATGGTGGACTTGGCTCAGGCGGTTGAGGCAATGGGATATACCCGTTATTGGATTGCAGAACATCATAATACGCCGACTCTTGTCAGTTCAGCTACGTCGATTTTAATCAAACATACATTGGAACATACCAAGTCCATACGTGTAGGGTCTGGAGGCGTGATGCTCCCAAATCATTCCCCATTGGTTGTGGCGGAACAATTTGGGACGATGGCAACGATTTACCCTGACAGGCTGGATTTAGGCCTCGGCCGCGCACCTGGTACCGACATGATGACAGCTAATGCGCTAAGGCGCTCAAAAAATGATACCGTCTATACCTTTCCAAATGATGTGAAAGATCTGCTCACCTATTTTGGGCCAGCCAAGAAGCAAGGGTATGTAAAAGCTTATCCAGGAGTAGGAACGAACATTCCGATCTATATTCTTGGTTCTTCTACGGATTCGGCTTACTTAGCGGCAAGCTTGGGTCTGCCATATGTGTTTGCATCCCATTTTGCCCCAAGATACATGGAAGAAGCGATTTCCATTTACCGGAGCCGGTTCCAGCCATCAGAGTATTTGGATCAGCCATATATGATGGTTTGCTTGAATGTCATCGCAGCGGAAACGGATGAGGAGGCGCAATTTTTGTCAACGACGAAGCATCAGTTCTTTTTGAATGTCGTTCGGGGTTCGCAAATGATGCTTCAGCCTCCTGTTGAAAACATGGATGAGCTTTGGAATTCTGCGGAAAAAGAAATGGCTGAAGCGATGTCAAGTGTCACCCTGATGGGCAGCAAAGAAACGGTCCGCAAGCAGCTGACAGCATTCCAGGAGTATTATGATGTCGAAGAGCTGATGGCAGTGACTTATATTTATGATCCTGAAAAACAAAAACGGTCTTACGAAATCTTAAAAGAAATCGTAGACGGGAAATAACTTGGTATAATGGAGTGGGGTGTGTATATAACCACTCCATTTATTATTTTAAGAATTTGGTTGGAGTTGAACAAGAATGGGTCGTTCGTTTGCAAAATGGTATGACGTTTTTATGAGCCCTTTAGAAAAAAATAAATTTAAGGAAATTCGCAGACAGCTCCTGTCAAAAGCAACAGGCTGTGTCCTTGAGATCGGCTCTGGAACCGGCTTCAATTTCCCTTTATATGAGGCTGCAAAAAGGGTAGTGGCGATTGAGCCCAGTCCGGATATGATTGAGAGGTCCAAGCCGAAACTGGAACGGGCTCAGGTGCCAATTGAAGTGCTTCAGGCGAGCGCTGAGAAACTTCCATTTCCTGATGATTCATTTGATACGGTTATCGCTACTCTCGTTTTTTGTACGATTCCGGATACTGAAAAAGCGATCCAAGAAATGATCAGGGTCTGCAAGCATGATGGGGAAATACTCTTTTTTGAACATGTGAAGATGGACAATCCATTTTTGGGGACGCTTCAGGAATGGCTGACCCCTGCATGGAAAAAAATCTGCGATGGCTGCTGCCTAAATCGGGATACCCTAGGACTTTTGCAGTCGCACAGCCTTACCATTGAAAAAATCGAAAACTACTATAACGGGTTATTTATCTATATCGAATCCCGAAATAACAAAGTGAAAAGCAGCGTGGTGCTTTAACGCATTACAGTGCTGGGGGACAGGCCCCAAAGAAGGAAAAAATCGGATAAGGGAGAACTAATATATAGCATCTAAGAATACACTTCTTTGATTGAAATGAACTTAGGAGTGGTAGGTAATGGCTAATAGCAGTAGGAATCGTAAAATTTTGTTCGCAAAACGGCCGCAGGGAATGCCGGACGAAAGTCATTTTAAGATGATGGAGGAGGAAATTCCTGAAATTCATGAGGGAGAGGTATTGATTCGTTCGCTATATCTGTCCGTTGATCCCTATATGCGTGGAAGGATGTCGGATGCGAAATCGTATGCTGAGCCTTACGAGGTTGGGAAACCGTTTATTGGGGGAATCGTCGGAAAGGTGACGAAATCAAAGAATCCTAGATTTCAAGAGGGCCAATTTGTCGAAGGCCGCCTAGAATGGGCTGAATACAATGTTTCTGATGGAAGCGATATCCGGAAGGTCAATCCGGAATGGGGACCGATTACTACGGCTCTGCATGTCCTGGGAATGCCAGGATTAACGGCTTATTTTGGTTTAATGCTTATCGGGCAGCCAAAAGAAGGTGAAACGGTTGTTGTATCTGGGGCATCGGGTGCGGTCGGAACGATTGTCGGCCAAATTGCGAAAATTAAATGCTGCCGAGTGGTCGGGATTGCCGGAGCTGATGATAAATGCAGGTATTTAACAGAAGAATTAGGCTTTGATGCTGCCATTAATTATAAATCGGCAGAGAATCTCCGAAAAGCGGTAAAGGAGGCCTGCCCTGCGGGAGTCGATGTCTATTTTGACAACGTTGGCGGTAAAGTCAGCGACGCAGTCATGTCTCGGATCAACTTCCAATCAAGGACGGTTATTTGCGGCCAGATCTCGCAATATAATCTCGAAAAGCCTGAGCTTGGGCCTAGAGTGGCAGGACAGCTGTTAACGACTAGTTCATTAATGAAAGGCTTCATTGTTTCCGACTATGCGGAACACAATAAAGAAGGCTTAATCCAGCTGTCAGAATGGCTCAAAGAGGGAAGAATCAAATACCGCGAGAACATTGTGGAAGGCTTTGAGAACACAGTAGATGCCTTCCTTGGCCTATTCCGCGGCGACAACATTGGCAAGCAGCTGGTCAAAATAGTAGATTAACCAAATGGCTCATATGAGGTGCCTGTCCCCCAGTGCTTTAAAGCACTGGGGGACAGGCACCTTTTCTGCTGAATAGCCTGACACCTTGGAACATGGGACCTCATAGTATAGAAAAAGGGGTGTAAGGCATGCAAAAGTGGTTAATGGCTGTGATTTTGACTTATCTTTCTGTTTTGTTTTTTGGAAGTTTTCTGATGATGGGCATGTTATGGACAGGAACTTTGGAAAAGACGATGCCGTTTATTTCTGATATAGAAATTTTTTTATACTATTTTTTTGCCGGGGCTATCGGGGGTTCATTACGGCATCTTTATATGTTTTGCTCGCATTACATGAAAGGAGAGTTAACCGATTACCGACAGTGGATCATGTACATTTTTTTTCCGATTTTTGCAACGGGGACCGCAGTAGTGGCGGTAACTTTGATTCAAAGCGGGGTGCTTCTTATCGAGTTTACTGATAATCAGAATACCCCATTAGGACAAATTTCCATAGCCTTCTTCGTAGGCTTCGGTTTCAACCGATTTATCAATAAGTTGAATTCCGTATCAAAGGACCTATTTAAAACAAAGACGAAAAGCAATGATGATTCTACGGATAAAAAGGTATAAGTTAGCGGAAAGTGGGTGTTATATACGTCTTAACCTCCTATGCAGATATAGGCAAACCTAATTCTTAGGCAGTTAAGGGCAATATGAATTATAATAATAAATGAAAATGTTGGAAAATATTTGAGAAAGACTGGTTATTTTAATCACTGCATAGGAGGTTTTTAGGATGGAATATGTTAGACTTGGCAGCACTGGTTTGGAGGTTTCCCGCCTTTGCCTTGGCTGTATGAGCTATGGTGTGCCTGAGCGGGGATCTCACCAGTGGGTTTTGAATGAAGAAGAGAGCCGGCCGTTTATTAAGAAGGCACTGGAGAAGGGCATTAATTTTTTTGATACGGCGAATGTGTATTCAGATGGGACCAGCGAAGAAATCGTTGGACGGGCCCTTAAGGAATTTGCCCGCCGTGATGAGATTGTCATCGCCACAAAGGTGTTTAATCGGATGCATCCAGGTCCAAATGGCGCAGGGCTGTCCCGAAAAGCGATTATGAGTGAAATTGATAACAGTTTGCGAAGATTGGGAACCGACTATGTCGACTTATACCAGATTCACCGCTGGGATTACAGCACACCGATTGAAGAGACCATGGAAGCTCTGCATGATGTGGTAAAGGCAGGTAAGGCAAGATACATTGGCGCCTCCTCTATGTATGCCTGGCAATTTTTAAAGGCCTTACATACTGCCGAGGAACATGGCTGGACTCGTTTCGTTTCGATGCAAAATTATTTGAATCTGCTTTACCGTGAAGAAGAAAGGGAAATGCTGCCGCTGTGCAAGGAAGAAAAAATCGGTGTGATTCCATGGAGTCCGATGGCAAGAGGCAGGCTGACCCGCGATTGGAATGAGACGACAGCGCGTTCTGAAACGGATGAATTCGGCAAAACACTCTACACATCAGCAGTAGAAGCCGATCGCCAAGTAGTCGAACGAGTGGCAGAGCTGGCCGAAAAAAGAGGGGTCCCGCGTGCTCAAATCGCACTCGCCTGGGTACTCCAAAAAGAACCGGTCACCGCGCCCATCATTGGAGCAACCAAACTGCACCATCTCGAAGACGCAGCCGCCGCACTAACCATCCAACTAACAGCTGAAGAAATAACCTTCCTAGAAGAGCCATACGTACCACACCCTGTCCTTGGCTTTAAATAACCGAAGCGGGGGTCAGTACTGCAAAGCGTTGAAGCATTAACAGAACGGGGGACAGTCCCCCCAATATGTTAATCCTAAATTTGATGCACAAAAAAAGGTCTGCCGTTGTGATTGGTTCAGACCTTTTTTTGTGCGTTTATTTGTGTTGGGCGGCGAGGAAGACTTTTTGTGCTGCGAGTATTCCTGCTCCGGGTTCAAATGGGCAGGAGAAGTCTTGCAAGCCGGCTTCGATTAAGGAGATGGCTTCTAGGATGTCGGACGGGAAGCAGTAGCCCATGTGCCCAAAACGGAAAATTTTGCCCTGCAGGTGTCCGAGCCCTCCGGCAAAGTCGATGTGATATTTATCCTTTAAATGCTTAATAAAGGTTCCTGCCTCCAATCCTTTTGGAGCAAGAACTGCGGTAATGGTAGGAGAGGCGAACTCATCACTTGTCAGCAGCCCAATCGACAGCGCCTTCATCGCTTCACGAACCATATTTTTCATCAGTTCATGCCGGGCAACAGTTTGGGAGATGCCGCCCTCTTCTTCGATCAAATCACATACGGCGGAAAGGCCCATAATCAATGATATCGCAGGGGTGTTCGGCGTCATTCCTTTTGCTGCCCAATCGCGGTAGCTTAACAAATCTAAGTAATAAGCAGGTTTTTGAATCCCTTCAATCACCTTCCACGCCCGGTCACTGATGCTCAAGAGGGCAAGTCCTGGCGGGAGCATCATGGCTTTCTGGGATCCCGTTACTAGTATATCAATGCCCCAGGCATCCATTTCAGCAGGGGCACCGCCGATACAGCTGACGCCATCGACGATAAATAACGCATCTGTCTCTGTACGTACCACTTCCGCTAACTTGTCAATCGGGTTGAGAATCCCGGTAGAAGTTTCATTGTAAGTTACAAAAACGGCCTTTATATTTGATAACGGTTTGAGGAATTCGCTCAATTCTTCCTCGGTACAAGCCTCTCCCCATGGTTTTTCAAGTTTATGTACATTAAATCCATATTTCTCACAGATGGAGACGAAATAATTGCCAAAAGCCCCCACCGTGATTACTACGACTTCTTCTCCGGGAGAAACCGTATTGACAGCAGCTGCTTCTAAGGCGGCAGTTCCGCCAGATGGCAAAAGCAGGATATCCTGTTTCGTTCCAAAAATCGGTTTCACTCGATTTGTGGTTTCCCGAAATAATTGGACAAACTCATCAGTCCGGTGACTAATCATATCCTGACTCATCGCAAGCTGAACTCTTTTAGGGATAGGGGTCGGTCCTGGATGTCTTAAAATATTTGGATACATACAGATTCCTCCATTATGAAAATATAAAAAAATAAGAAAATTTTCCAATTTCCAGTTAATTATATCAAAATTATCTCCAAAAATCCTTCAATAGTAAAGAATATCGAAGGAGCTGTCTGGTGAAACTTCAAATTCGTTCTCCTGCCAGCCAATCTCTTTTTCTCTTTTAAAATTCTATAAAAATGGGAAGAAAAGAGGTCTATCTATATAAATGTAAGTAAAATCTCAAATAGAATAAGAATCACGATAATCCATTCAACGAACAGCCCGCGGATTGAATGGCTGATCGTCGAAAAACCGTCCATGATGTTATACAAGATCTCTGTTTTGCTCTTCAAGATTTTATATCGGTCATTTAATTCAAAAAACTCGGTCATCCGGTCATAAAATTCATTGGCGTTGCTGCTGGTCCAAGTAATGTCTGGTTTGTCCAAAATCATAATATAGGCAAGCGTGTTATATTCATGACGGACGATTTTGGCGGTTGTCCTTGCTAGTTCTTTGTTGCCAATCCTTAGTTTGCCCTTCTCTAGCCGGTCAATCATCGTTTCGAGCTTGTCATGAATTTTCCCCAGCTGTTCCTCCGTTTTTTCCAAGGCAACCGATTTTGCCAGCACGGTTGATATCAATTCTGGATAAAAATTTTCATATTCAGGTACAACGACAAATTCATCAGCCAGTTCTACATGGTTAGATTCACTAATATGAAGGCTGTAATCATCGGTATACTTGTCTTTATTTTTAAGATCGATGTCCGGTTCGAAGGTTTGCAGGAATTTTAAAATGTTCATCATCTCTTCTGGATGGGATAGATTAATAAAAACTATACTGCCAAACGAAAAAACAAGGACACCTTGGGAATCGTCAATGGAATTAACCAAGATCGATTCCAGAATAGCTCCTTTCAGGATTAAGGGCTGTTCCCAGGTGAATTTTTTGGGTATTCCACAGTGCAGGGCAATCTTGTTTAAATCTATTTCGTTTGTTAGGGCAAATGCTTTAAAAGTAATAGCGTTCATCTTCTCACTCTTTCCAGCCTATTAATAGATTCTATTTTTTAAAAACATGATTTCCAATCGCTAATGTGGTTGTTCTTGAATCAAGCCAGCGGCTGGCGGCTGTATCTGGATTATAGAAATAGAGAGAATCCCCAGACAAATGGCCGTTTCCGATTAATGCTTCAGATACTGCTTCAATCGAATCCCGATCAGCCGGCTTATTGATTTGCCCGTTCTGAACGGGCTGGAATTGCCCCTTTTGATAGATGACACCTCTAATGGTATCAGGGAAGGCAGGGCTTTTCACTCGGTTAAGGACAACATCAGCAACAGCCACTTTTCCTTCGAATGGCTCACCTTGTGCCTCTGCTCGGACCAATCTTGCCAAAAGATCGATTTCATAGCTGGAGTACTCCCTGGATACTAACGGTTTGGCAGCCGTGTCTGCCTTATCGCTCTCAACCGCCATCAAATGATTCGTATGAATAGTTTCACCTGTATATATTATATCAAGATTTTGTACCTGCGGGTTAAGCTTTTCCAATTCTTGTAATGACAGTCCGTTTTCTCTTGCAATTTTGGACATGGTGTCACCGCTTTTTACTGTATAAGCAAACGTTGGTGATGCAAATAAGAGCGAAGCTGCCAGTGTTAGGACTGAAATTAGTTTTTTCATCATTTTTCCTCCTAGTAAATTGATATGATTCTCTTATTAGTTTCTATTACTATGAAAAAGAACAATATTTTAGTATTACAATTCCATGACATAGAATAGGGCCAATTGTTTTTAATAGGATAAAAAGTGGAAATTTCCAAGACCACTACTAGCTGCAAAGGCTCACACTTTACTTGTTTGACAGGAAAAAGTGTGACCTTTTGCTTTGGACCCGGGGTTCCCTAAGTCTTAAGTCCGATAGAAAAATCAAGCTCCAGCGCAATTATCGAAAACCAAAAAACAGGATAAGATGGATTCATGATAAACAAATCAGCTTTGAAGGAGGAAAATATCATGAAAAAATTTGGCTTACTTTTAGCGGGAGGGGCTGCCGCCATCATCTTCTTGGCAACCCTTGTCCCAATGGCAGGCTTGCTAATCAGCCTGGCTGTCCTGTATTTCATCTATAAGCAATTTTTAAAAACGGAATCCACAGGCTGGAAAGTGGCGTTAATCATACTTGGATTAGTTGTCTTGTCAGGGGCCATCAGCCATATCCCAGCGCTGATTGGAGTAGGAGCGGCATATGTGCTTTATCTGGTCTATAAAAATTGGAACACCGGCAGTAAAAAATCAGTGAAAGTGGAAAATGACCCATTTGCCAATTTTGAAAAACAATGGAATGAATTAAACAAATTTTAATAGCAGAGGAGAATAGGAACATGACAAACTTATTTTCAAGGATGAAAGATGTCATTATGGCAGATTTGAATGAGGCTCTGAATCAAAAAGAAAAGCAAGATCCCATTGCTTTGTTGAATCAATATCTCCGTCAGTGCGAGCAGGAAACGAAGAAGGTTGGAAAGCTTGTGGAACGTCAGGCACGTTTGAAAGAGGAGTTCACGAAAGAATATGCGCTGGCAGTTGAATTGGCAGAAAAGAGGCAGCACCAAGCGGAAATTGCCTCGAAAGCGGGAGAGACAGAGCTTTTCGAGTTTGCTTCGAATGAGCAGCAGCTGTTCGCTGAACGTGCCAGCCGCATAAAGGAAGCACTTGGCCAAGCTGCCGAGCAGTTGAGTGACTTAGAAAGAAAGCATGGAGACATGAAGCAAAAGCTTAAGGATATGCAGCTGCGAAGAATGGAATTAATGGGGCGGGAAAATGTGGCACGGGCCAATCTGCGAATCAACCAAATGACTGAATCCCAGGAGTTTACTGACAGCCAGCCTTATTCAAAGTTTAAAGACATTGAAAACTACCTAGACCGCCTTGAACAAAAAATAACGAATTCGTTTCATCAAAGCACTATAGATGAAAGGATTGCAAAAATAGAAAAAGAAATACAAAATAGCGATCAAGATTCGTTGAATTTAACAAAGGAATAATCTGAAACGGGCAGCCATCACAATGGCTGCCTGTGTCCGAATTGATGATATTTTTCCAAAATACAGGGTACACTATTCCCATACATGTGAAATGGGGGAATAGGATGGATGTAAATAAGCTGGAGCAGTTAGGTGAAGAATTAAGGTCAGTTGGGCATAAAAGAAGGCAAATCGTGGAACAAATTGTCCAAGAAGTTAATGAAGGAGATGCAGGAACTTCAAAAGACTTATATATGGAACTGACCAATGTTTCCGATCAAGCCATTGAAATTATTGATCGGCAGAAGCAGCTAATCGAAGATGAAATGCAAAAGATGTAGCATGGTGCCCATGCTGCATTTTTGTTTTTCGATTATGAAAGAGAAATCTGGATCATATAATGATGGATAAAACGGTGAGGCGATCAAAATGGAAATAGGAATCTATACCTTAGCCGATATATTCACTGATCCGAATTCTGGTAAATCATGGCGGGCAGGGGGGCATATACAGAGTCATTCTCATTGTTTGGATATGATAGGACTGACTATGATGAGTTGTTTGAAGAACATTTGGATCTTTTGTTAAGGGTAAATGCAGAGGAAAAAGTCACCTGGAACGGACATTTCTGAGCTTCTTTAAACAATGCGGAGATTTCACCAAGACCTCAGCAAGATTCTATCCCATATGGGTGGGGGTTGGCGGAACATTGGAAAGTGCAGCGCGTGCAGGAAGATATGGTGTAGGCCTAGCCTTGGCGATTCTCGGAGGCAGTCCTGCAAGATTTAAACCCTTGGCCGATGAATACTATCTAGCTGCCAATCAAGCAGGATATGATAAAAAGGAGTTGAAAGTAACAGTAACTGGTCATGCTTTTATTGGAGAAACGACACAGAAGGCAAATGAGGAGTTTTTTCCTTATTATGCAAATTATTGGCGATATGTGAACGGGCAGCGGGGATTGGGCACACAAATTTCCAGGAAGGACTTTGAAATAATGTCTGCGCCAGATACGGCATTATTCGTTGGCAGTCCGCAACAAATGATTGAAAAGATCCTCCAGCAAAATGAGCTATTTGGGCATCAGCGATTTATTGCCCAAATGGATATCGGCGGTCTTCCGTTTGAAAAAATAGCGAAAAATATTGAACGGCTGGCAACGGAAGTCGCACCGGTAATCCGCAGGGAAACGCAAAAATAAGATGGATCTGGAGGGGTTAAACCGATTTGCAACTTTATCCCTTTTAACCGATAAATAACCCTCCAATAAGATACAAAACAACGGCAATGATCCCACCGATTGCAGAAAGCTTCAATTTATAACGGGCATAGTCCACTAAAGGCAAATCAAGGATCGACGCAGTCGTTATGGTTGTGTCACCAAGCGGAGAAGCTAACGCACCGAATGCGCCGCCGGCAAAAACGGCACCAACCGTTAACGGAATTGATGCCCCAGTAGAAACAGCCAATGTTATTCCCAGCGGCATAAACAACCCCCAAGTTCCCCATGACGAGCCAATAAAGTATCCGACAACAGAACCTAGCAGAAAAATCGTGGCTGGGGCCAGAAACGCCGGCAAGAACGTCCCTAATGTGGAACTGATAAAGGCTGAAAAACCAAGGTCCTCTGCAGATAAAGTCAGTGACCAAATGAGAACCAGCAGGCTGACCGCCTCCATCATTTGGTTCCCCCCATCATAAAAATGGTACAAGATCTCGTTTAAGGGCTGACGCCTTGTGATGTAAAAAACAAACGATATAATTAGGGTGATAAATACAGCCAAAAGCATGACGAAGGTAGCATCTGCCATTGAAAAAGCTTCAAATAGGGATTCCGCCCCCTTTGTGGCCCCATCCTTCCACAGCAAGCATAAAGATAATCCAAGCAGCAAAAACACAGGAACAATCAAATGCCATGGCTGTGCATTAACCAAGGACAGCTCTCTTTTTATGCCCATCCGATGGAATTCATGTTCTTCCTCTTCCATTTGTGCCTGAGCTGTTTTCAAGTTTGGGCGCTTCGTGCGCGTCCAGAAGGTTTGAATGAGCCCAATCAACAGCATCACAATGGCAAAGAAATTAAACAAAATACTAAGCAAAAATACTTGATAAGGCGGCATCGCTAAATCGATCCCCCGAGTGCTTGCATCCACTAGCGAAACCATAAATCCGACAAAAGCGGTGGCGGCTGGCAGCAAGACGATGACAGATTCTGTGGAGATATCCATGGTCAGCCCGACCTTTTGCTTCGGCAGGTTCATTCTTCTGGCAAGCGTTTTGACAACCGGTCCAATCATCATGATCCGAAACATCGGCATCATAAACGTAAACGGGAGTGTCAGCCAGATCAGCCCAAGCAGTCCGCGCTCCGTCTTAATTTTTGTGCCAATCCACTCTGAAAATCCTTTGATCCCTCCAGATATGTTCATCATCCCAACTAGTCCGCCAAATAAATAGAGAAAGGCAATGATTTTCATATTGGATTCATTGGACAAGGTGGTAACGATATAGGTGATTGACTGATAAATGCCAGTTATTAAACCTGCTTTAAAAATCAATGCTCCCGCAAGCAGGCCGAAAACAAGCCCAGGCAATATGGTTTTTAACCATATCGACATCGATATTACGATTAAAAATGGTATAAGGGAAAGCCAAGCATGTTCCAAAAATTCTTCCTCCAACATGTATCACTAATAATTGCGTTAATTAGTATAACCATAGAAGGCAAGGGTTTATTTAAACTTATGGAGAAGATGCTGTAAATGATTCATGGAAAAACGGCTTTCATTCTTGGAATCTATAAATAAAAAAAGTAGAATGAAAGTTAACGTGTACAGCAGGTTTTTGTAGAAAGGAATGAGAGTTAGTGAAAAATATATATCTTGACTATAATGCCAGCACTCCTTTGGCTCCTGAAGTAGTCGATGCCATGGAGCCGCTGCTGCATGACTTTTACGGAAATCCGTCAGCCCTGCATTGGTCTGGCAAACCTGTGAAAGAATTGCTGCAAAAGGCAAGGGAACAGGTGGCCGGATTAATTGGCTGCTCCCCCCGGGAAATCATTTTTACCAGCGGCGGCAGTGAAGCTAATAACCTTGCTTTAAAAGGTTTTTATTTTAAAAATCGCCATAAAGGCAGCCATATCATTACCTCGAAAATTGAACATCCTGCCATTTTGAATCCATGCAAGTTCCTTGAACGGCTGGGGGCAAATGTTACATATGTCGGCGTGGACCAGTACGGGAGGGTTTCGCCGGAAGAGCTTGAAAAAGCGATCACCGGCGAAACCATTTTAATCACCATCATGCATTCTAATAATGAGGTAGGGACGTTACAGCCCATTCAGGAGATTGGTGAAATGGCCAAAAAACATGGGGTTGTCTTCCATACGGATGGCTCTCAATCCGCAGGCAAGGTTCCAATTGATGTTCAACAATTAAAAGTTGATTTGCTCACGATTGCCGGCCATAAGCTTTATGCGCCAAAGGGAATCGGTGCCTTGTTTATCCGGGACGGAATTGAATTGGAGCCGCTTATTCATGGAGCGGGGCATGAATTCGGCCTTCGTGCTGGTACGGAAAATACACTGCTTGCAGCAGGGCTTGGGAAGGCATGTGAAATGGCCGGAACCCAGTTGGAAAATTCAAGAATCAAAGATTTACGAGATTATTTCTGGCAGCAATTACTTGAGCATTTCAGCGGACAGGTCGTGCTGAATGGGCATCCAGAGGAACGGCTGCCGAACACTTTAAATGTCAGCTTTGTCAATCGAATCGGGCAAGAACTGTTAGATGCGATACCGAATTTAGCTGCCTCTACGGGTTCTGCCTGTCATGCCGGAAGTATTGAATTATCACCGGTCTTAAAAGAAATGGGAGTCCCCGTGGAAGTTGGGATGGGAGCAATCCGATTCAGCCTAGGCCGTAACACGGCCAGGGATGAGATTGATCAAGTCATCGCAGCTCTTAAAGAACTTCTGTGAATCGACGTTAAGACTGTCTATCATTTCCTGTCACTGCACTATATAGTGCAGTAGTTTTTTTTTTTGAAAGATGTAATATATATTTATAAAAAGTAAAATATATATTACAATGAAAGAAGAGAGTACTAAGGTGTGGGTGAGTGAAGTGAAGGAAATTACAGTGAAGAATAAAGTAAAAATTGCCCGGATTGAAAAAGGAAAACTCACTCAAGGTGACCTTG
The DNA here is from genome assembly GCF_943193175.1 of Neobacillus muris. Taxonomy (GTDB): domain Bacteria; phylum Bacillota; class Bacilli; order Bacillales; family Cytobacillaceae; genus Neobacillus; species Neobacillus muris. Next base: position 25,320 of record NZ_CALPDF010000023.1, read on the forward strand.
CGAAACGAGTCGGCGTGACCCGGCAGACAATGAATTTAATTGAAGCCCAAAAATACAATCCTACCATTCGTGTATGTTTACTAATAAGTAAACAATTGGATTGTCCGGTGGATGAACTGTTTTGGATAGAAGAGGAATAAGAAAATGAAAGGTGATGAGCCGATATGCACGTAAATGTTTTTACGATATTCATCAGTATGATCGTGTGCTTGGCCATTGTGGCTTTGCTGTCAGGATCCGCTCAATGGGGGATTTTGGCAGCCCTAGTGGCTGGGGTTGGCAGCTTTAAATGGCTGAGAATTAAAAAGCAGGAAGCTGCGGATGAACTTGAATATGACGAAAGAGTCAATCAAAATATCAAAGCCTATTCGTTTCAAACCTTCTCCATCGCCAATTTGCTTCTCTTGGTGTACCTGTTAATTTCATGGCAAATCCTTAAGGTGCAGACTGTCAATGCAAACTATTTAATCCTATATTTATCGATCACATTTATCGCCGCATTCTATATTGTGCCTTTCATAGCTAGAAAAAAATAACCGAGAGGGTGAAGTACAATGAACCAACAGCCATTCTTCATGATTGGCATCATTTTGTTAGTGTTGGCTTATTTAGTGGGAGTGAAAAAGCAAACTTGGCTATTGTCTGGGTTCAATCAGAGACGGGTCAAAGACCAAGATAAGCTGGCAAAATTGGTAGGGTTTTATAATGGGTTAATGGGTGCTGCGATGCTGATTGCTGCTTTTATCGACCATCCAGATATGCAAATATTATTTCCAATTCTGATTGTTGGCTACGTCATCCTGCTTGGCTATGTCAATATAAAAATGGTGGAGTAACCAAGGCTGCTTTTTTTAATTAATATTTCCAAAATCATACATCTCCGGTTTGAGATAGTTTTAAAAATGTACTATACTTCAAAAGGTACTATTTTTGAGGGAGAACAGGTATGTTTCAAAATGAAGATTTTTTTAATAGAAAGAAAAAAGAATTAGGGGTTTCCTTGAATGAAGTTCAGAAAACGGCTGTTCTCCATACGGAAGGACCTTTATTGCTGCTCGCTTCGCCGGGGTCTGGGAAAACGACGACCACGATTATGAGGATTGGCTACCTGATCGAAGAGAAGGGAATCAATCCAGCCAGAATAAAAGCAGTGACCTTTAGTAAAGCGGCAGCTAACGATATGAAACAACGGTTTAAACGATTTTTTCCCGAATACACCGAACAGTCCGTGGATTTTTCAACCATCCACAGCCTCGCCTTTGCAGTGGTCCGTGAATATTTCTATAAAAATCTAGTGGCCTATCAAATCATTGAAGGCAATAAGGATACACATATACAAAAAAACACTTTAATCAAGCAGCTGTTTAATCGGTTCACAAATGAATGGATGTCAGAGGACCAGCTGGAGGAGCTGACTGTTTATATTAGTTTTATCAAAAACAAAATGGTTCCGCGTGAGGATTGGGAAAAGGTAAATTGTGAGGTCCCGTTCGCCCAGCAAATTTTCCAAGAATACGAAAACTACAAAAAGACCGCTGGCGCCAAGCTTTTGCTGGATTTCGATGATATGCTGACGATTGCAAATGAGGCATTTGAAATGGATGCGGCCCTGCTCCGAAAGTACCAGCAGCGGTATGATTATGTCTTGACTGATGAAAGCCAGGATACATCAATGGTACAGCATGCGATTATTGAAAAATTAGTGAGGCCCCATCAAAATTTGTATGTGGTGGCGGATGACGACCAGTCCATCTACACCTGGAGGGCAGCAGAGCCTCAATATCTGCTCAATTTTAAGCAGGTCTATCCCAATGCCGTGATTTTGATGATGGAGCAAAACTACCGGTCCTCCAAAGAGATAGTCGAGACGGCTAATCAATTTATTAAACAGAATAAGCAGCGCTATGACAAAAATATGTTTACGGAAAATCCGCCGGATCAGCCGATTGTGATTAAACATTTGGATGATTATGAACAGCAGGCTTCCTATTTAGCAGAGAAGATAACGGGACTGGACCGGTTTAAAGATACAGCGGTTCTGTTTCGGAATAATTCATCATCCATTCTGTTAGTGAATGAATTTGAACGTGCCGGCATTCCATTTTATATCAAGGATCATGACAACCGGTTTTTTTCGCACTGGGTGGTAAAAGATATTTTGAACTTTATGCGGCTGAGTTTCAGTGACAAACGGGTCGATATTTTCGAGCAGATTTATCGGAAGCTGCCCATTTTTATTACCAAGGAAAGAATGGCAGAGCTGAAGCAATCAAATCAAAATGTCTCGATATTTGATCAACTTTTAAAAATGATGGACCCGAAACGGTCAGAGCAAATCACCGAATGCAGACTGGCCTTTGTCATGATGCGAGGAAAGCGGCCTTTAGAGGTTATGAAGATTATTCGCGGGGTGTTAGGGTATGATAAGGCACTTGAAAAGATTGCCAAGAATTTAAAGTTTAATAAAGATTATTTGCTGGGCATTCTTCATACTTTAGAGCAGATCGCGAGACCCCTTAGGACGATGGAGGAATTCGCTGCCCGCCTAGACTATCTGCAATCTGTCATTCATACTTCAAAATTTAAGAAAAATGAAGATGTAGTGACCTTATCGACTTTTCATAGCTCAAAGGGTTTGGAATTTAAGAGTGTGTATATGATTGACCTTATTCAAGGTGTCATTCCAACGGATGATGATTTAGAAAATACGGAGCTGCTCGAGGAAGCCGTCCGGCTGTTTTATGTAGGGATGACGCGGGCGGAATCCAGCCTGGAGCTTATTGCCTATAAAAAGCAATTTGGCAAGAGTGTTAGGCCTTCGCAATTTATCCTGGATGTCAAGAACATCATCACCCCCCCAGTCAAAGCATCTAGAAGAGAACCTTTGAAGCGGGATCAAGCAGGGAAACCAATCATTCCCCACAATCCAAATGCCATTAAAAATGCAGAAAACCTAAAACAGGGCATCACAGTCAAACACCGCGTCTTTGGATCAGGAACAATCGCCCAATTAAACCAAGAACATATCGAAATAAAATTTCAACGAGAAACCAAAAAACTATCCATCCAAACATGCATGGACATGGGCCTACTAGAAATCATCAATGAATAATTTGACGTACTAACACGCTGGGGCCAGTCTCTCAGCGCGTTAGTGCTTTAAAGTTGTGGGGGACTGTCCCCATATATTAAGATTAGACTGTCAAATATATATAGATGGAGGCCGTGTGATGTACAGCTTTAAGAATGATTATGCTGAGGGTGCGCATCCTAGAATTTTACATGCGTTAATCGAGTCGAATTTTGAGCAGGAGGATGGTTACGGGGAGGACCGTTATTCCCGGCAGGCGGTTGAGCTTTTGAAGGAGAAGATCGGGCGGCCGGATGTGGATATTCATCTGATTCCTGGCGGGACGCAAACCAATTTGATAGCATTATCCGCTTTCTTAAGACCCCATGAAGCAGCAATTGCGGCGAACAGCGGCCATATTCAGACCCATGAGACAGGGGCAATTGAAGCAACAGGGCATAAAGTGCTGTCAGTTGAAACGACCGATGGAAAACTGACCCCGTCAGCGATCCAGGAAGTGCTGGATGCACATACAGATGAACATATGGTAAAGCCAAAGCTTGTTTACATATCGGATTCCACCGAAATAGGGTCCATTTATAATAGGCATGAACTACAGCTATTAAGCGATTTCTGCCGAAAGAACAACTTGATTTTTTATATGGATGGGGCACGTCTGGGTTCTGCTCTATGTTCTTCGGAAAATGACCTCCGTATATCAGATTTCCCGGAACTCGTTGACGCATTTTACATCGGCGGCACGAAAAATGGAGCACTCATCGGGGAAGCGCTCGTCATTTGCCGTGACTCCCTTAAAGAAGACTTCCGTTTCCATATGAAACAAAAAGGGGCGCTGCTTGCAAAAGGGCGACTTCTTGGCATCCAATTTCTTGAATTATTCCGGGACAATTTATTCTTCGATTTGGCTCAGCATGCCAATAACATGGCAAAGAAGATTAGCGATGAATTAAGCCGGGCCAATATCAAATTTGTAACCCATTCGCCGTCCAACCAAATCTTCCCGATTCTTCCGAACAGCGTAATCGAGCAACTACAAAACAATTATGCTTTTCTAATTTGGGAGAAGGCTGACCAAGACCATTCAGCAATTCGGATTGTCACCTCTTGGGCCACAAAAGAAGAAGCCGTAAATGCTTTCCTCGAGGACATAAAAAAATACTTATAAGATGGACAAGTTTGCACAGCACTAAAGTATTAACGTGCCGGGGGACAGTCCCCCAGCACGGGAAAGTGATAAAGTTGGAGGGGTTAGTTAGTGGAGATTGGTGTAACGACGTTTGTTGAGACGACGCCGGATGTTAGGACGGGTAAGGTGATTAGTCATGCCGAGCGGCTGCGGGAGGTTGTGGAGGAAATTGTGCTTGCCGACCAAGTGGGCTTGGATGTATTTGGAGTAGGGGAGCATCATCGCAAGGATTATGCGGCATCGTCTCCTGCTGTCCTGCTGGCTGCAGCAGCGTCACAAACAAAGCGGATTCGGCTGACGAGTGCGGTGACGGTTCTTTCGTCTGATGACCCGGTACGGGTATTTGAACAATTTGCGATGCTTGACGGCATTTCAAACGGGCGGGCAGAGATTATGGCAGGACGAGGGTCATTTATTGAGTCATTCCCATTGTTTGGCTATGATTTAAAGGACTATGAAGAGCTGTTTGATGAAAAGCTGGATTTGCTATTGAAATTGTGTGAATCAGAGAAAGTCACTTGGAGCGGCGGCAAACATCGGCCAGCCATCCATAATCTTGGCGTTTATCCTCGCCCCGTGCAGGATCGTTTACCTGTGTGGATTGGCAGCGGTGGAACGCCAGAATCTGTCATCCGTGCCGGTCTTCTTGGACTGCCGCTTGTATTAGCGATAATTGGTGGAAGCCCTGTCCGGTTTGCGCCATTGGTTCAGCTCTATAAAAGAGCGGCAGCCCAAGCCGGACATGATGCCAGCAAACTCGCAGTCGCCTCCCATTCCCATGGTTTTGTCGCCGAAGATACAGACACAGCAGCGGATAAATTTTTCCCATCCACTCAACAAGCGATGAACGTGCTTGGAAGGGAGCGGGGCTGGGGCTACTATGACCGTTCCGCATTTGATGCGGCAAGGAGCTTTGATGGTGCTCTTTACGTTGGCGACCCAGAAACAGTGGCCCAGAAAATCATCCACCTTCGAAAAAATGTAGGAGTGACACGGTTTATGCTCCATGTACCTGTTGGCAGCATGCCACACGAAGACGTGATGAGGGCAATTGAACTTCTGGGGAAAGAAGTAGCACCTCGGGTTCGTGAAGAGGTCTCCAAATGGGAAGCATCCCAACAAGAATAGGTAAATATAGTCCTAAGAGCAAAAGCATATGAAAAAAGGCTTCCAATTCAATGGAGGCCTTTTTTATATTAAAAAATTACTAAATTTACCAAATAAAGCAGGAAGATGGAAGAAATAGATAGAATTTAAATGAAAACGCTTGCATATTTTTACATGAAGATTTTCAAAAAGGAGGTCCTAAAAAAATGACAGAAAGCCAGCTTGAGGTTCAACATTTTGATGCAGTGGTTGTAGGAGCAGGGTTCTCAGGTTTATATATGCTCTATAAGCTCCGGGAGCTGGGATACTCGGTACGCGTTTATGAGGCAGCTGAAGATGTTGGCGGCACCTGGTACCATAACCGCTATCCGGGGGCGAGATGTGATATCGAAAGTATTTACTATAATTATACTTTCTCAGAAGAGCTTCTAAATGAATGGACATGGTCACAAAGATTTGCTGAGCAGCCGGAAATATTGGATTATATCAACTTCGTCGCAAATAGGCTGGACTTGCGCCGTGACATCCAATTCAAAACAAGGATTACGGCTGCCCGCTATAATGAGAACTATCATTTCTGGGAAATTGACACAGATACTGGAAATTTGCTGACGGCCAGCTATTTTATTACCGCACTAGGCTGCTTATCGGCATCCAATACCCCAAATATAAAGGGAATGGACTGTTTCAAAGGGGAGATGTACCACACAGGAAAGTGGCCACATGAAGAAGTCAGATTCAAGGGAAAGCGGGTTGGGGTGATTGGAACAGGCTCCAGCGGCATCCAGGCCATCCCCATCATCGCTAAAGAAGCAAGCAGCCTAACCGTTTTTCAGCGGACACCACAGTATAGTACCCCAGCACAAAACCACGCCTATGACCCGGAATATATACGGCAGATTCGGAATAATTACAGCGAAATCAAAAAAGCAATGAGTGAATCGAGGCATGGTGTACCATCGTTCCCACGGGAGGAATTGGCAATAGAAGTTTCACCAGACGTCCGCAAGCAGGCATATGAAAAAGCTTGGCAGGAAGGCGGACTGTTTACCTTACTCTATCAATTTAGTGACTTGGGCTTTGGAGAAAATGCCAATGAAACCGCTCAGGATTTCATCCGATCAAAAATCAGGGAAATTGTTCAGGACCCTGAGGTGGCCGACAAACTGATGCCAAGTTTTTTTTACGGAACAAAACGCCCGATCATTGATACGAATTATTTTGAAACCTATAACCGGGAAAATGTGACCCTAGTAGATATAAAAAACACCCCAATTATGGAGATCACACCAACTGGGCTGAAAACTGAGGAAACAGAATTTGAACTGGATATGATCGTCTTTGCAACCGGCTTTGATGCCATCACAGGACCGTTTTTCAAAATGGATATCCGCGGTAAAGGCGGGGTCCCGCTTAAGGAAAAGTGGGCTGGAGGTGCCAATCTGAAAACCTATCTAGGCTTGGCGACAGCGGGATTCCCAAATATGTTTATGATTACCGGTCCGCAAAGCCCATCCGTTTTAAGCAATATGATCGTTTCGATTGAGCAGCATGTCGAATGGATTGCCGACTTTCTCGAATACCTCAGGAAAAATAATCATGATGAATTCGATGTGGCACCTCCTGCTGAAGAGGCATGGAGCGAGCAATGCAGAGAGATTACCGAAATGACACTGTTACCTAAGACTGATTCCTGGTATATGGGAGCCAATATTGAAGGCAAGCCCCGCGGATTTCTCGCTTTTGCCGGAGGAGTGGGGCTTTACCGGCAGATTTGTAATGATGTTGCAGCCAAAGGCTATGAAGGGTTTATAACATTGCCTGCTTCAAGGGCAATGAATTTATAAAAGCTTATTGAACCTAACAAAATGGGAGGAAATAAAAATGGCAAATCTTGATCCACAAGCGAAGTTTTTATTGGAACAATTAGAGGCAGCCGGCGGTCCTGCAATGGAAACCTTATTGCCTGAACAAGCGAGGCAAGCGATCGATTTGGGCACCTTGGCAGGAGAACCGGAGGAGGTAGCTAAAGTAGAAAACAGAACCATCCCAGGGCCGGCAGGCGAAATACCTGTCCGAATTTACACTCCTGCTGGTGAAGGGCCGTTTCCGGTATTGGTTTACTGCCATGGCGGCGGCTGGGTGATTGGCAATCTCGACACGATGGATGGGCCGTGCCGGATGCTGGCCAATAAAGCAGGATGTGTGGTGATTTCGGTTGACTACCGTCTGGCACCAGAGCATAAATTCCCTGCAGCGGCCGAGGACGCATATGCTGCGGTCAAGTGGGTTGCCGAGAACGCGTCCGCCATCCAAGGAGATGCAAACCGTATTGCCATTGGCGGTGACAGCGCCGGCGGAAATCTTACGGCAGTGACGGCATTGATGGCCAGAGAAAAGGGAGGACCGTCTTTAGCCTGCCAACTGCTCATTTACCCAGTGACCAATCATTCTTATGAAACAGAATCCTATCAGGAGAATGCTGAGGGTTACTTTTTGACAAAGAACATGATGATTTGGTTCTGGAACCATTATCTGCGAAATGAGCAGGACGGCTTGAACCCGTATGCCTCTCCTTTAAAAGCTGGGGACCTGAGCGGACTGCCGCCAGCCCTCGTGATAACGGCCGGCTTTGACCCGCTGCGTGATGAAGGTGAAGCCTATGGGGACCTTCTAAAAGAGGCCGGAGTTCCGGTGGAAGCAACAAGGTACGACGGAATGATTCACGGGTTTTTCGGGATGCCAGGCATCTTGGATGACAGCAAAAAAGCGATTGACCAAGCGGCGAATGCCTTGAAGAGAGCATTCTACGCCTTCGAAACGAAATAAACTATTGTGAAGGACTGGCGTGAGAAGCTGTTTTAAAAACAGTTTCCACGTCAGTCTTTTTTTGGCTCGTTCGTGCAAACTACCACTAAATGAAACTTTTTATCAGATAATCCGTATTTTTTATCAAAGAAACATAGAGGGTGGGCAAGGAATGGAATCGAAAGCGGAACTGATGCATGAGCTGGCTATAATTGAGAAGTGGGAAAAAGACCAAGGAAATTTGTGGATTTGGGAACGGCTGGGACGGCTGCCATTTAAACTTCTAGATAAGATCACGCCTCAATTTATCCACAACAAAGTTGGATCATTGCTTGAGGAAATAGGCTCATATATACAAACGGGCGGCAGTTATTTGATCAAAAAACAAACGATTTTTAGCATGATTGAGAAAGAAACGGGGCATCCAATTGGCGATATGACTGATATCCAAGAGATTTCCTTATCCACTATGGACAAGTTAAGCAGGGAGCTGGCGGACAAGCGGAAGAAAGCTGCCGCCATCCAAGGGGCCAGCACTGGGATTGGCGGTTTTTTTACCTTGGCGATTGATATACCCGCCATCATGGCGATATCATTAAAAACATTGCAGGAAATGGCCATCATTCATGGCTATGATCCAACCGAAAAAAGTGAGAGGGTATTTATCATTAAATGCTTGCAATTTTCTTCATCGGATATTGTAGGCAAACAGGCGATTCTGAATGAGCTTTCCAGTTTTTATGACCATGGAAGCCAGTCTAGTGAAATGGTGTCCCAGCTCCAGGGCTGGCGTGAGGTGGTATTTACATATCGAGATCAGTTTGGCTGGAAGAAGCTTTTTCAAATGGTGCCCATCGCCGGAATGCTTTTCGGCGCCTTCACCAATCGATCCATGATCAATGACCTGGCAGAAACAGGCAGGATGCTTTATCGTAAAAGAAGGGTGCTTGAAAGACTGGAGCAGGCAAAAGAAAATAAAGGACAACAATAGGCGCCATGAAGGACAAGTTCTTATTTAATTGATAGGATTTTGTCTTTCTGGATCTAACGGATAAAAGGTCCGGATACTTTTGCCATCAGGACTTCTATAGAGTTCAAGTCTAAACGGGATCTGATTGATGATCAGATTCTCTGGAACATCTTTATGCTGAAAGGCCCGGACAGTTCCTAATGCCAAAAGTCCTTCTGCACTGATTCCGACCAAAAAGGCACAGTGATTTTTGCTGATTTTAAAAAAATGATTCTTTTGATAATCGAAAGCGTACAACCGATAACCGAGTGTCACCACATACGGCGCTCCTTTTTGTTCCCCAAAGTAATCACATTTTAATTCAACATGATCCTGATGATGGCGGTTTAATGGTGCAGCATCCTCGAGCCAATATTTATACCAAAAATGGTGCCCTTCAAGTCTCCGATTTCGTTGTTCCCCAATAAAAACATGCTCAAAGCCGGATAAATCCTTTCCGGTTTCTTCATCATACTGCCGAAACCATAGGTTATGTAAATGAGTATACCATTGCACTTCAGTGAAGCGTTTTTTTGTTTTTTCCTCAATGAATTTTTTGGCTGTCTCAACTGGGGGAGAATCAATAGCCATGTTTAAGAATTCTTTCACTTCCTTGGTTTCGGCACTGGTGTTTTTTTCCCTGCTATAATGATTTAATGTATAGTTATCAAAGAGTTTTTCAACTAATTTATAACTGTGTTTTTTTCGATCTGGAATAACGACTTCTTTAAAAACATGGTGCTCAGGGCTGCAGGCTCCTAAGTCAACGACAACGTATCCTTCAGCTGAATCTCCGCTATCCGGGGCTAGGACGGGCTGAAGTCCGCTGCCATTCCTATCTGCCTCCCAAATGGCTTGATAGATATCCATCAAAACACCTCCAAAACAGCGAAAAATGACCAAGTAGGTACAGTCTGGATAATTGAGCTGAATTATATACGTTAAACCAATAATTGGCTATCTATAGAGGCACCGATTTATTGGCTTATAAATAATATGGGGTAAAAAAGTTGAGGATGGATACAAATGCCCATTACTTTACCGCTTAAGATTAAAACGTTGACGATTGACGGCGGTCCGAAAAGAACGGTTTCCTATCCACAGGTTAGCGGCGTTTTGGACCAACAGCTGGAACGCTTCATCAATCGGACGATTGTCCAACAGACCCAAGAGCTGATTAATCAACAAACAGGAATGATGCCGACCACTGTCGAGGAGATGCTGGGCACCTATGAAATAAAAAACAACCAGCGCCAGGTACTGAGTTTATCCCTTTCAAATTACACGTATCACTCTCATGCAGCCCACGGTATGACATATATTAAATCCATGACTTTCGACTTGCAAAAGGGGAAGCTTTGTAACTTGAAGGATCTGTTTAAGAGGGATAGTCCGTATGTGCAAAAACTTTCAACGATTATTAGGGAGCAAATCAAACAGCGCAATATTTTTCTGCTGCAAGACTTCACAAGCATAAAGCCCGATCAAGACTTTTATATTGCTGACAAAGCCCTAGTGGCCTATTTTCAGCTGTACGAAATCACGCCTTACGCATTTGGCTTCCCAATGTTTCCTATCTCCGTTTATGACCTGCAGGACATAATCGATGAACACGGACCGCTGGGCCGAATGGCTGTGAACGATTAAAGGACTGAAAAAAGGACTCTGGCCCGTTTTTATCTTAAGATTTTAGAAAAAAAGCTTGCAGATAAGGCAATGTGCCGAATGCTGCAAGCTTTTCGCCGTTATGTAGTAGTGAAATATATGTTTAGATGCTTAAGTGTACATAGATTAGAGCAATCCAAGCCGCTCTAATCCATAATAAACCCCGTCTTCTTCAGCAGAGAGGGTGACCATATTGGCGGCCTGTTTCACTTCATCACGGGCAGAACCCATGGCAACGCCCATGCCTGCCATTGATAGCATTTCTATGTCATTTAGGCCATCGCCAAAGGCAACTGTCTCGTCTGGAGCAATGCCGATTGCTTCCAATAGCTTGGTCAGGCCAACAGCTTTATTAGACCTGGATTGGTTCACATCACAAGTCTTAGCTTCAATCGTTGTCCATCTCCTGAAATCTAATTCGGGGATTTGAAGATGATAGGATTTTTCTTCATCGGTATCACAGTGAAGGAACAATTGATAAATATCCTGGTCCATCCAGTAACCTTGAGGGGTTAAGTCCGGCATCCACGTATTGTGCCGATAAGCTTGTACCACAAAAGGATGGCTTAAATCGGTAGCTGTAAAGCTATTGCCGCTTAAAAAAGTCAGCGGGTGGTTATACTCCTGTGACAGTAGCAGCAACTTTTCTAATAAATTCTTTTCAATAGCATTCCGGTAGATTTCCTTGCCTTCGTGAACGGCATAGGCCCCATTAAAGAACACCATGGAATCAACCCCAGTCTCCTGAACAATCGACTCCGAAAAATAAGGAGCCCTCCCGGTAGCAATAACCACCTTCATATCTTTATCTCTTAACCTCTCAATAGCCTGCTTCGTCGCAGCACTAACCGCCTTCCCATGCGGATAAATCGTCCCGTCAATATCTAAGATGACTGCTTTATAACTCATAAAACACACTCCTAAAGGCAAAAACTTTTGCTGTATACTAGTATAACACAATTGGGGACAGTCCCCCAGGAAAGTAACGCATTAAAGCAGCGGGGGACAGTCCCCTAGGAAAGTAACGCATTAAAGCAGCGGGGGACAGTCCCCCAGGAAAGTAACGCATTAAAGCAGCAGGGGACAGTCCCCCAGGGAAGTAATGAATTAAATGGATGCAGTTCTGTGGCATTGTTTGGCTTATATAATGTATAATCAGTGAGCCAGAGGAAAATGTATGGCTGTGTAAAGTCGATTTTGGCAGTTTAAAGAAGTTTAGATGTGAAGGGATATGGTGAAATGAGTAAATTCAAATATCTTCCTTTTGTTATATGTTTATTATTAGTTGTCATCACTGGCTGCGATTACAATAAATTTCAAATAGAACTTACTGCTCCAAAATCATTTGCACCTGGACAATCCTCGCTTATTCAGCTTAAGATTCTAGATACTGAGGGAAAGCCAGTAAAAGGGGCAAAGGTAAGTGCTGAATTAAAAATGGAAAGAATGAGTCATGGGGATCTTTCAATGGAAATGCAAGAAACGAATGATGGTGTATACGTTGGAAACACGGCAATAGAAATGGAAGGCAATTATACCGTTAACATTAGCATACAATACAAGGGAGAAAAATGGACGGGAGAAAAAAGGTTTTCCATCGTTTCCAAAACGAAGTAATAGATTAAATTGGCTATACCATTCTGGTGATAAATTTCATTGCATCTGGAAAAGCTATCCTCTATTGTAGGAACGGGGGGTAGATAAGCAGTGAAAACGTTTGAGCTAAAATCCGGGACCAAAGTGTTGGCAGATGAAACAAAAATCGTCATTGAAAGAACCGGTGGGAAAAGTGCTGTAAAAGGTTTGTTTGCAGGAAGGCCGATGGGACAGATGGTCATTAAAACGTCTGCCCTGACTGGAATCATATTTTTTGCGGATTACCTGGTCATTTGTGCTTCCGGTCTCCCTGCGCCGAATGATTTTAAACTAACGAGTGTGGCGGAAATTAAGCAATACCCAAATTGTATCGTTGGGAAGGAACAAGAATTAGAAGAGTTGTATCAGTATCTCAATGGATTTATTCAATAACCAGAAACGGTTCCTGTTCTCTAGAATGGGGACTGTTTTTTTTTTTGAAAATTAGCAGAAAAGAATTGTTGGCCATATGCAGGGGAGTACAGATATTAAATGTGGCGCCGGGCAGAACTTTAATACAGGATATCCCAAGCCAATAACTCCATTTAGCATTCACAATAAATAGATAGAAGCCGGGGTATTCATTGGGTAACGTTGTCAAGAGAGTAAATTGTTTCAGATCATTGGGTCTGAAAGAGTGAGAGTCAACAGCCTGCACCATCAGCGTTGTAGGGTTCGAACCTGAGTAAATTGATCTTTTATGGGATTGTCCAAAAAGCAAAGGGACTAGACACCACACCACAGTATTTTGAAAAAACGTTCTAAATACTGTTCTTGGCGTGGAGCCAGTCCCATAAAGTTTAATGTCCAACTATAAAGTTTTTTCTTCCGCTTTCAAAAAGTTTTCCACAACAAATGCGGTTACACCCAATGCTGTCGAATATTTTCCAAGCTTTGAAAAAACTAATTCCAATTCGTTCAGTTGGAAGCCGAGCGTATGCTTTTCAATCGTTTCCCGTATAGGCTGTTCGATCCAGTCTTTAGCTAATGCCAGCCGGTTTCCGATGATGACCTGATGGGGATTGAAGGTATTGATAATGTTGTTGATCCCATACCCAAGGTAATGCCCGATCGTTTCAAAAAGCTGCTGTGCCGTTTGGTCCTGCATTTCAACGCGTGTGATTAAGGACTCAAGTGTATCGCTTGGATTACCCGCCATCTCCAGTAGAGCATTCTCGGAAGCATATGCTTCCCAGCAGCCCTTGCTGCCGCAGCTGCAAGGCTTCCCGTTGACTTCAATAATCATATGTCCCATTTCACCCGAGAAGCCATCCTTGCCTCGATATAGTTCTTTATTTACAATTATGCCGGCCCCAAGACCAATTCCGGCACTGATATAAACCATGTTATCCGTGTTCTGGCATGCCCCAAACTGCTGCTCGCCAAAAGCGCCCGCATTGGCTTCATTTTCAACCAAGACGGGGATCTGGTATAACTCTTCGAGATCTTTTTTTAACTGAATATTGCTCCAGCCAAAATTCGGTGCTAATAGAATGGCACCTTCTTTGTCGACAATTCCAGGCACGCCTGCGCCAATGCCTACTATTCCGTACCGGCTGCTGGGCATTTCATCCATAAGAGATTGAATCATTTTTTGAACTTTATTCTTGATTGCCGGATAGGGGGTCCGGTTTACCACTTCATTTTTTTCAATCAGAATATTGCCCTTTAAATCCGTCAAGACGCATAAAATATAATTGACCCCGATATCAATCCCGATGGCATAACCGGCAGCTTTATTGAAGTGGAGAATTACGGGGCGGCGGCCGCCGCTTGATTCTCCTGGCCCTGATTCATAAATCAGTTCTTCTTCTAATAATTCATTCACTAAAGAAGATACAGTCGCTTTGTGCAGCCCGGATATTTGTGCAATGTCCGATCTAGAAATAGGCTCTTTTTCAATAATAATTTGCAAGACGAGCGCTTTATTATTTTTTTTCATTAATTGTTGGTTCCATGTCATGTTTTCCACTTTTATAAAACTCCTTATTGATCTGACTTATATTTTAACACAAACTTTGTCATAAACTTAATCCATTAGCGATTATCGAGTAAAGGAGAGGCTCAGAAAAAATCTTAGTTTATTTAATAGACAAACTAAGTTCGCGGTGCTATAATTTAATTAAGCAAAGTAACAGATTGCAAGAATTGTAAGCAGTTACAAAAAGGATTTGTTTCCTAAAACCGACTAGGAGGAATACTCAATGGCTTACTTTGAAAACGTTGGCAAGATTCAATTTGAAGGCGCTTCATCCAAAAATCCATTAGCTTTTAAGTATTATAATCCAGAAGAAAAAGTGAACGGAAAAACAATGGAAGAGCATCTTCGTTTTTCCGTGGCTTACTGGCACACATTTACGGCAGATGGCACTGACCCCTTTGGCGTTGGAACGGCCATTCGTCCTTGGAACCATCTGAAGGGTTTGGATTTAGCAAAAGCTCGAGTGGAAGCAGCATTCGAACTTTTTGAAAAACTAAATGTTCCGTTCTTTGCTTTTCATGATGTAGATATTGCTCCTGAAGGCAGCACGTTAAGTGAAACTAATAAAAATCAAGATATTATTGTGGCTATGATTAAAGAATACATGAAAACGAGCAAAGTCAAATTGCTTTGGAACACGGCCAACATGTTTACCAATCCTAGATATACCCATGGTGCGGCAACTTCTCCAAATGCCGATGTGTTTGCATACTCTGCAGCAAAAGTGAAAAAGGCATTAGAAGTAGCAAAAGAGCTCGGAGCACAGAACTATGTATTCTGGGGCGGCCGTGAAGGCTATGAAACTCTTCTTAATACGGATATGAAGCTGGAGCAGGATAATTTGGCGCGCTTCTTCCATATGGCCGTCGATTATGCAAAGGAAATCGGTTTACATGTGCCGTTCTTAATTGAGCCGAAACCAAAAGAGCCTACCAAGCATCAATATGATTTTGATGTGGCTACTGGTCTGACATTCTTGCAAAAATATGGCTTAACAGACTACTTCAAGTTTAATATTGAAGCGAACCATGCTACCCTTGCCGGCCATACATTTGAACATGAACTTCGTGTTGCCCGCATCAATGGCATGCTTGGTTCTGTCGATGCGAACCAAGGTGATGTTTTACTTGGCTGGGACACCGATGAATTCCCGACTGACTTATATACCAACACACTTGCCATGTATGAAGTTTTGAAAAATGACGGTCTGGGCAGCGGCGGATTAAACTTTGATGCCAAAGTCAGAAGAGGTTCATTTGAGCCAGAAGATCTTTTCCATGCCCATATTGCAGGAATGGATGCATTTGCGGTGGGGTTAAAAGTCGCCAACAAATTAATTGAAGATAAAGCGCTTGATAGCTTCATAGAAGAGCGCTATAGCAGCTATACAAAAGGAATTGGCCTGGAGATTGTCGAAGGCCGAACCAACTTCAGGGAGCTGGAGGCTTATGCCCTTCAATTAACCGAAATTAAGAATCAATCAGGCAGAACAGAGCGCTTGAAGGCTTTAATTAATCAATATTTATTGGAATCACTTTCTAGCGTATCAGTTTAATAGGAATCAGAAAAAAGTGCTGGCAGCCTATAAGTCCAGCACTTTTTTTAAAAAGGGTCTGTTAGGATTCATTGTTGTTTTTCGTGTAGGTATGAGAATGGAATAGGGGGAGAATTTCCGTCTATTGTAGATAGAGAGGCCTTATGAAGCCGATATAAGCGGAAAAATTCCGCTTAACGGTTCTAAATATGCCAAAATTCATTGATTTGGATACAATAAAGGGAAAAAATACTCTTATTTTTAAGGAAATACCCATATTTCCCAAAATAGAAGGAATTTCTCCCTTTATTTTTCAAACATAGAAGATCAACGTTCAGCGATAAAAGAGTCTTTAAAAAAGGAAGATAGTGGAGTAGAGTGTTTGTTTAATGTTCAGAGAAGAGGGAGGGAATCGGTTTGATTAACGATGTTTCTACGTCGCACAAGGCCGTGGCGATTACATTTGATGATGGGCCCAATCCTATGTACACTGCTCAGGTTTTAGAGATTTTTCAGGAGGCACATGGGAAAGCGACCTTTTTTATGATTGGGGAGCAAGTAGAAAGGTACCCGGAGATGGCCAAAACAGTGGCAGAGCAAGGGCATGAAATCGGCAACCATACCTACACACATCCTAAGTTGTCAGAGTTAAGCCGGGCAAATTGTCTCGAGGAAATGGAAGGAAATGAAAAATTAATAGGGGGCTTGACTGGACATAAACCAGTAATTTTTCGCCCGCCCTACTTGGAGTATAATCAGGAAACGGCGTTAATACTTAAGGAAAAGGGATATCCGATGATTGGTGCTCTTAACATGGAGGCCCGTGATTGGGAGCAGCCCGGAGTGGAACACATCATGGAAGTCTCCAGGGCCTGCGTGAAAAATGGCAGTATTCTCATTTTCCATGATGGATATGGGGATCGTTCCCAAACCATAGAAGCTATTCGCAGACTTGTTGCAGATTTATCATCAAATGGATACCAACTTGTAACCGTGAGCGAATTATTAAAGTTAGCAGACTAAGCCTTTTAAAGGGCTGTTGCTTGGTCTCAAAAGGTGATGATTTCAAAGGCTGACTCATATAAAGGGTCTGCCTTTTCTTTAGGGATATGTAAAAATTTCTTTTAAATACAAGATGAAAGAACATACTAGAACATGGGGATGCACAATCGAATGACCAGTTGAGAGCCCAAAGATTGGAGGAAAAAAAACGAATGTTTACAACAATAGCCGAATTCATCGAGGAATGGAACCAAGAAGCCGATTCAACTCAAAAGGTTTTAGATGCATTATCGAATGAATCCTTGCATCAGCAGGTATCATCAGAGGACCGTACGCTAGGGAGAATTGCCTGGCATATCGTGACAAGTACACCTGGAATGCTGATGGAATTCGGTGTCGACGTCCCGCCAGTCGACAATTCAGAAACCGTTCCAGCTTCTGCAAAAGAAATAGCAGGAACTTTTCGGAGAGTCAGCTCGGACACTGTGTATGCAGTGAAGCAGCAATGGACAAACGATACACTAAAAGAATTGGTTAATGCATTTGGAATGACAATGCCAAGGGCTGCAACGCTTTCACTTCTTATCAAGCACATCATCCACCATCGGGGACAGATGACCGTCCTTATGCGGCAAGCAGGAATTAGCGTACCGGATATTTATGGACCAGCAAGAGAGGGATGGGCCCATATCGGGATGGAGGCACCTGCTATTTAATGTGGCAAAGAAACCAAAAAACGGAGTCACTTATTTGAACAAAAGTGGCTCCATTTTTCTTGGTATTTGTTTTAATTCTACTATTCTAATAGTTTAAACCATGTTTAAATATTAAACTTAATTCAAAAAAAGCTTGTAAACGATGGAATAAATTGTTAAATTATAGTTAATTGGCAATAAATGTAATAATTAAATTGTAGATTGCTAATCTCAAAGAAATTTATTTTCCGCTATAAAAATGTAAGCGGTTACTGGTGGTGATGAAAAAACGCGTATTCAAATTGGCAGGATGTTCTCACTCATGTAAGTTGAATTAACAAAAAACATATATTCCATTTGGAGGTAATGTCATGAGTAAAATGGTTAATACCGTATTAGGACCCGTTTCTTCGGATAAAATTGGGAAAACATTAATGCACGAACATTTTGCCTTCGGATACCCGGGATTCAATGGAAATACCCTGCATGAAAAAGATCCGGCTGACATCGTCAGAATCGGGGTAGAGGTCGCACTAAAAGCCAAAGCCCATGGTGTGCAAACCATCGTCGATGCGACGCCAAATGATTGCGGCCGTAACCCTGAAATCTTGCGGGAAATTTCGGAGAAAAGCGGAGTCCATATCATCTGCTCTACTGGCTATTATTATGAAGGCGAGGGAGCCCCTGCCTATTTTAAATTTAAAAAAGGATTAGGCGTAGCTGAAGAAGAGATTTATGAATTATTCATGGGAGAAATCACTAACGGCATCGGCAAAACTGGAATCAAACCAGGAGTGATTAAGCTGGGTTCCGGAAAAAATGTGATTTCCGATTATGAACAAATGTTCTTCAAAACAGCCGCAAAGGTCCAAAAAGAAACTGGCGTTCCGATTATTACCCATACGCAGGAAGGAACCATGGGGCCGGAGCAGGCTCAATTGCTCGTCTCTGAAGGAGCAGATCCTAAAAAAATCGTGGTAGGCCATATGGATGGAAATACAGATATCCGCTATCAAATGGAGACATTAAAGCATGGAGTTTATGTTGGATTTGACCGTTTGGGCATTCAGCAGTTTGTCGGAGCGCCGCTCGATAAGGAACGGGTTGCTGTATTAATTGGTCTCATCGGCAGCGGGTATGCCAACCAAATTACGTTATCCCACGATACGGTGAATGTATGGCTGGGCGCCGAATCCCCATTCCCTGAAGAGCTGGCCAAACTGCTGGAGCAATGGCATATTGAAAACCTGTTCCAAAATATTATTCCTGCCCTAAAAGAAGGCGGAGTTTCCGATCAAACGATTGAAACGATTTTGGTTGACAATCCTAGAAGCATTTTTAGTGCGTGAGGAGGTAGCGGCCATTGAAGGTATTGGATATTAAAAGAGTCTCATTGTTTGATAGAGAAATAAATGTGTTTGCTGACCATCCTGCCTCTTTTCAAGAGATTATCAGGAACACCGTTATGCAGTACGGAAAAAAGGATGCCCTGTTCCTGGAGGGTCAGAAGATGACCTACGAAGAGCTGGACCAGATGTCAAATCGGCTTATCTCCGCTTTGCAAAACCGCTATGGCATGAAAAAAGGAGACCGATTACTCACGCTCGTTGGAAATTCCCTTGAGTTTGCGATTATTGTGACAGCGTGTTTGAAAAGCGGAATCGTGATGGTTCCGGTCAATACCAAATTGACAGCCCCTGAGGTCGCCTATATTATTGGACATTCCAAACCTTCGGTCATTTTTGCAAATCAGGAATTACTCGGCGTCATCGAAGACTGCAAGGAAAAGAATGAGGAAGTAAGACCTTTCTCCCGCCAGATCATTGCAGTCGGAGATGCCTCCAAAGAGACGCTTAATCTAACAGCCTTACTGGAAGAGGATAGCGAACCTGCTGAAACAGAAATAACAGAAACCGACCCAGCCTTTATTTTATACACTTCGGGAACAACAGGGCGTCCAAAAGGGGCTGTTTTAAGCCATGTCAATATCGTCCATAGTGTGATGCACTATCAGCTGCGCTTCCAATCCGATAACGAAATGCGCACTATGCTGGCCGTTCCATTTTTCCATGTGACCGGCCTGGTGGCCCAATTCCTTCAAATGGTTTATGTGGGGGGATCCATGGTGATTCTCACACATTACAACAATGAAAAATATATCAAACAAAGCTATGACTTAAACGTCAATTTTCACTTTAATGTGCCGACCATTTTTATCATGATGGCTACAAGTCCTTTGCTGAAGGAATACTCATTTGAGCAAGTCAAGATTGTCGCATTTGGCGGCTCTCCGATTTATCAGCAAACACTCGAAAAACTGATGGAAATCTTTCCGAATGCCAGCTATCATAACTGCTACGGTGCCACGGAAACAGCCTCGCCAACAACCGTTATGCCTGCAGGCTTCCCGATGTCCAAAGCGACGTCGGTTGGAAAAGCGGTGGATACGGCCGAGCTGAAGGTGATTGATTCAAATGACCGTGAACAGGGTGTTAATGAAATTGGCGAATTATTGATTAAAGGACCTATGGTCATCGGAGAATATTGGGATAACCCGCAAGCGAACGAAAGCTCGTTTATAGATGGATACTGGCGGTCAGGCGATATCGCCAAAATCGATGAAGAGGGATACGTTTATATACTGGACCGGAAAAAGGACATGATTAACAGGGGCGGAGAAAAGGTCTACTCGATCGAGGTAGAAGATGTGTTAAAGAAGCACCCTGAAATTATCGAAGCGGCGGTTGTCGCGGCACCGGATCCGATTTTTGGAGAAAGAGTAAAAGCGATTATTGTGTCGGATACCTTAAATGAGGAAAATCAAGCGGTCATTCGTGAATACTGTTCACAATACTTAGCGAAATTTAAGATACCAGAAATTTACGAGTTCATCGATGAACTCCCGAAAACTGCCTCTGGAAAGGTTTTGAAGCACACATTACGGTAAAGCCATTTCTAATAGAGGAACAATTTTAAGATCTGGTTCGGAGCCAGATTTTTTTTTATCAGTCCCTAGCCTAAAAAACATGTTCTTTATTTTACTCTAAGCGGTGATTCTATGAAACTATCTGAGAAAAAAATCCTTCGAAAAAAAGAACAAATTCTTTCCTCCGCGATAGAAATCATTAATAAAAAGGGATATAGCGGGGCAACAATGGAGGAAATTGCCGCAGAGCTGCTTATGACCAAAGGTTCCCTCTATTATTATTTCAAAAATAAAAGTGATCTCATGTACCAGTGCCACCAATTTGTCCTTTCCAAAGCGACTGAGGAAATGGAAAAAATTCTGGACATAAAGGAAGAAACAGCTCAAGATTTACTGACAAAAATGATTGCTGCCCATATGGAATATGCGATTGAAGAGAAGGAAGTTTTCAATTTAATTATGGAACCAAAGCGTACCTTCAGTGAGGAGCAGCTCTCTCTCGTATTAAAGCTTAGAAAGAATTATGAAAATTTATTCCACCAAGTGATCATTCGAGGTGTGGCCAATGGTGAATTTTCTGTAAAGGAACCAGCGATTGCAAGAATGATCATGCTTGGGGCGATGAACTGGGTCCAACAATGGTATAAGCCCAATGGCCGTTTAAACAAAGAAGAATTAGCGGCCATTTATACCGAATATATTTTAAAAATGCTTCATTAACTTCAAAAGGAGGAGACGATAGCAGAGATGCGAGCTTTAGACCAATCGGTTGCGAATGAACCTATTAATTGGGATGAATTGGAAAGGCTGGTCCGTCATACGGTTGAAGAAATTCCGGAAGAGCCCATGAAAATAATCAAATTTTCCGAAGGGTATTCCAACCATACCTATCTTTTGACAATTGGAGACTGGGAAGCTGTACTAAGGAGACCTCCGTTTGGGGAGATTCCGGCAAAGGCGCACGATATTAAACGAGAGTATACGATTTTGTCCAGGCTTCACGGCTTCTACCCGCTTGCCCCTAAACCTTATTTTTACAAGGATGACCCGAACATCATGGAACGGCATTTTTACCTGATGGAAAAAAAGCAAGGGGTTGTGGTGAATGACTCTCTTCCTGTTTCCTATGGCTCTTCAGAAATGGCTGGGCCTAAGATTTCCAAAGGTTTGATTGATAGCTTAATCGAGCTGCAGCAGGTGGATTTCAAAAAAGCCAACTTATTAGAAATCGGGAAGCCGGAAGGTTACTTAGAGCGGCAGGTGCATGGCTGGATTAAGCGCTATCGTGCATCTAAAACAGATGAAATTTTAGGTGTTGCTGAACTGGAGAATTGGCTGATTCGCCATATGCCGGCATCCCCCGATACAACAATTGTCCATAACGACTTTAAACTAAATAACCTGGTCCTTGATCCGGAAAAAGCTGGTGTGGTAAAAGGAGTGCTGGACTGGGAGATGGCGACGCTAGGCGACCCGATGACGGATGTTGGTGCTGTTCTCACGTATTGGGGAGAAGCGGGTGATCCCGATATGGGCATATCAGTTGTGACCAATCAGCCTGGTTTCCCCAGCCGGAGGGAAATGGCGGAGCTGTATGCTCAGATGAGCGGGCGGGACATTTCCTGCATCCACTATTATTTGGCCTTTGGTTTCTACAAGCTGGCAGTCATTTTGCAGCAGCTCCATTATCGCTGGAAAAAGGGCGCGGCGATGGATGACCGGTTTGCCGCTTTAAATGGACCGGTTGCCAATTTAATTGAAATGGCCAATCTGGCGCGTGCCCATAAAATTTTATAAGGTCAAAACACTTTTTAAGGAGTGAGAGGAATTGTATAAAACAATTAGAACAGAGATGGATAAGGGGATTTTAACGATTTTTTTAAATCGGCCAGAGCGCATGAATGCGTACACACATGAGATGGCAAGAGAATTGATTGATGTTTACCAGAACGCAGATGAAGACGATCAGGTTCGGGTCATAATCGTAGCAGGAGAAGGAAGGGCCTTTTGTGCAGGAATGGACCTGGAGAGCGGAGGCGACACCTTTGCCTCAACGGAATCAATGGAAGACTATCGTGACGGGGGAGGACAGGTCAGCCTTACGGTCCATAACTTGAAAAAACCAATCATCGCGGCGATTAACGGTCCCGCAGTTGGAATAGGGCTTACCATGACATTGCCGATGGACATCCGGATTGTTAAACAAGGCGCAAAAATTGGCTTTGTATTTGCCAAGCGGGGAATCGGCCCGGAAGCATGCTCCGGATGGTTTTTACCCCGTCTGGTCGGGGTGGGGAAAGCTTTGGAATGGATGTATACAGGCCGCTACATACCTACCGTCGAAGCCTTGGAAGCCGGTTTGGTCCAGTACGAGGCGGAGGATGCCCTTGAGAAAGCATACGAAATTGCCAATCTAATAACAGAAGAAACAGCTGCCACCTCCAATCGGTTCGTCCGTCAGCTCCTTTGGAACATGCTAAGCGAAAACACACCGCTCGCCTCACATCTAGCGGAGTCCAAATTCCTTTACTGGGCAGGAAACAACGCCGACGCAAAAGAAGGCGTCCAATCCTTCCTAGAAAAACGGCCGCCCCAATTCCCACTAAAAAATACCGACATGCCCGATTTCTTCAACAAAAACTAAAAGAGTAAAAGGGGACAGTCCCCCGGCTGAGTAATGCGGTAAAGCAGCGGGGGACTGTCCCCCAGTTAATTAATGCGGTGACGTGGCAGGGGACTGTCTCCGATTCTCAAGCTTATCTTTACTCGGTATTTTGTGAATGATAAGGGTAAAGGAGGTTTTGATTGGTGGATGAGTTAGGTTTGCATTTTGTTTTTGAGCTTGGTCTTTTGTTGGTTATGATTGCTGCTGGGGTTACGGCGGTGGCGAAGAAGTTTCATCGTCCTTATCCGATTGCTTTGGTGGTGGTTGGTGCGGTGATTGGGGTAATTGATATCCCTGTATTGGATCCGTTAAAGGATTTCATTACAGAGGGGGAAATTTTTAATTTTGTCATCATCAGTTTATTTTTGCCTGCCCTGTTGGGGGAAGCCGCCCTTAAACTCCCTTTTTCTCATTTAAGAGAGAACAAAGGGCCCATCCTGTCATTGGCGTTTGGCGGGACGCTTTTATCCTTTCTTATCGTCGGATTTGCTATGTTCTGGTTATTGGATTTTTCGGCCCCAAAAGCTTTTGTCTTTGCCGCTTTAATGAGTGCCACCGACCCTGTGAGTGTCCTGTCCATCTTTAAAAGTGTCGGGGTGCATAAAAGGATGGCGACAGTCATTGAAGGAGAAAGCTTGTTTAATGATGGACTGGCAGTGGTCTTTTTTAATATATCTGCCTTTTATTTGCTTACATATCTCGATCTTGGTGCAGTCGGCATTGGGTATGGTTTATGGGAGTTTGTCAAGGTCATTTCCCTCGGGCTCATCATAGGAGGTGCACTCGGCTTTGGATTCTCGCAGCTAACCAAATACTTTGATGATTACCCTTTGGAAATCATCTTCAGCTTAATTTTATTTTACGGATCCTTCCTCCTTGCTGAAACGGTGCATGCATCAGGTGTAATTGCAGTCGTTGTGGCGGCTTTAGTTCTAGGAAATTACGGGGCAAAAATTGGAATGAGCCCGACAACCAAATTAAATATTAATAACTTTTGGGATGTGGCCGCCTTATTGGCTAATTCCATTGTATTTTTAATGGTCGGTTTAGAAATCACCAGGATAAACATGGCGGATAAATGGGGCTTAGTATTAGCTTCCATCATCATTGTACTGATCGCCAGAAGCGCGGCTGTTTACATCAGTCTATTATTCGCCAAAAACTTTCCGGCTAGCTGGAAGCATGTGATTAACTGGGGCGGTTTGAAGGGGTCGCTATCAATTGCGCTTGTGTTAAGTCTTCCCCGTGATTTTGCCGGGCGGGAGGATTTGTTAGTGCTGGCATTTAGTGTCGTGTTGTTCTCCTTAATCGTCCAAGGACTTACGATTAAACCGCTCTTGACCTTCTTAGGCATTAACAAGGACAAAGCCGGACACAAGGAGTACGAAGAAATCATTGCACGGGGCCACCGGTTCGAAACGGCAATAACGGAAATACATACCGTCAGAAAAAAATTATTCATTACGGAATCAGCTTCCCGCGATATTATTGAAAAATATGAGCAAGAGCTGGCCATGCTGAAGGACAAATTGGAGGAACTGTTTGAGAAATTCCCTGACCTCAAACAACAGCAGCAGCTGCTTTTAGAAAAACATGCTTTATATGCCCAGCATGGAGCAATCGAAAAATTAGTGAAAGATGACATTATTTCAAATGAAGTAGCTGGCCAAGAAGGCGATGAAATTATCAATAAATTAGTTCAGTTAGAGGAAAGACAAAAAATATAGATTCAAGTAGAGGCTGCCACAAAGGCAGCTTTTATTTAATGGAAAAATGAGAATTTATTAGAGGTTTAGTAAAAACTTTGTTGAACTAATATATAGAAGACAATGATTCACAATGGACAGGGGTGGGGGAATTGGAAGATATTCAATATGCCTTTATGGACGAAGTTGGTGATTATCGATTTGATTTTGACAACCAAGAAGTGTCAACCCACTTTATCATCGTTTCCATTTTAATCAAAGGTTCCAATAAAGCCATGCTGGAACAGGAATTGGAAAAGCTTCGCCAGCAATTCTTTCCAGATGGCAAAATAAAATCTATAAACGACAACACCTTAACAACTCAGATATTAACTGAACTCAAGGAATTGCCGTTCACCATATACGCATTTGTCATTGATAAAAGAAAAATAAGGGAAGAGAGCGGCATTATGTACAATAAGCCGTTTATCCGCTATTTAAATAGAATGATTTATGAAGATTTGAATCAGACATTTGACCAGCTGGACTTTGTAGTTAGTGAAGCGGAAGCTAAACCGTTTATGCAGGAATTTAAAAACTACATTGAAAGCAGGAACATACCAGATTTATTCAACTATTCGATATTTGGTTTCAATGACACAAAGTCTGATATTTTGCTTCAATTGGCTGGATTTGTCGCCGGGACGATCGCAAAAGGCTATGATCATGCCCATTATTCGAGTCATTATCGAAGCTTTTTTCAACTCATGAAACATAAAATAGCCGCTATCAATCTACTGCCAATAGATTATAAAAATTTCCTTTATGATTACAAGTTTGGCAATCGGGATTCCAGGTACGACAAGGTCATTATCAAGCAGGCAGTCAACTTGGCCTATTCCTATATGGAAAAACATCGAAAAAGTGAGGATGAGGATGAAAAAATTCGGCTGGTTTTTCTTAAGTATCTTCTATTTAATCTGAGGGAAAATCCGGATCAATATGTTTATACCCAGGAAATTCTCGATAATTTAAACGCCCTCAGGGACATAAAAATCAATCCTCATTATTTCCGTTCAAACATTGTTTCAAAGCTCCGCGACAGCGGGGTCATAATTGCCAGCAGCACAAAGGGCTATAAATTGCCGGTTTGTTTAAATGATTTGTATGACTTTGTGAATTTATCTAGTTTAACCATTTACCCGATGATCCAAAGAATTGCAAAATGCAGGGAGCAAATTCTTCTGGCTACAAACACTGAAGTGGATATTTTAGAACAAAAGGAATATGAGTATTTAAAAAAAGTCATTGAAATGATCAAACACGAACACGTAGAAATATAAAACTAAAGGGGCTGTCCATTAAGGGTTTTAACACCTAAATGGACAGCCTCTGTTTGCACTGACCTCACACCTTTTGGGCCAATTGTTCTTTTTCCTCTTCAGTCAACATCCGTTCAGCCATCGGATAAAGGACTTGTTCCTCTTTAGCAAAATGGTCCAGCAGCGTGTAGTAAGCATTCTTTATTAAATGAGCATTAGTAATCTTTTCCTCTGCTGTTAAAGCGGATAGGTTCTCAGTATTGCTAATGAATTCCTGAATGAACCCCCTAGCTTGCTCGTGTTCATATTCCATCACGGCAATCGGTCCGCCGTTTTTTCCCAGATACACTTCCATCATCCGAAACAACAGATCTTCCTCTCGTTCGGAATGGAACTCAAGGTCAGTGAAAAACTTTTTCACCTTTGGAACTAGTTCTTCACATGCTATGCCTTCGGGGTCCTGCTCAACTTGATTGCCTAGAGCGAATAAAGCATCTAAACCATTCCGCAGCGGTGTGTGCTCGCTCACTAATCTGTTTAATCCCTCTGAAAGTGCAACTGGCCCGTTGCCAAACATTCCATTATGACATCCTTGCATATTTAATTCTCCTTTCGACTATTTCTACTATTACTATATAAAAATTGCAGTGATTTTATAGTGATGGAAATCACTAATAAAACATTTTCGTATAGGGTTTATTTTTTGAAAATTTTAAAATTAGAACTGGATAATTCATTCCTTCTGTTATATAATTGCTTTAAAAATAAATGAATTGTTATATAACAAAAAGGAGCGGAATTTATGATGAAAATTGATGCGATTGCACGGAAAATACTAGGTTGGAAGTTAAATAGATGGGATCGCTGGTATGATTATGAAACAGGGAAATTCATCCACGATTCTGAGTTCCAGCCAGAGCAAAATCTTGCCCACGCTATGATGATTGTCGATAGGTTAGAAGCCTTAGGGTTTACGTATAAAATCAATGGAACTTCCAGAGTATGCTTCAACGAGATCTGTGCCACTGGCAATTCGCTGGCCGAAGCCATTACCAACGCTGCCTATTCGCTCATTGAATGCAATTCCATAGCCCATAGCACAAGTGTATGGAGGAAATTATGCTAAAAAGTGTAGGATAATAAATGGCTGTCGATCATAATCGGCAGCCATTTTTAGTCTGTTAACAATATTGTTTATTTTCCCATTTTTATAGTAAAATAATCCTAAAGGAGAGCGAGGAACATGAACATTAGTGGATTTGCACGAGGGTTAATGTCCAGAAATTATAGTACCGAACGATTCCTGCTGCATGTGGCCAATTGTGTTGAAGGACAGCTGAAAGAATGGGATGAACAGTATGAAGTCCTTGTTTTGAAGCTAAAAAACTATGAATTTATTGTCAAAATGAATGACCGGGATTATTATCTTTCAATTTCCGAAGAGGAAATCACTGCCTTGCAGCAGATGGATGCCTTCGCGTTGGACCAAAAGATTTGGAAAGAACTAGAAGGCCAAGGGCTCCCCATTGAAAGAGGGCATGGAAATTATATTGATTATGTATTATAACGATTAAAAATGCAGAACCCATTTAGGTCCTGCATTTTTTTAGTGAAGAAATTATATCAAACTGTTTTTGACTGTATTACTGTCAGAACCATCAGGATCAAAGACAAATGCCGCAGGGAGATTCACGGGGGATAGGTCGCCGTTTAGTTCCCCAACAGCTTGGTTTCGTTTATAGGAAATAAATTGGTCAATCTGTTGAAACGAGCCCATATTTGCCACAGCCCCATTATCCATTGCATTAATTTTAAACCCGAGAAGATTGATTGCCATCGGCGTAATAAATATCATCAAATTCCTCCTAATGTTATATGGCTAAAAGCTGTTGTCACAAGACACTGTTCTTTATGGTTGGGCTGTCAATCAGATCCATATCCGACACCCAAGATACCGACAGCAGGGAGGGGGACAGGTCACCGTTTTGTTCGCCAATCCCCTGGCTCCTTTTATAGGACACAAAAAAATCATTGTGCTGGCTCGGTCCAAGATTGATTACGGCTCCGTGGTCCAGGGCATTAATCTTAAAACCTAGTATATTCATTGATATCGGTGCAAAAACCATATTGTCCCCCTTTATGGAATCGGGACGGGAGATGATGCAAAAGAAGAAGCAGAATCAATCTGGTCGCGGTCATCGACACAGCTCCTCGTCCCGAGAAAATGACTGCCATCGCCCATATTCTGACCAAATCCCTGGTTTTTCTTGTCTGAATTATGCCATTCTGCCAACAGGTTCTGCCCCACATTGATGGCCGAGGCATTTTCGAAAGAGTTTACTTTAATCATATTGATGTTGATGTTAATGTAGGGTACTGGTCCTGTCATGAAATCCCTCCTCGTATATAAAGTTAACGGTTGATTTTCTCAGCATATTCATCCTGAAAATCATTATCGTTGGCAGCATGGATACCGAAGGCTCTAATTGTTTTATCGGAAAATTGCTGCCCAAACCCTTGATTTTTCTTGGCACAGACGTTTCGGTTTGTTTTGATGGTCGAAGAAAAGGACGTTGAGCTCAGGTGGTCCATATTATTTATCTTAAGACCTTTAATCGTGATATTGGTTGGCAAAAAGTTCAATCTAAACCATTCCTTCCATGCCAGTTTTTACAGACTATGCTGTTTAGGACGAAATTATGTTAGGGAGACGGGGAAGTCCGATCGGAAACAGATGAATTTTTTTCAGGAATATCAAATATGATTTAATAATAGAGGAAAAAGTACGAGCTTTGTTTGGCAGCACAAGGGGGGAATCCATTATGGACATGAAGAACCTGATGCAATGGCTGGAGTTGGCAAAAAAGTATCAGGCGGGTGACTTTTGGGGCAGCATATTTGAGCAGGCGTCCGTGAATGATCTGATGAAGGATGTATCGGATTTCCCACCCTCCCCTGGCAGTGAGCGTTCTCCTGGCCAAGAAGTTAGTTTTCCCCCAACGGATATTTATTTGACAGAGGAAGAGGTTCTCATTGTTTCGGACCTGGCGGGGTATCGAAAGGAAAATCTTCAGTTATCCTTGGCTGGAATGAAATTAATGCTAAAAGGCACCAGCGGCCGGATGAATCCTGGAACTGCGATTTTGCAGGAAAGGCACCAAGGGGATTTTCAGCGTACCATCGA
The DNA here is from genome assembly GCF_943193175.1 of Neobacillus muris. Taxonomy (GTDB): domain Bacteria; phylum Bacillota; class Bacilli; order Bacillales; family Cytobacillaceae; genus Neobacillus; species Neobacillus muris. The sequence goes on from NZ_CALPDF010000023.1 coordinate 54,815, forward strand.
TCTGCCTGAACCGGTCAATTCTAATCAAATGACGGCAAAGTTTCACAATGGACTTCTCTACATAGCTTATAAACGGCAAAGGATAAACGAGGAACAAGTAAACATCGAGTAGGCTTCTTAAAAAAATCGGTAAGCTTGGTGATGGGAAATGGATCTAAAAAAATTATTCAGCCAAAATAATCGGACAGGAACTCCCGAAAATAAGCCGGAGGAACGGCAAATAACCAGGATCAATGCACTAGAGGTTCAGGTCAAGCACTTGCTGCAGTTTGAAAAACAAGCTCGGCCAATACTCCTTAAGCTGGGGCGCCGGGAAGGGGAGAGGCCGGATGCTTCTGACATGATGGTCCCTAATAAGGAGTATGAGCAACTGCTGCAAAAAGTAAATGGCCTTGAACGAAAGGTGCGGCAAAAGAATACCAGCACAGGTTCCACTCAGACCAGCCAATCGAACCAAAAGGGAGAGGCCGGCTTATCCTCAATCCAAGCAAAAATCACTGCACTGGAGGCAAATTTCTTATTGCTAAATGAAGTGCAAGCAGTCATCATGAGGCAAATTGCGGACTTATCTGAAAAACTGGCGGATCGAAGCAAATCCACTAGTGAAAGCGAAGACCTTGAATCCAAGCAGGAACCGCTATTTAAAACGCTTTATGTTGATAAGCTTTTTTTAGATAAATATGAACAAAACAATAATTTCGCTCAGCTGGGTATTAAAGAATTGAACGGAGCCCTCAATATTGGCGCAACCTACGGGAAAGACGTAGTGCCAAAAGCGGTGACAGACCAAATTCAGGAAGACATCGCCCAAATGAAGGCAATGAAACAACAGAAGCACCAGAAGGAATCCAGCGGTGATGAAATGGACAAGCAGGAAAGTTATAATGAAGAAATAGATCTAGAATATACCAATATTCAAATTAAGGATGATCCATTCCAAGGGGAAGGCTAATATTGATGGCTAACATAAAGAGCAGTTGGTTCCAATTATATTACCTAGAAAAAAAGCTTGGGATATCATGAACCCAAGCTTTTTTATCTATGCAGAGCTTATTGAAAGAATCTAATTGCCTTTCTGATTCGTTAGACACCCATTTTTCTGCGGGTATTGCTTGGTTTCTTTGTTTGCTGGCTCTTCATTTTCTTGGCTGAAAGGTCAGCACTTGCTTTTCCTTTACCAGCGGAATTCTGATTCTTTTTGTTTTCAAGCTGCTGCTTCATGATTTCTTGCAGGCTGACTTTCTTTTTTGCCGTTTCGATTTGGTGATTCTCTGTCATCGGAAAATTCTCCTTTTTAGGGATTTGAGTTCAGTATACTCTATTTCTGAAAGATAGTGAAACAACTTCCGAATTAAAGTTGCTTTCTCTTTTTTTGTTTGCATTTTAAGCGTTCCTCAAAACCGTAATGACATTTATAGTACGCCGTATAGTTTATTCGGATTGAAAATTTTAGTATTATTGATAATGAACACAATAGCATTTTGAAAGGACGTTACCAATGGCTTTTATAGAAAAAATAAAACCGCACTTAACGAGCGATGATCTTTTAATTCAGCAAACCGTACTGCATGCTTTGCATGAATATCCACTTGTTCCAGAGGAGTGGACCGTAGAATTGCTGAAGGAAGCATTTAAAAATAAAGACAAGCTGAGCGACATTCTTATTTATGTCGACCATCAGAAAATCAATGAAGATGCAGCCAAGCTGCTAATCGAAAAAATCCCAACAATGGACAAGACCCAGGCCCATTTAGCGATAAGATTGCTAGATAACATGGAAATTGAACTAGCACTCCAATATAAGCAGCAGTTAAAAAAATATATTAACCAAAAGACATGGGAGTTATATGAGCTTATCCAAACCGGGACAAAAGAAACGGTTTGCCAAGAATATAGGAACACAATAGATAAACTGGAGCGTGCCAATTCATTCCAGCATGATCAATTTGAGAAAGCAAAAAAACTGGCAAAATGTATGGTGGATCATGGCTGGATGACAGCAGATGAAATTGGCCAGGTGATTCAAAAAGAGGTAAAGGAGCAATGGTTTTCTTTTAATGGCATTTTGACAGTTTATATGATTGGTTTGATGAAATTGGATCAATATATTCCGACACTGGCAGGCATGCTAACCCGTGATGAGGATGTCCTGCTAGAGGAAGTGGCGGACGTCTTAATTCGTTTCCAATCAGATGAGGTGGTAAAGGAAGTAGCACCTTACTTAAAGAAATCAGAATCGATAATTTTTGCCAGCTCCGTTGTCGAAAATATCAAATCAGAGCATGCTATTCTAGCATTACGGGAGGCTTACCAAGCTGCTGAGGAATTGGAAGACCAAGATATGCTGATTGAGGCACTATGCCATCAGTTCTCCAAACAGGCATTGCCTGACATCTCCGCACATATGGAAAATGAGTATTTCTCAAGCTTGGTGGATATCGAACAGGTGGTTTATGGCTATTTTTCTATCATCGGAGAGCAGCATCCTGACATGGAGTATTGGAAACAAGGGGCGATGGAACGAGAAATGGACTTTAGACAAGAATCGGGACAAGGCAATTTGCTGCACAGCGTTCCTGTAAGAAATGACAACAAGGTAGGCCGTAATGACCATTGCCCATGCGGCAGCGGCAAAAAATATAAAAAGTGCTGCGGAAAATAGGATATAGTTCGTTTTTAGGTGAGGCATTTCAGAAAGCATACGAATAAGCATATCAATTCAGTTAGAAATTGGTATGCTTTTTTTCGTTGATGCTTTTCTTGGAAAATACTTAAACATATTGAAACTTTTCTAGTTTATAGACTCCACTAATAAGTAAAGGGGGATCAAATAAGATGAAAATGGAAAACCACCAGCTAGTTAAAAAAGCAATCAAAGGCAATAAAAGCGCCTTTGAAATGTTAGTCCAGCAGCATTATGAGAGAATCTACCGGACTGCCTACCTTTATGTACATAACGAAGTAGATGCATTGGATGTGGTCCAAGAAGCGACCTATCAAGCATTTGCTTCGATCCATTCGTTAAAAAATCCGGAGTATTTTATGACCTGGCTCACCAGGATTGTCATACGATGTTCGGGACATGCCCTAAAGAGAAAAAGCAATCTTGTTCCGTTGAGTGATGAGATCTTGTCCAACCTGCCTGGCCAAGTACCTCCAAACATGGAAGAATCATTACAGCTGTTAAATGCCATTCAGCAGCTGAGAGAGAATTACCGGACGGCAATTATATTATTTTATTATTACGATTACTCGATCAAAGCGATAAGCAGTGTCATGGACATTCCAGAGAGTACGGTAAAAACATATTTAAGCAGAGGCAAAGCGGAGCTGAAAAAATCCTTTCAAGAGGAGGAGGACAAGTGCCATGGATAACAAGGAATTCAAAACTGCTATAGAGCAAATACATGTTCCGAAAGAAAAAGTCTTTAGCGCCATTTCCAAAGGAATCAACAAGGAAGACAATAGGGGAAAGGGAAAGAATAACAAAGTTCTTGCTGGTGTGGCAACGGCTGCTGCTCTTCTTGGAATCACCGTTGCCTCTGGATTTGTGAATCCTGCCATGAATCGAGTATTAGCTAAAACCCCTTTGATAGGAGGGATTTTTCAAGAATTTAATGATGTAACAGGTATGGAATTAGCGAACCAGGAGGCAGTGACAGAATTAAACCAATCCCTTACAAAAAATGGCGTAACGGTAAAACTGACCAGTGCATACTTTGACGGCAGTGTGGTATCGATTACAGGATTTGTAGATAAAGCTGTTGAAAAAGGGGGGAACGAAAAAGGCGAAGTAAGCTTTGATCTAAACTTCGAACATAATAATGGGGATCATGACCCTTGGCTAAATGGGAAGTCCAATGACATTAAGAAAGTGGAAGGTGGATATAACTTTCAATGGAAAATGAACTATCCATATGAATCTTTTAAGGAGAATTTTACACTTCCAATCACGATTCATAATATTAATGGGATCAAAGGCGAATGGAAATTTGATATACCGATTCAACAAGAAAAAAACCGCACTCTTGTTATGAATCAGGAGCAAGGATACCCGGAGGATGAGGTCAAAATCCGGATAAAAGAGATTCTTACCGCCAAAGCGTCCTCCTCATTAGTTTATGAAACGGTGCAGAGGTACAAGGATGATGAAATTTATTTAAAAGTAGTTGATAATAAAGGAAATGAGTATAGTCTGGGAAACCCAATCGTTCTCGAGGAATCGCAACAAGAAGATGGATATCATAGTACCGTTCGGACAGAGATGGACAAGCTCCATTCAGATAGTACTTCCCTTACTTTTTATCCTCAGATCAATTTCACAGACCTAAAGGTACAGCAGCTTTTGGACCAAAAATCTTTCTCCCTAAAAAGCACACGGTTCAATTTAGGCCTGCAGGTCAATGATGTGACGCAAAAAGGCGGGAAATTAGTAATAGATTATCAACTGACAGGGCTGCCGAAGAATCTGAGTAAACATAAACTTGAGATAATGAACCATAATTTGGAATATCTTTTCTGGCTGGTTGATCAGGAATATGTAGACAAAATTGATCCGGAAAATCCATGGCCACCTAAAAACCATGGTATTCCTTTTAATAAAGTTAAAATGATTGATAAGGCAACAGCACACTTCCAATCCACTTTTGACCTAAACGGAGAAGAAAAGATTGAGAATTTTAAGCTGGAACAAACCATGCTGCTATTTGATTTTTCCAGCTTTGTCTCAGCTAAGGAATTACAACCATTCACAGTTGAACTTCCAGTTGGGAATGAATAAACAATGAAAGCAGTCTATTTTAGGGACCAGATTGTAGAAGAGTGGAATTCTATAAGTAGATTTATTAGGGCGATGACTTATGTAAGTCATCGCCTTTTCTTACGGATTGGCTCTGATTAATTCTAATGTTGATAATTTTATAAAATTAAAGGAAACCCAATTAATAAGGTTTCCTACTTGTCCGACAGACTATAAAATGAATGAATTAACTAATTTTTAAGCTTTTTCTCTTGCTGTTTTAACATGAATAATGAACCTGCGATGATGGAAAAAAGATAGCTGAATAAAAAATCATCTCAGGGAATAATAAAATGAGGTGTATTGAATGAAAAAATGCCTTATCTTAGTGTCACTATTTATTCTCTTGGTTGTTCCCAAAAGTGTAAGTGCTTCAAACGAAGGATATGAATTGGTATCAAAGCTATCTGAAGAAGATATTGTCTTGTATGCTAAGGAAATAAATGGCTTGTATCGAGACTTTAAAATTGATTTCAAGGGAGAAGTTTACTCAAGACCTTTTTGGTTAAGCGTTGCAAATAACCCCACTTACGCACCACAAATTTATTACGAAGACATAAACGAAGATGAAAAAAAAGAATTAATCGTAGGTAAGTTGGAAAATATTTAACATTTTTATAACCCGAGATGCTGAAATTTGGGTAAGAAATATTTAGCTCAAGATAGTATGTAAAGGATAACTCATAAAGTGATGGATGCTTGGTCTAAACAAATAAAGGAGTGAACCAATTTGGTGGACAATCAATTGGACAAAGCATGTTTTGTATGAAAATAAATAAAATAACCAGTTCTATTTTATTTTTCATACTTTTAGGTTTGGTTCTATTTCCGAGTAAGTCATTTACTAGTTGGGCCTATTCATTTATTGTCTTTGATGGCAATATTTATCAAATTAGTGATGAATATGTAAGAAATATTGACAAAGAAATAGGTCAAGTAACAAAGTATTCGGGGCGGAAAATATAGCCCTTTTAGTTTAATTTTAATCGTGATATTTTTTCATATTAACTTTTCTGATATATATTGGGGAAAAGAAGTGGCTAGCAGAAAATCTCCTTAACGAAAACTAGTGCAAGAGTTTAACAGATGAATAGAAGAAGGAAATTTGTTCGAGGATCAGAAATAATAAGTTCAAACCTCTAAGAATTTGCTGCCAATGTATGATTGACCCTGTTTAGTGGTTTTTGGTTTCCTTAAAATATTTTTGATACTGGATATAAGTTCACAATGGTTTCATTTTTGCCCCCAAGGATGGGAAGTTTTATATGCTATCCTAAATAATACAAAACTATTAAGATCCTTGGAGGGGTAATTAAATGAGCTGTGGATGTTCTTCTAGACTGAAAGACGGGAAAGCGGTCGTAGACCATGTGAAAAGTAAAGGAAAAGATAGCCAGGCACCATTAGTGGCGCACGAAATTCATTGTGACTGCGGCGAAACGTTCACCTTAGAAACTGTTATCATGAACTGCCCAAGCTGCGGCATGACGTATGCCGTAACACCTTGCGGGTCAGATGATATCAACAATATCAAACAAGCCGGCATTCAGTATGCATAAACGATATTAATAGAAAAAAGGCATAAACCTGATTGCTGCAAGGTTTATGCCTTTTTATTAGGATAGATGATTTTGTTTAGGTCCGCGTTTTCGATAAATAACATAACTGCGGGACAAGTAACGAACGGGAACACTGAATACATGGACTAACCGAGTAAACGGCCACACGGCAAAAATGCCCAAGACGGCGAGGATGTGAACCTTGAACCACACTGGTACCTCACTCATATAGCCGGCATTGGCACGGAAGGTTAAGATGCTGCGCAGCCATGGTCCAATCGTTGTCCGATAATCAAACCCTTCCGAGTCGATGTTGAAAAAGGTGGCGGACAAACCGGACAAGATGACAATCACCAGAAAAACCAGTGTCAGCCAATCGCCCTTCGTACTGGTGGCAATCAATCGGCGGACAGTCATCCGGCGATAGAGCAGGATCAAAATGCCGATTGCAGCAGCCAGTCCGGCAGGTATCCCGCCAATTAAAGCGATGGTGTGGTATTGGTGCTCAGAAACCCCCATTGATTCATAGACCTCAATCGGGATCAGCAGACCCATCACATGTCCGCCGAAAACAAAGATAATTCCCCAATGAAACAGATTGCTTCCGATGCGAAGCAGCTTTTTTTCCAAAAGCTCACTTGATTTAGATGTCCAGCCAAATTGATCATGCTGGTAGCGATAAATATGGCCGCCGATAAAAATCGTCAGGACGATGTAGGGGAGAACGACCCATAAAAACTGTTCGAACATATTTCTTCACTCCTCCGTACAGGCTTGGTAATGCCGGCACCTTTAAGCGCAAGCAAAATCGCTTGAAAAAGATGGCCATATAAGTTATGCGATGGATCCAAATGATCCGCAATTTCTTTCATATGGTCATAGTATCGTTCCAGAATCGGTCTAAAAGTCTCCTGGTCCACTTGTCCGGCAAATTCTAGCATAACTGGCAGATAATCAGGCAGTTCCTTGTCTGTTACCTGAAAGCCGTGCATTTGATAGTAATTTTTTAAAAACAGAAGATCCATGCCTCTTTCCCGCTGTTCGCCATTCGTCATATAGCTAACATAGAGATTGGTTTTCTTGCCAAAGTCGAAGGTATTAACATAGGTGGCAACCAATTCAGTAGGGGACAGGGACCTTGCTTTTGCAAGAAATTGCTGAAGTTCTTGGTTAGCCTCAGATTCTGGCTGGCCGCTGGAAGCTTCTGCTGCCTCCTCAAGAATCTCTTGATATTCTTGATCAGGATAATTTAATAAAATAGAACAATATTGAAATAGAAGATTGTGATTCTCATTGATCATCCGTTATCACCTGCTTTTCATCTTATTTGGAAGGGGAGAGGGGAACCCATTTTAAAGGGTTCCGCAAGCTCCTGGACCGCCGGCAAAGGCAAGTCCGCAGCTGCCTTGCTCACTATAGAGATCTGCCACTTCTTCGCGGTGTGAAGCCGGAATCACGAAGCGGTCTTCATACTTGGCAATGGCAAGCAGGCGATACATGTCCTGAATATCTTGTTCACTTAATCCTAATGCTTCAATAATCGCTGTATTAGGCGCTTTGTTGGTTTGAACACTTCTCATATATGTTCTCATCACGGCCATCTTTTTTAACGTGGTGCGGATATGGGTTTCATCACCAGCTGTGAGCAGGTTTGCCAAGTACTCAATCGGAATCCGCATTTGGTCAATCGCTGGGAAAATATCCTCTGCACTGGAGCTGCTGCCGATCCCTTCAAACATATTCATGATCGGACTCAATGGCGGAATGTACCAAACCATTGGCAGTGTGCGATATTCCGGATGAAGCGGGAGAGCGATCTTCCAATCAATAATCATTTTATATATTGGAGATTTCTGTGCCGCTTCAATGAACTCCATTGGAATGCCTTCTTCTTTTGCTTTGGCAATCACTTCAGGGTCATTCGGATCTAAGAATACTTCCAGCTGTGATTGGTAAAGGTCCTTTTCATCTGCCATTGCAGCTTCCTGAACCTTGTCGGCATCATAAAGCATCACACCCAGATAGCGGATCCGGCCCACACAGGTTTCTGAACAAATGGTAGGCAGTCCAGCTTCAATTCTAGGGAAACAAAGCGTACATTTTTCTGCTTTATTGGTCTGCCAGTTAAAATAAACCTTTTTGTAAGGGCAGGAGGACACACAATGTCTCCAAGCCCGGCAGGCATTTTGGTCAACCAAAACAATTCCATCTTCATCCCGCTTATACATCGCTCCGGAAGGGCAGGCACTGACACAAGCTGGGTTAATGCAGTGTTCACAGATTCTTGGCAGATACATCATAAATACATCTTCAAATTCTGTGCGGATTTGGTTTTCCATTTTTTCAACATTTGGGTCTTTCAAGCCAGTGATATGTCCGCCAGCTAAGTCGTCTTCCCAGTTTGGTCCCCAGAGGACCTCCATGAATTCCCCAGTTAAGGAGGATTTAGGGCGGGCTACCGGCTGGGTTTTGCGTGTTGGACTGTTTGTCAGCGTTTCATAATCATAGTTCCAAGGCTCATAATAATCATCGATTTCTGGAAGGTTCGGATTGTAAAACAGATTGAGCAGCCGGTTTGTTTTGGAACCAGATTTTAATTGAAGGTTTCCGTTCTTGACTTCCCATCCGCCCTTGTACTTTTCTTGGTCTTCCCAGCGTTTTGGATAGCCGATCCCCGGCTTGGTTTCGACGTTATTGAAGTACATATATTCTGCACCTGGACGATTCGTCCAGGTGTTTTTGCATGTCACGCTGCAGGTATGGCAGCCGATGCATTTATCTAAATTCATGACCATTCCAATTTGAGCTTTAATCTTCAAGCCAATCAACCTCCTTCAGTTTCCGGATCACGACATTTAAATCCCTTTGGTTTCCAGTTGGGCCATAGTAGTTAAATCCGTAGCTAAGCTGCGCATAGCCGCCAATCATATGGGTCGGCTTTACATGGATGCGGGTCGGACTGTTATGGGTGCCGCCGCGATTATTCGTTAATTTCGTGCCAGGCACGTTAATATGCCGGTCCTGGGCATGGTGCATAAAGGCCATGCCTCTTGGAATTCGGTGGGAAACAACCGCTCTTGCGACAACGACTCCATTCCGGTTGAAGCATTCAATCCAGTCATTGTCATTAATCTCGACCTCAGCAGCATCATCCTTGTTCATCCAAACGGTTGGACCACCGCGGAATAGGGTGAGCATTGGCTGGGAATCAAAGTACATGCTGTGAATCGACCATTTGTTATGCGGTGTTAAGTAATTTAAGACAATTTCTTTTCCTTCCACTGCCGGTCGGTTTTTCTTGAACGGCCTGTGCTGAAGGATGGGTTTAAACGTTGCCATCGCCTCGCCAAATTCCTGCATCATTTCATGGTCCACATAAAACGATTGCCGGCCGGTAATGGTCCGCCAAGGAATCATTCGTTCCACATTGGTGGTAAACGGTGAATAGCGCCGGCCGCCTTTTTCTGAGCCGCTGAAGGCAGGGGAGGTGATCACCGTTTTTGGCTGAGCGGTAATTTGCTCAAAGGTAAAGCATTCTTCCTCCCGTTCTTCAGCGAGATCAGCCAGCTGTAAGTCCGTTTTCTTTTCAAGAGCTTTCCAAGCCTTCACCGCCATTTTTCCATTCGAAGTGGAGGAGAGGGTTAAAATGGCTTCCGCTGCGCTTTTGGCTGACTCGATATTCGGGCATCCGTCTGCCGCACCGCCACGCACCGTCCCAAGCACTTTCTTTAGTTTTTCATATTCATCAGATGCCGACCAATTGATTCCTTTGATACCGTAAGGTGCCTTTTGCACGCCAGGTCCTAGTGAAGTCATCTTGTCGTAAATCAGCTTATAATCTCGTTCGACTACATGAATTTGCGGCATGGTTTTTCCTGGAATCGGTTCGCATTCACCCTTGCTCCAGTCCTTAATGGCACCTAGCGGCTGGGCCATTTCCTGCGGTGTATCATGCTGTAATGGTGTTGCCACTATTTCTTTAATTGGTTCCATCTCGAGTTCTGCTGCCATGTCAGAAACTGCCTTGGCAATCGATTTAAAGATATCCCAGTCGGATCGGGCTTCCCATGGAGTCGAGATCGCCGGGTTGAACGGATGGATAAAGGGATGCATATCCGTGCTGTTTAAATCATGTTTCTCATACCAGGTGGCAGCAGGGAGGATCACATCTGAATAAAGGGCGGTTCCTGCCATTCTGAAATCCAAGTTGATGAGCAAATCTAGTTTTCCTTCTGGAGCGTCATCGCGCCAATTGATTTCTTCCGGCCTTAAGCTATCCTGGTCATCATTGAGCAGACCGTGGGTTGCACCCAATAAATGTTTTAGGAAGTATTCATGCCCCTTGCCGGAGCTGGAAATCAAGTTGGCCCGCCAGACAAATAGATTTCTTGGGAAGTTGACTGGATTATCGGGATCTTCAATCGAGAATTGCAGTTTCTTATCTTTTAAGCTGTTTGCCACATATTGGCCGATGTCATTCCCGGATTCTGCGGCCTCTTTATATAAATCAATGCCATTTTTATTAAAGGTTGGATAAGACGGGAGCCAGCCGAGACGGGCTGCCATCACATTGTAATCCGCATAGCTGTCATAGCGCGCCTTCTTATATAAAGGTGAAATATGCTCACTAACCGGCTGTTCTTCGTAACGGTATTGATCGGTGGCAAAATAGAAGAACGAGGTACCGTTTTGTAATTTCGGCTGTGCGGACCAGTCCTTGGCTGTTGCAATTGTCTGCCAGCCCTCTGCAGGACGAAGCTTCTCCTGGCCGACATAATGGGCCCAGCCGCCGCCGTTTACTCCTTGTGCGCCAACAAACAACACAAGATTTAACACGGCGCGGTAAATCGTGTCCGAGTTGAACCAGTGATTAATGCCCGCACCGACAATAATCATCGAGCGTCCATTCGTATCAATGGCATTTTGCGCGAATTCACGGGCGATTTGAATGACGAGCTCTTTCTTAACTCCGGTGATATTTTCTTGCCAGCCTGGAGTGAATGGAGTCAAATCGTTATAATCCATAGCCGCACCGCCGAGACCGCGGTCGACCCCATAGTTGGCAAGTGTTAAATCATAGACCGTCGTCGTATAAAAAATTTCACCATTTACTTCCACTTTCCTCAAGGGAACTTTACGGTATAAAATCTCATTTCCTTCATGTGAAAAATAAGGGATTTTAACGGTAGCAATTTCTTCCTCAATGCCATGGAAGGAAAGTCTTGGATCGATGGTTTCACCTGTTTCTTCATCGAGCATCTTTAAATTCCATTTTGCTTTATCTTCCCATCTTGCCCCCATCGTTCCATGTGGAATGGCCAAATGCCCATTAAGATCGTTAAACAAGACTGGTTTAAATTCGCCATTTCCAACGTCCTTTCCAAGGTCAGCGGCATTTAAGAACCGGTCAGGAATAAATGTGCCGCCATCTTTTTTTAAGGTCACGACAAATGGAAAGTCGGTATATTGCTTCGCATAGTTAATAAAATAATCATGCTGCCCTTCGACATAGAATTCTTTTAAAATCACATGTCCCATTGCCATGGCGAGTGCTCCGTCTGCCCCTTGTTTCACCTTCATCCAATCATCGGAAAACTTGGTCGATTCGGCATAATCCGGGCTGACAGAAACAACCTTGGTTCCCCGGTACCGAACTTCAGCCAGGAAGTGGGCATCAGGTGTCCTCGTCTGCGGTACATTGGAGCCCCAAGTTAGGATATAGCCGGAATTGTACCAGTCACTGCTTTCGGGCACATCGGTTTGGTCACCCCAAATCTGCGGCGAGGCAGGGGGGAGATCCGCATACCAATCATAGAAACTTAGCATTGGACCTCCCATTAATGACATAAACCGGGAGCCGGCCGCATGGCTGACCATGGACATTGCTGGGATCGGCGAAAAGCCGACATTCCGGTCAGGGCCGTATTTGATGATCGTATATAAAAGGGAAGCGGAGATGAGCTTTAGCACTTCGGCCCATTCTGCCCGGACCAATCCGCCTTTTCCGCGGGCCTGCTTATACTGTTTCGCCTTTTCGGGATTCTCGATAATGCTCTTCCAGGCGTCTAACGGGTTTGAGTTTACCCTTAGGGCTTCCCGCCACATTTCTAATAAAATGCCCCGGACATACGGATATTTGACCCGAAGCGGACTGTAAATATACCAAGAAAAGCTGGCGCCGCGAGGGCAGCCGCGCGGTTCAAAATCAGGCATATCTGGTCCTGTTGAAGGATAGTCGAGCTGCTGGCCCTCCCATGTGACGATGCCGTCCTTTACATAAATGTTCCAGCTGCAGGACCCGGTACAGTTGACACCGTGTGTGGAGCGGACCACTTTATCATGCTGCCATCTTTGGCGGTAAGCCTGCTCCCAATCCCTGTTTTCAAACGTCGTTTGGCTATGGTTATTCGATTGTTTTTCAATAGGAGTTAAGTATTTTAAACGATTTTGTAAGGGTGATCGTTTCTTCTTCATCAAAAATCTCTCCTTTATTCAGGTATTCTCATAGATACATATCGATCCATCACTGGAGTGGATGTTTTCTGGTTTTACTGTATCAATGAGGATGAATCCGAAACTGTTAAGTACTTCACATTTTGAAAATCAGACACAAAATCGACACAATTTGCTTGTGAGGAGATCGAGATAACTAAATGGGCCGAAGAGGGGAAAAGGGTAATAATAAAGTAGGGAAACCTTTCTCAAGGCTTCCCCCTTATCAAACCGTACGTGCCCTACTAAGGCATACGGCTTACCA
>NZ_CALPDF010000024.1 GCF_943193175.1 Neobacillus muris
TAAAAAATCAATACAAAATCAGGCTGGATCCAATAGCGGGTCCAGTTTTTTTTGTATGCCCAATATGCCCTCAATCCCTTATTCAATAAGGGTTCATAGCGTGTGCGGATGTTGTTCCAATCCCGTTTCAATACAGTTCGAAAGAATACGGAAAAGAAGAAAAGAAGCTATGAGAAAAGAGGATTTCTCGGTTTCTTTTCTCCCGTTTTTCTCTTCATTCCGTTCCCTTCAGGGAACATCTTTTTTACATAGTCAGAATATTCGATACAAGTCAGAGTAGAGAAAAGAGATGGAAAATGGGGAAATTCCTCTATTCTGGGGAAGAACTTTTTAGCAGAAAAAGGAAAGGGAAAAGAGGGTATGGAGCTTAGAGCTGCAAGGGTTTGAGGGGGATGGGGGATGAGAAGGGTTGGGGAAGGACTATAATACAGCTAAATATAATGATAAGAATGTATCTAATTGTTCTTTATCCATGTCTATCATTCTCCTGTTTTACAATCGAAAAATTCGATTATAGCTATCTGATATATTCGTTAAACAAATAATACTATATGGGATACAATTTAATCAAAGACATTTTTTTTATAGGGGTGATAAAGTATGTTCAATTATTTGATTTTTGATGTCGACGGAACGATCTTAGATACCGAAGCAGCAATATTAAAATCTCTACAAAAAGTGTTGGCACGTGAAGGTGAGGAATACGAAATTGAGGAATTGAGATTTTCTTTAGGAATACCAGGAAAAGAAACACTTCGAAGACTAAATGTGAATGATGTAGAACGTATTCATTTAGAGTGGGCGAAGGAAGTATTAGAATTTTCCGAAGAAGTAAATGTGTTTAAAGGGTTAGAAGAGATCCTAAAAGTTCTGTCAAATAAATCTGTCAAAATGGGTATTGTTACATCCAAAACACATCAAGAATTAAAGGATGAATTTGATCCATTCGGATTAAGCTCATATTTTCGATACACAATTAATGCTAATGATACCGAGAAGCACAAGCCACATCCTGACCCCTTATTAGCTTGTTTAGAAGGCTTAGGTGCTACTCAACGTGATGTCATTTACATTGGAGATTCAATCTATGATATGCAATGTGCAAAGAGTGCTGGGGTGAGATTTGCTCTTGCTTTATGGGGAGCTAAGACGGTAGATCGGTTTGAATCAGCGAACTATATATTAAAAGATCCGAAAGATATTTTAACTTTAATAAATAATTAAAACTATAAGTATTAATTTGATTCGGTGGTGAAGAGCAATGGAACCAAAATGGCTAGAATGGGCAAAACAGCTTCAATCAATTGCACAAGCAGGGCTAACGTATTCGAACGATATATACGACTTGGAAAGATTTGAAATGATTAGGGCCATTAGCGTTGAAATGCTGTCACTACATACGGGTGCTAGTAAGACTGTAATAAAAGATTTGTTTGCCAACGAAACAGGTTATGCAATTCCTAAAGTAACACGTGCTCGGTCTGCTCTTGAAACCTTCATTGAAGGATTTTCTGGAACGATTGTCTGTGACGGTTATTCTGCCTAGGGCAAAATAGAGGATGTCACCTTCGCAAATTGTTGGGCACATGTTCGCCGTTATTGGTTAAAAGCAGACAGTAAAAACGGGCAAATTGGAGTTAAATATTGCGATGATCTATTTCGACTTGAGAGGCAATTTAAACATTTGTCTCCAAGTAAACGAAGGAAAAAACGCAAAAAATACTCGAAGCCAATCGTTGATGAATTCCTTAACTGGGTTAAAAATGCGCCATTCTATAGCAAAAATGCACTTGGGAAAGCAGCTGAATACACGTTAAACAGAGTGAATGGCTTGAGAGCATTCTTGAGTGAGGGCCGAATTGAGATAGATAACAATCCAGCTGAGAACGCCATTCGTCCAAATGTGATCGGTCGAAAAAATTGGCTATTTTCTGTTAGCGAAGCTGGTGCAAAAGCCAATGCAATTTGTTTAAGTATGGCAGAAACGGCAAAAGCAAATAGTGTTGATTTCTATCGTTACTTGGAGAAGATAATGACGGATCTTCCCAATCTGGATATCTATCAAAATCCGGAAATTATCAATCAATACATGCCTTGGTCAAAAATGATTCAGGCTGCATGTAGTAAATAAATGCAATAAGCCGTAAATTCGCTTAAAAAAGTCGTGATTTACGGCTGTTTGTGGTTCGTACCGGAGGGTACACTTATTTTTTATATTTCGGGCTTACCTTACTGTTCAATAAAATGTATTCAACAAGCGGAAGCATTATAATAAGAAGCAATCACTACTTTTTATATTGAAATCATTGAATAAGACAATTGTGTTTTACTAATAGCTAATGGAAGATTTAAATAATATTTAAATAATATTTAAATGGTATTGACAGTGACGTAACGTTACAGCTTATCCTCTTAAAATAGGAGGTGAATAACTTGGATCAAAGAGAATATTACATTAATCAGTTTGCAAAGAGAGCATCTATTTCTGTCCGTACCTTGCGTTATTATGACAAACGAGGGTTGTTGGTTCCTTCAAAATACGATGAATCAGGGTACAAATTATATACCGATGAAGATTTTACAAGACTACAATTTATATTGTCTTTTAAATTTTTGGGCTTTTCATTAAATGAAATACAAGAAATTTTGTCTCAGTATTCAGAAGGAATACAAGAAAGACTTGGACAACAAAAATCAATGATGATGGGAAGGCGTATTCAAATTGATCAAATAATTGAAACGATTGAGGAAGTTGAAAAGTCCCTTCAATCAGGTGAATGTAACTATGAGTTAGTAACAAAGTTGATCCAAGTAACAAAAATGGATTTAAAGCCAGAATGGGTAAATAAATATCTAAGCAAGAACGAGCGCCAAACAATGAGAGAAATAGCTAAAGAATCGTATTCAAAAGAAGCGTTACAGAAATTAGTTTCAAGAGGATGGACAGAAGAAGATCATAAACAGCATTTAAATAAGTATCAGTATTTTAGAAAAATACTGACAAAACTTGTTAATGAGGGATACTCGCCTGAAAGTACCACAGCACAAGAATTAGTTTCGTATTTACAAGAAATGAACAAAAGTTATAGCAAAGATGACCCTGAAATTAGAGAAGGTATGAAGAAATCTTGGGGAAAGTTTAATTCATTACCTGATAATGAAAGGCCAAAAACGTATAATATACCCGATAGAGAAAGAGAGTTTATTATAGAGGCCAGTAAAATTTTCTATTCGAAGAAAAAATAAGGTTTTCCTATACAATAATTTAAATTAGCTAAATGGAGCTTTAGCTGACAGAATAATGACTGTGATTAATTATTGCTTTACTGAACAGTACAAGAATACTGTGTAGTAAAACGACATCTATTTGCGCTGACTTTGTGAAGAGGTGTACTTAAAGTAACGGGGACTTTAACACAATAAGAAATAACTGGAAGAGCCGGGTCTGTGGAAAATCTTGTGTAAGTAATATTTGACAATCTTTGCAAGGCAAGAATAAATAGGTATAAAAAAACATCATCTGTCAAAACTAATATTGGCTTTTACCATAAAACAGGATAGGGCAATGCAGAAGTGCAACCCGAGCGGTTCTATGGTTTTTACCCTAAAACGGACGTATTTATACTGTCCGTTTTTTGTGTCTGTTTTAGGGAAAATAAAAGCGATAAACTTCAGGGGTTTGGGGACAGAGTCCCCAATTATGATGTTTGGTTCAAAATCTCTAGCTGGCTCAAGATCATGTCCCAATTACGGTAACGCATGGTCCATTTCTTTGTAATATTTTGTGAAGCCAAATAAAGCATTTTCCTTAAGCTATCATCATTGGGAAAGATAGACTTTGTCTTTGTTACTTTTCTAAATTGGCGGTGTAGCCCTTCAATAATATTCGTAGTATATATTATTTTCCTAATTTCCGGCGGATATGCGAAGAAGGTAGCCAAAATATCCCAGTTTTCTTCCCATGACCTAATTGCTGATGGATACTCTTTGCCCCATTTTTCCTTAAATTCGATAAGTCTTTTTAAAGCAGATTCCTCGTTGATTGAGGTATATATCTTCTTCAAATCAGCGACAAACTCTTTTAAATGTTTATAAGAAACATACTTGGTGCTTGAACGGATCTGGTGAATGATACAACGTTGAATACCGGCAAAAGGATACACCGCTTGAATGGCTTCTCTAAAGCCTGTAAGCCCATCTACACAGAAGAGATTAACGGTTTTTACCCCTCTGGTTTTCAAATCGTTCAACACACCTAACCAAAACTTACTGCTTTCATTTCCTCCAACCCAGATTCCTAGTATTTCTTTATATCCTTCATTGTTAATTCCTAAAACAACATAGGCTGCCTTCGAGACGATTTGATGATTATCTCGAATTTTATAATGTATGGCATCCATGAAAACAAAAGGATAATAGGCTTCAAGCGGACGATTATGCCACTCATTGACTTGTGGCATAATTTTTTCGCTAATCTTACTAACTAACTCAGAGGAAATTTCAATGTTATAAAGATCTTTTATTTGTTCCTGGATATCTCTTGTGGACATACCATGAGCGTATAGTGACAGTATTTTTTCTTCCAGTCCGTCCATATTCCTTTGATATTTGTCCAAAATTTGTGGCTCGTACGAGCCATTTCTGTCCCGAGGAACACTTACTTCAACCTCTCCAAATTGAGTTTTTAATTTCCGTTTAGTGGAACCGTTTCGGTAATTGCTTGGCCCATCACCATGGCGTTGGTGCTTTTCATAGCCTAGCTGCTCATCAATTTCACATTGGAGTACTTCTTCCAGGATATCAGCAAACATTTCTTTGATGGTGTCCATAATTTGATTAGTGCTTGTAAATTTTTCTTGTTTAACAATTTCTTTGATTAATTCCTTTGGTATTTTCATGTCGAAAAATCCTCCTTAGCAAGTATTATTTATCCTAATTCTTGCCAAGGAGGATTGATATCAAACCTATTTACACAACTTTTTCCGCACTGTCTGTGACAGCATTAATTATAACTTACAAAAAAGCTCCCTTCCTTAGATAAATTGAAGGATTCTTCAATAAAAATTACGTTCCATATCCGAAGGTTTTTCCGGCACTATTTCCGGCAGACCTTCGGTTTTTTATTCGAAAATCGGAAAAAGTCGCACTGCAAATCAATTTCAGTCCCATCTCCATTTCATTAGTATTCAATCCTAATCCATTCGTTTTTCTTTATTCTCGTTATCCAGTAAGGGTTCCGGCAGCCTCCTATTCCTTTTTAGTGTTTCTCTTCATTATTTTTATCCAGTTAATCATCAGTTTTTCGTTCAGTACCTTTCCATAGTGATTGAGCCAGCGTCTTGAATAAAAAAAGGAAATAATAGAAAATAAATTACAAGCTCTATTAAGAATTGGAAGGGCAGTTATATAGGTTCGATAAAAAATAAAAAATATCCAAAGCTAACTTGATATTGGAGTGGAATAGATGAAAAGTATATCAATTTTAATTGCTGATGATGAGGAGGAGATTGCTGATCTGGTTGCCATCCATCTAGAAAAAGAAGGATACGATTGTCTTAAAGTACATGATGGGCAGGAAGCCATACGTGTTATCCAGACGCAGCCCATTGATCTGCTCATTTTGGATATTATGATGCCGAAACTGGATGGATTTGAAGTAACCCGTCAGATTCGGGAACAATATAATATGCCTATCATTTTTTTGAGTGCGAAAACTTCTGATTTCGATAAGGTACATGGGCTGGTCATCGGGGCAGATGATTATATGACGAAGCCATTTACCCCCATTGAATTAGTCGCACGTGTAAATGCTCAATTGCGGCGCTTTATGAAGTTGAATCAGCCCAAAACAGAAGATCATAAGGCGATCTTGGAATTTGGCGAAATCGTGATTTCTCCTGAACAACGTACAGTCTTCCTTTATGGCGAAAACATCGAGCTAACGCCAAAAGAGTTTGATATTTTGTATTTATTAGCTAGTCATCCAAAGAAAGTTTATAGTGTAGAAAATATTTTTCAGCAGGTTTGGGGGGATGCGTACTTTGAAGGCGGCAATACGGTCATGGTGCATATTCGTACATTACGGAAAAAACTTGGGGAAGATAAGAGAAAAAACAAGTTGATCAAAACGGTTTGGGGAGTGGGGTATACATTCAATGACTAAATATATCCGCAGTTTTCGCTCCAAACTAATCGTATTATTTGGTTTAAGTATGCTTCTGGCTGGCATGCTAACTTACATACTTTTTAAAGGACTCCAGCTTTATTATCATACGATGGTTCGTCGTGGTGACTCCTTGGCCATCCTTCGTCAATTCATAGAACGTATTGGAGACTTAAACTTCTTTTTTATACTATTTATCTTACTATCGATACTATTTTTCTATTTACTCACAAAGCCGTATTCTGCCTATTTCAATGAAATATCAACCGGAATTCATTATCTCGCCCGCGGTAACTTTAAACATCGGGTTTATGTACAATCAAATGATGAATTTGGAGATGTTGCACAAGCGATTAATCTGGCAAGTGAAAAATTAGAAGAAGCCATCCAAAGAGGCGATTTTTCAGAAAACAGCAAAGAACAGTTAGTCGTAAATTTGGCTCATGATTTGCGTACTCCGCTGACTTCTGTTTTAGGATATTTAGATTTAATCCTTAAGGATGACAAGCTGACGAAAGAACAAGTCAGACATTTTTTAACGATTGCCTTTACAAAATCTCAGCGTTTAGAAAGACTGATTGATGAATTATTCGAAATCACTAGAATGAACTATGGCATGCTGCCAATCGATAAAAAGCAAATTGATTTATCTGAGCTTCTTCATCAATTAAAGGAAGAATTATATCCTATCTTCGAAAAGAATCATTTGATTGCCCGAATGAATATTCCCCCCCATTTACCTATTTGGGGTGACGGTGAGCTATTAGCCCGTGTATTTGAAAATCTTTTAACCAATGCCAATCGTTATGGATATGATGGTCAGTTTGTAGATATTAACGGATTTGTTGATGCAGGTGAAGTGGTTGTTCAGGTAGTTAATTATGGAGACCGTATTCCCCAGGAGGAACTTCCGTATCTTTTTGATATGTTTTATACGGGTGATAAAGCACGAACACATCAAGAAGATAGCACAGGTCTTGGTTTATTTATTGCAAAGAATATTGTGGAGCAGCATCATGGAACGATAACGGCCGAAAGCAGTTTAATACGAACTGTATTTGAAGTTCGTTTACCGCAGGAAAACGGACAAAGTGAACAGGTTTAAAATTTATCTATAGGATTTAAGAAAAATTTAAACTTTACCCTACTCTTTTTTTAAAAAGTTTTTCCTATTCTAGTATCTATCAGAATAAGGAGGAGCTTGAAATGAAGAAGTGGGGATTTTTTTTGTTTTTATTATTGTGTCTGAGTTTTGTAATAGTCAATAGAGAATCTTCTTATCAAGATAATGAAGAGGTTCAAAATGATGAAAAAAATAACAATGATCATTTAGATAATAGTGAGACCCCTGAAAGTTTCCGAACAATCGAGATTACAAAAGAACAGGTCTTTCAAGGGAATTTACTTTTGGTTAATACTGAGTATCCGGTTCACCAAGAGAGTATAAAATCAGATGTGGTTAATTTATTTACGCATAAAGAATTGACAATGGGATACGGGCTGCTGGATCACGAGATTAAGTTATCAGAGGACGTTGCAGGAAAATTTTCGGAGATGATAGCTGCTGCTGGAGAAGAGGGGGTCAGACATTTCTTAATTACTAGCGGCTTTCGAGACTTTGATGAGCAAAGTGTACTTTACCAGGAAATGGGGTCTGACTATGCCTTGCCTGCAGGCTATAGTGAACACAATTTGGGTTTATCACTAGATGCAGGATCTACTCAAATGAAGATGGATGCAGCACCTGAAGGAAAGTGGATCGAAAAAAACGCTTGGAAATACGGCTTTATTTTACGATATCCAAAGGATAAAACAGAAGTTACGGGAATTCAGTATGAACCTTGGCATATCCGCTATGTTGGTTTTCCGCACAGTGCAATTATGGAGGAAAAGAATTTTGCTTTAGAAGAATATTTAGAATTCCTAAAAGAACAAAAGTCCATTTCTACTACAATTCAAGGTGAAAAATATGAGATCTCTTATTATCCTGTAACCAAAGATACGACGATTCATGTGCCTTCCAATCTTCGCTGGGAGTTATCAGGAAACAATATGGATGGTGTAATTTTGACAGTGTTTCTGGGTGCAGCACATACGGATCGCAAGGAGATAAGGATGGCGGAATGAAAAAAGACCTACTTAACGAACAGAACTAGCATTATTCAGGGTGACGCCAGCTTTTTAACATAAAAACGACGTTAGCTAGGACATCGGGTAACACTTAAACAAAAGAATTAGAGGAGATTAAATGAGAAAAAAATTATCTAGAGGATTGCTTGCTTTCTATTTAGTGACACTAATCTGGTTAGTGTTATTCAAAGTACAATACAATATTTTGTCAGTATTTAATTATCAGCATCGAAGTCTCAACTTGATTCCATTTGTTGCACATGGAAGTTCCAAAGAGATGGTAGATAATGTTATAATCTTTATTCCTTTTGGTTTGCTTTTGAATGTCAATTTCAAAAAAATTGGATTTTTAGCTAAGTTGGCTTATACACTGGTTTTAAGTCTTACTTTTGAATTTATTCAATTTATCTTTGCTATTGGGGCGGCAGACATAACGGATGTAATGACAAATACGGTTGGAGGCCTTCTTGGACTGAAATTATATGATTTGAGCAATAAGTATATAAATAATAAAAAATTAGACAGTGTGATTATCTTTGCAGGTGTACTTTTGCTCGTATTATTGCTCTATTACCGTACCCATTTAAAAATTAAATATTCTTAGTTTATTTACCTCAATGATCTACATTTAAATAAGGAAAATTGTCATTCCTCTACGCTGGGAAACCGTTGCTTTTAATCTTTAAGGAAAGTGTTGTAAAAAATTTTAATATTTGAAATAATTGTCATTGAACTAATAGGGCAGGTCAGCAGAAGTAGGATATTAATTTCCCTAGATTGAATTTAAAGAATCCAGAAAAGAGAGGTTTATAAATTTTGATAGAGTACAATGAATCATTTATTCAGTTACAAGGTAATCAAAAATTATCTTATATTAGTTACGGGGACACGAATAGTAATACTGTTATGTTCCTTCATGGTTTCGGTTCTTCGGCTAGTTCGATCCATCCTGATACAAAATTATTAGATAAATATAATATTCGTTTCTTTGCCATTAATCGCCCAGGTTATGGAGATTCAGATGTTGTGATGAAATATTCGATGGAGGATTTTGCTGATTCAATAAATGAATTTCTAATTGCTAAAGGAATCAAAAAGACTTCGATTATTGGATGGTCAGCAGGTGGATTATATAGCCAAGTTTTCACAGACAAATATTCCGAAAAAGTCACATCCCTTAACTTAGTTAGCAGTGCCATACCTCTAAATAGTAATGAAACCAATAGGATTCTGCCCTCGAATTGGAAAATGATTAAAAACATGAACAGATACATCCCTCTTATGACAAAATATTATTTTAAAAGTCTCAGCAAGAAAATGACCAAAGATTTGCATTCTACAATACAAGAATCTATAAAACAAATGGTCGAAGAGGACAAAAGAGTTGCAAATGACCCCATACTACAGCAGGCCATTATCAAAGGTGCTGTGGAAAGTTACCGTAATAGTGGTATCGGGGTATATTACGATGCTCTTGCATTATGCAAAAAAATGAATGACAAAAAGAGTCCTATTTTTAACGGAAAAATAAATATATGGCAAGGCGGCAAAGATACTATATGGACACCTGATACCTCAAATTTCCTTCGTGAAAAGTATTCTAATTCCACTTATTCCTTTGTCGATAATGAAGGTCACTTGCTTTATTTATCCCATTGGGATGAAATTCTTAAAAAGTCAATAAGCTAAACGGTGGCATTACTTCAATAAGAATCTTCCATGGAAAATGAAAAGAACTCAGAGTGGTAACCATGAGTTCTTAGTGTAAAACACTTATTTTGTGCGATTTTAACCGAATGCCAACCCCGTGCAAAGTTGAGTTTATAATAGGTTTGAACAAGTAGCTTTATATCAAGGTTTAAGGTAGTTTTTTTGGTTGGATTTCATGCCATTTTCACCATAACTAACCAAAGCTAATCAAATGGTTCAGTAAGATCTTAACTTTGCAATGGGTTTTATCATAAAACCATCTTCATGCCAGAACTCCAATTTGAACGTGATCATGGGAGACCCGAGGCCTATTTCTTCTTATTCGTTAAAAATAATGCTGGTATAAACATGACTGCTATCACAATAACGGATACTAAAAAGCCGATTTGGTAGCCATGAAGGATATTCGGCAATGTGGGTTCTAGTCCTGAGATGACCGTTGCCACGACCGTTGCTAATACAGCAGAACCAAAGCTTGATCCGACATTTTGAATAATCCGGCTGCCGATACTGGCCTGTGGAATTTGTTCTTTTTGAAGCCCTGTGTAAGCATCCGTCATTAATGGCATGGTAATTCCTCCAACACCAACTCCTCGAATAAATAACACAATCGCTATTAAAACAAAATTCGTTTTCTCGTCAATAAAGATAAAGGGAATGGAACCGAGCAGTGAGATGATAAGACTTACCATCACGACGAATTTTGCTCCAATTTTATCAATTAATTTTCCGATTGTCGGCCTTGCAACAAGCATTCCCAACCCTTGGGGGAACATAGCGAGTGCCGCTTCAATGAGAGTATATCCTCTTACATTTTGGAAAAATAAAGGCAGTAATAGCATCGGCCCATTTGTAGCAATACCAGCTAAAAACATCCCGGCTATTGAAGCAGAAAAACTTTTATGAGTGAATAGATGAAGCGGCATGACGGTTTTGTTCTTTTTTATATAATTATAAATGGCATAAATGACGGCCGTAACGATTCCAATTCCTACAAACAAAAAGGTTTGCCGGTTTTGAAAACTAGCAAAATGTGCTGCCCGAGTAATTCCATATATCACAGTGGAACTCATAATCGCCAGCAGAAGGATTCCTGCCCAATCCATTTTGCTGTCTGCATTAAATGGTTCAAAATCGTCAAGGCGTTTGGACACAAGAAATAGTGCAATTAAACCAACCGGAATATTAATGAAAAAAATCCAGCGCCATGTAGTTAATTGAATGATTAATCCACCAATAATTGGACCAAAAAGTGGACCAAGAATGATGGGTGTTCCAATCACAGCCATTAATCGCCCCAGTTTATCTGGGCCGGCAACTTTCATCAATAAAGTGGTCATTAATGGAATGATAATGCCCGCACTCATCCCTTGAAATATCCGAAACACTAGTAAACTTTCGAAGTTCCAGCTCAATCCGGAAAGCAAACTGAATAGAATAAAGCCCAGTTCAGCATAAATTAACACCTTCTTGCCGTTAAACTTATCCATAAGCCAGCCTGACACCGGCACAGCAACCGCAAGTGCTAATACATAACCCGTAATGATCCATTGAATCATTTCCAGTGACGTATGAAAATCCTTCCCAAATTGGTTGATCGCAATATTGACCATAGTAGTGTCAAGCATTGGCGCTATGGCAGCCACAGCGATTGCCCAAGCGGCACGCGTCACTTCTTTTGGAAGCTTTTCTTGTTTTATCTTTTCCTTTTCCACAGCAATCCTTCTTTCTATTTTAGATACAAAATGTATCTTATTTACCACGAGTAGTAATATACAACAAATTTTGATAAAATACAATGTGTATCTTAAGATTTTATTTGAGGTGAAAAAATGGCACAGCAAAGACGGCGTGGAAAAGAATTAAAAGAAGCGATTTATCAAAGCGCCCTTGACATACTAGAAACTGAAGGCTATAAAGCCATTACTTTTCAAAATATCGCTAAACGAGCACAGACAAGTCGTAGTGTTTTATATCGAGCTTGGTCATCGCCCTTTATCCTTTTGTATGAAGCGGTTAGATGGAAGACCTTTCAAAATGGGAATGGTAGTATAGGGGATGCCAGCTTTGACACAGGAAGCTTACGCGGGGATTTAATGGCACTTTGTCAATATTTCGTGAACAACTCACTTGCCTTTTCGTCTGAATTCTTGAAGGTCTTTCTGAATGAAATGATTGAAAATCCTGAAATCTCCCATCTGTCAGAGAAAATATCCGAATCCAACTTGCATGTCATTGGCAAGATTATTGAGAGAGCCATCATTCGTGGAGAAATCAAGCATGAGGTTAGTAACCTGGTCAAGTTGCTGCCTTTTGAGGTATTGCGTTATCATCTCGTTTTTATGAAGGATGATGAGGTTGATGATAAATTCATCGAGCAACTAGTGGATGAGGTCATGCTGCCAGCTATGACGAAATAGCTGATTGATGGACTCTGCGAAAGAGCCGCCGAATGGGGTGAAAAATATCAGAAGGCTCCTTTGATTGTGGGATTCTTCTGATATTTATCACATTCCCTAATTTCGTTCAATTATTTTTTTAGGACTCCTTGAATAACTAAAGTAATCCCGGTTAAAAAGTGAAATATCATTCCTACAACAGGAATAAATCCAATTATATTTCCAATTATACCTAAAATGTGACCGGATTTTGTGCGATGAGCATTTGATGAGAGAATGACACCTGCTATATGAAGGATAAAGAGTATAATGAGCGGGCTCCATGCATGAGCCAAAATGATGGCTCCCCCTAAAATGGGAATACCAAAAAATAATTCCACCAAACCTATTCCTATTTTGTACCACCTATTAACTGAATCCAATTCGATCTCTCCTTTAATAGAAACTGTTTCGTTCATTTCGTAAATCTTTATAAGACCTCCTTTTTCAATATGTCCTTCTCTTTTAATTATATGATGAAATATCTTTCCTTGGCTGCCATTAAGTATGTATGATGAAATTTTTAATAAGAAAATGGAGTTGAGAATCCGTAGAGGGCGGGAGACATTTAAATATATACTAATAGATGGGTGTCGTGTCGTAAATAAAAAAGGTTATTGACAAATGAGTTTATAAACCATATAATTATCTCGAATTCAAGATAAATTAATTCGAGATTTTGAGTGAGCTGAACTTTTAAATCAGCTTAAGAAAAAGATACCTTTAACTGGATTTTTTTTAAGTATATATCTCGAATTCGAGATAAAATAACAGAGGAGGATTTAAGGAGTGGTTAAAATGAGCAAGAAAACAATGGGTATTCACCATATAACGGCAATTGTCGGCCACCCGCAAGAGAACGTGGATTTTTACGCAGCCATTTTGGGTCTGCGTTTAGTCAAGCAAACAGTAAACTTTGACGATCCAGGTACTTACCACCTCTATTTTGGGAATGAAGGCGGAAAACCTGGAACCATCATCACATTCTTCCCATGGCCAGGTGCTCGTCAAGGAATTATTGGTGACGGCCAGGTAGGTGTTACATCCTATGTTGTTCCGAAGGGTGCTTTTGAATTTTGGGAAAGGAGACTGGAAAAATTCCATGTTCCTTTTACTAGAATAGAACGATTTGGAGAGAACTATTTAGTGTTTGATGATCCTCACGGGCTTCATCTTGAAATCGTGGAGAGAGAAGAAGGTGAAACCAATAGCTGGACTTTTGGCGGCGTAGCACCTGAAGTCGCTATTAAAGGTTTTGGCGGGGCCACTCTTTTCTCCACACAGCCTAATAAGACAGCAGAATTGTTAGAAAATGTAATGGGGCTGGAGCTGGTTGGCAGGGAAGGGGATTTTGTCAGGTACCGTTCAATTGGCGATATCGGCAATACAATCGATGTTAAATTAACTCCTGGAGGTCGTGGACAAATAGGAGTGGGGACTGTACACCACATTGCATGGCGGGCAGTGGATGATGAGGATCAATTGGATTGGCAAAAGTATGTGGCAGCGCATGGTTATGGTGTCACTCCTGTAAAGGACAGAAATTACTTTAATGCCATTTACTTCAGAGAGCATGGGGAAATCCTGTTTGAAATTGCTACCGATCCTCCAGGTTTTGCTCATGATGAATCGAAAGAGACAATGGGAGAAAGATTGATGCTGCCATCACAGTATGAGCCGCATCGAGAACAAATTGAAAGAGTATTATTACCGGTTAAAGTAAGAGAACTGGACTGATTTTTCGGATTAAGAGTAACCGTAACAATAGTGAGGCACATGAAAATTTCATGCGCCTGTTTTTTTCACTGCTATTGGTATGGTTTTCATCAAGCTTTATGCTTTAAATGAAAGACATTAAGTTCGCCAACCCTTTAGCGATAGCAAAGGCATTCATTGCAGCGGTTGACTTTTGATATGGCTAATTCCATATTGGTGTACTTACCCTAACTGGCGTTTAAATGCTTTAATGGCGAAAAAGTAAGTGATGACCATGATGCTGGCGCACCAGGCAAGCGCGACCCAGATATCGCTGCCAACGGACCCTTCATACAAGAGGGCACGAATCGCATTCACGATGGAAGTCACGGGCTGGTTCTCAGCGAACACACGGACAATTTTGGGCATGGTTTCGGTAGGGACAAAGGCCGAACTGATAAACGGCAGGAATATCAGCGGGTACGAGTAGGCTGATGCCCCCTCCATTGTCTTCGCTGTCAATCCAGGAATGACCGCAAGCCATGTCAGCGCCAGCGTAAACAGCCCGAGTATCCCAGCTACCGCGAGCCAATCCAGGATACCGGCGCTCGAATGGAAGCCCATCAAGAGTGCGACGAGGAAAACGACTACGAGAGTAAGGGCATTAGAAACAAGCGAAGTCAACACGTGAGCCCACAATATCGACGAGCGCTTGATGGGCATGGTAATGAACCGCGCCATCAGCCCGCTCTTTACATCCGTAAACATCCGAAAGGAAGTGTAAGCGACGCCGGATGCAATCGCCATTAGCAAGATACCCGGCAATAAATAATTGACGTAGTTGTCCGTTCCTGTCTCGATGGCGCCGCCAAATACGTAGACAAACAGCAGCATCATCGCAATCGGCGTAATCGCCACCGTAATAATCGTATCCGGGCTGCGCATGATGTTGCGCATTAAACGTCCAAGTAATATCCCTGTTTTGCTTTTCATTTACATTTCCTCCTTTTTGTTGATGATCGCGAGGAAAATTTCCTCCAATGTCGGCTGCTTCTCGATATACTCCACTTTCGCTGGCGGAAACGTCTCCTTGAGTTCGGCAAGGGTACCGGTCGTGATGATTTTTCCGCCATGCAGGATGGCGATCCGGTCCGCCAGTTGTTCGGCTTCTTCCAGGTACTGGGTAGTCAGCAAGATGGTCGTTCCGCTGCCGGCAAGCTCCTTGACGGTATTCCAAACCTCAAGCCGCGCTTCAGGGTCAAGCCCTGTCGTCGGTTCGTCGAGAAAAATGACGGCTGGCGTCCCGATCAGACTCATGGCGATGTCAAGCCGGCGTTTCATCCCGCCAGAATACTGGTCCGCCCGGCGATTGGCCGCGTCACGCAGGCTAAATTTTTCCAGCAGATGGTCGGCGACTTGAGCAGGATTGGCAACTCCCCGCAGTTTGGCGATCATGATCAGGTTTTCCCTTCCTGTTTGCATGCCATCTAAAGCGGCAAACTGTCCGGTCAGGCTGATGCTCTGGCGAACATGATCTGATTGGCGCTGGACGTCAAAGCCACAAATTGTTGCTTCGCCGCCATCAGGCTTCATTAACGTCGATAGGATGTTGACTATCGTCGTTTTGCCTGCGCCATTAGAACCCAACAGTGCGAAAATTTCACCACGCCGTACCTCAAAATCAACCCCCTTTAAGACTTCCTTGTCTTTAAAGGATTTTTTTAGCCCTTTTACTGAAATTGCCGCATTATTCATCCTTTTTTCCTCCTTATACTAATGTTGTTTTACGGGGAGAACATGCCTATCCTTGTCTATTAAGTCTGACTGATAATCTGTATTACTTATTACTGGGTTAAAAATATAACTGAATAGCAAAGTTGGCAGTTCACTTTTGAAACCAGCTAATCAGTTGGTATTATTTATTCGATTTATTTTTTCCCAACCGCTTCATGATACTATGATTCAAGTCTTCGCGATACTTGGCGGTATAGGTTTTAGCGTTTGCCACGAGTTCGTCGGCAAAGGAAGCCACATCGTCCCCGGTAATGTCGAGCACCTGTCTGCCTTCCGCTGCACCGGCTTCGAACAACTCTATTAATTCATATTGCATGTGGAGCATATCCATCCCATTGCCCGCTGAGAAATTCCACATGTAGTTTTGAATTTTCTTAAATACGTACTCATAGTCCTCTGGCAGGGCTTCGACCCTTGCCATCATCATCTTGTACTCTTTTTTATCGCCTATCATTTTTTTGAACAGTTCCAACATATTATTTTTCCTCCTTTTTTAGATCAAGCTGAACAAGACATTTCCATAAGATCGGACGGAATATCTTTTTCGGTTAGGTAGACTTTAAGGCATTGATTTTTGAAGATACGAAATCCCATTTTTCCCAAAATAATTCAAGTTCCTTCCGTCCAGCCTCATTAAGTGTATAAAACTTGCGGGGCGGCCCCATATCTGACGGTTTTTTTTCTATATTGACCAGCTTTTTCTTTTCTAATCGCACGAGGATGGTGTAGACCGTCCCTTCCACGACTTCGGTAAACCCCAGCTCGTTAAGAAGGCGGGTAATCTCGTAGCCATAGGTTTCATGGCGGCTGATGATTTCGAGCACGCAGCCTTCCAGCGAACCCTTCAGCATTTCAGTTAAATTTTCCATGTTCAGCACCTCCTCAACTTTGTCTGACATTTATCCAGGATAGCTTAGTACAAAGGGGTAATTTTCGGAAATCAAGCTATTTAGTATTACTTATTACAAGTACATTGTAACACTGAGTAGATGAGGGTGTCAATAAACTTTCATAAAAATAGGCAGATGATTCATCGGTAAATATCTCTTATTCGTGAGGATTTGTTAGATAAGGAATGAGAATATCTCCCATATTAGTTCTAAGTATGTGTAAAAAAATTCATAACTATATGATTCGTTAGGGGATAGGAATAGAGCTTACTATTCAAATTTGAAAAAAAACTTTGGTAGACTTTATAACATGCTAATAGACTTTATATGTAAATCTTCCTAAAATAAGAACATAATTAAGTAAGGACTTGGTAAAATAGCTGAATTATTGTAAAATGTTGGTAACCACATCGAATAGTGCTTTAAAAATTCTCAATATTCTAATTATTAAATGAATCAAAAGTCAGTCAATAGGATAAACGAAAATAGAGGGGATTGATTTATGTTTAAAAGTGTTAACAGTATTCATTTAACATTTAACAGTAGAATGATGGCGGGAAGCAGTTATTTTAATCAAAATCAGGATGTTGTGTGAGTAAAAGAGGATGATAAAAATTGAAAAGGGGATAATTTTTATGACAATGGATGTTAGAGACATGACAAGTCCAGAACAGTTAATGGGCCATATTCAACATATTGCCCAATGGGTCCGGTTATCTGGTTCGCCGGAGGAGTCCAAAGGCTTTGATTATATAGAGGAAAAATTGACAGAGTGGAAAATCAGCTATAAACGAATCACCCATCCAGCATATATTAGCTTGCCTGGAAAGGCATCTGTAACCATTAAAATGCAGGGCATAGAAATGCCTATAGAATGTATCACACATGCCATGGGTGCCAATACACCTAAAGAAGGAATAGCGGGATCATTGGTTTATGTTGGGAAAGGGATGCCTGATGATTATAAACATTTTCCTCAAGGGGCAATTGCTTTAGTTGAGGGTTTAGCGACTCCATTAAGTACGCTGAATGCTGGAAAAGCGAACGCAGCAGGCGTTGTTTTTATTAATGGCAGTGAATTTCACGAGATGATTGTATCCCCAGTATGGGGCTCTCCTCCTTCAGACCGCCAGCACCTATTGCCTGAGATTCCAGTTGTCTCTATTTTGGAAAAGGATGCAAGAAAAATAAAAAGTCAACTTGCTCAGCAAATACCTGTTCAAGTTACTTTGAATACAGAAGTATTAACGGAATGGAGAGAAATTCCATTATTAATCGCTGATATTGAAGGAAATCAATATCCGGAAGAAGTGGTTATGTTAGCTGGACATGTTGATTCATGGCATTATGGAGCAATGGATAACGCGAGTGCGAACGCTGTGCAGTTAGAAGCCTTACGTGTTTTTCAACAAAGAAAAGATAAGCTTGTCCGCAGTTTAAGGGTTGCCTTCTGGTCAGGGCATTCACATGGGAGATATGCCGGATCCACTTGGTATGTTGATGAGCATTGGGCAGAATTAGAGGAGGAACTAGTGGTCCAAATGTATGTAGATTCTGTTGGCGGCAAAGGGGCAACTGTTCTTTCTCAAGCCTGGGCCATGTCAGAGACGAAACCTGTTGCGATTGAGGCCTTAGCATTAGAAACGGGTGAAGTATTCGAAGGTGGACGCTTTGGACGCGGAGGAGACCAGTCTTTTTATGGTATCGGGGTTTCAGGATTGTTTATGTGTCTTTCTGAACAGCCCCCCATCACAGACCCTAAGTACATTGGTTCGAGTAATTTACTTGGCGGGAATGGAAAAACAGGCGGGCTGGGTTCGTGGTGGCATGCAGTAGATGATACCGTCGATAAGTTAGATCCAGCTTTTCTAAATAGAGATGCCCGGATTTATCTCTACTCATTATCTAGATATTTAGAAGAGCCAAGATTAGCTTTGGATTTTAGGGAAACAATCATGGAGCTGCGGAATCATCTCCTCCAATGGCAGAAGATAGCTCAGGACCGATTTGAACTGAGTGAGGCTGTTAAATACTGCAATCAGTTGGAGGAAGTGGTTCAGCCATTTTATCAGGCGCAAGATCTTGAACCTACAATTTTTAATCAGATAGTGATCACTTTGGGTCGTATCTTAATTCCGCTAAATTATACAACTGGAAACAAATATGAACAAGATTTAGCGCTAAACTATCAGCCCATTCCGTCTTTAGAACCCATTCAGGATTTACTCAAGACCGAGCCAGGGAGTGATGAGGAACAGCATCTGCTTATTTTATTGAAACGCCGATTAAACTATGTTTCTAATACATTGCGTAAAGCCAGCCAATATCTGAAGGAATTTCCTGCTGTTAAACAAATACCTGAAAGTATGGAAATGCGAAAATAATAGCCAGGTGTATTGATGTTATTATCGTTCTTTATATGGAGGAAATGACTATTTAATAAACTTGCATATAGCAAAAATTAAGCATCCTACTGGGGTGTTTTTTTTTGCAACATAACCCAGTGTAATATTTGGGATTATTTCACTATGGATAGGTGGAAGTATGAAGTGGTTTAATGTTAAAGTAGTAAAAATGTTTAAGGGTTAGCATATAATCAACGCTCATAAATACTTTGAAAAGGGCAAACCTGTTGAAAAACAGGGACGCAAAACCACAGATCTAAGGCAGTGACTAGGATGGCTGGGTTGCCGAAGGAGAAAAAGAGAAATGAACAAGCAGGATGATAGGAGATTAACACTAAATAGATTCAAATACTTATTAGATTATTATGCTTTACCTCTGAAAATCACGCTTTTATATGCCGTTTTGGGCAGTATTTGGATCCTATTTTCCGATCAAGCGTTAAAGGTATGGTTTATATATAGTACCCATTTGTATATATCATTGGCCATTTTTAAAGGGTATTTGTATGTCATTGTATCGTCTGTCATGATATTTGCTCTTGCTTCAAGAGGCATCATTCGGGACAAAAAGCGATCCGAGCTTGCCTTGGGTAAAAGTGAACAAGCCTTGAAAGAATCTATAAAAGAACTGGCTGATGTTCAAAGAGCGTTAGCTGAGTCTTCCATCATAGCGATAACGGATAATAGGGGAATCATTAAATTTGTAAACGATAAATTTTGTGAAATATCTCAATACACGGAAGAAGAGCTGCTTGGAAAAGACCATCGCTTATTAAATTCAGGCTATCATTCCAAGGAATTCTTCAAAGAAATGTGGAGAACCATTGGAACAGGACAAACGTGGCGGGGGGAAATTCGAAATCAAGCCAAAGATGGCAGTTTTTATTGGGTATCCACAACCATTGTTCCTTTCCTTAATCATCAAGGAAAACCGTATCAATATGTCTCCATCCGAAATGACATAACTGAAAAAAAGCTGGCTGAAGAATCCTTGCGGAAAAGCGAGGAACGCTATCGATTCATTGCCGAAAATATGACGGATCTAGTTAGGATTGTAGATACAAAAGGAGTCGTGACCTATGCTTCACCCTCACATGAACATGTACTAGGGTATTCTCCAAAGAGAATGGAGGGATATTCTGCCTTTAAATTGATTCACCCGGATGACATGGATCATGTGCAAAGTCAATTCAGGAGTGGAATCATGGCAAAGGAGGACCATACGGCTGAATTCCGAATGAAACATGCGGAAGGCCATTGGGTTTGGATTGAAGCACATGCTAAACTGGTTTTAGATGAACAAGATCATATCCTCAGCCTTCAATTTGTGGGCAGAGATATTACGGAAAGAAAAATGCTGGAAGAGAAATTGAGCAATATGGCTTTTTATGATCCATTAACAGGCAAGCCAAATCGCAGACTTTTTCAGGAAAAGTTAAAACAAGCAATAAAAGAGGCAGATCGGCATAAACGAAAATTTGCTCTTTTGTACTTTGATATGGACAATTTTAAAAAGATAAACGATACATTTGGACATGACGCAGGGGATGAATTGCTCAAGCAATTTACCGAGCGGGTCCAGAACTGCATTCGTGACATTGACACACTTGCAAGACAGGGTGGAGATGAGTTCACCGTTCTTCTATCGGAACTTCGCGAGGAACAAGAGGCTTTAATGATTGCTGAACGTATTTTGGCCTCTATTCAGGAACCATGGACGGTTCAGCATCATACGTTTAATACAACATCAAGTATAGGAATCGCTTTTTATCCTAAAGATGGAACTACTTTTGTTGAATTGATGAAATATGCAGATGCGGCTATGTATTCGGCCAAGGATTTTGGAAGGAATAACATTAAAGTGTATACAGCAAAGGAACCAAGCTAATTCTTGATTGGTTCCTTTTTTATGTTGTTATGTTAGTAAAATTAATTCTAGAAAAAGGTACTCCAAAGTAAATAGGCATTTAATACGACAATAACCGATGTCACGAACCAAGCGAGCCATTTTATCCAGGTTTTATTGACAAATATACCCATCTTGCTTTTGTCGCTAGTGAACATGACAAGTGGAATCACGGCAAATGACAATTGAAGGGAGAGGATGACCTGGCTAAGAATCAGTAATTCACCGGTTCCTTTTTCACCGTAAATTAACGTGACTGTCACTGCAGGGATGATTGCGATCAATCTGGTAATCAACCGTCTTAACCAAGGCTTTAATCGAATATTTAAGAACCCTTCCATGACAATTTGGCCAGCCAGGGTGCCTGTTAAAGTCGAGTTCTGGCCCGAAGCCAGCAAGGCAACCCCGAATAAGATTCCCGCGATTCCCGAACCGAGCATCGGATCTAACAAATGATAGGCATCTTGAATTTCTGCCACATCTGTATGTCCGGTCTTATGAAAGGCTGCGGCAGACAGGATCAGGATGGCAGCATTCACAAATAGGGCCAGCATTAAGGCAACGGTGGAATCGATGGTGGCGTACTTAATCGCCGAACGTTTACCCTCTAATGTGTCATCGTATTTTCTTGTTTGGACGATCGAAGAGTGCAGATACAGATTATGAGGCATGACGGTTGCTCCCAAAATCCCTAAGGCAATATAAAGCATATTTGGATTCGTCACGATCGTGCTGCTTGGGATAAAACCGGATACGATTCCGCTAATTTCAGGCTTTGACAAGATGAGTTCAAAGCCAAAACATACCGCGATCGTGGCAATCAAGGCAATGACAAATGACTCGATATAACGGAACCCCTTATTTTGTAAAAGCAAAACAAGCAGTATATCAAAGGCCGTAAGACAAACGCCATACACAAGCGGGATACCAAACAATAAGTTTAAGGCAATGGCTGCGCCGATGATTTCTGCTAAATCACATGCCGCAATCGCTAACTCACATAAGATCCACAGTACAAACGAAACGGGTTTGCTAAAATGATCCCGGCAGGCCTGAGCTAAATCCCGTCCTGACACAATCCCCAATTTAGCTGATAAAGATTGTAAAAGAATCGCCATTAGGTTTGAGATTAGTATGACTGAAAGTAACGTGTAACCATAGGCTGATCCTCCGGCAATCGAGGTTGCCCAGTTTCCTGGATCCATATAGCCCACTGCTACCAAATACCCTGGACCGATAAATCCTAATAATTTTCGAAAAAAGCTGCCCGTTTTTTTGATGGGAATGGATTTATGAACCTCTTGTAAACTTGGATTTGGATTTTCCTTTTTCCAAGAATGCTTCAAATCCCCCAAATTAGAAGCTGTTTCATTTGTGCTCATTTTTTTCATCCTCCCTTTTTATTGAAGTGAACAATTTATTTTTCCTGTAGGTATAAATTTTGCATTAAGGAAACTTTTAGATAAAAAAATAAAGAGTACAATTTGATGTAAATGGGCTTCCAATATTTTGAGAATGGATCGCCCCTTCCTCACTAATAATTCCCAATCGTTTAATTTAATTATATTGTACTCCTTTAAAAAGTTTCCTTCAACCAAAAAAAATTCCTAAATAAAAAATATTGTCCCCTATAAAACATACATTAAATTAATTGACATTGATAATCATTATCATCTACTATCAAATCAACTAATAAATGACAAACGTTATCATTTAAGGGGTGGAGCAGATGAATCCTATCCAATGGATCCAGAAAGGAGAACCAGATGTTCAGTGGGATGACCTAGTCATTAGACTGCGCAATATTGAAACAATGACAGGAAATAGCGGTTGGCGGAGTGAACAGCAATTCACGGCCTCCCATGTATTAATCGTGGTGATCAATGGTCAAGGGCGTCTATCCCTTGACCGCTTTGAGTGCCGTTTGAGAGAGGCTGGGGTCTATTTGTGCCCGCCTAATGAAACGTTTGAGGCAGCGGCTGATCACTCGGAGGATTTGAAACTGCTGCTGCTTCGGTTTGAGGTATATCAAGACAAAGAGCAGAGAAATCAAGATATAAAATCCAATGATAAAATGCAGTGGCTGGCTTTGAAAGGGGAAATCCCAATTCAGCCCTCTGAATCTCTAGTTTCAATGTGCATGGAGCTTTGTGGGTATTGGCAAAGTCCTTACGGGTTGGAGCGTTTTCGAAGTCAGGCCATCTTCCAGGAATTGATTTATCGGATCTTGAAAAACCGTATCCATCGTCTAGATGCACAGCAAACGTCACTTGAAAGTGCAAAAGAGTATTTGGAAAACCATTATAACGAGAATTTGACGATATTACAGCTTGCCCATATAGCCCAGATCAGCCCGAAGTATTTTGTCGATCTTTTCAAGAAAACGTATGGGACAAGTGCAATTGATTATTTGACCGAGCTGCGGATAAAACGGGCCAAACAGTTAATGTCCCAGGCTCATCTCCGGCTTCGGGACATTGCCTCTCAGGTCGGTTATCAAGATGAATTTTATTTTAGCCGAAAATTTAAGAAGCGGGTTGGAATTTCACCCTCGATGTATATGAAAAAGCGCCGGCGTAAGGTTGCTGCCTATCGGCCCAGTGATATAGGGCAATTGCTTGCACTAAACATCATTCCATATGCAGCGCCTCTCCATCCCAAATGGACTCCCTTCTATTACAACAGGTACCGGGATGACATTGAGGTCCATCTAAGTGCCTACCGGCGAAACTTACATTGGGAGTCTAATATTGAAACAATCCGTAAAGCCCAGCCAGATATCA
The DNA here is from genome assembly GCF_943193175.1 of Neobacillus muris. Taxonomy (GTDB): domain Bacteria; phylum Bacillota; class Bacilli; order Bacillales; family Cytobacillaceae; genus Neobacillus; species Neobacillus muris. The sequence goes on from NZ_CALPDF010000024.1 coordinate 23,915, forward strand.
TTATTTGTACGGACCCCATCAGCGATGGGGAGAAAGAGCGGCTTGAGAGGATGCCGTCGCTGTTGTATGCCCCGGAGAGCGCAAAGGATTGGCGGGAGCAATTAGTGAGAATCGCTGAATTTTTAGGAGAAAGACCAGAAGCGATGCAATTCCTGCAAAGCTATCAAGAGAAAGTAAAGTTAACTCGTGAACAATTAAACAGAAGGATGAAGGGTGCACGGATTCTTTTGTTAAGAATCCATAAACATAATCTTTATATACATTGCAGCCGGAGCATAGTAGAGGTTTTGTATCATGATCTGCAGCTCTCTTCCGCCTATCCGCAGGCAGCTAAAGAGCCGATTTCCATTGGGCAATTGGCAGAAGTGGATGCGGACTGCCTTCTCATCCTGGTCTGCCAGGAGCCAGACACGTTAGCTTATTGGAGAGGATTGCAGCAATCCTTCGAATGGCAGGAATTAAGGGCCGTTCAATCCGGTCAGGTTCATTTGCTTTCTTCTGACCCCTGGCTGGAGTATTCCGCCTCTGCCCATGACCGAATTTTAACGGAAACCCTAAGGCTGTTTTCAGGAGATGATCCATCTTAATTTCTGGAAATTGTCCATGGACGGAAAAATGATGATGGACTATCATTGAGAATGATTATCGATATCATTTAATGAGGGTTGAGAAGAGAGAGGGGTTAGCAATGAAAAAGAAATTATTTATGTTCGGGATGACCGCTGTTTGCATGATTGGGCTTACAGCATGCAATACATCAGAAAAGACGGCTGCAAAACCGTCAGAAAAAACAGCAGAAACGAAGCAGAATAGCGAAACAACAAAACCGGTCAATCAGACCATCACCTATTTAAACAAAGAGTACACCATCCCTAATAAGGTCACAAAAATTGCCGCCGCCAGCTTAGAAGCGATGGAGGATGCTGCCATCTTAGGAGTTAAACCAGCAGGAGCCATTACTATTGGGGGAAAGCTGCCTGAATACGTGGCCGATGATCTACAAGGCGCTGAATCAATTGGGGAGAAGACCCAGCCAAATTTTGAGACGCTGTTAACCTTAAAACCAGATGTCATATTAGGGACGGATAAATTCCAGCCGGATGTAGCGGAGCAGTTAAAGAAAATAGCTCCGATGTTTCCAATTTCCCATATCTCAACAGATTGGAAAGAAAATTTGAAATTACTTGCTGAGCTGACCGGTAAACAATCGAAAGCTGATAACATAATCAAGCAATATGAAGAAACCGTGAAAAAAGTGAAGGACCAAGCAGGAGAGGATTTAAAGGATAAAAAAGCAGTTATTGTCAGAATCAGAGGCGGCAGCCTGTTTCTGTATCCGCAGGATGTGTATCTGAACCCTGTTCTTTACGCTGATCTGGGAATGACAGTACCTGAAGAAATCAAGGCAGTTAAAGCACAAGAAGCCATCTCATTAGAAAAATTTGCAGAAATGAATCCTGATTATATCTATTTACAATTTGAAGAAAGTGAAAACGCCGATAAACCGAAGGCATTAGAAGAACTGGAAAGCAATCCGATTTGGAATAGTATTCAAGCAGTAAAAAATAAACAGGTGTTTGTCAATGCCATTGATCCTATGTATCAGGGGGGAACGGCTTTGAGTAAAACCACTTTCCTGAAAGCAGTAGAGAAAACATTATTGAAATAAGCTAAGGTGTTTTGAAGGATATGAAGAAAATACATTGGGCCTCCATCCTTGTTTTGGGTATAGGGCCGCTTCTTATGATTATCACCATTTTTGTATCGATTTTATATGGAGCAAAAAATGTCGACTTAGTTACGATTTGGAATGCCCTTTTTCACTATGACTCCGAAAATGTCACCCATGTGATTGTCATGACATCACGACTGCCCCGAGTGTTAGGTGCCCTGCTGGTCGGAGCTTTCCTTGCCTTATCAGGAGCAGTGATGCAGGGGATAACCAGAAATTATCTAGCCTCTCCTTCGATCATGGGGGTTACGGATGGCTCCGTCTTGGTTATTACACTATGCATGGTGTTGATTCCAAATTTATCCTCCATTTCGATGATTCTACTCTCGATGCTGGGTTCTTTATTAGGGGCAGGTCTTGTATATGGATTCGGCTCGCTGATTCGAAACGGATTATCGCCTGTACGATTAGCGATTATTGGTACAATCATTGGCACCTTTCTAAGCAGTGTTTCTGCTGCCATTGCGTCCTTTTTTCAGGTGTCTCAAAATATTAGCTTTTGGTATAATGCACGGCTGCACCAAATCGATCCGGCGATGCTGAAGCTTTCCATCCCATTTGGGCTCTTGGGTATTATTCTTGCCCTGCTGATTGCAAAATCAATTACCGTCCTTTCGCTAGGGGAAGAGGTTTCGATTAATCTAGGGCAGCGGACAAGACTTGTGAAAGCCGCGGCCGTTTTGACTGTCGTGATGCTAACCGGTACCGCAGTAGCCATCGTCGGAAAGATTGGCTTCGTTGGTTTGATCATTCCTCATATTACACGGTTTTTAATCGGTATCGATTATAAATGGATCATCCCCTGTGGGGGTGTGTTAGGGGCTGTATTTCTTGGACTATGTGATGTCATCAGCAGGGGAATCAACGATCCCTTTGAGACCCCTATTGGCGTTGTGACTTCTTTGATCGGTGTTCCTTTCTTCCTTTACTTAATTCGAATGAAAGGAGGAAGGAAAGATGCATAGAGATTCATGGCAGCGCTATCTGTTGATGATGACGGTGTTGGTCTGCTTGATGATGGTAGCTATTTATCTGAGTTTAACAAATGGCACCTTCGATTTGAGCATGGCGGATATCATTCGTACCTTATTGCGGATTCATCCGGTAAAAGAATACGATCTTGTCATCTTTGATTTTAGACTTCCCCGGATTGCCATCGCCGGGCTGGTCGGATTGGGTTTAGGGGTTGCGGGTGCGGTTATTCAAGGGGTTACACGGAATCCATTGGCTGATTCTGGTGTTTTAGGGATTAATGCCGGCGCCGGTGCAGCCATGGTCATTTTTATGCTTGTCGTCCAGGGACAGCTCAATGGGACGGGATGGTTAGCGATTATGATGGCCCCAATATTTGGATTAGCAGGCGGCCTGGGTGCAGCCATTTTGATCTATCTATTCTCTTGGAAAAATGGAACATTGGACACGGAGCGGCTGTTACTAACTGGAATTGCCATTGGGTCAGGCTTTAGTGCTCTAGCCCTCTATGTATCTTTAAAAATGAAAGCCTCCGACTTTGAAATGGCTGCGGTATGGGTATCGGGGAGCATTTATAATGCGAATTGGTCCTATATCCTGTCCATGCTGCCGTGGCTGCTCGTTTTAATTCCGATTATCTATAAAAAAACCTATTTGCTAGATTTATTTCAATTGGAAGATGAATCTGCTAAGAGCTTAGGTATTTCAATTGAGAAAGAGAAATCGATTCTACTGCTTTGCGCCATCGGGTTAGTCGCCAGCTGTGTGTCAGTATCCGGCAGTATTGGTTTTGTTGGCCTGATTGCTCCGCAAATGGCCAAACGTCTAGTTGGAATCAAGCATCGTCAGGTTGTTCCTTTATGTGGCGTAATGGGGATGTTCCTTGTGATTGTTTCTGATTTTATCGCGAAAACAGTGGTGGCCCCGGCTGAATTACCGGTGGGGATAATCATCTCCATCATTGGCGTTCCCTATTTTCTTTATTTACTCGTAAAAGTAAAGGCATAGGAGGAGGAAGGAGTCATGTCGATTCTTAGTGTCAAGGACCTTGAAGCAAGTTATGAAAAGTTTACCGTATTCCAGGATCTGAATCTGGCTGTTAAAAAGGGGAAGATCACCACCATTATTGGTCCAAATGGCTGTGGAAAATCCACAGTATTGAAAACAATGGGACGAATTCTTAAGCAGAAGCAAGGCAAGGTTTATTTGCAAGGCAAGGATTTACAGACGATTCCCACCAAACAAATTGCCAAACAACTGGCGCTCCTTTCACAAAATCCGATTGCGCCAGGTCAATTGAAAGTAGAGGAATTAATCACATATGGCAGGTATCCGCATCGAAATAATGTTAATAAGTTAACCGCAAAGGATAAGGAAGTATTGGAATGGGCGATGGAGATTACGAAGGTTACGGGCTTTCGTGACCGTGAGCTTGGAAATTTGTCAGGCGGGCAGCGGCAAAAGGTATGGCTGGCGATGGCATTAGCTCAGGAAACAGATATCCTGCTATTGGATGAACCGACGACCTATCTGGATATGGCCCACCAGCTTGAGGTGCTTCAGATTGTTGAACAGCTAAATAAGGACCAAAAATGTACCATTGTCATGGTGCTTCATGATATCAACCATGCGGCACGTTTTTCCCATGAGATTGTGGCAATGAAAGAAGGAACGATCATACGGGTGGGCCCTCCCTTAGAAATCATGACAGCAGAAGTGCTGCAGCAAGTGTTTCAGATTCAAGCAAGAGTGATGATCGACCCGTATAACGGGGTGCCGGTCTGTTTTGGCTATGAAAGCATCGGACAAGATGAACACCAAGCTGTCGGCCAAATCATATAGGTGAGAGATTATGAATGGAAGGGAGCTTCAACCATGGAAGGCCGCATTACGAAATCGAACGTCATCATTCCGCAGACGGAGCAATGGCTGACGTATTCTAAAATAAACCATCTGCCATATCAAATTCTTGTCTCAATTCCAAAGCAGCCTGCTCCGCCTGCAGGCTATCCAGTTATTTATGTACTAGACGGAAATGCCTTCTTTCAAAGCTTTCAGGAGGTCATCAGGCTCCAGTCGGTCCGGTCGGAAAAGACAGGAATAGCTCCTGCTATCATTGTAGGGATTGGTTATCCCGAAGCAGAAGATTTTGTCACGGCAAGGCGGGTGTATGATTTTACACCCCCGGCTGCTTCCGTTGATTTGCCGCCAAGACCAGATGGAAGTCCATGGCCGGAAGCAGGAGGAGCGCATTTCTTTTATCAATTTATTCAAGAGGAGTTCATCCCGGAAATCAATCGGCGCTACCCAATTGATTTACAGCGGCAAATGCTGTTTGGCCATTCCTTGGGAGGGTTATTCACGTTATATGCCTTGTTCACAAAGCCGGCTGCATTTCAAACCTATGTTGCTTCCAGCCCGTCCATTTGGTGGAATAAACGAAATATTTATGAACATGAAAACCTGTTTTTCCCTCAATTAGCTCAAGTCAATCAGAAGCGAGGCGTTTTCCTGGCTGTTGGAGCATTAGAAAAGGACTATATGATTAAGGAAACAAAGGAATTAGCCGATCGGCTAGTACAATTAAATAACCCTAAACTGAATGTGGCGTTTCAGCAATTGGAGGGGGAAAATCATATATCGGTTGTGCCCACGATCTTAAGCCGTGCCCTGAGATTTTCATTCGAGCAAGGGTGAGCTGGGACCATGAATGAGGTCCATTGGACATCCTTCTAGGTCATTTTTTATTAAACAAACGTTTGATTAAAAACGGTGAAGGTTAAATAAACGTTTGATTAAAAAGTAAGAAGAAGTTAAACAAACGTTTGTTTAATACGAGGAAAGGCTTAATAATTCGATCGTTCTTGTTGATTCGAAAAAAATGATCTCATGAGGTATGATGAACTCAAAGAGGTCATTTTTTAATGTTAAGTTACGATAATGAACGAAGGGAAATGGAATCATGTGGGTGTTATATGCCTTTCTAGCCGCTTTTTTTGCGGGAATTATGTCCATTCTGGCGAAAATAGGGATTAAAAATATTGATTCGAACCTGGCCACCGCACTGAGGACCATAGTGGTTGCGCTATTTGCGTGGGTGATTGTCTTTGTTGTCGGTTCGCAAACAACTATTGCATCTATTAGTGCGAAAAGTTTATTATTTTTAATCCTATCTGGCTTAACGACAGGGCTGTCGTGGATTTGCTATTTCAAAGCCCTGCAGCTGGGAGACGTCAATAAAGTAGTGCCGATTGATAAATCCAGCACAGTGTTATCGATGGTGATGGCGTTTATCTTTTTGCAGGAGCCTGTGACAGCCAATAAGCTTTTCGGCATGATCGGCATTGCGGCTGGCACCTATTTAATGATTGAAAGAAAGAAAATCGACAAGAAGGATGTAAAAAGCGGCGGCTGGCTCATTTATGCGGTGCTTTCGGCTGTGTTTGCGGCGTTAACATCGATTCTCGGCAAGGTAGGTATTGAGGATGTAGAGCCTAATCTTGGAACGGCGATTCGGACGCTTGTGGTGCTCGCTATGGCCTGGCTGATCGTTTGGGCAACAAGGAAGCAAAAAGGGATTGGAAAAATCGACAAAAAGAGCTGGCTGTTTCTCGTCCTTTCCGGGCTGGCCACAGGGTTATCCTGGATGTTTTATTATCATGCCTTACAGGACGGACTGGCAAGTATCGTTGTTCCGATTGATAAGCTCAGCATCTTAATGACTGTCCTGTTTGCGTATATTTTTTTAAAAGAAAAACTTTCAAAGAAAACCACAGTAGGATTAGTGCTGATTGTAGGCGGTACTTTGCTGCTGCTTGTTACATTTTAAAGGAATCCTTTTTATGGAGGATTCTCTTTTTGCCATATTTAGTTATATCATTTATTGACATGTTAAAAGTAAAGGGGTGCTGTAAAAATGGGGTGAAATAAACATACAAACATGAGCAGCACCAACCAAGGCCGTGGTTGGTGCTGCTATTTTTTTAGTAGAAGTGAAGTAAGGCCGAACAACCCCTGGGATTAAGATGAGGCATTATTCCGAGCTAGAAATCCAGCAACAGCATTCGTCATCTCTACGGCCTCTGCTGGTCCATTTTTGCTCCCGAGCATGTTGGTAATTTCCCTGTGGGTCAGGGCGTGATTGAAAAATAGATCTACGGCATTGCCGGCCAGTCTAGCCTTCTCTGCATAAGCGGTGAAGGATTTTTTGTCTTTGCCGACTAGCAGAATTGGCGGCAGATTTTTATTGGACACATAAGTGACCGGGGAGGCATGAGCCCAATTTTCTTTATTGTCTCCAAACACTTCCATATATGCGTTATTCCTAGGGATAAACTCCGTTAAATCTACGGGACCGTCCAAGTTAACAATCGAGTTGATTACCTGAAGAGGAAGGCCCGCTGAAGCTAAATAGTAAGAGTCGGTTCCAATCAACGCAACTAAATGGCCGCCGGCGGAATGCCCCATTAAGTTTATTTTTGCCATATTAATTTGATAGTGATGGGCATGATGATAAATCCAGTAAATCGCCCTGGAAATATCCTTGGCCATTTCCTTATAGGTTACGCGGGGAGACAATTGATAATTGACAGAAATAAATGCATAGCCTTTGTTTGTAAAGAAGTCCGGTTTTTCTGCGACATTCGATTTATCGCCATGCATCCAGCCTCCGCCGTGTACATAAATAATGACAGGGCGGGATTGTTGTCCTCCATCAATCGGTGTGTAGATATCCATTGTCTGTCTCGGTTCGCTGCCGTACTTTACATGGGTCTGGCTGAAGCTTTGTGCCTGTGCAGGCTGATGAGTGACAGTACTAATTATGAGAACAAGAAAGAATGGCACGAATGGACGAAGCCATGTTTGGTTTTGCAGAAAATTATCCATCTTAAACCCCTTTCATTCTTTTAAATGAGGTATAAGTTATTTTTTCCCAGAAAGGCAGGAAAATATTGATTTTGGCGAGCGTTAATAAATTTTTTAATTTTGGTGGAGGAAAATTTAGGGAATCAACGAATATATTCATTTAGGAGTTGTCTAATTTTGGAAAGGGGGATTAGCGATATGTCTAAAAAAGTGTTAATCATTGCGGGCGATGCGGTGGAGGCTTTAGAAATTTATTATCCGTATTTTCGGTGCTTGGAAGAGGGCTTTGATGTCCAAATTGCGGCACCATCAAAGAAGAAGCTGCAAACCGTTGTCCATGATTTCATTGGCTGGGATACGTATACGGAAAGCAAGGGATACTTAATTGAGTCGCAAGTGGCGTTTGAGGAGGTCAACCCAGAAGAATATGATGGATTAATCATTCCAGGGGGAAGGGCGCCGGAATATATCCGATTAAACGAAAATGTCCCCAAAATTGTCGCCCATTTCTTTGAGGCAGGCAAGCCTGTTGGGGCGATTTGCCATGCAGCACAGGTTTTAACGGCTGTCCGTCAATATTTAGAGGGCAGGGAGATGACTGCCTATATTGCATGCAAGCCTGACGTAGAGGCATGCGGCGCCACTTATATTGAGGATACTCTCCATGTCGAGGGCAATCTTGTCTCCGGCCATGCATGGCCAGATTTGCCTGACTTTATGAGGGAGTTTATTAAGTTAGTAAAATAAAAATCAGGCAAAAGGAATGGAGGCGCATGTCTCTGATTCCTTTTTTCATTTTGCAGAATGAACCTGATGATCGGTCAGTACCTTTATAGAAAGAAATAGAAAGGGACGGTTACTGACCTCTTTTTTTGAGCGGACCAAAATCCACTTGATAAGAGGTCACAGACTGCCATTTTCAAATAGGAGGGAATTGTATGTGGGTGGAGCCAAATGATCTGACAGTCGAAAGAATCCAATTTTTAGATGAACACGGGAAAATAACAGGTACCATGCCGGAAGTATCTGATGAAGAGCTAATCAGCTTATATAAATGGATGGTACAGGCCAGGGTGTTTGACCAGCGCGCCCTAAAGCTGCAACGGCAGGGGAGAATCGGTACGTACGCCCCATTAAGCGGGCAAGAAGCCGCACAAGTTGGAAGCGCTTGCGCATTGACGGAACAGGATTGGATCTATCCTAGCTATCGTGAGGGTGCTGCCTGCTTTGTGCGCGGATTCCCAATGAAGAACTTTTTCCTCTATACAATGGGTCACCTAAACGGGACCGATGCGGCGGGGGCTCATGTTTTTCCAGTCCAGATTATCATTGCGGCCCAATGCCTTCACGCGGTGGGCGGTGCCTGGGCGAGTAAATACAAAAAGGAAGACAGTGTAAGTGTCGCCTATTTGGGGGACGGAGGCACCTCTGAAGGGGATTTCCATGAGGCGATGAATTTTGCCGGTGTTTACAAGCTCCCGATGGTTTTCTTTGTACAGAACAACCAGTGGGCGATCAGTGTGCCGGTCCGCAAGCAGACAGGCAGCAAAACAATTGCCCAAAAGGCGCTCGCCTACGGTATGGCAGGAGTGCAGGTGGATGGCAATGATGTGCTTGCGGTCTATACGGCCATGAAGCAGGCTCTGAACCGGGCACGAAAAGGGGAACCAGTATTAATAGAGGCGGTCACTTACCGGCAGGGCCCGCATACTACAGCGGATGACCCGACTAAATACAGAGAAGGCAGCGATGTGGAGCACTGGCTGGCGAAAGACCCGCTGAAGAGAATGAAGGCATTTATTGTAGAAAAAGGAATTTGGAATGAGGCATTAGACAAAGAGGAATACGAGCGGGCCGATCAGATGGTTACCGAAGCCTTTGAACAAGCACTCAATACACCAAAGAGCAGCACGAAAGAAGTATTTGACCTGGTATATGAGCAGAAAACAAGCCAGCTTAAAGAACAGCAGCTATCCCTAGGTTCAGAGGAGGTATGGAAATGACCGTGTTGACGATGATTGAAGCGATTAATTTAACCTTAAAAAATGAAATGGAACGGGATGATCGGATCATCTGCCTTGGTGAAGACATCGGGAAAAACGGGGGAGTGTTTCGGGCAACGGATGGTTTGCAGGCAATCTTTGGACTGGACCGGGTGGTTGATACGCCGATAGCAGAATCAGCCATTGTCGGGGCGGCTGTCGGCATGGCGGCAAGAGGTTTGCGTCCGGTTGCTGAGATCCAATTTTTCGGATTTATCTATGAAGCGATGGATCAAATGGCCTCGCAGGCAGCAAGGCTCCGATTCCGTTCGGGTGGAAGACTAAGTGCGCCAATGGTAATCCGCGCTCCATTTGGAGGCGGGGTGAAAACGCCGGAGCTTCATTCCGATAGTTTAGAAGGAGTATTTTTGCATTCTCCGGGCCTGAAAGTCGTCATGCCAAGCTCCCCTTATGATGCCAAGGGATTGTTAACCGCGGCGATTCGGGACAACGATCCTGTCCTGTTTCTTGAGCCAATGAAACTGTATCGCGCTTTTAAGCAGGAAGTCCCGGAGACGGATTACATGATTGAGTTAGGCAGGGCTAATGTGGTGAAAGAGGGGGAAGACCTGACCGTCATTGCCTGGGGCCCGACCGTGCCGCTCGTTCATCAGGTGGCAGAACAGTGGGAGCAGCAGCAAAATGTCTCGATTGAAGTAATAGATTTACGAACGATTTCCCCAATAGATGAAGACACGATCCTTGCCTCTGTAAAAAAGACAGGCAGGGCCATGATTGTTCATGAAGCGGTGAAAACAGGGGGGCCGGGAGCGGAAATATCCGCGCTGATTAATGAAAAGGCGTTGTTCTATTTATCAGCGCCTATCCTGAGGGTGGCGGGATTTGATACCCCTTATCCGGTGCCGTCGGTGGAAGATGATTGGCTCCCTAATGCCAAACGAATCAGCCAGGGGATTAGCGAAGTATTAGCGCATTAATTTTTCAGATAGGAGTGACAGAAGATATGGCTTATGAATTTCGCCTTCCCGATATCGGGGAGGGCTTGCATGAAGCAGAAATTCTCAGTTGGTTGAAAGAGGCTGGCGACCAGGTCCAGGAAAATGAAAATATCGTTGAGATCCAAACCGATAAAGCGGTGGTGGAAATCTCCTCTCCGGTTTCCGGAACGATCCTGTCATTTGGAGCGGAAGTGGGTGAGGTGGTAAAGGTCGGTGAAGTCTTGTTCACGGTTATGGAAGAAGCAAAAACAGCCCCCGGTCTGCCAGTCAAGGGAGCCGCCGTGCTTCCCGGTTCGGAACACGTTTCGAGGCAATCGCAGCCCCCGTCTGGTTTGATTGGTATTTTGCCTAAAAAACGGGTGATGGCAGCACCGTCCATCCGAAAATTGGCGAGAGAACTGGGGGTTGATATTACAGAGGTACCTGCCACTGGAAAAGGAGGCAAGGTGACCGAAGCGGATGTCAGGGGCTACGCCCTCCAATCTGAAAAAGAGGCAGCGGCAGCTGTCCAGGCGCCAATCGCATCAGCTAAGCTGATTCAGTCTGTAAGGGCGGGGCAGGATGAAGCAGAAGAAGTTCGGGAACCGATCCGCGGCTTGCGGAAAAAAATCTATGAAAATATGAAGCTGTCAAAATCAACAGCGATCCATTGCAGCGGGATGGATGAAGTGGTCGTGACCAAGTTAGTGGAACTGAGGAAGCAGCTTCAGCGCCATGCTGAAAAAGAGGGCGTAAAACTGACGTATCTGCCGTTTTTTGTGAAGGCTGCAGCAATGGTGCTGAAACGTCATCCGGTTTTCAATGCCACAGTTGATGATGAGAGAATGGAAATCGTTTATAAGAAAAAGATCCATATCGGGATTGCCACTGCAACGGAGGATGGGTTAATCGTCCCGGCAGTGAGAGGTGCCGATCAAATGTCAATTATGGAGATTGCTCAGGAGATTCAGGATTTATCCAGTCGGGCCAGGGAGCGAAGGCTAAAACCGCATGAAGTCAGCGGCAGCACCTTTACCATATCGAGTACGGGCAGCAAAGGCGGATGGTTTGCCACGCCGATTATCAATTATCCGGAGGTCGCGATCCTGGGGATTCACAGTATTAAGAAAAAGCCGATCGTCCAGGATGACCAAATCGTTGTTGGAGAAGTCATGGGCATGTCGATCACCTTTGACCACCGCGTCATCGACGGGGCGCATGCTAACCATTTCATGGAGGACATTCACCACCTCCTGGAGAATCCGGAGCTGTTCATTTTAGAAGGCCGCTAATGGTATTACTGGAAAGGGGACAAATAAAAGGGAGAGGATGTCATCAATGAGTTTGTATAGTGATTTATTAGCGATTATCGGAGATCATGAGCGGGTAACGGCCAATGAGACGATTTTGGAGCAGCACAGCAAGGGAATGGCGTATCATACTCCAAGAAAGCCGGATGTGGTCGTGTTTCCTGTTTCGAAACAGGAGGTAAGCCGGGTTCTTCAGTATGCCAATGAGCATAATATTCCCATTGTGCCGTTTGGGGCAGGCTCCAGTTTAGAGGGGCAGATTATCCCGATGGATGGAGGGATCAGCTTGGACTTCACCTTCATGAATCAGATTATCTCTGTGCGCCCAGATGATTTTATTGTAACCGTCCAGCCGGGGGTGACGCGAAACCAATTGAATCAGGCATTAAAGCAATATGGTTTGTTTTTTCCTATTGATCCGGGAGCAGATGCGACCATCGGAGGGATGGCTGCAACCAATGCCAGCGGTACAAACAGCGTGAAATATGGTGTGATGCGCGATCAAGTGCTGGGGCTGGAACTGGCGTTGACAGATGGCTCCATTATTCGGACAGGAGGCTATTCGTTTAAATCCTCCGCAGGCTATCATCTGACCGGATTGTTCGTCGGCTCCGAAGGAACCTTGGGTGTGTTTACGGAAATCATCTTAAAGCTGCAAGGGATACCGGAAGCGGTTACGGATGTCAAGGTGACATTTTCTTCGATTGAGGCCGCAGGCAAGGCGGCAACCATGCTGTTAAAGGCCGGTCTGCCGATTGGTAAAATTGAATTAGTGGATGAAAAAACGATTCAAGCGGTGAATGCTTACAAACATACGTCCTTTCGTGAAGAACCGACGCTGTTTTTAGAATTTAGCGGTAGCAGTCCGGATGTGGAATATGGTGTCCAATTGGCAGAAGAAATGGTAAAAGAAGAGGGATGTATTTCCTTTGAGTTTGAAACGGATTCCCTGAGACGGGCCCAGCTATGGGAGGCACGCCATCAAGCAGCCCTGGCCATCATTGCAGCCCATCCTGGCAAAAGCCATATGGTGACCGATGTCTGTGTCCCGCTTTCCAGTCTTGTCGATGCCTTGAAGTATACAAGACAAGTTGTCGACCAATACCAGATCGATGCAGTGGTGTTCGGCCATGTGGGGGATGGGAATTATCATGCAGCCTTTTCGGTGGATACGGCGGACGAAGAGGAAATGGAGCGGGTCGAAGAGGTTCACAAACAAATTGTCCGGTTTGCTTTAGCGAAAGGCGGAACCTGTACCGGCGAGCATGGGATTGGGATTGGAAAGAAGCCGTTTCTAATCGAAGAACACGGAGATTCGGTTGCCCTTATGAAACGGATTAAAGCGCTGGTTGACCCGAATCATATTTTAAATCCTGGAAAAGTTCTGGACCATACTGTTAGGGTCTCTCAATAGTAAAACTTGGCACGGGTGATGTCACTCGTGCTTTTTTCTTAGGCCAATGATCGTGAATCCTTCGGATGTCCGCTGTTTAAAAATATTCCCGGAATGGCCGCATACATATTAGTAATAAATGATAAACCTCAGGAGGAATTTCATGGATATAATTGTTAGACCTGGTGATTCGTTCTGGTATTATAGCCAACTGTTCCATATCAATCTGCCGCTTATTTTAGATTCCAATCGAGAAATCAACCCGAATCAACTGTATGCGGGGCAGCGTATTCGAATTCCTGGATTTATTGTACAAGATTATCGGCTAAATCAAGGAGATTCATTTTATTCCATTGCCCGTTCCCGGGGCTTGCCTGTTGAGGCAATGCTGCTGGTCAATCCAGGGATAAATCCTAACCGGCTGCTGGTTGGGCAGACTGTGAACGTTCCCTTAAGAGTTACTTGGAGATTGGTTCAAGGACGGCAAAACTATGATTACAGCCGGATGATGAATGATATCCGCCAGTTAAAAACCGTTTACCCATTTATTCAAATGAATCCGATCGGCAATACGGTGCTCGGAAATCAAATTCCTGAACTGCTGATAGGAAACGGGAACAAAAGAGTTCATTATAATGCTTCTTTCCACGCGAATGAATGGATTACGACACCGGTGTTAATGACGTTTATCAATGACTATTTATTGGCTTTGACCAACTCCACCCCGATTCGCGGGCTGGTGATGGCGAATTTGCATCAGCAAACTACATTATCTGCTGTTCCGATGGTAAACCCTGATGGCGTGAGCCTTGTCTTAAATGGCCCGCCGGAAAATGAAACATGGCGAACGAGAGTGATTCAATATAATAATGGCAGTACGGACTTTTCGGGATGGAAGGCCAATATCCGCGGGGTAGACTTGAATGATCAGTTCCCGGCCAGGTGGGAGGAGGAGCGGGCACGCAATCCGAAAGAACCGGGGCCAAGGGATTATGGAGGTGAAAGTCCCTTAATGGAGCCGGAAGCGATTGCGATGGCAGAACTGACACGGGCTAGGGATTTTGCCCGAGTCCTTGCCTTTCATACTCAAGGTGAAGTGATTTACTGGGGGTATGAAAATATGGAGCCGCCTGAATCGGAGGTTCTGGTCAATGAGTTTAGCCGGGTGAGCGGCTACGGGCCAGAACAGACTATTGAAAGCTGGGCAGGATACAAAGACTGGTTTATCCAAGAATGGCGGCGGCCAGGATTCACGGTGGAACTGGGGACGGGAACCAATCCTCTCCCGATCGCGCAATTTGATGAAATCTACCAGGAAACCTTGGGGATCTTTCTTGCGGGGCTGTATATGTAAATCCTGAGCGCTGAGTTTGTTGGAAGTGCCGATTTTATCGGCAAAAATCAGAATATATCAGGAAAAATATCATTTTATCAGCAAAAAATTGATTTTATCAGCAAAAAAATCATTTTATCAGGAAAAATCACCAATTTATCAGGAAAGCCGTTCATTTCACATAAAAAGTCCAGCTCCCATTGTGGGAACTGGACTCTGATCACTTTATATAATGCTCATCGCTTTTAAAAACGGGCTCACTAGTATTGGGCAAATACCATAATGTCTTGAGGGTGATACCGCTGTCATTAAACAGAGCGGCTAATTCTTCCATAAAGATCCCGCGCACAGGGTCACAGGACGGGCTGCTTTGGATGCCTAGTATTCCAGCAATCTCATAGCCGTTTTTCAGGTAATCCACGGCTTGAAACAGGACAGGCTGGAGTATTTCACGGCAATGCTGCCGGTATTCCAGCGTATTGTACTGCTCGTAGGTCATCGATGGCCGGTTCAATCCGAGAAAGGTAAATTCCGGACAGGAAAGCTGCAGAAACCCATAGCCTTGCTGCATCGCCCATTCGACAGCTGAAAGGATGGCACCTTCTGCTCTGGCTTCTTCGGCAATGACGGTATTCTGGTTTAATATGCAATGGGAAACGATCAAGATCTTTTTGCTACGCTGCATGGCGGTTTTCCTTCTTTAAAAGTTTTGAAAAATTTGGCAGCCGGGTAACCATAAACATGACAAGCAGGCAGGTAATAATTTTATCAACGAAGTTGCCGGTGATTCGAGAGATAAACGTAGAAGCAAATACACTTTCACCAGCAGCACGGAGCCATAGCACCACCACATCCATACCGCTGCCATTCAAACCTCCATATACGGCAACCGCAATCGGCGTGCCAATTAACGGTGCCGCTACTGACAGGATCAATCCAGTAATCAAGGCAACATACCATTTGGTGAAATCAAATTTTTTTGCCATATAGCCAGCCACTAATGCGATCGCTACATTGACAAGGCCAAAGAAAATGGCGGAGGGTCCTGTCGTCATGCCGAGCACTACATTGGTCAAAAGGCCAGCCAGCGCTCCCCACCAAGGGCCGAATAACACAGCTATTAATACAGTGCCAATGGTATCAAGGAATAATAGCGGAATTTTTAGGGACGAAACGACCGTCCCTAAAATGACATTTAAGGCAATTCCCATTGCCGAATAGGTTAATATCATCGTTTTGCTGGTTTTCATGTTCTCCTCTCCTCTGACAAAGGTTAGTGTGAAAATAGAACTTTAGTAAACTCTTGAATAATGGGCCGGTTATCTGCGTCTTTAAGGGTGGTAAAATAAAAGCTTCGCTGGATGGGATCAATTTTTTCAATCATTTGGACTCGATTCGCTTTAACGGCGGGCTGTGCAGCGAGTTTTGAGATAAAACTGATTCCTAGTCCTGCTTCTACTGCGGCAATCACCCCCTCGGTGCTTCCGATTGACAAACTATAGGGCAAATTCTCAAGCACCAAACCATGGGCAGCCAAGTATTCTTCCATTCTTTTTCTAGTGCCCGAACCTTTTTCTCGTACCACAAATTCATATTGCTGCAGTTCGCTAAACTCTGGGGCTGCAGACTCAAGAAGCGGATGATGATTGGGAGTGATTAACACCAGAGAGTCATTTGCCAGCTGCCAGCTATTGAGTTTGGCGGAAACTGGATGCATCCCAACGATTGCCGCATCAATTTGCTGATTGAGAAGTTTCTTTAGAATATCTTCGGAATCACTGATTTCGATGGATACATCCACTTTTGGGAAACGGTCTCGGAACTTTTTAGCCAATCCAGGGACCAAATAGGTGCCTGGAATCGTGCTGGCGCCAATGGTCAAGTTTCCGGTTAAAGTGTCCTGGAAGCTAAGCAGGTCATCCTCAAGCCTGCGCCACCTTTTTGTAATTTCTTTTGCCGCTTGGTAAACCAGGGCTCCTGCCGGAGTGGTATGGATTCCCGACATTCCCCTTTCCAGGAGGTCAAACCCCAAGTCCTCCTCTAAACTTTTAATCTTAAGACTAACGGCTGGCTGCGAACTGCTCAGTGCAGCGGCGGCTTCTGAAAAACTGCCTTTTTCCACCACTAAAATAAATGCATCAAGTTTATTTAAATTCATATGCTTGCTCCTATAAGTTATTATGAAATTTTATATATCTCATAAAAAATATTTATGCAGCGCTCAAAAAAATAATCTCTCTATTTATTTTAAACTATGGGACATGGCAAGGCTAGTGGGTAGGTAAAAATGCTTATAAATAAAAATTAATTAAACGTTTGATTAAGACGCAAAACCACTTAGTCGTTATATCTAAGAAATAACGAATAAACTATTTTATATCCTTTAAATGTTGCAGATGGATTCCAATATGTCCAACACCAAGCAATAGGACCGATAAGCTAAGCCAAATCACTTTTCCATAAATGCTTAACAATAAAAATGCCATGATCGGCAGGCTCGCACTGGCTACAGGAAAACCAAAAAAGCTGCCATAGAAGCTTTTTAACGTATGTTCACCTTTAAAATAACGAATCCAGTTCATCTCATACATCATCATGAGGGCGAGGGAAATGATCAGCCAGATACTCCATAAGTTTAAAAAATCGTAAACACTGCAAAAAGGATGAAATCGGTTCGATTCATCCTTAACGGTGTACGATATGTTTAAATGGAATTAAAAACCGGAACCTGCTACTTTTTAAACGCTGTTTTTTTTTGAAGCATTGTTAATGATAAATTTTAATAGAAAACCAACAATCAATCCTGGTATGACAGACAACATGGGCAGCCAAATTGGACCAAACAAAATTCCAAATGGGCGAAAAACAGTTGAAAAGATCAATCCAACGGTCACGAAATAGGCTGAAAAGACAAATGGTAAAAATGAATTCCTTCCTTTCCCTCCACCCGCATCTTTAAAAGCGTCCCACATGGCAAAAAAATAAATACATGGATAAAACATCAGCCACTGAAAATCAATCAGGTGAATCGCTTTGTCGATTTCTCCATGAAAACTCGAAATAATGGCCAAATTAAAACGCGCTTGGACGTTTACCAATATTTCTAAAAAAATAAAAACAATCCCCTTTAACCATTTGCCATTTAAAAGTTGTCCGAATCCAGGCAGGGCTATGCTCCACATTAAAGCTTCAAGTCCGTTCCGCACATTCTTCTAGTCCTTTTCTAAGTTTTCTCGAATTGAATAAATAGATGGTTGTTTTAAAACATGATTTTTCATATGGTTCTCGCCCCGCTTCTTAGTTAGGTAACTTCTTGAGGTCTCTTATAAAGATAGATATAGTATTTCGCGGAAAAGAAAAAGTATGATGCCATTTCTTCTATGGAAAAGAAGAAAAAATCATTTTGACAGCTTTATGAAGACAAAAATGGTCACCGCGGCCAATATTTTGTCGCCATGTACCAAATTGATTGTATTGAAATACGAAGAAAAAAGCTTCTTATTAGGTAATTTGTCCTATTCGTAAAAAATATTTCAATGAATAAAACTTTTTGATATGGTAAAACGTGGCTGCAGCGGCCGCTTTTTTAAGACCGTAAATAATTCATGTTATTTTGGAAATGATAAAAGCAAAAACTAATTTCCAAATGAGGGGGATCCAACATGATTTACATTTATCATGATTTCGGCGGTACACATACGACTTCTTTGGCTGCTGCCTACCACCTCAGAATCATCGATGATCCCTCCAAAATTCTTAATAAAGAAGAAATATTAGCAGTTCCTTATTTCAATAAATTGAAGAAACAAGATGCGGGCAAATTCATTTTCCATGGAGAAGACGAGGAAGGGAATCCCGTTTATACGATTGGAAAACGGACATCCAAGCTCGTGCTCCCTTCCTTATATCATTTTAGTGAAATCATGATGCAGCGCTCCCATCTAAACGAGAAGATTATTTTCTCCAATACTTCCCCTGTTGTTCCGCTTGCTATGACACTTGGAGGTTTTTTCTCCAGAGGCCTGGGGATCGATTCCATTGGAGTGCCCCTGCTTGTAAAAGGGGCACAGCAATGCTGCAAACATATTTATCAGTTGGTCGACCGGACAAAAGCAATGGCCAAAGAGACGGAATCGAGGATAATTTTGATCGATAATGAAAAGTTCCAAGCATAAATGCTTTTTTACTAGGTGAATTCTCTGCATGCAGGGAATTTTTTTGGCTGTTGATACATAAATTCTTAATCGAGTACTTCCCATATATCCCGCTCGGGTTCGAAACCGGGACGCCTTGGGAGAAGACAAGCAAAATTGAGAGGTTCAAAGATTCATAGCATTTGGCGGGCAAACCTGCCAACTGAATAGGAAAGGGGATTTAAAAGTATGTACATCATCGGGAAAGGCATAACCCGTAAAGATTCCCTTGAAAAAGTAACTGGCCATGCCAAATATACTGCCGATTTTGAGACTAATGATATGCTCCATGCCCGGCTCGTCATAAGTCCCTTTGGGCATGCCCTCATCAAACAATTGGATCTAACAGAAGCGCAAAACATCCCAGGGGTCAGGGCGATCGTCACAGGGGATGACCTTCCGTTGACAGGAGAGGAAATGCGGGACCGCCCGCCAATTGCGGTCAATCGGGTCCGATTCAATGGCGAAGTTGTCGCCATCGTTGTTGCAGACAACCCTTATTTGGCCATGAGGGGGGTGGAAGCCATTAAAGTCCAATACGAACAGCTTCCTGTAGTCAATTCACCATCAGAAGCATTGAAGCCTGATGCGCCGCTGCTCCACCCCCATCTGGACCAATATGAAAAAATCCAGGGAGTATACCCAGAGCCTGGCACCAATATAGCCACCAGAACCAAAATCCGCAAAGGAGACCGAAACAAAGGATGGACGGAAAGTGAAGTGCAGGTTGAGGAGAAATTTGCCTTCAGAATCTCCGATCATGCCGCGATGGAAACCAGGTGTTCCCTTGCCCAAATTCATCCCAACGGCATGATCGAAATTACGTCCTCCTCCCAAGCGCCATTTATGATAAAAAAATTAATCGGCCAATATTTTGGAATTAAGCCAGGCAGCATTAAAGCCAATACTCCTTTTGTGGGCGGGGCATACGGCGGAAAGGCGTCCATTCAACTAGAGATTTTAGCCTATCTTGCCACTAGGGCAGTCGGCGGACGCTTAGTGAAAATCATGAATACCCGTGAAGAAGATATGCTTACCTCCCCCGTTCATATTGGACTTGAAGCCCAAGTAAAGCTTGGCTGCACCAAGGACGGAATGCTAAAAGTGGCAGAAATCCTTTACCTATGGGATGGGGGCGCCTATTCAGATAAATCCATAGACTTAAGCCGGGCAGGAGCGGTGGATTGTACGGGTCCCTACCGTATCGATCACATTTGGTGCGATTCATTGTGCATGTATACGAATCACCCATATGCCGCCCCATTTAGAGGGTTCAGCCATTCGGAAGTCCATTTTGCCTTTGAAAGGACGATGGATGTTCTTGCTAAAAAATTAAAGATCGACCCGCTTGAATTGCGTTATAAAAACGCCATTTTACCCGGCCATACAACTCCGACCCAATTCCGCCTAAATTCCAGTACCGTAGGAAATCTGCCCAAATGTATCGAAAAACTAAAGGAGCTGATGAATTGGCAGGAGGGCCAGGTGGTAAAACATGGACGCGATAAAGTAAGGGCAAAAGGGGTTGCCTGTGCCTGGAAAACTTCTACGATTGATCCAGATGCCAGTTCAGGAGTTATTTTAACCTTCAACCCCGACGGCAGCATTAACCTTATTTCAGGAGTTATTGAAATCGGCACAGCCACTAAGACCATTCTTGCCCAAATTCTCGCAGAAAAATTAAAAATGGACATCAATGATATCTATGTCCAAATGGATGTCGATACCGTGAATACCCCCGAGCACTGGAAAACAGTCGCGAGCAGAGGGACACTCATGGCGGGAAGAGCGGTGTTAGCGGCTGCCGACGATGTGATCAGCCAATTGAAAAATCTGGCATCGTTTATTTTGCGTGCCCCTATAGGGGATCTCGAAGTAGGTTACGGAAAAGTTTATTTGAAAGGTGAACCGAATAAACAGATCCCGATAAAAGACATTGCCTACGGATATAAGTTTCCCAATGGAAACTCCATTGGCGGGCAAATCATGGGCAGGGGCCACTACATGATGCCGGGCATCACGAATTTAGACAAAGAAACAGGAGCCGGAAAGCCAGGGCCTGAATGGACAGTAGGCGCCCAAGGAGTAGAAATTGAGCTCGATACAAAGGAATACCGATATAAAATTCTTAAAGCCGTCACGGTAGTCGATATCGGAAAGGTAATCAATGAGAAAACAGCGACAGGACAGGTAAAGGGTGCGATGAGCATGGGGTTATCCTTTGCAGCTAGAGAAACGTTTTACTTTGATTCGCATGGCACCATTCTGAATCCGCAATTACGGACCTATCGGCCGATTCGGTTCGGGGAACATCCAAAATATGAAGTGGCTTTTGTGGAAACACCGCATATTGAAGCCCCCTATGGATTAAGAGGAGCAGGTGAGCATGGATTGATAGGGATGCCGGCTGCTCTCGGAAACAGCCTTTCTGCTGCATTGTCAGCCGAAATCAACTATTTGCCGCTGATTCCGGAATTATTATGGAAAATAAAAGGAGGCGGTTGATAAGTGCTGTCAGCAGATATCGAGTATTATCGGCCTGAAACAATACAAGAAGCGGTGGACCTTTTCCAAATTCTAAAAGGAGAAAATAAGCGCCCTATTTATTATTCAGGCGGTACCGAAATCCTGACCCTTGGCCGGCTGGAGCTAGCAGCGGCAGGGGCGTTCATTGATATAAAAGCGATAAAGGAATGTCTAAGCTTTGGGTTTAATCAGAGTTATCTCATTGCAGGTGCCGCCCTTTCGTTAACTTCTATTGAGGAAAAAAATTTATTTCCCCTGTTAAGTGCCACTTCCATGGGGATTGCCGACCATACGGCAAGAAATAAAATAACGCTTGGCGGAAATTTGTGCGGAAAAATTTTTTACCGTGAGGCGGTGCTGCCATTCCTTTTGTGCGACAGCTGGGTGGTTGCGGCTGGAGGAAATGGGGTGAAACCGATACCGATCGGGCAAATTTTTAATCAAACCTTTCAGTTGGAGGAGGGGCAGTTTATTGTCCAGCTCCTGACAGAAAGAAACTATATCCATTTGCCGTTTGTGAGCATAAAAAGACGCCAGCAGTGGGAGACGGGGTATCCATTGATTACAGTGGCTTCTATTAAAGCAGATAACGGGCTGCGCTTTGCCTTCAGTGGACTCTGCCCCTTTCCTTTTCGCTCAAAGGAGATGGAAGCTGAATTAAATAACATCGGTTTGCCGGTGCCAGAAAGGGTTAAGAGAGCTTTAGCCCAAATCCCGGGACCGGTGCTTCACGATGTCGAAGGGTCAAGCGAATACCGGCTGTTTGTTCTTGAGAATACATTAAATGAGATTATTCTAGAATTGGAGGGAGAATAGTGGCCCAATCCCTGCCCCAGAAAATAACCGTGCCCCTAGAAGTGAATGGTGAAGCACGCCAGGTAGAAATTCGGCCGGCAGACACGCTCCTCTATGTACTTCGAAGCCATCTTGGCTTAACAGGAGCCAAGCCTGGCTGCTTAAATGGAGACTGCGGTGCTTGTTCAGTAATGGTAAATGACACGGTCTATAAGTCCTGCATTATGCTTGCGGTCGAGGTCGCCGGTTCGAAGGTTACCACGATAGAGGGCTTAAAGGATGCGCCTATTCAGGAGGCATTCATTAAAAATTTTGCGTTTCAATGCGGCTATTGCACACCTGGATTTATTATGAATTGCCAGGCTTTGCTGAAGAACCACCCTCATCCAACTTATGAAGTGATCAAGGAATGGCTTGCTTCTAATATCTGCAGATGCACATGCTATGAAGAAATAGAGGCGGCGGTGATGTCAGTTATGAAAGGTGAAAGGCCATAAAAATAACGGGCTAAATATTCTAAATATTCTTGACTCCATGGAGTGCTGATGTTATTATTTTCCTCTGCGGCGATAAAAGCGGGGAGGGGAAAATATTGATCAAATTAGAGGGCATAAGCAAATCTTATCGGATTGCCAAACGCCAGGCAGGTCTGCGGCAGGCGGCAAAGGCGCTTTTTCATCGGGATTATACGACGGTTCATGCATTAAAGGATCTTTCTTTTTCTATCCAGCCAGGGGAAATCGTCGGCTATATCGGTCCAAATGGAGCTGGGAAGTCGACCACCATCAAAATCATGAGCGGCATTCTTGTCCCTGATGCCGGAAATTGCACCATCATCGGGTATACTCCTTGGAAAGACCGGGCCCGCTATGTCCATAATATTGGCGTTGTATTCGGCCAGCGCTCGCAGTTGTGGTGGGATGTCCCGGTCATCGAATCGTTTGAGCTATTAAAAGATATTTACAAAATTCCCTATCCAGATTTTAATGCCTCTTTAGACCTTCTGATCGAAACGCTCAATTTGCAGGATATTGTCCATGCGCCGGTCCGCCAATTAAGCCTGGGACAGCGGATGCGCTGCGAAATGGCGGCATCTCTCCTGCATAGTCCCCAAATCTTATTCCTGGATGAACCGACGATCGGCCTTGATGCCGTTTCAAAAATAGCGGTCCGGCAGTTCATAAAAACCATCAATCAAGAAAAGGGAGTTACGGTCATTTTAACCACTCATGACATGAATGACATTGAGGCCCTGGCAGACAGGGTTCTTTTAATTGGAAAAGGGAGCTTGCTTTATGACGGCAGGCTGGAGGAATTGCGGAAGCATTTTGGCACGCAGAAAACCATTACGGCTGATTATAAAACGGCCCAACAGCCTTTTATCATCCCTGGGGCGGACCTCTTATCTTGGTCACCGGAACGGGCTGTTGTCAGTGTTGATACAGCAAACACCAATACCTCCGATGTCATTATGGAGTTGTCCCGTCAAGTGGACCTTACCGATATTTCCATCGATGCGAAGCCGATTGAAGAAACCATTGTCCAGTTATATAAGGAGTATCAAATATGAGAGTATATCGGTCGGTTTTAAAGCTCCGGCTTGTCAATGGGCTGCAGTACCGGACAGCTGCTTTGGCTGGGGTGGCTACACAATTCTTCTGGGGATTTATCATCATCATGGTATTTGAAGCCTTTTACGAGCATGCTGCTCAACACCTGCCCATCTCCTTAAAGGAATTAATCCAATACATATGGCTGCAGCAAGCATTTCTCGTTTTTGTCACCATCTGGTTTAGAGATAATGAGTTGTTCGAATTGATCACCAGCGGAAATATTGCCTATGAACTTTGCCGGCCCTGTGGGCTTTACGGCTTTTGGTATGCGAAGCTGTTGGCACAACGATTATCAAGCGCCATTTTACGTTGTTTTCCCATCTTAATGGTGGCTTATTTTTTGCCAAGACCGTACAATCTCATTCTGCCGTCAAACTTCGAAACCTTTCTGTTGTTTTTAATGGGTCTTCTGCTTGGGTTATTCCTGCTTGTTGCTATATCCATGTTCGTCTATATTTCAGTGTTTATGACGATGTCACCAATGGGATCGCTATTAGTTTTCAGTGTCCTTGGAGAGTTTTTTGCCGGATTGGTTATCCCGATTCCGCTCATGCCGGACTGGCTCCAAAAGCTGGCAATGGTTCTTCCATTTCGCTGGACAGCCGATTTCCCGTTCAGGGTCTATTCCGGGCATATCCCTGAGCAGGAGGCAATGATTGGGATTGCCATTCAGCTAGGCTATCTCGCTGCCCTTATTTGGCTTGGAAGAATCGCATTGAATGGCGCATTAAGAAGAGTAGTGGTTCAAGGGGGCTGATGGCTAATGAAACTGTATTGGAAATGTCTGCTCATTCACTTAAAGTCTCAAATGCAGTATCGGACGTCGTTCTGGCTGCTCTCACTTGGCCAGTTTTTTATCCCGTTTTCCGTGTTTGCCGGTCTTTACTTTTTGTTTGAGCGATTTGGCCAGATTAAGGGATGGCAGTTTTATGAGGTGGCCCTCTGTTTTTCGATTATCCATATGTCTTTTAGTATAAGTGAATGTTTTGCCCGCGGGTTTGATATGTTTTCGAGCCTTGTGAGGAAAGGAGATTTTGATCGGCTGCTGGTTCGTCCGAGAAGCACGTTTGTCCAAGTGCTCGGTTCCCAATTTGAGTTTACGAGAGTGGGACGGATGCTTCAAAGTTTAATAGTCTTCATTTGGGCTTTGGCCAATCTTTCTATTGAATGGAGCCTCCTAAAAGCTGCCACATTAGGTCTGATGATTGCCAGTGGTGTCCTCCTATTTACCGGCATCTATATACTGGCAGCCACGATGTGTTTTTGGACGGTCCAAGGGCTGGAAGTGGCGAATATCTTTACAGATGGCGGAAGAGAAATGGCGCAATATCCGCTCAATATCTATCAAAAATGGGTAACCCGTTTTTTTACCTATGTCATACCGTTCGGGACTGTCAATTACATTCCGTTGTTATATCTCCTTGGAAAAATAAATCGCCATGAGCTGTTGTACATGCTTACCCCTTTAGCTGGAAGCTTGTTCATCCTGCCTTGTTTGGCTGTTTGGCAATTCGGGGTCCGGCATTATCGTTCAACGGGATCATAATCGCCATTCGCGATAAGATAGCCGATGCATGTCCGCTATCTTATCGCGAATATTTTTGTGAAAAATGGGAGTATTATGATAATATAGTTTCCAATAGCAATTTGAACGGATAAGGGATGAGGAATTTTGCTGAAGGAAAAAAGCATACTGGTTGTCGCTTACAGGCAAAACACATTACAGGCATTTGTTACACAATTAACGGAGCTTGGTTTGCAGGAATACTTTAGCATTGATGGGCGAAAAGTAGATGAATTAGATTATGACAACTTGAAAAAGTACTCGCTGGTGCTAATCTCAAGTCCAATTATTTACAAAATGGTCAAGCCCTATTTGCCCAAGGATATGCCATACCTGATTACAAAAAGGGCCATTAATTATGCCAATATAAGAGAACTGTTAGCGGTCCCTAAGGGCACCAGTGTCTATTTGGTAAGCGATTTAAAACAATCAA
This sequence comes from Neobacillus muris, assembly GCF_943193175.1. Classification (GTDB taxonomy): domain Bacteria; phylum Bacillota; class Bacilli; order Bacillales; family Cytobacillaceae; genus Neobacillus; species Neobacillus muris. The sequence continues at coordinate 49,625 of NZ_CALPDF010000024.1, forward strand.
CGGAAGAAACAATTGAATTCCTGAAGGAATCCGGCATTGAATTAAATTTTCTCCCCTATTACTCTCATGAGGAGCCGAGAAAAGAAATTTCGATCGCGGTGACGCCGGGAGAACCGGAACTCGTACCCTCCCATATTAAACATGTCATTAATATTGGCTGCCGTTTGATTGATATATCCTCCTTAGTGGAATTATACAATCACTTTCAAATAACTTCAGATGCGTCCATGACCCATTTGTCTGCAAGATTTATGCAGTCGCTGGTGGATATCACCAAAGAGCTGAGCGAGGAAATGTTCCGCTCCAAATTATTGCAGCAGAGCTTAGAAAGCATCATTCAAAATATGGATGAGGCTGTACTGGTTTATAATAATGATTGCCAGATTGATGTGTATAATCATATAGCCGGCGAGTACCTGGAAATGAAAGAAACCGGTCAGGCAAAACCCAGTTTGTATGATGTAAATAAATCCTATCGGGATACGATTTTGAACGTGGCGGTAGGCCAAGAAAATTTTGTTGAAATGAATGGGACCACTTTTTATATTCGAAAAAAACGGATTATCATTGATGCTCAGGTTCATTCGACTCTAGTTATTTTTCGCAAAGCGGAGGATTACCGGAAAATTGAGCACGACTACCGGTTTAAAGCAAAGCAGCGGAACTTAGTTGCCAGATACCGTTTTGATGATATGATGACCGCCAGCATCCCGATGTTAAACATGATGAAGATTGCTCAAAAACTCGCAAAAAGCAATTCTACCATTTTGATTCTTGGGGAAACCGGTACAGGAAAAGAAGTTTTAGCCCAAGCGATTCATAATTATTCCCCAAGGCAGTACCAGCCGTTTATCGGAGTGAATTTTGCTGCCATATCTGAAAGCCTGATGGAAAGTGAGTTATTTGGCTATGAGCCGGGTGCCTTTACCGGTGCAAATAAAAGCGGTCATATCGGAATGTTTGAACAGGCCCATATGGGGAGCATTTTTCTTGATGAGATTGGTGACGCATCGCCTGTTATTCAAAACAGGCTGCTCCGAGTCTTGCAGGAACGGCAAATTATGCGTGTTGGAGGGGATAAGGTGATTCCCCTCGATGTAAGGGTCATCGCGGCAACCAACAAGGATCTGCGCCAGCTGATTGAGGAGGGCAAGTTCCGAGAGGATTTATATTATCGCTTAAATGTATTGCCGCTAAGGATTTTGCCATTAAGGGAGCGAAAGGAGGACATCCCGCTGTTAATTCATCATTTTATGAGGGAATTTGAAGAACAGCTGGGCAGGACATCTTTTGCTTTTTCGAAAGCAGCTATAGAATGCTGCCAGGAGTATCATTGGCCTGGGAATGTCAGAGAGCTTCGAAATGTTGTGGAATATGCGGCCCATATTTCTGGTGATGTCGTTTATAAGGAAGAATTGCCATTTTGGACAGGTACCTTTTCCTATTTTCAGCCAGACCAGCAAATGACGGAGGCGTTAGCAGCCATTGGAGAGGATTTGCAGAATAAAGGATTTCTGGCAGAAACATTGGCGCTGCTCGAATTTTTAAACTCCGAAAATATCCCATCAGCAGGCAGAGCCGTCATGCTGGACTATTTGAATCAGAAGGGTTATCGCCTGACGGACACTCAGCTGCGATATCGTCAAGGTCTCTTGCATAATTATGAACTGATCGTGATTGAAAAAGGACGAAAAGGAACCAAAATTGCTGAAAAGGGCAGAAGATTTCTTGAATTCTATGAAAAAAGCAAGTGCTGATCTGCACTTGCTTTTTTGGGCAAGGAAAGCATTTACCTTTCCTAGAAGCCGGCGAGTTTTCTTTATGAATCGAGATTGGCAAGATGAAAAATCGCATTTGCATAAATGGCGGCCGCCAGGTAAAGGTCATCCATTTCCACATATTCATTTTTTTGATGAGCTGTGTTTGCTTTTCCTGGAAACACGGCCCCATAGGCAACACCGTTTCCAATGAAACGGGCATAGGTAGCGCCGCCAGTGGTTAATAATTTTGCTGGCTGATAGGTCTCTTCCTCATAGGCTTTCTGAAGCACTTTAATCACCGGGTGGTTTTTTTCGACATGGTGTGGTTTTTTCTCCCGTATTTCTTCTACTTCAAATCCATATTCCTGTACAGCTTCACTTAACTTTTCGATCGTCCTTAAGTAAGGAGTTTCAACGGGGCATCGGATATTTAATGAAATGACTGCTTGCTCACTCGGATGATAATGAAAGATGCCTGCATTAACAGTAAGTGGTCCAGTGATTTCGTCATGGAAGGCAATATTTAATTTTTTACCGAAAAAGTCATCGGCTAAACAATCTGCCATAAATTGCAGATAAGGATGGCTGACAATGGAATGGGTGACAAGAAATTGGGCCAGCTTCAGTCCGGCATTTATTCCTTTAAACGGCTCCATTCCATGAGCTGATTTTCCTTTTAATGTTAATTGCAGAATTCCGCCAGATCCTGTAGTGGATGACTCTAAATTCTCATTGCCGGCAAATTGACTAAATTCCTCTTTAATCTTGTTTAGCTGCCCGCCTTTAATCTCGGCAGAGGCATAGTCGGGGACCATATTCCCTTTTTCTCCGGAATGGAAAGATACTAAAACCGTTCCATTGTCCGCAGCCCCCTCCTGTTTCCACTTTAAAATGGCATTGATTTGCCCTTTTTCGGCATGGATGATCGGAAACTCTGCATCAGGTGCAAAGCCGGTTAACGGTTCTGGTTCGGATTGCACGTATTTTCTCATGCAGGACATGCCGCTTTCCTCGTCGGTGCCGAAGATGATGCGGACACGATGTTTTAATGGAAGGTGATTTTCTTTGATGATTTTTAGCGCATAGTAGGCAGCCAGCGTCGGCCCTTTATCATCAATCGCCCCGCGGGCATATAGTTTCCCGTCCTGCAGGTAAGGGGAAAACGGATCATGGTCCCATTGGCCTGTTGCCGGCACCACATCCAAATGACAAAGGATGGCAATATATTGGGACGCATCTTCAGGCCCTAACTCTGCGAAACCAACGAGATTATCGATGTTTTTAGTCCGAAAGCCATCCCGCTCGGCCTTGGCTAACATGAGATCGAGTGCCTGTTTGACGTTGTTTCCCATGGGGGTCCCTTCTGTTGAATCTGCTAAGTCTTTGACACTGGGGACTTTTAATAAGTCCGTTAAATCCTCTAATAATAAATCTTTTCGTTGGTCAACTTCCTGTTTCCAATTCAAGTTTGATTCCTCCTTTGCTTTCCATCCTAATGTTCATGCAATTTTTATACCAAAATTTTTCCGCTCATTTCCTTGCAAGAACCAATAAATAGGCTAACCCATTAACAGAAACAACTGGCTAATTGGGTGAATTGGCCTATCCAATAATTTTTTAAAAATCCATACTAATTATAATTTTCGGAATTAAAATAGGGGTTTTGAAAGTTGGCACGGAACTTGCAAGATAATTAATCGACATATTTTTTAGAGGAGGAATGAAAATGGTCAAAAAATGGCCGAAAATATTTGGAGTCATGTTAGCAGGATTAATGATTGTCTTGGCGGGATGTAATTTTCAAGAAAGTTCATCAGGGGAAAAGGGCGAGAAAGAAACAGCGAAAGCAGATAAAAAGGCTGAAAATGTCCTGAATCTAAGCCTGGAGAATGATATTCCAGATTTAAACCAAGTCAAAACCACAGATACGATTTCTTTTTCTATTTTAAATAACATCATGGAAGGACTTTACCGGATCAATAAAGACAATGAACCGGAGCCGGCTATGGCCAAAAGCTATGATGTTTCAGAAGATGGCCTGACGTATACGTTCCACTTGCGCGATAACGTGAAGTGGAGTGATGGCACCCCCATAACAGCCAATGATTTTAAATACTCTTGGCTAAGAGCGATGAATCCGGATACGGCGGGATCCTACTCGTTTATTTTGGCCGATTACATTAAGGGCGGAACGGCGTTTGCGGCGGGGGAAGCCGGGGCAGATACGGTGGCGATTGATGCTAAGGATGATCAAACATTAGTGGTTCAGCTTGAAAAGCCAACGCCATTTTTTGTCAGCTTAACTGCTTTTGTTACGTATTTTCCGTTAAATGAAAAGTTCGTCACGGAAAAAGGCGACCAATTTGCCTTAACCAATGACAATATTCTTTACAATGGCCCCTATGTATTAACGAAGTATGATCAAGCAAGCGGGGTCGAGCTAGAGAAAAATCCCGAGTATTGGGATAAGAAAAATGTGGCCGTTGACAAAGTCAACTTAAAGGTCATTAAAGAACAAAGTACGGCTTTAAATCTCTATGAGGCAGGGGAACTTGACAGGGTTATATTATCATCTGCTGATGTCAACTCGTATAAGGACAGTAAAGAGTTTAAAACTGAAACAGAATTTACTTCGTACTATATCCAATTTAACTTAGGCAAGGATCCAATCAGCAATACTAATATCCGCAAAGCGCTGCAATTGGCCTATGATCCAAAGACACTGACCGATGTCGTATTAAATAACGGTTCAGAGCCGGCAACAGGGTTAATCGCACCAAAAATGACAGGGGCAGATGGAAAATCATTTAGGGAGCTGCAGGGCGATGTTGTGAAGCCAGATGTGAAGAAGGCGAAAGAGCTTTGGGAGCAGGGAGTCAAAGAACTTGGTAAAACACCAGAAATTACCTTATTGACGGCTGACGATACGGTTTCCAAAGACACCGGCACCTTCCTGCAAAGTGAATATAAGAAAAACTTAGGGATCGATATTCAATTAGTAACGAAACCATACAGCGGCAGACTGCAAACGATGCGTGACAACGATTACCAAATGGTTGTTTCTAAATGGGGAGCGGACTACAACGACCCAATGACCTATTTAGACCTATGGATGTCACCGGCAATTCCATTCCGCGGCAATTATGCCAATCCGAAGTATGATGAGCTAGTGACAGCTGCCAAGAATGAAGTGGATGAAAAAGTCCGGATGGACAAGCTGATGGAAGCGGAAAAAATCCTTCTTAAAGATGATGCGGTATTGGGAACACTGTACTACCAAGGAACAGCATTCCTAGAAAAACCATACTTAAAAGGACTTGTGACACATCCATCTGGCTCGCCATTAGATTTAAAATATGCATCCGTTCAATAGGAATGAGTATATTCACCTAGAGGATGTTCATATAAGTTTTCATAACTGAACTGGAGGAGAGGGCGTCCTCTTCTCCTGTTTGTTATAACCCCGCAAAAGTGGAGGTGCAAACGATGAAAAAATATGTAGTTATTAGGTTGATAAATATTGTCCTTACGCTGTTTGTCATTGCGACCGTTACTTTTTTCTTAATGAAGCAGCTGCCAGGCTCGCCGTTTGATGAGGAAAAATTGGCCGTTTTATCAGATAATCAACGGGCCGAATTCCTTTCGCGTTATGGGTTAGATAAACCAGTGACAACCCAGTATGTTTTATACCTCAAGAATCTGGCACAGGGCGACCTCGGCACCTCTTATTATTTTAAAGGGCAGAGTGTTGTATCGATCCTGGCCGACCGGATTGGCCCATCGGCGCTGATTGGGACACAGGCGGTGATATTAGGGCTGACCATTGGCATTATCCTCGGAATTGTCGCTGCCTTTCGGCATAATACATTTTGGGATTATTCCACCATGTTTGTTGCGGTACTCGGGGTATCGGTCCCAAACTTTGTTTTTGCGGCACTGCTGCAATACTATGTTGGCCTCAAGCTTGGACTTCTCCCGGTGGCATTTTGGGAATCTTATTCAAGCTCGATCATGCCAAGTATCGCCTTGACTTTGGGCGTTGTTGCCACAATCGCCCGGTATACCAGAAATGAAATGCTCGAGGTTCTGGGACAGGATTACATGCTGACGGCGAAAGCAAAAGGCGTCAAACGGATCAAAGTGATTTACAAGCATGCGATCCGAAATGCGCTCATTCCAGTCGTCACCGTTTTAGGCCCCATTACGGTCAGTTTATTAACGGGTTCTCTCGTTATTGAAAATATTTTTGGCGTGCCAGGGATTGGAAGTCTGTTTGTTGATTCGATTAAAGTGAACGATTATACGACGATTATGGGGCTGACCCTATTCTATAGTGCTTTTTTTGTTTTAACCATGCTGGTAATCGATTTATTATACGGTCTAATTGATCCAAGAATCCGCGTAAGCGGTGTAAAGGAGTGAACAGTATGAAAAACGCTGAATCACTTGTTGCCGATGAATTTTCAGATGATTTGTTTGAAGTGGCGGGCCGCCGGGAAGAAGACAGTGAAAAAATCAGCCGTCCTCCTATGTCTGCCATTAAGGATAGCTGGATGCGGCTGAAGAAAAATAAAGGGGCAGTGATTAGTCTAGTTATCTTAATCATTATGACTCTATTGGCCATTGTTGGTCCGCATCTGACTGAGTACAAGTATTATGAAACCGATTATGGCGCTTCCTATCAGCCGCCTAATTCGGATCACTGGCTGGGAACGGATAAATTCGGGCGGGATCAGTGGACAAGAATATGGCAGGGGACAAGAATTTCGCTTTATATTGCCTTTTTAGCCGCGTTGCTTGATTTGGTGATTGGGGTCACCATCGGAGCCGTTTCCGCTCTTTTGGGAGGGAAGGTGGATCATTTCTTTCAGCGCCTCATTGAAGTTTTAGTAGGAATTCCGCATCTGATTGTGGTTATTTTGCTGATCATGCTCATGAAGCCAGGGATTATTACCATCACCATCGCCATGGTCATCACAGGCTGGGTCAATATGGCCAGGCTGGTCCGGGCACAGATTTTTAAACTAAAGGGACAGGAATTTGTCTTGGCGGCAAAATCACTAGGGTCCTCCAATTCCAGATTAATTCTGCATCATCTAATCCCCAATACCATAGGATTAATTGTTATCAATATGATGTTCACCATTCCATCCGCTATTTTCACGGAGGCCTTTTTAAGCTTTATCGGCCTGGGCCTACAAGAACCCCATGCCTCTCTAGGGGTCCTAATCAATGACGGGTTTAAGGGAATGAGGAACCAGTTTTATTTGCTCGCCTATCCAGCAGTGGTGATCATTGCCATCATGGTCAGCTTTAATATCCTGGCTGACGGCTTGCGCGATGCATTAGATCCAAAAATGAGAAGGTAAGAAAAGCGGAATCCACCGCCTTTCTGCTATTTTTAACACGAGTAATCTACTAAAATTTATAGAAATACGAAGGTGAATAGTGATGGGAAAACCAATTAAAGTCTATCGTGGAGCTTATCTTGAAAGTACACATAACATGCATGCTGCAGTCGTTAATTCAAAAGGAGAATTGCTGTATTCGTATGGAGATCCTGACAGGCTAACCTTCCCGAGATCGTCGATGAAGCCATTTCAAGCCGTCCCTGTTTTAGAAACAGGTGCTGCGGATGCCTTTGGTTTTGAAACAGCTGACGTTTCGCTCATTTGTGCTTCCCATAACGGGGAACAGCGGCATCGTGAGCGAGTCATGAGTATTATTAGCCGGATCCATTTGGGGGAAAATCATTTGCAGTGCGGAACGCATATTCCCAGAGATTTAGAAAGCTATAAAGCCTTAATCAGAGCTGGCGGAGAACTGACGCCAGTTTACAGCAACTGTTCAGGAAAGCATTCAGGAATGCTGACGGCCGTTGTCCATATGAACGAGGATGTGGACAGTTACCGTGAAGTAAGTCATCCTCATCAGCAGCGAATTCTTCAGGCCATTGAAGATATCTGTCAATACCCTAAAGAGAAAATTGACATTGGCGTAGATGGCTGCGGGGTGCCGGTGCACCGTTTGCCATTAAGAAATACAGCGTTGGGGTATGCCCGATTAGCGAATCCGTTTCAAACAGAATCCGGCGGCCACTCCGAAACACTTAATCGAATTTGCCAGGCGATGATGAAGCATCCGGAAATGGTTGCGGGAGAAGACCGATTTGACACCGATGTGATGCAGGCCTTCGCTGGAAAAATTGTTTCCAAAGGGGGCGCTGAGGGAGTTCAATGCCTCGGTGTTGTAGGAGAAGACATTGGAATTACTGTTAAAATCGAAGACGGGAATGCCCGGGCTGTCAGCGCGGTAGCCCTAGAGATCCTAAAACAATTAGGAATTGGCGATGAAGCTGTTTATCAAAAGCTTGATCAATATGTGCATACCCCTGTTTTAAATACAAGAAATGATCAGATTGGCCGCATAGATGTTGAGTTTAAACTGGTGAAGCATTAATGCTGGAGAATGCCAGCTAAGTTCAATGCTGCCATCATGCTTTTTTAAAAAGGGATTTAATTTCTAAAGGTTTTTGATGGTAGAAAGGAAGGGAACTCATGGTGGAAAAATTACTGGAAGTAAAGGACCTGCATGTATCTTTTCACACATATGCCGGTAAGGTTCAGGCTGTCAGAGGGGTGAACCTCTATTTAAATAAAGGAGAAACTCTTGCCATTGTAGGAGAGTCAGGTTCAGGAAAGTCGGTCACTTCCAAAAGTATTATGAAGCTGCTTCCTGCGCAATCTGCGAAAATTGAATCAGGACAAATCCTTTTTGAAGGAAAAGACCTTGTGGGCTTTTCCGAGGGTGAAATGGAGCGGATTCGCGGAAAAGAGATCTCGATGATTTTCCAGGATCCGATGACGGCGCTGAATCCAACCATGACGGTGGGGAAACAAATCGCAGAAAGTATTATGACTCACCAACAGGTCCACAAAAAAGAAGCGCAGCAAAAAACGGTGGAATTATTAAAAATGGTCGGAATCCCCAATCCGGAAATCCGGCTCCATCAATACCCGCACCAATTTTCCGGAGGGATGCGGCAGCGTGTTGTCATTGCGATTGCGTTAGCGTGCAGCCCAAAAGTAATTATTGCCGATGAGCCGACCACGGCCTTGGATGTAACCATTCAAGCGCAAATTCTGGATCTGATGAAAGACATTCAAAAGAAAATGGGCACCTCCATCATCATTATTACCCATGATTTAGGGGTGGTCGCCAATATTGCTGATCGTGTGGCAGTGATGTACGCTGGGAAAATTATTGAAACAGGCAAAGTGGAAGAGGTATTTTATAACCCGCAGCATCCCTATACTTGGGGGCTGCTTGGCTCCATGCCCAATATGGAAACTAAGGAAGAGCTGGCAGCCATTCCGGGGACTCCTCCAGATTTAATTGATCCTCCGAAAGGGGATCCGTTTGCTGAACGAAATGACCATGCTTTAAAAATTGACTATCTGCGGGAGCCTCCGATGTTTAAGCTGTCAGAAACCCATTATGCCGCTACATGGCTGCTTCATGAAAAGGCGCCTAAAATCGAACGAACAGCAAGTGTCAGGAGGCCATTAAAGGCCATTGGGATGAAGAAAACTCCAGAAAAACAGCTGGAACCGCTGATTGAAATTAAACATTTAAAAAAGTACTTTCACACAGGAAAGAAGGAAGTATTAAAAGCTGTCGATGATGTTTCATTTACCATTTTTAAAGGAGAAACCTTAGGGCTGGTAGGCGAGTCTGGATGCGGCAAATCAACAACAGGAAGAACCATCATGCAGCTCTATGAGGCAACAGGGGGAGAAGTTCTTTTCCACAACAAAAAGGTGCATGAGCAGAAAAGCTCTTCACAGCTTAAAGAGTTTAATCGGAAAGTGCAAATGATTTTCCAGGATCCATACTCTTCCTTAAATCCAAGAAAAACAGTCGCGGATATTATTGCGGAAGGGCTTGATATTCATGGGCTTGTAACGACGAAAAAAGAACGGCAAGACAGAATATACCGCCTCCTGGAAACTGTAGGACTAAATAAGGATCATGCAGGCAGGTATCCTCATGAATTTTCAGGAGGCCAGCGCCAGAGAATTGGCATTGCCCGCGCATTAGCGGTGGAGCCCGAATTTATTATTGCAGACGAACCGATCAGTGCCTTGGATGTGTCCATTCAAGCGCAGGTTGTCAATTTATTGAAAAAGCTGCAGACGGATAAGGGACTGACCTATTTATTTATCGCCCATGATCTTTCCATGGTTAAACATATCAGTGATCGGGTCGGGGTTATGTATTTAGGTGGTATCGTAGAACTGGCAAGCTCCGATGATTTATATGCAGAACCGCTTCACCCATACACCCAGGCCCTGCTATCGGCAGTCCCGGTTCCGGATCCTTTGGTGGAAAAACAAAGAGAACGGATCATCCTTCAAGGGGATCTTCCCTCGCCCAGCAATCCGCCTAGCGGGTGCCGGTTCAGAACCCGCTGCCCGATGGCAACAGAAAGATGCTCGCAGGAAATGCCGGTTTGGAAAGAGGCCAAGCCTCACCACTGGGTAGCCTGCCATCTATTTGATTAAATGAAATAGACGTCCTTTTAATGACCCATGTTGTCGCCATCGTTCGCCATGGGTCTTTTCGTATGGGCAAAATTGAAACCGGATTGGATATATGATATAGTAAAATTATCACAAATGACTATAAAACTAATTTAGTCAAAAAGGAGGGACCATCTAATGGCTCCCGATCGGAGAAAAATGATTGTCGAAGCTGCAACCAAATCTTTTTCGTTGTTTGGCTATAAAGCCACAACGATGGATCAGGTGGCAAAGCTGGCCAATGTGGGAAAAGGGACCATTTATACTTTTTTTAAAAACAAAGAAGAGCTGTTTGAAGAGATTATTTCCTCTTTAGTAAAAGAAATGATCGCTGAAGCTGAAGCAGTTTTGCAGCCTGATTTGCCTTTTACGGAAAATGTCCATCGCGGGCTGTATCGAATCCTGGAATTCCGTTCCCGGCATCAGTTGATGATTAAGCTTGCACAGGAAGAGAAAGAAATGGGAACGATCGCTGTTTCGGACATGCTTCAGCATGTGGAAGATGAAATCATAGCCTATTTAAAGCAAAAAATGGAAGCCGCGATTGCAAAAGGGGCTATCCCGCAGTTGAACTCGGAAATTACCAGCTTCCTGCTGTTAAAAATGTATATTGCACTAGTGTCTGATTGGGAAAAGAAGCATGAGCCCCTCAGCTCGAGCGAGATTGCCGAAATTATGAAAGGCTTCTTGCTGCACCAATAATCCAGACATAAAAAGAAGAGGACCCCTTGCCTCTTCTTTTTTTAGCCGATATACGGCGCTGACCAGGGCGCTTGCGCTTTTCTTATTTAGCAATGTTCTTTTGGGCGGTTTTCCGGCTGCTGCGGGCTCCACCCTCAATCAAGGTCAGCGGCGGAGCGCCCTCTCTTTTGGCAAATTTTCCGTTTGTGTATTTGCCGGTCGATAAAACCATAAACTGCCCCCGTTTGCTATGATGAGCCTGTTCTGACATCAGCGATAAAAATGTTCCCGCTAAAATAGCTGAAAAAGAAGCAAAAAGTATCCCGAAACCTAACCCGGTGAAAAAATAGTTAACAAAACCATTGGTAAGAAATCCTGTTGCTAAAAAAATGATTCCAAGCCAGCTTGCATAATAAGCTGTTTTTTTCATAAATAATAACGCTTGTAAATGTTTTTTATGCAAACCCTTTCACCCCTTTGTTATGAATAGTTTACCACCATTTGTCACAAAATTGTCAAATTTTTTTGAAAAAAGTGATTGAAATTTAATTTGGAAGTCAATAATGAAGGACCGTTAAAAGGTCCTTTCATTTGTTAAGGCTTCGTTAAGTTTTGCTGTGCCATTTTGACGAGTTCACGGACCATGCTGCCGCCAAGCCTGCCCCCGACTTTTCCGGCTTGTTCGGATGTGAGCTGGCCGTTATAGCCCTTTTTGAGAGGAACGCCTACTTCTCGGGCTGCCTCAAATTTGGCGATATCGGGGTTATTGGCTTGAACGATCATTGCCTTCAACTGGTCCAGGCCATTTCTGGCTTCTGGAACCAAAATTTTATTTCGTCTGGCCATCGATATCCCTCCTTTGTTCATTAGGATTTCCGAATAGAAAAAATTCATCATCCTCTGGTAAATGCCGTATGTTTCCAGTATAATATCTGGTAATTACTACAAAAGAAAATCAATGACAAAGAGAGTAGTTATCTGGGTAGCTAAAAGCGAGTCGGGGACGGTGGAAGCCTGATGGGATCAGATAATGAACCGCACTTTGGAGATGCTTGCCTAAAAAAGAGTAGGGCACGCCGGAGGATGCTCCGTTATGCAGATAAGTTGGTTCAATTTGGACAATTAGAGTGGTACCGCGGGAAATAACAGCTCTCGTCTCTTTTTAATAAGAGGCGGGAGTTTTTTGTTTTTTAAAAGGGAGGACATTAGGATGAATTTTAAGAAGAAGTTTGCGGAGGAGCTCTACGCAGCATTGGATGGAGCCATCGAAGCAGCTGAACTCGAACAGTTGATTGAGAAACCAAAGACCCAGCAGCACGGTGATTTGGCATTTCCTTGTTTTTCGCTGGCAAAAATGCAGCGGAAAGCACCCCATCTGATTGCCCAAGAGCTCGCTGGAAAGATCCAATCAAGGGTATTTGAAAAAATGGAAGTCGTTGGGGCCTATATTAATGTGTTTTTAAATAAACAGCAGGTTGCTGCGGATATCTTAAACCAAATCATTTCCCAGCAGGGCGAATACGGGACACAAAAGGAGGGGAATGGCGGCAAGGTGACGATCGACCTGTCTTCGCCTAATATTGCCAAGCCGTTTTCCATGGGGCACCTGCGTTCGACTGTAATCGGAAATGCCCTTGCCCTTATTGTAGAAAAATGCGGCTTTCAGCCAATCAAAATCAACCATCTAGGCGACTGGGGCACCCAGTTTGGCAAGCTCATCAGTGCCTATAAACGCTGGGGTAATCCAGAAAAAGTCAAGCAAAACCCGATTAAGGAATTATTGTCCCTGTATGTTCAGTTTCATGCGGAAGCAGAAGCCAACCCAGCGCTGGACGACGAGGGAAGAAGCTGGTTTAAAAAGCTCGAGGACGGCGACGAAGAGGCATTGGCCCTTTGGCAATGGTTCCGGGATGAGTCTTTAAAAGAATTTTCCCGAATATATGAACTGATGGGCGTACAATTTGATTCCTATGCTGGCGAAGCCTTTTACAACGATAAAATGGACCGGATTGTCAAGCTCCTTGAGGAGAAGGAGCTGCTTGTTGAGTCCAATCAAGCCCAGGTAGTGGAGCTGAATGAAGAACAGCTGCCGCCTTGCCTAATTAAGAAATCAGATGGAGCGACGCTTTATGCCACCCGTGACCTGGCGGCAGCCCTTTACCGCAAGGAGCATTACGATTTTTCCCAATCCCTGTATGTGGTCGGCCATGAGCAAAGCCTGCATTTTAAACAGTTAATTGCCGTCCTGAAAAAAATGGGCTTTGATTGGGCGGACAAAATGGTCCATATTCCATTTGGGATGATGTTAAAGGACGGGAAGAAAATGTCCACCCGGAAAGGCAAGGTTGTCCTATTGGAAGAAGTGCTGGCAGAGTCTATCGAGATGGCCCGCTCCAACATTGAGGAAAAAAATCCGACTTTAAAAAATAAAGAGGAAGTGGCCAAACAAGTTGGTGTCGGAGCGGTTATTTTTCATGATTTAAAAAATTACCGGATGAATGATATTGAATTCTCATTAGAGGAAATGCTTCGTTTTGAAGGAGAAACCGCCCCTTACGTCCAATATACCTTTGCGAGAGCTTGTTCCATTCTGCGGAAAGCCGGCTGGAAGCTGGAGACCCCCGCTCAAGCGTATCAAACATCGTGGGAAAAGGAATGGAAGGTTGTCAGTTTGTTGATGGAATTCCCTTCCGCCATTAAGCGGGCCTGCGAAAATTACGATCCGTCCCTCGTTGCCAAATACATTATCGACCTGGCGCAGGTGTTTAATAAATATTATGCCGAGGTCAAGGTATTGGAGGAAAGCCCGGAGAGGGAAGCACGCCTGGCTCTAGTTTGCAGTGTAACGGTGGTCCTTAAGGAAGGCTTGCGCTTGCTGGGTATTTCTGCACCCGAAGAAATGTAAATCATTTTATTTCTATTGGGAGCCTGATTGGTATAAAATGGTTTTAGATATATGGATGGGAGGCAATGGGAGTGAGTGAGCAATTATTTAAAACGATGGAACTGACAAGGAGCTATTTTTTAAAAACGGTTAATGGATTGGATGAAGCCGTTGTGGATGTGCAGCCGGAAGGCTTTAACAACAATATTCATTGGCATATCGGCCATGTGTTAACCACAGCGGAACAATTTATGTTTGGTTTTCCAAAGAAATCAACTCAACTGCCTGAACGGTATATTGAATTATTTGCATCAGGAACAAAACCTGCAGACTGGAAGGGGGAAATTCCGTCTGTTCAGGAATTAGCCGCAAAGCTGGAGGATCAGTTAAAGCGGATGAAGGAAATCCCAGCTGAGAGCTTTAATGAGCGCCTTAAGACTCCGTTTCTTGGCCAAGAAACCTTTGGGGAACTAACAAGCTTTGCCTTGTTTCATGAAACGATGCACTTGGGGCAAATACAAGCGATGAAGCGCGCCGTTGTGGCTGCGTGGTAATAATGATCTAAAAAACGTTTCTACTTTTTGTAGAGGCGTTTTTCCTTTGTTTTTAACGGCATAGGGGTAAACTACAGAAAAAAGTGAGGAAGCTTAATGGAACAACAGATTGGAAAACCGAAAGAGAGAATTTGGACAAAGGATTTTATTTTAATTGTTTGTGCCAATTTTTTTATCTTCCTTGGATTTCAAATGACGCTGCCAACTATTCCTCTATATGTAGAGGAATTAGGAGGGAATAATCAATTAATTGGTGTGGTCGTCGGAATTTTTACATTCTCTGCGTTGCTGCTTCGGCCCTTTGCCGGCAATTGGCTGGAGACAAAAGGGAGAGGGATTGTGTACTTATCAGGGCTGGTCATATTCGTGATATCCGTGGGGTCCTTTGGGTTTTTGGCCGGCATTTCCCTCTTATTTATGATGCGTGTTGTCCAAGGAATCGGCTGGGGATTTTCGACAACGGCCTCGGGCACCATCGCAACGGACTTAATTCCTCCTTCCCGGCGCGGGGAAGGTTTGGGCTATTATGGAGTATCGGGTAATATTGCCATGGCCATCGGGCCGGCACTAGGTCTTACATTAACCGGATTTTTGCCCTTCAAGCAATTATTTTTGATCTGTGCCGGCTTGGGCTTAATGGCATTTATATTGTCATCAAGAATTAAATACAAGAAAGTAGTGCCTGGAACTGTGAAGACCAAGCTTGCCATTTATGAAAAAAGTGCGTTAAAACCGTCACTTCTGCTGTTCTTTCTGACGGTTACCTTTGGCGGGATTGCTACCTTCCTGCCTTTATATACGGCAGAGAAGCAGATTGCCGGCATACAATTGTATTTTCTTCTTTATGCCTTAGCCACATTGGCAACGAGAATGTTTGCCGGACAACTCTATGACCGCAAAGGGCATACAGCTGTGTTTGCACCGGGAAGCCTGTTGATTTTAATCGCTATGCTGCTGCTGGCATGGCTTCCAAACAACATGGTGCTTTATACGGCAGCCGTTCTTTATGGTCTGGGATTTGGATCCGTTCAGCCAGCATTGCAGGCCTGGGCCATTGAAAAAGCCCCAATGACGCGGAGGGGCTTGGCAAATGCCACATTCTTTTCATTTTTTGATTTAGGGGTCGGCATAGGCGCCATGATGTTTGGGCAAATTGGCCAGTTTTTTGGATATAGCAGTATTTATAAGACGTCTGCTATTTCGGTGCTGATTTCTATTCTCCTTTACGCTTTTTTTGTTTATAAGGAACGGAAAGGCCGTGTAGGCGTAGTGGAGCAAGGATAATGTTTCTTTTGTTTGCTGTGCGGAACAAAATCCGCACAGCTTTTTTATTGGTTATTGGTAATAATAGGATGGCGCCTTTTTTTGCAAATGAAGGAGAATAATAATAGCAAGTCTTGCAGACAATTGTCCGTTTATTGTAAAAATAAGCTTCTACTTTTTACCATAGATATGATAAAATCAATCGGTATTTTACTTCAGGTAGGTGACAGCTTGTGCTTTCTTCCTTTAAGCGATTATTAATTGGCCGGCCATTAAAATCAACAGAGCTCGGCGAACAGAAATTGAATATTTTCAAGGCATTGGCCATTTTGTCTTCAGATGCCCTATCATCAGTCGCCTATGGTACAGAACAAATTTTGATTGTACTAGCGACAATTGGGACCATTGCTTTTTGGTATTCTATACCGATTGCGGTTGCCGTATTGTTTCTATTGGCGGCTCTGATTTTATCTTATCGGCAAATCATTTTTTCTTACCCCCAAGGGGGCGGAGCGTATCTTGTTTCTAAAGAAAATATCAGTGAAAAAGCAGGGCTTATTGCTGGCGGCTCTTTATTAGTCGATTACATCCTGACAGTCGCAGTAAGTGTGTCTGCGGGAACGGATGCAATTACTTCCGCGTTCCCAACTCTGCACCCTTATACCGTCTTGATTGCATGTATTCTAGTGGCCTTTATCACCATTCTAAATCTCCGCGGAATTACAGAATCAGCGACTGTCTTAGCCTATCCGGTCTATTTATTTGTGATTGGATTAGTTATCTTAATTGGAGGCGGCCTATTTAAAATAGCGGCTGGTGATGTGCCGGCAGAGCATCATGTGGCACTCGGGACACCGATACAGGGCATTACCTTGTTTTTGCTGCTGCGTGCCTTTGCTTCTGGCTGTTCGGCTCTTACCGGCGTAGAGGCCATTTCCAATGCCATTCCCAATTTTAAAGAACCTGCTCCCAAAAATGCAGCCAAGACACTTATTTTAATGGGCACTCTTTTAGCGATTCTATTTTCCGGTATTACCTATTTAGCGTATTACTATGGAATTGCCCCAAAACATGATGAAACGGTTGTGTCGCAAATTGCCAAAGCGACATTCGGACGTGGATATCTCTACTTCTTTATCCAAGGAACCACGGCACTCATTTTGGTGCTGGCTGCCAATACGGGCTTTTCAGCATTTCCGCTGTTGGCGTATAACTTGGCCAAGGATAAGTTTATGCCAAGACAATTCACAATGAGAGGCGACCGGCTTGGCTATTCAAACGGAATTCTGTCGCTTGGGATTGCTTCGATCCTATTGATTATTGCCTTCCGTGGACAGACCGAACATTTAATTCCGCTTTATGCTGTCGGCGTATTTATCCCATTTACCCTGTCACAGACGGGGATGATTCTTAAATGGGTCCGCCAAAGACCGGCTGGCTGGGTGGCGAAACTAACGGCCAATTTAATTGGCGCGTTCATAACGTTAACGGTATTAATTATTCTTTTTATCACAAGGTTTGCCCAAGTGTGGTTTGTGGTCATCTTCCTTCCGATAATTGTCTTGGTATTCATAAGAATCTATCGGCATTATGAAGCGGTTGGGGAACAATTAAGAATCAATCCTGAACAAATGGCCGATGAAATCAAAGGGAATGTCATTATTGTTCCGGTTGCCGGCATTACCAAGGTAGTGGAGAACTCGATCAACTATGCCAAGTCGATCACTGATCAAACCTATGCGGTTTATGTATCGTTTGACAGGGAAGATGAGAGGCGCTTTGAAGAAAAATGGAATCAATGGCATCCGGAAGTACGGCTCGTTACGTTACAATCGCATTATCGGAGCGTTTTGCAGCCATTGTCAAAATTTATTGATATCATTGACCATAAAGCAAAAGAGAATGACTATCAGGTTACGGTATTGATACCTCAATTCATTCCAAAGAAAAACTGGCATCATATTTTGCACAATCAATCCAGTATCATGATTCGCGCGTACTTGCTTTATAAAAAGAACGTCATCGTTTCAACACTGCCGTACCACTTTGTGAAGTGACGATAGTGCGGCCTGGGGAGGAGAGGGCGATGGATTTTTTAATAGAAAATAAATGGGCCATTTTAGTGAGCCTTGAGGTCTTAGCTTGGTCATCCACTTTTTTTCTGCTTTACGCCAGGTATGGCCTAAAGTCGGACTTTTGGTTTAAAGTGGCGGCTGTATTATTTGCCATGACCGGAGTCATCCCCCAAGTGTTAATGGGAATTATCAATTTTATCTCCACAAAAAAAATCGACCTATTCACGCTGATCATCGTTCTGCTTCTCTTATATGGCTTCACCATTGGGAGACAACATGTCAAAAAGCTGGACGATTGGGCAAAAGCGAAGTTTACAAAACAGGGGTCATAAAGCGTACTAAAAAAACCACCTAATTGGTGGTTTTCAGATTGTCGAGAAAGGGTATTTTTCTCGGCAATTTTTTATTATCACAGAATCTAAATACCAAATTTATTGATTG
>NZ_CALPDF010000025.1 GCF_943193175.1 Neobacillus muris
ACCTCAATTATCCTTAGATTTCAGGGGGTGACAATTTTTTTGCTTATAAAGCCCTCTATCAAGGTATTTTATAGCCTATTTTAAATAAAAGTTTTTACAATACGTCAAAATTGGAGGGGGGGAGTGTATGAAAATTGTCATTGCTGGCGGTTCAGGATTCATCGGGCAGAAATTGACTGAAATTCTCCTAAATAAGGGACATATGGTAGTCATTTTAACAAGGAAAGATCGACCGTCTAAAGGTAATATACTGTATGTAAGGTGGCTGGCGGAAGGATCCACTCCTCAAGCAGAGATACAAAATGCTGATGTGTTTATCAATTTAGCAGGTGTATCGATTAACGATGGACGATGGAGCGTGAAACATCAGAAACAAATATACAGCAGCAGGATGCAAGCAACGGATGAATTATTAAAAATTATAGACGGCCTGTCAGAAAAGCCGAAAGTTCTAATAAATGCCAGTGCGATTGGGATCTATCCTGCTTCATTCACCGCAGTCTACTCCGAGGAAAGCACAGTAATAGCAAATGACTTTCTTGGCAAGACGGTATCGGATTGGGAGACCAAAGCCAAACAAGTTGAAGCACAAGGCATTCGGGCTGTTTTTATGAGGTTCGGCGTCGTTCTTGGAAGGGAAGGAGGTGCGCTTCCTCTCATGGCACTGCCTTACAAATTGTTTGCCGGCGGGACGGTTGGCTCGGGTAAACAATGGGTGTCTTGGATACATGTAACGGATGTGGTAAGGGCGGTCGTCTTTGCTATAGATCATCCTCACCTGCATGGACCTATCAATGTTGTATCGCCTCAACCGGTAAGAATGAAGGAGTTTGGGAAGACAATCGGCCAGGTATTACATCGGCCCCATTGGCTCCCTGTTCCTGCTTTAGCCCTAAAGCTCACACTGGGTCATAAAAGTGCCCTCGTTCTTGAGGGACAGCATGTGGCTGCAAAGGCGTTAATGGACGCGGGGTTTGAATTCAGGTTTCCTGGCCTTTACCAAGCTTTGGAGGACCTGTCAAAGTCTAGATAGCGTAATAACTTCTAAAAAAAGAGTTCAGCCCAACTTTGTTTGGGTTGAACTCTTTCCTTCGATTTACCAAAAGAAAAATGGGGAAAATCCAAATCCGACGAATGGGAAGAAAACAGGAGGCCGAAAGAATGGACCGCCCCAAAAACCATATCCGTATCCGCTGCCAGAAGGACTCGAAGAACTCATTTCTTCAATCTCCAGCCCGTCTTTCCTCACCTTCGCTACCCGTCCAATAGCCCAATTCCCTTCATTATTGACAAACCGAATCATTTCTCCCTCAAGACGTTTGGCCTTTTGATAATCTAATTGCATTTGCTTATTCCCCTTTACTTTGGACTTGCTATAAATTATGAAGGATGTCCATCGTGTGCAAAGGCACTAGTCTATCTAAAAAGTAAATTGGTTTAAATTTATTGCTTTAAACTATCGCCGATCTTGATATCGTAGGAACGAATAGTGTTGACAGGCAATTCCATTACAGAAGCCGCATTATTTATGGGAAAAATCAGTGACCAAGGTTTAACTGATTCTTTCAAATAGATGACCTCATTATTTGAATTGAGAAAAACGACATCAATGGGAAAAAACATAAAAAACATATGAATGGAATTGCAGGGAATAATCCAAATCCCCTCATTTACAATTGGTTTCTTCTTAAACATTAAGCCTCTGAACCTTTTCCAAAAGGTATTGTAAACATAAATCGTGATCGGTAAAGGATGGACAATTTGATTCCGAATCTTTTGCATCTATTTTCTCCAATTGCTCCAAAGTAATATTGCGATATATTTGTAATAATTTTTCCATATAAATGTAAAATATACAAAATCTTATCATTGTTGATATTCGAATCTGCGTGATACTATTTGTCTGTAGACAACAACAAGATACGACAAAAACTGCTGGATTTCTACAATCCCGATGCTGTCTACAAAAAACAGAAAAAGGCAAACTAAGGGAAATCTTAGGACGCAAAACTATAGGGGCTTTATTACTTGTTAATATGCCAGCCAGTTGCCGAAAGTGGTTTTGCCATTCTTCGGGAAAGAAAAAAATTATTATATAAAATGAAGGGTGGACAATAGATCATGATGAATCAAATTAAAAAGTTTGTAAAAGAGGAAAAAGGACAAGGCATGACCGAATACGGTTTAATCTTAGGTGTTATTGCAGTTGGAGCCGTAGTTGCTATTACAGCATTTGGAGATGCCATTGTTGACAAGTTAGAAGAAGTGAAAACGAATATCTTTGGTGGATCTACTACAACTGGATCTAATTCATAAATATATCTAATAAACGAAATATACAGCTATAAAAATTAGTTCATTAAAATCCTACTTTCATTTTCATTTGAAGAAAGTAGGATTTTTTGCGAGGTGAAAGGAAATGTTGACAGCTACTTTATTTACCATTTTAATCATTTCATTAATTACAGATATTAAATATCGAAGAATATATAACGTAGTGACATTTCCGGCTATGCTCATCGGACTGATCGGCAACACGGTTACATCTGGCTGGGACGGGCTTTTCTTTAGTCTTCTAGGCCTACTAACAGGTTTAGGCTTACTCCTTATACCGTATGCGCTGGGCGCTATGGCTGCGGGTGATGTGAAGCTGTTGATGGCGATTGGTGCAATAGAGGGAGCAGCCTTTACGTTTGGCGCCTTTTTATATGTAGCGATTATTGGCGGCATAATAGCGCTGGGTATCCTTATCTGGCATAAGGAACTGCTTCAATCATTAAAAAGAATATTCCTTTCTGCCCAATTCAAAACCTTGAATGGGCTGAGCAAAGATGAATTACACCATGCTTATCCATATGGAGCAGCCATTGTACTTGGCACATTATGCTTTTTTGGAGTTGGTTGGCTTTGATTAAATCGGAAAAAGGACAAGCAACTGTGGAATTAGCAATTGCTTTAACGCTGATCACCTTGATTTTATTCAGTATTATCGACTTTGGCCGTATCTTTCATGCCTATCTTGCACTTGAAAATGCAGGAAGAGAAGCTGCAAGGCAGGCCAGTTTGGGGGCAGCTGATACCGAGGTGATCAGAACAGCATACAGTACTGCGCCATCACTGGATGACGATCTGTTAATGGTAAACATAACACCATCGGAATTAAACCGAAAAAGCGGAATATATGTGACAGTTACCTTGTCCTATCCGATTTCACCGTCAATTCCTGGTTTAAAGGAAATCCTGCCAGATTCACTCATGATCAAGTCAAAAACCGTAATGAGGGTGGAATAATGGTAAGATCTTTTTTAAAGGAAGAGAATGGGGCAGTCATGGTCCTTGTAGCCATTATGATGACCGTTTTTATGGCGCTATTAGCTTTGGTCATTGATGCAGGTTCTCTATATCTTGAAAAAGCACAGCTTCAAAAGATTGTGGATGCATCCGCATTGGCGGGTGCACAGGAGCTGCCGGCAAATCCCGGCAATTCGCGGGCAGAAATCAATAAAACGATTCAATACTACAATGAAAATCCAAATGATTTTACTGTCACATTCAATGAAAGCCACACATCAATTGAAGTTACAGGATCAAAGACGGGTACACTCTTTTTTGCTAAATCACTCGGATTCGAACAACCTAAGATTAAAGCAAAGTCAAAAGTGGCATTATATCCGTTAACATCTGTAAAAAACGCTATCCCATTGGGGATTCAGCCATCTGCAGATTTACAGTTCGGATCCCTGCAATCTTTGAAGGTCAGTGACTCTGCCTACGGAAATTTTGGCGCTATTGCCTTAACAGGACCAGGAGCAAAAGACTATGAGACAGACTTTAAAAATGGATACCAATTTGATTTAAAGGTCGGTACCATTTTAAATACACAAACAGGGCAATTATCTGGACCCACAACAAGAGCCGTTGATTATAGATTGAGTTCATGTCCTGATGCAACCTATTTAGATTATCCAAAAGATTGCTCAAGAGTCGTGATGGTGCCAATCTTTGAGGCTATTCAAACTCAACAAAATCAGGTGAAGCAAGTAAAAGTGGTTGGCTTTGGGTCATTTTTTTTGGAGGGGGTTTCCTCCACAAAAGAGGGGGCAGTCGTTACAGGACGGTTTATTGGAAGGGTCACTTCGGGTGAGACATCCGCAAATCAAACGGATTACGGAACTTATAGTATAAAATTGACTCGTTAGAAATGAGTGATCAACTTGAATACAAAAAAAATATGGCTTCTCGCGCTTATATTTGGAGCTGTCATGTCTATTTTCTTTTATTTTCTCACAGCTGAGCAGACAAGTCCGAAACAGGAGGAAAAGAGCACTTCTTCAACTGCTTCGGAACAAACAAAGGAATCGGAAGCTTCGAATACATCTGGGATAAAGCTTTCAGCTGGTAAACGAGCAGTCTCCATTGCAGTAAATGAACTCCAAAGTGTTTCAGGTTTTGTTAAACCTGGAAGCTATGTCGATGTGATTTTCATTTCACCTGTGCCTGCAGGAGAAAATACTACTGCACAAATTCTTTTAAGCAATGTAAAGGTGTTAGCCACTGGAAAACAGGTAAAGAATAATGCCAATGAGAATCAAGACCCTTATGAAATGGTTACCCTAGAAGTAAGTCCTAATGAAGGGGCAGCCCTTGCTTTTGCAAAAGAAGCCGGTACAGTCTCTCTTATGCTAAGGGGTGAGAACGACGACAAAACGGAACCGGCTGTCCATTACTCTTATCAGGAATTACGTGAGGGAACGATGACGAAATGAGGATACCTTATTTTATTTTTTCAGAAAAACAAATGTACTCTTCTGCTATAAAATCAGTCATGGAAGATGTGAAAAAACGGGCAGCGATAGTGGATACGACTGTTGATCTAAAACATGCCTTGGAGGATGTAAAGGGCTCCATCGTTATCATAGGTCCCCATTTGCAAAAAGATCCCTATAAAGTATGCCAAGACCTGTCGCTGAATTATCCAGCAAGTGCCATCCTGCTTGTATTAAATAAACAAGACATTGATTATAAAAAGGCGATGTTTTCTGGTGCCCTTGACATACTCGACATTGAATGTGAGGAATCCGAGTTAATTGAATCCGTTCAAAAGGCAGAAGAAATCGTGAAATTAAAGGTGGAAGGAAACCTGGATCTCAATGATGAGGGCAAAAAGGCGAAAGTGGTTACCGTATGCAGCACTAAAGGCGGAGTAGGAAAAACGACCATTAGCGTCAATATTGCGGCAGCATTGAATAAAAAAAACTTGAAGGTAGCCGTCCTTGATCTGGATCTGCAATTTGGCGATGTCTCCCTGTTATTTGATCAGCAGCCAAGCCTTACCATTTATGACTGGGTAAAGCAATCCTATGAGAATGGGGATAAGTCCTTCAAGAGATATATGACTAAACATTCATCAGGAGTGGAGATATTAGCAGCGCCAACCCTGCCGGAATTTGCTGAAATGATAACTGGAGAACATATTGCCTATTTAATCGAGGCCATGAAAAAAGAATACGATATCATCATTATTGATACGCCGCCATCATTTGTTGAGACAAGTTTAGTCGCCCTGGAAAACTCAGACGATATTCTCTTAATTGTTTCAATGGATTTGCCCGCTTTAAAGAACGGGAAACTTGCGGTTGAAACATTAAACTTATTAGAACTTAAAGATAAAATTAAGATTATTTTAAATCGGGATACGGCTTCAGATGGAATAACGAAAGAAGTGGTAGAGGAAGTTTTGGCAATGAAGATAAAAGGAACCATCCCTAGTGATTATCCAACAGTCATTTCATCTGTCAACCGAGGAACCCCCTTTGTCACGATGGCCCCTCGGACTCCAGTTGCCAAATCCCTAATGAAGATCTCTGAACAACTGGTAACAGCCGTTCCACTTGAATCCGAGAAAGTTGAAGTGAAGAAAAACAGACGGTCTCTCTTTAAGAAAAAGAAATAATCAAGGAGGATTTGTATGTCGTTATTACAACGTCTAAATGAAAAAAATCTCTCCACCGCTTTAACGCAAGATGGGAATCCGGTCACGTCCAAAAGAGAGATTGTGAGACCAAAAGAATCTGAATTAAAATTATCGCTCCAAAGCCATCTTATTGCTGAATTAAAAAAGAACCCGAACCTCTCGGATGATGGCCAAAGAGAATTGATTGAAGTTGAATCAATGAAATTTTTAAATGACAAAAACGATCGGTTAACATATGAGGGGAAAGTAGAGTTAATTAGAACCGTTTCGAATGAATTGATTGGATACGGTCCCATCACTTCCTTATTAAATGACCCGGAAGTGTCGGAAATTATGGTGAATGGGCCCTTTCAAATTTATATCGAAAAGAATGGCAAGCTTCTTTTGAGTGACCAATATTTTCGTGATGACGAACATGTGCTGCAAGTAATCGAAAAAATTGTATCTCCCCTCGGAAGAAGGATTGATGAAAGCAGTCCGATGGTCGATGCCCGGCTCCCTGATGGATCAAGGGTTAACGCCATTATTCCGCCTTTGTCATTAGTCGGCCCTGCGATTACCATCAGAAAATTTCCGCAAAATCGTTTGCAAATTGACGATTTAATACGGTTTGGGTCCCTTTCAGATGAGATGGCCAAATTTTTAGAAGCCTGTGTAAAGGCTAGGCTGAATATATTTATCAGCGGTGGTACTGGAAGCGGAAAAACCAGTTTATTAAATGTGTTATCTTCTTTTATTCCTGCTGATGAAAGAATTGTCACGATAGAGGATGCGGCGGAACTGCAACTGCTTCAGGACCATATCGTTTCATTGGAAACAAGGCCGCCCAATATTGAAGGAAAAGGTGCCATTTCCATTCGTGACCTTGTCAGAAACTCACTCAGAATGAGACCAGATCGAATTGTGATTGGAGAGGTACGCAGCGGGGAAGCGCTCGACATGCTCCAAGCCATGAATACAGGACATGACGGTTCCTTAGCGACTGGGCACTCCAATTCACCAAGGGAAATGCTTTCTCGTTTAGAAACGATGGTATTGATGGCGGGAATGGATTTGCCAATCCGCGCTATTCGCGAACAAATGGCAGGAGCTATCGACCTGATCATCCAGCAGTCGCGCCTGAAGGACGGCAGCCGAAAGGTGGTCAATATTACAGAAGTCATTGGGATGGAAGGGGACACCATCGTATTGCAGGACCTATTTTCATTCCGCCAGACAGGAACTGGAGAGAATGGGAAAATAATCGGCAAACATGTGTCAGCTGGAATCCGCCCCTATTGCTCTGAAAAGCTGGAGCAATATGGATTTGAACTGCCTGCAGATTGGTTTAATGGAGAGTGAAGTCCATGGTGATTTTGATATTTATTTGTTCCTTCTTAGTTTTTGGCCTGATTGGATCAAGGATCTTCAATCGAAAGAACTACATGGCCAAAAGGCTTGAAAAATTAATCCCGAATAGCACTAGACCAGAACTTATGAAAGCAGAGACAGCTGTTTCCTCAAAAAACTTAACGGTAAAAGATATAATTGAAAAGATTTCTAATCATATTAGCTTATCAGATAAAAAGCGCAAAAGGCTGGAAACTGAGCTGCAAGGTGCAGGGATTCAATTAAAAGTGGAAGAATTTATTGCGATCCGGACTGCATTATTGACAACTGGCATTATTTGTATCGCTGCAGGGGTGCCTATTGTAGTCTCAATATTGATTGGTTTATTCAGCTGGAAACTTCCATCGCTTTACGTCAAAAAGAAAAAAGAAAAACGAATTGCTGCCAGCGGTGAACAACTGCCCCAAGCTTTAGAGACCATGGCAAATGCGTTGAAATCAGGATTTAGTTTTATGCAGGCGATGCAGGTGGTCTCGAAGGAAATGCCGGACCCAATTGGGATTGAATTTAAACGGACATTAAAAGAGATGAATCTAGGGGTCTCAACTGAAGTTGCTTTTGAAAATCTTCTGGAACGGCTTCCAAACCGGGATTTAGAAATTGTCGTAACGGCTGTGTTAATTCAAAGAACTACAGGCGGCAACCTTGCACAGATTCTGGAAACGATCCATGAAACGATATCGGAAAGAGTCCGGTTGAAGGATGAAATGAAAGCACTGACCTCGCAAGGCCGAATGTCCGCTTTAGTCATTACGTTGCTCCCAGTCTTTATGGGAATTATTTTAAGCCTTCTAAATCCAGGTTATTTTGATCCCATGCTTTCTCATCCTTTGGGCCAGATTTTGCTTGGCGGCGGGGTAGTGTCAGGAATATTAGGCTGGATATTTATCCAAAAGGTTGTCACAATCGAGGTGTAAAAAATGGTCAAACTATTCTTCTGTCTTTCATCGTTCTTGTTTTTTACGAGCATTGGTGTGCTGCTATTAAATAGATTATTTCGGAATCACATTGCTATAAACCAAAGAATAGCACCATTCTTGCCGTCCCAAGCTAATCAACTAGAGTCCAATGAGGAGGATGGGTCCCATAAGACATTTTATATCAGAATAATCCTGCCTATAATGGAAAAGCTCCAGACTTTTGTTTTAGGAAAACTGCCTAAAAACAAAATTGCTCAAGTTGAAAAGAAGCTGCAAGCTGCCGGGCATCCATTTGGCCTTTCAGCAGGTACCTTTATTTTGCTTCAGGTGATTTTACCGGTTTTTCTCTTATTAGTATTTATGGCTTTGTTTCTGCCTCTGGCTGAAGAGAAAGGAAAGGTTTTATTCTTATCAGCGTTTGTTTCACTTTTTGCCTATTTTTATCTTAATCATTACTTAACAGCCAAGAGCAAACAACGGACGAAGGAAATTGAAAAGGCCATGCCCGATTTCTTTGACATGTTAAACGTCTCGATTGAAGCGGGGATGGGGTTAGATGGCGCGCTAAAAAAGGTCTGCAGCCAAATGGATTCAGCGATAGCAAAAGAATTCTTATCGGCTCTGGAGGATATGAAGTTAGGTAAAACAAGGAGGCAGGCTTTTATTCAATTAAGAGAGCGTGTCCCTTCTGATTTTTTTAGAAGTGTCATGAACTCCATTATCCAAGCGGACCAAATGGGAATCGGCTTGAGCAAGGTTTTGCAGGCACAAACACAACGGATTAGAGAAAAACAAAGATTTTCGGCAAAAGAAAGGGCTATGAAAGCGCCTGTTAAGATGTTAATTCCGATGGTGCTGTTTATCTTCCCAACTTTATTTGTAGTGTTGCTTGGCCCGGTAATTATTAATTTAATAACCAAATTTTCACAATAATAATAAAGGCAAAATCCCATGAGAAAAGGATATCGAGGGAAATTGCCTTTTTAATTTAGCTCAGTAAACAGGATGGTAATCGTAGTCAATATTGCTGATGAAGTGTTGTCTATTTTTTTCCAATTTTGTATACTATACCTGTACAGTGAGTATTCTGAAATTTTCGACTAAAGTAAAGAAAACGCTTACTTATGTTCAGCTGGAATTTTTAAGGAGGAATGGGAATGAAGGAGCTTTTGCAAAAAAGCTGGCCAAGTGACGTACCGAAAAACTTGTCCTACCGATTAGGGGAAAAACCATTGCATGAATATCTTAAACAAAATGCCATGAATACTCCAGAAAAGACAGCCTTTTCTTTTTATGGAACAGATTTATCCTGGAAAGAGCTGGATGAATCAGTCAGTAAATTCAGCCATTTTTTAGCAGTAAATGGAGTGAAAAAGGGGGACTGCATTGCTTTGTTTTTGCAAAATTGCCCCCAGTATATCATTGCCCATTATGGAATCCAGCGTGTTGGCGGTATTGTTGTTCCGTTAAACCCAATGTACAAGGAAACGGAACTCGAATATTTAATGAACGAAGTAAACGCAAAAGTGCTGGTAGCCGGCCAAGAACTATATCCGCGCATTGCAGCGGTCCGCTCAAAAACTCCTTCCCTTGAATTGATTGTAACCACAAACTATGCCGATTACTTGCCTGATGAACCCAAATGGCCGCTGCCAGGGGAATTAACTCTGGATAAGCACCATATTCATGATTCTTATGATTTCTTACAAATTATGGACGAAAACGATCCTTATCCACCGAACGTTGAGCTTGATCTCTGGAATGACATTGGCTTAATGGTGTTCACCTCAGGTACAACCGGAAGGCCAAAAGCGGCCATGCTTCCTTATGGCAGTGCCTTGTTTAAAACGGCTGCCACGGTACAAGCAAACCAGCTGGACCCAAATGGACGGATATTATCCATTGCGCCCCTTTGCCACATTGCCGGAATGGTTATGGGGGTCAATATTCCTATTTATAGTGGAGTTGAGTGTGTTTTATTAACGCGGTTTGATCCGAAGACTACCGTTGAAGCGATAGAAAAATACGAGATTGCTACCTGGTACAGCATTGCCCCGATGAATGCGGCGATTTTATCTATTCCGGGAATTGAAAACCGAAATCTAAGCTCCTTAAAAAGAAATTTAGCGACCAGTTTTGGTGTACAAGTAACCGAGCAATTGGCCAATGACTGGAAAGAGGCAACCAAGGGCTGCATCCTTCATGAAGCATCCTATGGATTAAGTGAAACTCATACCTGCGACACATTCATGCCGATTAACCAAATTAAATACGGCAGCTGCGGCATCCCAGTCTATCAAACAGATCTTCAAATTATTGACCCAGAAACAGGTGAACCGGCGGACCCAGGGCAAAAAGGGGAAATCCTCATTAAAAATCCGGGCGTATTTAAAGGCTATTTAAACCGCCCGGAAGCAACAGCTGAAACACTCAGGGACGGCTGGGTCCACACCGGCGATATTGGCAGTGTCGACGAGGATGGGTATTTATTTTTTCACGGCAGATTAAAAGAGATGATGAAGGTCTCCGGTTTCAGTGTATTCCCTGAGGATGTGGAAGCCATGCTTAATGAACATCCAGGAATCCTTCAGAGTGCCGTCATTGGCGTGCCAGACGAAACCAAAGGGGAAAGCATTAAGGCTTTCGTTGTTTTAAAACCAGAATACGTTGGGAAAGTTTCCGAGAAAGAACTTATTGCATGGGCGAGAGAGAAAATGGCTGTATACAAGGCTCCGAGATTCGTAGAGTTCATCAGACAATTGCCGGCAACCAGCTCTGGGAAGGTATTAAGACGACTATTGAAACAACCACAAGGAAAGGAAGCTTAACGTGATCAATCAAGAAAAGGACATCGTAAATGAAGCAGTGGAAGAATTAAAGGAACGAAAAAAACGTGCCAGTTTAAATGGCGGAATAGAAAAAATCCAGCGCCAGCATGATTCAGGCTTTTATACAGCGAGAGAAAGAATTGGCCTGCTGGTTGATCCGGATTCGTTTATAGAGCTTGGGATGCTCAATCATTCGGATATGGCAGGGACAGAGAATAAAAGTGCCGGCGACGGCCTGATTGCTGGCCTGGCCAAGGTAAATGGACGTCCGATCATGGTGCAGGCTGGCGACAAAACCGTTTTTGCCGGAACAGAAGGTGCGGTCCACATAAGAAAAGCGAAAACGACCCACGAGTATGCCCTTAAACGGGGGCTCCCTATGTTCTATCTGCATGAAGGGGGCGGATTACGGATGCCAGACGGAATGGGCTCCGATGGTATCAGCGACAAGCTATTTCCTCAAGAAATGCTGACACATAATCGGCAGGTTCCGTCTATTGCCAGTATTCTTGGTGACAGCTTTGGCGGACCGACCTGGACAGCCGTTTCCTCTGACTTTGTCAGCCAGCTGAAAGGAACCTGTATGGCTGTTGCGGGCCCAAGAATGATCGAGATGGCAACCGGCCAGCAGATTTCCAATGAAGAATTGGGCGGCTGGAAGGTGCATGCCTATCAGACTGTCCAGTCTGATGCTTTTGGAGAGACAGAAGAGGAATGTATTGCCCAAATGAAAGAATATTTTAGCTACATGCCTCTTAACGCAACAGAGGAGCCCCCGTATAAAGAATCTAGTGATGATCCATACCGATTGGTCGATTCCGTATTGGATATTTTACCTAAGAAAACCAATCGGGCTTATGACATGAAAAAAATCATCGCTGAACTCGTAGATGACCGCCAATTTTTTGAATATAAGGCGTTATATGGAGCAGCTCTTATAACCGTTTTTGCCAGGATGAACGGACGAACCGTTGGGATTATTGCCAGTCAGCCGATCAAGTATGCCGGAGCAGCGGGTGTCCAGGAATGTGAAAAAGCTACGGACTTTATTGTCTTATGTGACTCATACCATATTCCATTGATATTTCTGCATGATACCCCCGGTTTTCGGATTAGCAATGAAGCGGAGAAGCTGAAGATTCCAACAAAAATCATGGTGTGGAATCAAGCACTGGCACAGTCCACGGTTCCGAAACTTTCAGTTGTAATCCGCAAAAGTGTTGGCGCGGCTTATGGAAATATGTGCGGACCGACGATGGGAGCAGATTTTGTCGTCGCATGGCCAACAGCCGAAATCAATTTCACTGGCCCAGAAGTCGGGATCAATGTCGTATATGGGCGGCAGCTTGAAGGAGTGGAAAATCCCAAGGAGGTGCGCCATCAGCTATTGGAAAAATGGGCGTTTGACAGCTCGCCATACAAAGCAGCCGCCAAGCATCTCATTGATGATGTAATTGATCCAAGGGAAACGAGAAAATTCCTTTGCAGGGCATTGGAATATGCTGCTGTAAAGAATGGGACAAAGAGTGAGCGAAGACTGGCGAATTGGCCGACAGGTTTATAAAATAATTCCAAAGCAGGGGTGAAAAGAGGATGACGAATTCATTAGTGAAAATGGAAACAATGGAACATATTGCCGTCGTAACCATTGATAATCCGCCATTGAATGTGCTGGGCAGTCAAGTTTCGAAAGAATTAAAAGACATATTTGATGAAATCGCCTTAGACCAAGAGATTGTGGCGGTGATATTGACGGGTGCTGGAAACAGGGCGTTTATGGCAGGTGCCGATATTAAGGAATTTCCTCAATCGATTGGAAAACCCGGGAAAAAGGATCATGTCTTAAAACAGCACGAAATGTTTAATCAAATTGATTTCCTTCCGAAGCCGACGATTGCCGTCTTAAATGGGTTAGCCTTTGGCGGTGGCTGCGAGCTGGCTCTCACCTGTGATATCCGGATTGCAGAAGACCATGCACAGCTTGGTCTGCCAGAAATCAAGTTGGGAATCTTTCCAGGCGGCGGCGGAACACAACGTCTGCCAAGGCTGATTGGTGAGGCAAAAGCAAAGGAGCTAATGTTTACTGGAGAACCGATCACCGCACAAGAAGCAGAAAGAATCGGACTGGTTAATAAAGTGGTGCCAACAGGAGAAGGGATGGCAGAAGCATTGGCAATGGCAAGAAAAATGGCTGGCTACTCGCTGCAGGCGTTATCCCGGATCAAAAAAGCTGTAGATGAAGGAAGCAATTTGGAATTCTCAAAAGGAATTGAAAGGGAAGCGGAATTGTTTGCGGAAGTATTTCTAACGGAAGATGTAAAAGAAGGGGTGCAGGCATTTATCGAAAAAAGAAAGCCTGTCTTTTCCCATAAGTAGATTCTAACTATAGGAGGCAGGATAAATGCATAAGTGGATTGTTCCTAGATTAGGTGACCCTAAAGAGGTTTTAGAATGGCAAGAGTCGGCGGTTCCGGAAGTGGAGGATGGGAAACTGCTCATTCAAGTGGAGGCTTCATCGCTGAACTTTTTCGATATTTTATTATGCCAAGGAAATTATCAGGAAAAACCACCTTTGCCGTTTACACCAGGAGCTGAGATTGCCGGCATTGTCCGCTGGGCAGGAAACGGGAGCCGGTTTAAAGTGGGGCAGAGAGTCATTGCTACTCCGCCGCTGCCAAATGGGGGCTTGGCAGAATGGGTCAATGTCCCGGAAGAATCGGTATACGCCATTTCAGCCTCGATGTCTCCAGAGGAAGCAGCAGCGATGTTTATTACCTACCAAACTTCCTACTACGCCTTATACAATCGGGCGAATCTTCAAGAAGGCGAAGTTCTATTGGTCCACGCGGGTGCAGGCGGAGTTGGTTCGGCAGCCATCCAGCTCGGAAAGGCAAGAGGAGCCAAAGTCATCGCCACTGCGGGAGGGCCGGATAAGGCCAGGATATGCAAAGAGCTGGGAGCAGACATAGCGATTGATTACCTCACAGAGGATTTTATTGATATTGTAAAAAAAGAAACTGGGGGCCGCGGCGCCGACGTCATCTATGACCCGGTTGGGGGGGATGTATTTGATCGTTCCAGAAAATGCATCGCCTTTGACGGACGCCTGTTGGTCATTGGTTTTGCCAGCGGCAGGATTCCAGATGCTCCTGCCAATCATGCACTGGTTAAAAACTATTCCATTGTCGGTGTTCATTGGGGCTTATTCCGAAGGTTATACCCGGATAAGGCAGCCGCCATCCATAAGGATTTAATGAGACTTTATGAGCAAGGAAAGATCCGGCCGTTGATTTATCGGGAATACGATTTCAAGGAAGTTCCCGAAGCGCTGGAAGTGCTGGCAAAGCGCCGGACTTACGGGAAATTAACGGTATCACCACGTTAACGTTTCATATTCATGTTCAGCAAAAAAAGCGGAAACGGTTGTCTCTGCTTTTTTTGCTTTGTTTCAGGTTAAGGCAAAAATCAAAAAATAGCACTATGGAGCAAACTCTAACCAATATGTTGGCTATATACGCCAAAATATGCTAATTTTAAAAAAACAAAATGTATCAGTACATGGAGGCTAATAAAATGCTCGATTGGTTTGGGAGTCTTCCCGCTGTCGCTCAAGCAGCTATAGGGTCGTTCTTCACCTGGGGAATGACTGCCATTGGCTCCGCTTTGGTGTTTACAACAAAAACGGTCAATCAAAAATTTTTAGACAGCATGCTGGGCTTTGCCGGAGGAGTAATGATTGCCGCCAGTTTTTGGTCGTTATTATCACCCGCGCTCGAAATGTCAGAGGGAGGTTCACTGCCAGTATGGCTGCCGGCTGCAATAGGCTTCTTATCAGGAGGATTATTCCTATTAGTGGTCGATAAACTTTTGCCTCATTTACATCCCGAACTGCCGATTGAAAAAGCAGAGGGAATTCATCATACCGGGAAAAAGAGAAGCACCTTGCTTGTATTGGCGATCACCTTACATAATATACCTGAGGGGTTAGCGGTTGGGGTAGCCTTCGGCGCCGTCGCCGCAGGGTTTCCGTCTGCCTCATTAACGGGCGCGATTGCCTTAGCACTTGGGATTGGCATTCAAAATCTCCCAGAGGGAGTGGCAGTGTCAATGCCATTAAGGCGTGAAGGAATGTCAAGGACAAAGAGTTTCCTTTATGGACAATTTTCCGGTTTAGTGGAGCCGATAGCCGCCATTATTGGCGCTTTGTCAGTCCTGTTTATCCAGCCGCTTCTTCCATATGCTCTCAGTTTTGCTGCAGGAGCTATGATCTTTGTTGTGGCAGAAGAGGTGATACCGGGATCGCAGGAAAATGGCAACACCGATCTTGCCTCTATCAGTATCATGATTGGCTTTACCATAATGATGATTTTAGATGTTGCACTAGGTTAGCATCACTAATAAACAGAAAAGCCAGGACCCGCCATAAAAGAATAGGTCACTGGCTTTTGTGTGTTTTATAAAAATATTCAGAAAGTTACATGACACATATGAAAATTTGTAATATAGTAAAAATATGCCAAATATAATATAAGTTGAATGATAGAGGGGAATGTCATATGTTCCGAACAATTATCAAGCCGCGTGTCTCTGAAACGGATGGAGCCGGACACATCAATAACACAACCATTCCCATCTGGCTAGAAGGCGGCCGGGATGAAGTTTTTCGAATGTTTATGCCCAATCTTTCATTCGAAAATTGGAAGCTGGTCATTGTCAACATCCATGTCGATTATCTTCATCAGCTATATTATGGAAGAGAGGTTGAAGTATTAACCTATGTACAAGAGATCGGCAACACCAGCTTTAAATTATATGAAGAAATCTATCAATCAAGGAATAGATGTGTCCGTGGTTCCGCCACCTATGTTAATTACAATCTAGCCACAAATCAATCGGAACCGATCCCCCAAAAGATACGCCAGCAGCTTGAGCAGCATATGTACGATAAGGAAAAAACTAAATGATTTTTAAAAGACAGAAATAGTAAGCAGCATCCAATGATACAGCATAAGGTTTCTATTATAAAACTTTAGTGATGATTGGAGTCTGATTGAATGAAATCCTTTATTTCACCTGTCACCGTCATATCTGGTCCAGGTTCAATAGCTAGGGTACCAGAGGAAATAAACAAGTTTGGCGCTTCTAAAGTCATGATTTTTGCAGATCCTGGAATCGTAAAAATCGGTTTAGTGAACAAGCTGGAAAACCTGTTGGCATATGCCAGCATCGAATACGTGATTTATAGTGATTTAGAGCCTGAACCACCGCTGGAAGTAGGAGATAGAGCATTACAAGCTCTCCGGGAAAGCCAGGCAGATTTTGTGATTGGAATGGGCGGCGGCAGCTCATTGGATATTGCGAAAGCGGTTGCAGTATTATCAGCAAACGATGGAAGGGTTCAAGATTACTTAAATCTTACTGGGACCAAACAATTGACGAACAAGGGACTCCCAAAAATGCTGATCCCAACCACATCGGGAACTGGAGCAGAAGTAACCGATATTGCCGTGTTTTCTTTAGAAACCACTAAAGATGTCATAACCCAACCGCTGCTGTTGGCGGATATTGCCATCGTGGACCCAGAATTAACGTACACTCTGCCTCCGAGCATAACGGCTTCAACAGGAATCGATGCATTAACCCATGCGGTTGAGGCTTTTATTTCGGTGAATGCCACACCGCTCACAGATGCGCTTGCGATTGATGCGATTGAGCGGATCGCTGCGAATATCCGGACAGCCGTCTGGGATGGCGCCAATATGGCTGCACGGCAAGAGCTTTCGTGGGGAAGCCTGATGGCTGGATTAAGTTTTTACAATGCCGGTGTCTCAGGCGTCCATGCGCTAGCTTACCCATTGGGAGGGCTCTTTAAACTTCCCCATGGAGTCTCAAATGCTGTGATGCTTCCTTATGTATTTGATTATATTTGGCCTTCCTGCATGAAAAAGATGGCCAGAATGGCGCAAGCTTTAGGCGTGAATTCTGAGCATTTATCTGTACGAGAAGCTGCCATAGCTGCCGTTCAAGCACTGAATCAAATTGTCCTGGATACTGGTGTTCCTCGTACCCTTAAAGATTATCAAATTAAGCGTGAAGATATTGAAACGCTCGCCAGTGAAGGAATCAAGCAAAAACGGCTGTTGGCGAGGAGCCCTAAACCATACACAATCGATGATATCCGAAATGTCTATTTAGCCGCATTTGAGGGCTCACTCCAGTTAGGCACATAATTTGCCAGCTAAGTGAATAGGGAATGAATTAAACTATAGTCTATAAAAATCTAGATGGATTGAGGTGTGGAAATGGCTGCATATCGAGATATTAAGCAATTATATATTGGCGGAAAGTGGGTACAAGCCCAGCATTACACAAAATTGCATTCACCTTACACCGAAGAAGTGATAGCGAAGGTTCCTGCAGCTTCAAAAGAAGAGGTAAATCAAGCCGTTGAAGCTGCATTCAAGACAAGAACTGTAATGGCGAAAATGCCTGCCCATCAGCGGGCGGCAATATTAGAGAAAGTTGTCAGCCTTTTAGAAACAAATGCTGACCAAGCGGCTGAAACGATTGCCCTTGAGGCTGCAAAGCCGATTGCTGCAGCTAAAAGAGAAATTGTCAGAACGATTCAAACCTATAAGTTTGCCGCTGAGGAAGCAAAACGGATTCACGGCGAAACCTTATCGCTTGATGCAGCACCTGGCGGGGAAAACAAACTCGCCTATACTACCCGGGAACCAATTGGAGTTATTGGGGCAATCACGCCTTTTAATTTCCCGATGAATCTGGTCGCACATAAATTAGGTCCTGCGATTGCTTCAGGAAATACAGTCGTACTGAAACCAGCTTCGCAAACCCCTCTTTCTGCTTTTTTTATTGGGAAGCTGTTTGAAGAAGCAGGGCTTCCTAAAGGGGCATTAAATATTGTTACCGGCAGTGGCAGGGACGTAGGCGATCAGATTGTAACGGATCCGCGAATCAGCATGATTACCTTTACCGGTAGTCCAGAGGTTGGTATCGGCATTCGAAATAAAGCCGGGTTAAAACGAATTACACTTGAGCTTGGTTCCAATTCAGCCCTAATCATCGATGAAGGCACAGATATCGAAAAAATCTTGCCGAGATGTATGATGGGAGCCTTTGATTTCCAAGGCCAGGTATGCATCTCCCTGCAGAGAATATATGTCCATGAAAGTTTATATGAACCGTTTGTCGAAAAATTTGTGGAAGCAGCGAGTCGATTGAAAATAGGTGATCCCTTACATCCAGCTACCGACATTTCGGCCTTGATCTCTAAAAAGGATATTGAACGGACGATGGGCTGGATTGAGGAAGCAAAACAAGCGGGTGCAACTGTCGCAACAGGCGGATTTACACAGGGAAATGCCCTTCTGCCGACCGTCATCCTTAATGCCGATTCAAAATTGAAGGTTAGCTGCCAAGAGGTATTTGCTCCTATCGTGCTTATTAATAAGGTTTCATCAATTAAGGAAGCGATCAGCCAGGTAAACGACTCTCGCTATGGGCTTCAAGCGGGGATTTACACCAACGATCTTCAAGCTGCATTAAATGCCGCTGATGAGCTGCATGTTGGCGGGGTGATGATTAATGATATTCCTACTTTCCGTGTCGACCACATGCCTTATGGGGGAGTCAAAGAAAGCGGAATGGGACGTGAAGGAATCAAATATGCTGTTGAAGAGATGACAGAGTTGAAGCTGGTTGTAATTAATCGAAATGGACCAAAGTAGGAATATTTTAATAGCAAGGTGAACGATTAATCACTTAAGGCATAACCATAACAAGCTGGTTATGCCTTTTTCATGTTTTGTAAGGGAACAACGATTGGATAGTTGTTTTGGTCGTTTTTGCAGGAATGTTTTTCCAATCTATCGTATATATACGATAGAAACTTTTTTAAATTGACTCTGGGGAGATATGGAATGGATGTTTCCAATAGAAGAAGTTGGTACCATGACGGACATTGGAACCATTGCCAAGCGGGTGCGTGAGGTGGGCGCATTATTGGCTGTTGACGCTGTCCAAATGGCGGCTGGATCCGTGCAGGACTGCCCCTTACAATACAGAAGAAGAAATCGACCTCCTCATCACAGCCATTCAAACCTATATACACACGCAAATGTGCTAAAAACGCTTTAGTGAAGCAGGGGACAGGCCCCCGCTCGTTTAAAGCTTCACCGCAATGGGGGACTGTCCCCAAAAAATCCTGCCCGGGCTGTAAAACTGGGCAGGATTTTTTTACGTTGCCGTTTACTTTGCTGTACTTGGTTTATGTACTAAAAACAATAGGATGGAAAATAACAAACTTTTAAATGAGAGAATACAGGGTATCTTCTAAAATCACGGTCCCTTCCTTAATAAGTTTTACTAAATGGGCCTCCGTTGTTCTTTTGGCAAATTCAAACACGCTGGGATGGGGAAGCTCCAGATAAATCATACGAGTCAAATTTTCAGCGGTTAGCTGTTTATGCTTTTCAAGCAAACTCTTTATCTGATTTTCGCGATGCAATCTTCGGTTCATGACAAATTCAATGTGTTCATATGGATTTTCCACCCAAACGCCATGACCGGGTCCAATCTTTTTTAAATCCCGCTGTTTTAACCTTGTCAGCGTTTTCAAATAATCCCCCATATCGCCATCTGGCGGACCAATCCAAGAGGTCCCTTCTGCGACAATATTATCACCCGCGAGAAGTACCTTCAGAGAAGGAATATAAAGATTCAACTGGCCAGAAGTATGGCCGGGGGCATGTAAAATTGTAATTTCCTCATTCCCAATTGTAAGAGAATCCCCATCATTCAAGAAAGCAAGTTTGGTCCATGGCGATATGGCATCGAGGGTTGCTTGTTTTTCCTTTTGATGGCAATAAACAATTGGTGACCAATGCATCAATTGCCGAACTCCAGGGGCATGGTCCGGGTGTGAATGGGTAAGAACAATATACTTTGGCACAGCCAGTTTGTTTTCAGCGATGGCTTTTTCTAGGAGCTGCTTCGTTTCTGGCACATCATATCCTGCATCCACCAACATGCATTCCTCTTCATTGCCCACTAGATAGCAATTTGTAGTCGTATGCGGCAGGATGGTTGGTGTCTGAATAGGTACACGAATAATCTTAAGTTCAGTTATCATAAATGGCATCCTTTCATTCATGGCACAACATAAATATTAACTAATTTATTCACTATGGAAACGTGATATTCCTTCAATAAAAAGTAAAAAACTCAATATAAGCAAGTGATACTATTTTTCTTAAGTTTAAAAGTTAGGTAGAATAAAAATAAATACCTTTTGGAAAAACATGGAGAGGGGTGAAAGTTTGAAATTAAACACAGCTTTATGCGGCATACTGGAGATCACTTATCCTATCATTCAGGCTGGCATGGCGGGAGGACCGACCACACCAGACCTCGTTGCTCATGTATCTAATGCTGGCGGTCTCGGAACTTTGGGGGCTGCATATCTGAAACCAGATGACATGAGGTCAGCTATCAGAAAAATAAAGGATAAAACAGAGCATCCCTTTGCAGTAAACATATTTTGCACAGAATGGGATGATCGATATGACGGTGTGGAAGACTCCCAGAAGGTCCTAAATGCCATAAGAAAAACATTGAATATCGGACATGTAACTGAGCCCATAAAAACAGCTGATTTTTTTGAAGAGCAGTTCGAAATAATGCTGGAAGAAAATGTGCCCATAATTTCAACCGCATTTGGTGTACTTCCGAAAGATAAAGTATCCCTATTGAAGAAAAGGAAGATCAAAATAACAGCGATGGTAACAACCGTTCGGGAAGCGCTCATCGCAGAAGAAAATGGGGCAGATATCATCATAGCCCAAGGAAGTGATGCAGGCGGGCACCGTGGAACCTTTCAAATAGAACCTGAGTCAAATGGGGCATTAATAGGAACCTTTTCACTAGTCCCACAAGTAGTAGACTCCGTATCGGTTCCTGTAGTCGCAGCAGGGGGAATCATGGATAGCCGCGGACTTGTTGCCGCATTAGCGTTAGGGGCTCAAGGCGTACAAATGGGCACTGCCTTTTTAACGACTGTGGAATCCGGCGCGCACCCTGCATATAAGCAAGCATTGATCCATAGTAATGAAGAAAGTACAGTCATTACGAAGGCGTTTTCCGGCCGTCCTGCACGAGGCATTAAAAATGAATTCATAAAAGCCTATGACGTCTCAGGTATTTCGCCAGCTGATTTTCCAACCCAAAATACGTTAACCGGAGATATCCGCAGAAAAGCTGCTGAGCAGAACAATCCAGAATATTTGTCACTTTGGGCTGGACAAGGAACAAGACTATTAAGAAACAGCCCATCTGCTGCCGATTTAATAAAAGAATTGGTTACGGGAGCTGAACAAATACTTTCAAAAAATGATTGATGGTAAAAAGAAAATATTTACAGATGGAGAATTAATCATGGAAACGGAAATCCTCAAAATTTTTGATAAGCATCAAAACTATATAGGGACAGCACCGCGCGCTGAGGTGCATCGCTTGGGGTACTGGCATGAAGTTTTTCATTGCTGGTTCATTGGAAACCAAGATGGAGTTGACCATATATATCTGCAAATCCGCAGCCATAGAAAGAAGGATTACCCCAATTTGCTCGATATAACAGCCGCTGGCCATTTATTAGCGGATGAAACAGTCCGAGACGGAATCAGAGAAGTAAAAGAAGAACTTGGGATTAACATCGTAATGGAAGAGCTAATTCCATTAGGAATCGTTTCCTACAGTGCAATGAGTGAAAACCTTATTGATAATGAAATTGCCCATGTCTTTTTATATGAAACTGATCATAGCTTTGACGCTTTTTCGCTTCAGAAAGAGGAAGTTTCAGGGATTGTTCGAATTCCATTTTCTTCTTTTTTCGAACTTTGGTCAGGCGCAATTGACTTCGTGCCGGCAGCGGGTTTTAGAATTCAAAGAGATGGAAGCAAAATGAAATTTTTTGACCATTTTTCAAAAAACCAATTTGTTCAGCATGTTCCTGCCTATTTCGAAAAGGTTTTAGGAGGTATCCAGAATTACTTAGAGCGGAAGAGGCAGGGTGAATGAAAAGGTTAAAATTTTTTAGTAATGTTTGAAATCAATAGAAAAGGGGATTTGATTCATTTTGGAGATACAAAAAGTTTCAATTATCGGTTTGGGCGCTCTGGGCATTTTATTCGGGCATCAACTATCCAAGAATATGCCGAAAGCAGATTTGAGAATCATTGCGGATATTGGGCGGATCAACAGGTATGAAAAGGAGGGCGTTTTTTGCAACGGGGAACGATGTGATTTCCATTTTGTAACACCTGATGATGCATGTGAGCCGGCAGATTTACTTATTATTTCTGTTAAGTTTAATGGTCTTCATGGCGCCATCCGGCAAGCAAAAAACCATGTTGGCGATCACACGATAATTATATCTGCGTTGAATGGGATTACAAGTGAGGAAATAATTTGTGAAACGTATGGTATGGATAAGCTTTTGTATTGCGTTGCCCAAGGGATGGATGCGGTAAAAATGGGAAATAAGCTTACATACGACCATATGGGGATGCTTTGTTTCGGTGAGCGCGAACCTGGCTTCATTTCTGAACGAATGAAGTCCGTTGCCGCTTTTTTCGAAAAAACAGGTGTCCCTTACCAGTTGGATACAGAGATGATGAAGCGGCTCTGGGGAAAATTTATGCTAAATGTGGGAGTCAATCAAACAGTTGCAGTCTATCAGAGCAATTATGGCGAAATTCAAAGGGAAGGTGAAGCAAGGGAGACGATGATTGGTGCGATGCGGGAGGTTATTGCCATATCTGAAAAAGAAGGGATTCCTTTAACTGAAGCAGATCTGGCTTATTGGTTGAGAGTTCTTGCCTTGTTGAGCCCTGACGGGAAACCCTCCATGGCCCAAGATCTTGAAGCAAAACGATACAGTGAAGTGGAGTTGTTTTCAGGAGCAGTCATAAAATTTGCAGAAAAACACGGGATTACCGCACCCATTAATAAACAGCTCTATGAATCAATTAAAAAGATAGAAAGACTCTATTCGGTTGAACCCATCTATTAAACATATAAAATATCTAAATTTTGTAAATAAAGTTACTAAAACGTTCACATTGTTTTCCTTTTATGTAAGGTAAAATAAACATGTTACATATTTCACAAAGTTTATTTGCATAAGGGAGACAATGGTTATGGCGTTTAGTAAACCTGACAAAATTACGGAGATTACGGCTGAATATGGGACAAAGAAAGCCAACTATCCAACTTTGAGAACATTGATATTGGGATTCGAAGCAGGGGCGTTTATTGCTTTGGGCTATTTGCTTTTTATTCGTGTGACGGCCCCGCTGACAGGAGATTTACAAGGGCTTAGCAGTTTAATAGGAGCTTCCGTTTTCCCTATTGGGCTCGTTTTGACGCTGCTTGCTGGCGGTGAGCTTTTAACGGGCAATATGATGGCTGTATCATTGGCAAAACTGGCGAAAAAAGTCACGTTTAAGCAGGTCGCCTGGAACTGGTTTTTGGTGACTGTCAGCAACTTCATCGGTGCCATTTTTGTTGCGTATGTTTTTGGCCACTTGGTTGGGCTGACAGAAGCTGAACCATTTTTAAGCAAGACAATTGATGTAGCGGAACACAAATTGGATGCCACTTTCATTCAAGCCTTTCTTTCTGGAATTGGCTGTAACTGGCTGGTGGCAGCAGCAGTTTGGTTATCGTACGGAGCGGAGGATATGTCTGGAAAAATACTAGGGATTTGGTTTCCGACCATGACATTCGTGGCAGTAGGCTTTCAGCACGTTGTCGCAAATATGTTTGTGATCCCGGCAGCCATCTTTGCCGGCCATTTTACATGGCTGGAATACGCACAAAATTTCGTCCCAGTATTCTTAGGGAATGCGGCAGGAGGAGTCCTCTTTATCTCCATGGCCTACTACCATGCCTACAAAAAAACAGAAGCTCCACTAATCAGACACCAAGCCGTAAAACCGATAGTGAAAAGCGGAAGCAGATAATGACCGAGCGGCTGTCCCTTGGCACTGCACTGCGTTAAAGGAGCGGGGGACAGTCCCCAGCGAAAAACGGCATTTATACGGAATAGTTTATTTTTTCCAGTACATTCTAACATTAAACAAAGGTGTTTAGGAGGTACTGGAAAATTGGTTATGCTGGATGATTTGATCGGTGCCAGAGAGAAGATGAAGGGGATTGTCCACACTACTCCTCTCGATTTTTCTCAAACTTTTAGCAATATTTCCCATCACAATCAAGTGTACTTGAAGCTTGAGAATTTGCAGAAAACCGGATCATTTAAAGTTAGAGGCTCCTATAATAAGTTGACTTCGCTCTCCAAGGAAGAGCTTGAAAAAGGGGTGGTGGCTGCTTCTGCGGGCAATCATGCACAGGGTGTGGCCTATTCCAGCCAAATGCTTGGGATTCCCTGTACAATTGTTATGCCAAAGGGTGCGCCGCTTAGCAAAATATCTGCCACCAGACAGTATGGTGCTGAAGTAATATTAGAGGGAAATGTATTTGATGATGCACTGGCCCATGCTTTGGAACTAAAGGAAA
Organism: Neobacillus muris; assembly: GCF_943193175.1. Taxonomy (GTDB): domain Bacteria; phylum Bacillota; class Bacilli; order Bacillales; family Cytobacillaceae; genus Neobacillus; species Neobacillus muris. The sequence continues at coordinate 24,708 of NZ_CALPDF010000025.1, forward strand.
ACATGGGGGCAACCTTCGTCCATGCTTTTGATGATGAAGCCATTATTGCCGGCCAAGGTACTGTAGGGTTAGAGATACTGGAGCAGCTGCCGGACATGGAAGCGATTTTATGCCCAGTCGGAGGCGGAGGGCTGATTGCTGGAATCGCCTTGGCAGTTAAAGAAAAGAACCCTAATATTCGTGTATATGGTGTCCAAGCGATTGCCTGCCCTAGCATGAAGCAGTCCTTAATCGAAAACAAGCCTGTCATGGTTGACTCAACCCCAACGATGGCGGATGGAATTGCTGTCAAGAAACCAGGGATCCACCCTTTTGAGATTGTCCAAAAATATGTTGATGACATTTTTGTGGTCGATGAAATGGAAATCGCCAGAACGATGTTATTGCTGTTGGAACGGAATAAGCTGCTAGTTGAAGGTTCCGGTGCCGTTTCTTTGGCTGCGTTGCTTTATCAAAAGGTCAATTTTAAAGATAAGAAAGTGGCAGCTGTTATTAGCGGGGGCAACGTCGATGTCAGCTTCATTTCCCGCATTATTGAGCGTGGCATGGTCGAGTCCGGACGCTATGTAAACTTTTCCATGATCTTAAAAGACAAGCCAGGAGAATTGCAGCGAGTGCTGAGTGAGATCACTGAAATGGATGCAAATATCCTATCGGTTAATCTTCAGCATGTTGGAGAGGATATATATCCGGGATATGCCCAGCTGGAGCTGTCATTAGAGACAAAAAATCAAGACCACATTGAAGCAGTACGCAAAGTGCTAAAGAACAAAGGATACCATGTCAAAAATCATTTTTAAAATTAGAAACACACCTGGGTCCCACAGTTCACCAGAAACCCAAGGGGTGTTTCTTTTTATGTATAATAAATGTATTCACCAAAAAACAAATAGCGAAGTATATCTTTGTTACCAAAAGGTGAATTCTGGTAAAATATAGTAGAAAAAATGGGGACAGGCCCCCGCTGCTGTTCAGCGGTGAAGCGATGGGGGACAGGCACCAAAAAGGAGTTGGATGAATTGAATCGTAAGGTTAGGATTGGAAAGTCTGATTTGTTGGTGAATCCGATTGGGTTGGGTACGAATGCAGTGGGAGGCCATAATTTATTTCCAAATCTTGATGAAGCGGCAGGACGGGAATTGGTCAGATTAGGCCTTGCCAATGGAATAAACTTTTTGGATACCGCGTTTATTTACGGTCCAAAACGTTCAGAAGAAATTATTGGTGAAGTGGTAAAAGAATCTAGCAGCCGTTCAGAAATTGTAATTGCAACCAAAGCTGCCCATAAGTTTGCCGGAAACGAAATCGTCATGGATAACTCTCCGGCATTTTTAAAGCAGTCGGTAGAGCATGCGTTGAAACGCCTGCAAACGGACTACATTGATTTATTTTATATTCATTTTCCTGATAAAGATACCCCTAAAGATGAGGCAGTTGGGGCATTAAAGCTGTTGAAGGATGAAGGAAAAATCAGGGCAATTGGCGTATCTAATTTTTCCATAGACCAATTGAAAGAGGCAAATAAAGACGGATATGTTGATGTTTATCAAGGAGAATATAACCTGTTAAGCAGGGAGGCTGAGAAGGAGCTATTCCCTTATGCAGCTGAACACCAAATTTCGTTTATTCCCTATTTTCCGCTTGCTTCCGGACTATTAACAGGCAAGTATACCCGGGACACAGAACTAAGTGAAAAAATGCGCAAACGTCCGCAGTTCCAGGAAGGGGCATATGAGCAAAACCTGGATAAAATTGACAAGGTGCGGAACATTGCTGCAGCAAAAGGGGCTGAAGTGGCCCATGTAGTGTTAGCTTGGTATTTAACCCGTGATGTCATTGATGTGATTATTCCGGGAGCAAAACGGGCTGCACAGGTGCTGCAAAACCTTAAAACGCTGGAGGTTGCTTTATCAACCGAGGAAATAAATGAAATTGACCAGATATTTAAAAGATAGAAATACATCTAAGCGCTATGGATCGGCATAGTGCTTTTTTCTATTTATCAAGCTATGTGCATTTTTAGTTATTGAATTGCACCTATTAGCGGGTCCATTCAATATATTTTGAAAAGTCTAACAAATAGTTCTAAAATAAGTTAGTAAAGGGGTGACTAGATGATAGACAAGCTATTTTATAAGACATTAATGAAAAAAACTTTTTCAGATCCCGTTCAGATTACATTCTGGGATGGGGAAACGGTACAGTATGGGGATGGGGAGCCTCGTTTCAAGCTCATTTTTCATGATGTCCTGTCCAAATCATTATTAATACAAGACCCTTCCATGGCTTTCGGTGAAGCCTACATGAATGGAATCATTGAGGTGGAAGGCAGCATAAAGGAAATTGCAGCCTCCATCTACCGGAGCAGTGAAGGCTTTTTGGGAAAAGGGCAGTTTGCGGCGCAATTGGTGAAAAAACTCACGAATACCACAAGGAGAAGCAAGGAAAATATCTCTTTTCATTATGACATCGGAAATGATTTTTATAAGCTATGGCTGGATGAAACGATGACTTATTCCTGCGCTTACTTTATCAACCCAGAAGATTCATTAACCACTGCCCAGCAAAATAAAGTGGATCATATTCTAAAGAAATTGAACCTTCAGGAAGGGCAAACGCTATTGGATATCGGGTGCGGCTGGGGAGAATTAATTCTCACGGCGGCAAAACGATATGGCGCTAAAGCAACTGGAATTACACTTTCCGAAGAACAGTTTGCTAGTGTTCAAGAACGAATTCAACAGGAGCGATTATCAGACTTGGTTGACGTGCAATTAATCGATTATCGGGAAATAAAAGAGCAGCAGTTTGATCGGGTTGTCAGTGTCGGAATGCTCGAGCATGTCGGCAAGGACCATTTGCCAGAGTATTTTAAGGAAGTAAATGATTTATTGAAAGAAGGCGGCTTATCCGTTCTCCATTCAATTACTTCTCCAAGGGAAGGCGCGTCAAACTCTTGGATAGAAAAGTATATATTTCCTGGAGGGTACATTCCTTCTGTACGTGAATTAGTGAATGAGCTGGCAGATAAATCATTTTACCTAATTGACTATGAAAGCATGCGAAGGCACTATGCCAAAACACTGGATATTTGGGCAGACAATTTTGAATCTGTCCTGGATAAAGTCAGACAAAAAAAAGAGGAGCGGTTTATCCGGATGTGGAGATTATATTTAAATGCCTGCTCTGCTTCCTTTCAAACTGGGAATATCGACCTCAGTCAATTTATCTTCACAAAAGGAATTAGCGATACCTTACCTTGGACACGACAATACATGTATTAGAAAAAAGAGGGCCGTTTTCTTTTGGAGAAAATGGCTTTTTGTTTGAAGAAGCACAAAAAATTCTAAATTGACCGAATTTTAAAGCGCGTGTTAAAATATTAATATGTTAAATTTTTTTAACTAGGAAGGGGGTATTTCTGGTGGATGAAGTGTATTACATCGAAAAGCTAGAACAGTTAAAAGTTATAAGTGATCCGTTTCGTATCAAAATTTTATGGGAACTGGACGATGAAGCAAAGACAGGAAAAATGCTGGCTGACAGTTTGGGACTGCCGCCTTCTAAAATGAGGTATCATTTGACCGAGCTTCAGAAAGCCGGATTAATTGTCATCGAAAAAACGGAAGTCAAGAATGGAATCGTCCAGAAGTTTTTTCGTCCTATTGCCAAAATGATTTCGCTTGAAAAAATATTGCCTGCTATAAATGGCGGTACTCTCCCAGCCAATGCTTTAATTGAGAATGCCATCCAATCGATTGAAAAAACCAAACTAATCCTTAGAAAATGGGAATCCACTGATCACCTAAACCCCAATAATTTGCTTCAATCCTTTGAAACCCTTTCTATGACAGAAGAAGAGTTTCAGGATTTAAAAAGTAAATTAAGAGAGCTGACTGAGCCATACCGCCAAAAAAATACCATAGAAAAGAAGTTATACCATCTGCATATTACTGCATTCCCAAAAAGCGACTAAAGACGATACAGGAAAGAAGGTAGAATGGAATGGGAGCATTACCACCGGGCCAAGTTACAAACAAAGTAACCTATTATCAATTATTAAAGCAATCAAAACATTTCAACGCCCTGCTATTCGGGCAGATTTTTTCTTTGTTAGGCAGTTCCGTTACCAATGTGGTTCTTCCTATCGTTGTACTGCAAGAGTCCAATTCCACCGCAATGATGGGAACAGTTATGGCGATCTATATGACCCCCTTTGTCGTTTTACTGCCTTTTTCTGGAGTATTAACAGATAAAATGAACAAGGTCCGGATTATGTTTTTGGTGGATATCGTCCGGTTTTTCCTCATGTTCGTTTTATCCATCTTCGCCTTTTTAGATCAGCTGAACATGATCTCTCTATTTATCTTTATGTTTTTCATGGGGACAATGGACAGCTTTTTCCAGCCGGCCTATTCAGGGGTCAGGGCAAAGGTATTTACCCCAGAGATCCGCAACGCAGCTAATTCCTTAAGTCAAGTAAGTGTTCAAACCTTGAGAATATTCGGTCCCATTATCGGCGGGGTGATTGTATCAGTTTTTACAGCTGCATGGGGGTTTGGCATAAATGCAGCTACCTATCTTATCTCGTTATTTTTCATCTTTAGCTTGAGATCACTAAATTTCCAGAATAATAGTCTAAAATGGAATAATAAAATTTCAATTAAAAAAGACTTTATGGAAGGCATTGAAGTGCTTAAACAGCAGTCCTGGCTTTGGATTACGATACTGGCATTTTCATTAATCAATATTTTCTCAGGGGGTATCATCCGCATTATTATCCCTTGGTTGATTAATAGCCATTTTGAATATGACCCTTCCGTCTATGGTATAGTGCTCGCCGCTTCAGGCGCAGGAGCTATTTGTACGGGAATCATTTTTGGTTTAAGGGCCACATGGAAGAAAAGAGGAGTGCTGGCCTATATGGGAGTGACGGTGAGTGGAATCGCTCTGCTTCTTATGGGATTTATATCCAATATTCCATTGCTGGTTCTTTGCATGTTTTTGGAAGGGGCGGGTACGATGCTGTTTGGTTTGATCTGGGAAACCAGCCTGCAGGAACTGGTCCCTGAAGACAAATTTGGGCGCGTTGCCAGTTTGGATATGCTAGGCTCTTTTGCTCTGCTGCCGGTGGGCTATTTGATTACGGGGTGGCTGGCAGAGGGTATTGGAGAAATTTTTACGCTTATTCTATTTAGCATCATTATCATTCTTATTTGCGGTTTGTCGATGATCAGTAAAGGGATTAGATATTTTGATTGATAGCTAATAAAACCATTGTGATATTCCATCTCTATTTATTCAATAGCAAATTGCTAGCAACAGACAGCAGACATATACTCACAGAATTCACTTCAAACAAGAAAGAAATAATGGAGGCTTTAATCATGTTATATGTAGCTATTGAAGCATTAAAAATAATGAAAAATACAAGTCAAGCCGTTTATCCAACTTTTGCTTACTCGGTCATTGATCAATACATACCAGGGCAAATTTATCTCAACAACATAGAAACATCTGCACTAATCGGTACAGAATCAGGTATTTTTACTGTTGCAGGTGATCCAACGATATTCATTTCATTTTAACAAAAACCAAAACTCCAGCATTAAAATGGCAATGAATCACAAAGGTGTCAGCGTTAAAAAGATGGACGAGAATCTTATTTTCCGCAGCTCTGAATTTCATCATGCCTATATCAAGGAATATTGGTATTCGTTATCTCATTTTTTGAATCATGGTTTTGGTTTTTGCTTATTAAAAGATGGACAGATCGCTTGTGAGTGCATCTCTATTTTTCCCTCTTCAGAGTTTGCAGAGATTGACATTGTTGCCCAAGAACCGTTCCGCGGGATGGGATTGGCCCAAACATCAGCTCAATTATTTATTGACTGCTGCCTTGAAAAAAATCTAACCCCAACCTGGGATTGCGATGTAAACAATCTAGCATCAATAAAACTAGCCGAAAAGTTGGGCTTTGAACGTCCAAGTATTTATTCTGTATTCGTCAAAAAGCAGGATATTTATGAAAAATAAAATGGAATTATCCGTATTGTACAAGGGGCACACTAATTTGGCTGGGTATGGATAGGAGATTATCTTTTCCTAGCACAAACAAGAGGCTAGAATCCAGCTAATTCTAGCTTTTTCTTCTTGGTCTTTATGATAAAATAAGTCTATAAAGGGACCGGGGGAACCGAAATGAACAAGGAATTTTTCTTCTATCAATTTTTGGAACCAATTTCAAAGGAATTGGCACTAGTTGCAAAAGAACTGGAAAATAGTATTTTTACCAGTACGCGTACTATGTTGACCCATGCTCGAGTGTTTGTCGAAACCATTCTGCAGCTGGTCATTCAAGCAGAACATCTTCCCGATGAACCTCGGACAAACTTAAAAGATAGACTGGATATGCTGAATGAAAGAGGCTACCTGCTTCCTGAAATACGGGATGCGCTCCACTTTGTCAGGCAAACTGGCAACCAGGCGGCACATGATGCCCGCAGATTCCGGTATTCGGAAGCGTTATTATGCTGGGAAGCCCTGTATACAATTGTCAAATGGTATGTGGAAGTGTACGGACCAGTTGATCTAACTGTGCCCGATTATCAAGAACCATCATTCCGGACTGAACATACATTTGATATGACCGAACTCGAAGTCCGGCTGAAAACCCTGGAGGAACTCCTCAGAAATCCATCACCTGCTCTTATCGGAGAATCTGCCCCTAACGAAATAGCGGCCGCTTCTGAAACAGCTAATGAAGTACAGGACATTCCTGGATTTACCACGATTCGAACAATCGCCTATAAGGATCGGAAACAGGAGGTGCCATACTTTCTTCGTGACGCCTTTCTTTTGCCGCAGCGGTTTCATAAATCAGAAACCTATTTGATCCGGCTGGGTGCAGAACAGCAGGCCCGAATTATGAGTGAGCTGCCGAACAATATCGAAGGACTGCACAAACATGTGAAACGGTTTAGCGACAAAAATGACGAAATCTTTTTTGAAGAATTAGGTACGTTTATGGAAGAAGAAAAAGCCAGAAGGCTGCTAATTCTCGACCGCCCAGGTGAACTCTTCTTCTTTTATAAGTCCGAACGAATCGTGGTTACTGAGGAACTGGCAAACGTCAAACTTACATCCGATGAATTCACGGGAATTCCCGGCCTGCTTCGCCAGTTAAATGAGGATGGAATAAATTCAGTTGGCCAGCTGCCGCAGGAGCTGGTGATTCTGGCAAAATATGAAAATGTGGGCGTCGGAACAGTGGAAAAGCTGTTTGAGCAACTAAAAAAGAAAGCGAACGATAAAAATGCCGCAGCCAATCTAGCAGATAATTCGATAGAAAGCCTCAGCTATAAGAAATGGGATTCTTTATTTGTTAGAGTCAAATTAGGGGAAAGTAAAACCGTCATCCGAGGTGACAGTGTTCCATCACTTTGGAAAGAGGGATTAAAATGGATTGAAGGACACCAGCTTCCACTATATCCGCTCGTGAAAGAAGGGGTCACACTTGGGTCCACGGACAATGGCAAGCGCTACGCATTAGCGCTTAAGCCAATCCATAAGGATCACCGCCCGTTTACCCAGAAGCATACTTATGAATCTAAGGTAACTGGAAAAACGTATTACCTTGAAACAAAAATCAATCCAAAATCAGGACTGGAAACACTCGGGAAATTACTGATGCGTTTAGGGGTAGAAGTGAAAATTCCTTTGCTTGAGGATGCAGAATAAAAAAATACCAAAAGCCGTTTCTTGATGAAGAGAACGGCTTTTCTTTTTTATGTACATATAATCGATTTCGTCTCATACATTTAAACTATCAAGTCTTATTTCGGCATTTCATGATTATGGACAAGACTTTCTTTAATTATGCAGTAGTCAACAGGTACTTTCGAAAATGGTAAAGGAGAAATTGGAATGGAACTCCTGCACGATATTTTTACCAGCTATCATACGATTTTTTCCTTAGAGGAATTTCACAATACTTTCTTTAATCCTGCCAGCTGGGGAGTAATTGGAATCCTGATTATTCTTGAAGGATTGCTGTCTGCCGATAATGCACTGGTTTTGGCGGTCATGGTCAAGCATCTCCCAAAAGGACAAAGGAAAAAAGCACTGTTTTATGGAATTTTTGGTGCTTATTTCTTCCGCGTTTTGGCAATCGGCTTAGGGGTTACGCTGATCAATATTCCTTGGATCAAAATTATTGGCGGACATTATCTGCTTTGGATCGTGGTGCAGAATTTTGTGAAAAAGGATGACGGGGAAGGGGAAGTCCAAACAAAGACTAAGGGTTTTTGGCGTACTGTATTAACAGTGGAATTAATGGATATAGCGTTTAGCTTGGATAGTATTTTAGCTGCTTTTGGGGTGTCAAATAAAGAATGGATCTTACTATTGGGAGGAGTATTAGGAATCTTAATGATGCGCGGTGTCGCGCAACTATTTTTGGCGCTGATTGAAAAAATCCCGGAGTTTGAAACAACCGCTTTTCTTCTAGTTGCGATCATTGGTATAAGGATGATTGTTTCTGCCTTTGGGTTCCATATGGATGAAATGATTTTCTTTAGTTTTATCATCATCATGTTTTTTGCAACCTTTATCGTCCATTTCATACGGAAGTATTCCGAAAATGAAACCACAAGTAAATAATAAAAATAAAAGCGATGTAACTCCATCGCTTTTTATAGTGCCAGGATCGTTAAAATCTTATCAATCAGGTAGGCCAAACATAAAAAAGATGAGTAAAGAAAAATTATAAATACTAAACTTGATAAAATAAGTTTTCCTTTCCTCGGGTTTTACTGAGGCTTATCACCGGTACTCTATCAATAAATCATTATAGTAAGCAATTTTTTTAATAGAACATAGATTACAATAGAATCATTACCCCGGATTGTCAATCAACAATGGAACATTTTTATGATAACTCTCCTGCTTTTTACCTAAATAGCTGCCTTTCAAGTCACTATTGTTGAAATAATCATTTTTATTTTCTTATAATCAGTATATGATTTGAAAAAATATACATAAAAAGGTGCGTGAAGTGTATGAACCTTGTAGCCATTGTAGGCAGCTTAAGAGACGGGTCTTATAACAGATTATTGGCCAAAACCATTCAAGAGCGGAACCATGATAACTTTAATTTAGAAATCCTTGATATTGGGGTACTGCCGCATTATAACCAGGATGAAGAGCTCAATCCTCCTGAATCGGTTATCCAGTTTAAAAAGAAAGTGAAAGAAGCGGATGGGGTTCTGATTATCACACCAGAATACAATTGGTCGATTCCAGGTGTATTAAAAAACGCTTTGGATTGGCTTTCCCGTGTCGACAAAGTTCTAATCGGAAAACCTGTTATGACGGCAGGAGCCGCCACCGGGATCATGGGAACCATTCGGGCTCAGCTGCAATTGCGGCAAATCCTTGCTGCTTTGCAAGTTAAGCTTTTGCCGCCTGCTGGAAATGAAATTTTGATCAGCCAGGCCCAAACAAAGTTTGACCCTGAAACAGGCAAGTTAACAGATGAAGCAACCCTTGCTTTCCTTGATACTGTGACTGAACGGTTTATGGAACTTGTAAAAGAATAAGAAGCTGCTGCCAGGTTGTCATCATCCTGGCAGTTTCCATGTTTCTGGCATAGGCCTTAAAAGGAGCCCCTGAATTCCATGATTGATATTTCATAATTTTCTTGAAAACAGCAATAGCCGCCAGTATAATAATTCTTTAGATAGTTTTTGGAGGGAATAATATGGGTCAAGTGAATGCCCAAATGGAGACGATTCCTGCAACGCAGAATGAAGATACGTTTCTTAAGGGTGTGAAGGATTGTATTCCCACCTTGTTGGGGTATTTGAGTATCGGATTTGCTGCAGGTGTCGTGGAAAAAACGGCGGGCTTAAGCATTATGGAGGTCGTCCTGATCAGCTTGATTCTTTATGCGGGCTCAGCCCAGTTCATAGCCGCCGGGATGATTGCCGTTAATAGTTCTGCGACAGCCATTATTATTACTGTTTTCTTTGTTAATCTAAGGCATATTTTACTGAGCGCCGCATTATCACCTTATTTTCGCCATCTTTCTCCTTTAAAAAACATGCTTCTCGGCTCTCTGCTGACGGATGAGACATTTGGGGTGGCTATCAATAAGGCGGCAGAGAAGAAAGCAATTAGCGAAAGATGGATGCATGGCTTAAATTTAACGGCCTGGTTAAATTGGGCCGTGGCCAATATGGCAGGGGCTTATTTTGGAAACTGGATTTCCAATCCAGAAAAATACGGATTAGACTTTGCTCTGCCGGCTATGTTTATCGGGCTTTTGGTTTTATCAATGATTAGTCGCAAAAAAATTGTACTGGATATCATTGTAGCGGTATTTGCTATCATGATTGCTGTGGGAGTCAGTATGATCTTTTCCAGCAGTCTTGGCGTCATTTTGGCAGCCGTTATCGCTTCAACGCTCGGGATGGTGATTGAAAAATGGAAGTAAGCTGGGGGATCCTCCTGATTATTTTAGGAACGGCTTTAGTGACTTTCCTGCCGCGGGTTATTCCACTGATGGTCCTTAGCCGCTTTGAATTGCCGGAATGGGCGGCTCGCTGGCTGAGTTTTGTTCCTACTTCCGTAATGGCAGCACTGGTAGGGCAGGAGATTTTTATGAATGATGGAGAATGGCTCCTATCTTTCCGTAATCTTGATTTTATCGCAGCCATCCCGACCTTTTTTATTGCCCTAAAAACTCGGAGCCTGCTGGCAACTGTACTGTCAGGGATCATTACCATGATGCTGCTGCGTGTCTTTTTTTAAATATTCTTGTCATGAAGAGCAGCCATTGGGCTGCTTTTTAGCTTTTAGGATCCTTGTCATTATTTAAACTATTTGTCGGGTTATTTGCTGCCTGATCGTATTGCTCTTTGGACATTCCCAGATTTTCTTTTGTCCTTGTGTCCCAGATACTATATTTAATATCGACAGAATCTTTTCGGTTTGCCTTTTTACTCACAACATCCACCTCCATCTATTAATATTTTGCAAATTGATAACAGAAATATGCGGCAATAATATTCTTTAAAACATCCCGATCTTGGATGCAGTTATAAAAATTGCTCCCTCTAAGCTATAATGTAAGAGGTTCATTTAACTTTACTAAAACAGGAATGATGTTATGAAAAAAATAATTGTTGTTGGGGCTGGCATATTAGGAGCATCTACAGCCTACCATCTAACTAAGTACGGAGCAGAAGTCATTATTGTGGATAGAAGTGACCCTGGGCAGGCAACTGATGCCGCTGCGGGAATTGTCTGCCCATGGCTGTCCCAGCGGCGAAATAAGGCATGGTACAACCTGGCTAAAGGCGGAGCCCGATATTATCCTGAATTAATGGCCGATTTAGAAGCTGAAGGTGAAAGAAATACAGGGTATAAACGAGTGGGTGCACTTAGTTTGCATACCGATCCAATAAAATTGGAGCAAATGGCTGAACGTGCCCGAAAACGCAGGAAGGATGCACCGGAAATCGGTGAAATTGACATTTTATCACCGGCTGAAACCAAACGGCTGTTTCCGCCTTTATCGGAGGAATACGGCTCCGTTTATGTCAGCGGCGGAGCCCGGGTGAATGGGCGGGAATTAAGGGATGCGCTGGTTCATGCAGCTGTTAAAAGAGGAGCCATCTGTTTAAATGGGAATGCCTCGATCATTCGTGAGGGCAGTCAAGTGTTCGGAGTAAAGCTGGGAGATAAAAGGCTGGAGGCCGATCTTGTTATGGTTGCGGCAGGTGCATGGTCAAATGAAGTTTTAAACCCGCTGGGAGTAGAATTTTTAGTAAAATCCCAAAAAGCGCAGATTATTCATTTGGAGCTTCCTGATATGGATACTGGCTCCTGGCCGGTTATTATGCCTCCACATACCCAATATATCCTCACATTTGATGACGGCCGAGTAGTTGCAGGATCTACCCATGAAAATGATGCTGGTTTTGATCATCGAGTGACTCCAGGGGGAATACATGAGATTTTAGATCAGGTATTAGATACGGCCCCAGGTTTGGCCAATAGCACATTTCTTGAAACAAGGGTGGGATTTCGACCTTTTACCCCAGGATTTTTACCTGTTGCTGGTCCATTACCTGGCTTTGAAGGAATTTATGTGGCAAACGGACTGGGGTCTTCCGGACTGACTAGCGGTCCATACCTTGGCAGAGAACTTGCCAAATCTGTACTAGGCAAAGAGACTGAAATTGATTTGAGCAGCTATGATGTTTCCTTGGCTCTAAAATCTAAGTAAAGGGCAGATTTCACTCTGCCCCTTAGCCTTTCTTTCCTTTTTGCTTCAGCTTATACTCAGCATCACTCATGACAGGATTATTCCGAGGAACGCTCTTAGTCAATGCCTTTTTCAGTTCTACGCTGGCGTCATCACCTGTGTTATATCTTTTGTCCATGAAAAATTCCTCCAGATTTATGGTTGAAAAACAACTTCTCCATCCTCGCTGATTTCTATGGTTGAATAGCTTTTGAACGTTTCAAAATTGGTAATTTCATGTTTGAATTGACTGGAAAAGCTCTCCATATAAGGTTTATAAACTTCTGGATCTTTAACAAGGTGGTAAAAATATATTCTTTTTCCATTCTTCCTATTGCTTACTCGTAATAAAAAGCGATCGTCCCCAAATTGTTCTTTAAACCATGTTCTTGCTTCTTCATGACTATTGAAATCTGGGATCTGATCATATTCAACTGAAAAATCCTGATCCAAGTTAATTCACCTCAACTTTTTTCCGATATATTTAGGTTCTGTTTCGAAGCCAGTTCATATCCGTACAGCTAAATACATCTAAAGGAAACGGCTGCCCAATATGGACAGCCGTTTCCAGAAATGCACAAGGTCTTTTGAAGCTACCGGCCTTGCTGATTTTGTAAGGATTGTTCTGCATAGGCAATAAGGCGTTTTGTCATTTCACCGCCAACTGAACCATTTGCTCGTGCGGTCGTATCAGCACCAAGCTGCACTCCAAACTCATTGGCGATTTCTTGTTTCATTTGATCCAGAACATTGCCTGCACCAGGAACCAAAAGTTTGTTTCTAGCCATGATACATCACTCCCGACGAATTTTTGAGCAATTATTAATTGCTCGTATATAATTTAACCAGTTTACAAAACATAATTCACAGACTAGGTTTGTAAAGATTAATTGGCATAAAAGTTTTCCGTGTAATAGGGCTGGGATTTGTCATTAAAGGCAACACCCACTCCTAAATATTCATAGCCATTCCGGAGAATATTTTCCCGATGGCCAAGGGAATTCATTAATCCTTCATGGGCAAAAATGCTGCTTAACTGTCCATATGCAAGGTTTTCACCTGCCAGTAAGAAAATGATTTGATCTTGTTTCATGCGGTCAAAAGGAGATTGGCCTTGCAGGTTCGTATGGGAAAAATAATCATTTACCGCCATATCGCGGCTATGTTTCCGCGCCGTTTCTCTCACGTGCGAATCCCATGTCAAGGTCGTCAGCTGATGATTAACCCGGGATGCATTTGTCAGATCAAACAGCTGGTATTCGAAACCTTCCTTTAGCTCAGAAGTAGCTTTTGAATAGTAATCAGCTTTTTCATCCTCCAGGTCTTTGCGGATTAATTGCATGGCTGTCACAGTATGACCATTGTGCTTATCGTAAAAAACAGTTACATAGACATCATCAAGCAGATACATATCATAATCACGGTCTTGTTCCAATTGATAGGTGATCAAGCCTTTTTGTATTTGAGTTATTGGTTCTCCAAGAGCCGCCCGTACCGTTTTTTTAGGAGTGCCCATTTTAATCCCATTTTTAGATGCGATCAAATCTTGATTGGTATAAAGTCCGGCCGCCTTGTTATTTTTATCATACATAACCATAAAAAATTCCTGATAATGGTTATGGTAAGAATACCAGTCTGTGCCGTATTCGTTTAGGGAAGCCCGTTTAGCTGGTCCTGTCACTTGTTCAATTTCAGATTTCGGTTCTCCTAGTTCCACATTATGGATTGAAAAGACTTGCTCAGCTGGAGCTGCTAATTCTATTGATTTTGTTTCTTTTGGTTCGCGATCTTGCTGATTCAACGTAAGACCATCCAGCTGATTGCTCAGCTGCTTCCATAATTGTTGCAGATTCCCGAGGAAGCCGCTCATATCTGAAAGTGTATCAGAGTTACTGGTCAATAAATTTATATCAGATTGAAGTTCATCAATTGTTTTCGTCCATTCACTTTTCGATAAATTTTTTTCTATAGTCGGTCCTGAAAAGCCAAAAAGCACGATAAGAGATAAAAGCACAAGAAATCTCCCCATAACTCACCCTCCATTTCTACTAGAATTGTAACCAATCTAGTTTAAATGTATAAGTGATATGCTTAGCTTAAAAATAATAAATAGGTTAGAATTGACAACGTGAGGAGTGAGGAAATGACGAAAGATAAAAAGCGAGTGCTATTTATTGGCGCAGGGCGGATGGCGCAAGCGATTATAGAAGGACTGTCCAATAAACCGGAATTTGCGATCCTCGTTTCTAATAATGGAAATGAGGAACGACTGGAATTTGTGAAAAATCATTATGGAGTGGAAACAACAGTTAATTGGCTAAACAATCTAGTCAATATGGATATAATCTTTTTAGCCATGCCGCCGGATGCCCACGATACAATTCTAAATGAGTTGGCTAAACAGATTAATGGGCAATTGGTTTTAACGGTTGCTGCCGGCATTGGACCAGCTTATTTGGAAAGCAAACTTCCTAATTCAACGCCTGTTGCTTCGATCATGCCAAATACGGCTGCAAAATTAGGGGAGTCGATCACACTGTATGCGCCAGGCCAATATGTGAACCAGCAGCATGTCCAATGGATTGAGTCCTTAATAAGCGGCATCGGACAATTTGAAAGAGTGACAGAAAAACAAATCCAAGAATTGACAGCAGTGACAGGAAGCGCCCCGGCATTTATCTACAAATTAGCAGGCGCACTCGAACAAATGGCACTTGAAACAGGCATTACCCAACAGCAAGCAAGGAAACTCGTCTCGCAAATGATAGCAGGTTCCGCCGAAATGTTGAAAACCAACATCGACACAAACGAACTAATCAACCAAGTCGCCACCCCGGGAGGATCCACCGCCGCAGGACTAGAACTGCTCGATGACCACCAATTCAGCACCACCATTCAGCAAGCCATCAACGCCTGCCGCCAAAAAGCCGCAGCAATAAAATAACCGGGGACAGTCCCCCGGTTTGTTAACGCTGTAAAGCGCTGGGGGACTGTCCCCAAAAATCCCAAAAATCAATCGATGATTCCCATCCGTATGGCTTTTACGGCGACTTCGGTACGATTTTGTGCGTTTAGTCGTTTCATGATATTAGAGATATGGTCTCTTACGGTATATTCACTCAGGTAAAGCTTAGACGCGGCTATTTGGGTGGAGGCACCCTCTGCAAGGAGTTTAATAATTTCAATTTCCCGTGGAGATAAGTATACTTGTTTGTCTTCTGGAGTGTCTTTTTTATTTCTTTCTGCTTGAAAGTGCTTAAGCAACAATTCTCCCGAGCTTTGGCCAAACTTTATCAGCGCCGGAAGCAGGCTGCTGTCCAGCGGAAAAAACGTTTCTGGTCCTTGATCTAAAATCATGCCGCCAATAATTTTTCCTTCTTCAGGCACATAAATCGGTACGATGATAAGGGAGGTAAGCTTGAAACTCTTCACATATTTTTCAGGAAATTCCTTTTCTGCATCCGCTACATATATAGGCTGGAAGTTCTTCATCTGAGTTCCCTGAGATTTCAGCTTTACCAGACTTTCATTCAGTACAGGGATATTGGTGATTTTTTCAGCGATGGCTTGGATTTCCTCATTATTAAAATGGTGTCCGCAAAGACCTGCCGCAATGCTTTCTTCATTGGCAAACCTAAACAGGGCGCATCGCTGAAAAGGTAGGAAGTATCCAAAACCATAACATATGTTTTCTACGGCCTCTTGAAAAGTTTGGGAACGAATGATCCACTCATTAAATAAGATAACAGCATCCTTCCATACACTATAATGATAATTTTCCCTCTTAAATAACAGAACCTCACTAACTTTTGAAAATAAATAATGAATGGATGGATGCAATTTTGAAGAATATGAGATTTTCGCTTTGACAACACGATGAGCTGAATTTTCAAGCAAATTTAATTGAAATATCAACGCTTCTGGCTCCGGTTCACGATGGAATGCAGCCAGCCATGCTGCTGGCATGTCATCGAATAATTTGGACAAATCGGCATCATCGTTGCGGACAGTTGATAAAAATTCATCCAGAAAATCACTAATAAACTCATATACAAAAATAGATTTTTTATTGGTGTTTTTTAAAAACTGAAGTGTGCTGTTCCACTCATCCAGCAGTTCGTCCAGATATCTGCTGAGCAGCCTAACCGCATCCTCCAATAAATGATTTAAATGATGGTTCAGAGATTTCGACATGTGCTATGCACTCCTACAAATAGTTTGGCCGCCATTACTGCAAAATACTTATGTCATCCCAACATTACATAATTCAGCAAAATACCTTCCTTTTCCTGTCTTCTCTTGAAAGTTTTGATAAATATCTGCCAAAATTCACCCGGCCTCATAACACATGTGAGAAAAACCTACAAATGTAGGGGTTAACTGATTTTTTTATTTGTCATAAAATTGTGACAAATAGGACCAAATATCTAGAAATCATTTTGGTCCTAAAAAAGTAAAGGGGAGGACATTGAATGACAGGAGAGGCTCTTATTATAGGAGGAAAAACGGTAAAGAAAAAATTAATGCTGGCCATACTGGGAGGGTTTATCTTTTTGGGAGCTCTGCTCGGGACTTTTGGGCTTACTGGTGTTGCTTACGCCGTTCCAATTAGTGGATTCGGTGAATTCACGGTTAGCTTTGACAAGTTGGTCGGGAACGGATTTAAACTTTATGGGGGAATCGCAGACGGAGGTTCAAGGAAAGATAATCCAGTTGCAGTGAACGAAATTGACAGCGCTACCATAACTAATTTAAAAATAACAAAAGAATTTAAAGCACTTGGTATTAAGGCTGTCATCGAGGCGGGTAAACCTGTGGAAATTAAAGGTCTAATTCAAAAAGCCACCTTAATTAATGGTGATGCAAGTTTTACGAATTTAACAATGAAAGAAAACTTTGTAGGGGATATTCAAAATCCAATGGAGGCGGCAGCAAAAGAGTTTACCCAGGATGCAGGGACCATTACGATCGAAAATGGTGATTTAAAAACTCTTTATCTGTTCCAGCAAACTGTTTCCCTGCCAGGGATGAAGGTATATTTTGAACCACTGCAATAAGAATTGGCAATCGTAGATTACAAAAATAAGGATGATAACCATGAACTCCACCATGTCAATACGTGCGAGGTTCAAGAATTGGAGAGCAAGGCGCCCATTTTGGGGGGCGACCTTGTGCATCCTTGCTGGACTCGTCATTTTATGGGTGCCGGCGCAGCTTTACGAAGTGGCCGCTGCACCAGGAAGCATTATATTTGTAGGCTTTTTTCTTGGCGGACTGACTCTGCTGTTAGGAATATTGTCGTCTATCATGCCAAGACTGTCGACACTGCTGGGTGTTTTGGCAATATTTTCTTCTGTATTGTCCATAATGGGAGCTTTAGGAGGGTTTCTGATTGGAACGATTTTCGGAATCCTTGGCGGGGCCATGCTGATCGCATGGAAACCGGAATATGCTGTAAAGGAAGTGGTCCATACGCTGGACAAACGAACAGAAAAAGAAATTGCGACTACCGAATTAGAGAATTAAAGGAAAAGGCTTCATTATACAATTTCTTTCATACTTAGAAAGAAACACCAGTAATAGAGAGAAACGGTGATTGGAATGAGAAAATCATATAAGTCTGCTAAACATGTTATTTTAATCTTTTTTACAATTCTTACTCTGATGATTCCAACTAAATATAGTTTAGCAGACAATGAATCGACCATCGGTTTCATCATTGAAGCCAATCAAATGGAGGGAACACCCCTTGGGATGTTGCTGGCTGTTGGAGACACGGCAGACGAAAAAGCCCGGTCGATGCTGGAGTTAAAATTTGCGGATAGTTCAGTAAATGGATTAAAGATAAAAAAACTAGTGAAAACACAAAATGGCATCGTGACAACTAAAATAACTTCAAATGAAATGGTACACTTCCAAACCTTAACACTAAAAGTATCCAATGCTGAATTTAAGGATATCTACGTACCAGAATTAGGAAAGATAGGTTTTCATGATATTAAACTATTAGCTCATAATGTCGAAACAAATGCAGCCAACCTGCCACAATTCGTTTTAGAATTTGAAACAGGAGACACCCTAGAACTCCAACCCAAAAACGAACAAGAACTCCAAACCATAAAAAACACACTAGAAAACCTATTTCCCCCCTCCTAAAAAGCAATTCCAACTAAAAAGCATCACCCTCACAATGCCAGCACCTTCAACGCTTTAACGGACTGGGGGACTGTCCCCCAGTCCGTTAAAGCTTTAAACAAAGAAACAATGTCAGATTTTGTTACGGGATTGTTGAAAGAAGAGGAGGCATGTTTATAATTAGGTATTAATAGGGAATGAAGACTATACAAAATATTACAAAAATTATGAAATTAAATTGACTTTTAAGATATTTGTGGTTTATATTGTTAAAAACAGGTAAGTGATACAATAAAAGGAAGGGCGTGGTATTTTGAATAAAAGTGTCAACAGTTCACAATCAACATTTTTTGCTGGGAAAGTGGTTTTGGTTACGGGAGCAGCTCATGGAATCGGCAAAGGAATTTGTGAAGCCTTCCTCAAACACGGGGCAACAGTTATTGGCACCGATATTTTAGAGAAGGAACTTCTTGAAGTGGACAAAGAAATTGGAGGAATAGAAAGGAAGGCTGCCTTTTATACATATTCTTGCGATCTTACCGATGAATCAAACATAAAAGAACTAATCGAGTACGTAATAAATTATTTTAATAGAATTGATGTCTTGGTCAATAATGCTGGCGGAGTTTGCGGCCAAGTCCACCAGCCAGTAGAGGAAGTTTCAGCAGAAGCTTGGCGGAAGATATTCTCCGTTAACCTAGACGCAGCATTTTATACAACAAAGGCTGCTGCCCCATATATGAAAAGGCAGAACTATGGGAGGATTATTAATATTTCAAGCGGTGCCGGTAGAAGTACAAGCTTGACCGGCATTCAAGCATATGCAAGTGCCAAGGCAGGTCAAATTGGGTTTACTCGGCAAATGGCCCAAGAATTAGGAGCATTTGGCATTACCGTAAATAATGTGGCACCTGGATTTGTCCTTTCAAATCCGTCTACCCAAAAACAATGGGAAGCAATGTCACATGAGAAACAACAGAGCCTGGTGGAATCCATCTCAGTCAAGAGATTAGGAGAGCCGGAAGACATCGCCTATCCTGTGTTATTTTTCGCCTCGGATTTTGCCAGTTATATAAGCGGCCAAACCATTTCAGCTGATGGGGGACTACAACTTTTCTAGGGGGTTACTATGGACATTACAATTATTGGTTCAGGAGCTATCGGAGGTGTTTTGGGTGCCTACCTTTTAAAAGCCGGAAAACAAGTGACGTTTTGTGATATTGACCAGAACCACGTAAAAACGATGAATGAGCAGGGCCTTACAATTGAAGGACCAGAAGAAACTTTTACCGTAAACGGCTGTGCCTATACACCAGAGAAACTGATTCAAAAAGGGAAAAATTTAGACACCGTGTTCTTGTGTGTGAAAGCCCAGCACACTGAAGCAGCACTAGCTCCATTTCTACAGTTGATGAATCAAAATACAAAGGTGGTTTCTTTCCAAAACGGCCTATGTGAAAATTTAATTGCCAGTTTAATAGGGAAGGAACGAACAATTGGCTGCTTTGTCAATTTTTCAGCAGATTATTTAGAACCTGGCAAAATTCTTTATGGCGGGGTCTCCTCCCTATACATAGGAGAAATAGATAATACTATCAGCAATCGAGTATTAGAGCTAAAGGAAATATTACAAGATTGGGGACCAGTCCAAACGACAGACAATATTTGGGGCTACCTATGGAGTAAGATGTCCTATGCAGGACTTTTATACGCAACAGCTCTAGTGGACGAAACCATGGCAGGGGTTGTTAGGAATACAGAATTAAGAGAAACATTAATGGAATTATGCTCCGAAATATTGGAAGTGGCTGACAAAGAAGGTGTAACCCCCATTGAGTTTGATGACTGGGTTCCTTCACTCATTTATCCAAGAGAATCTCGGGATCTCCCGGCATTAAATGCCCAGCTTGAGAGGCTTGCAGCCAGAATGGCTTCAAACAAAAAGACAAAAAGCGGCATATGGAGAGATCTTGCCGTACGAAAAAGGAAAACAGAAATCGACGCCCAATTAGTCCCAATCGTCGAATTGGGAAAAAAACATCAAGTACCAATGCCTTTAACCACACTATTAATTTCAATGATCAAGGAACTGGAAAACGGCCAGCTCCAAATGGATTGGAAAAATCTCAATCGTTTAAAAGAGAGGTTTCTCGATGGAAAATAATTTGCTATTCAACCATGAGAACCTATCAGACCATGTAGTCAAAATAATCCGAACCATGATACTAAACGGAACACTTAAGCCCGGGGAAAAAGTGAACCAGGCGCAGCTTGCGGAAAAACTCACCATTTCTCGCGGACCCATTAGAGAAGCATTAAGGATGCTACAAAATGAAGGACTGATTAAACACGAAACCAATAAAGGGACATTCGTTACAACCCTATCTCTTCAAGATGCCTATGAAATTTACACACTTAGAGCTCTATTAGAATCCAAGGCCGCAGAGATTTCACTCAACTTTTTAACCGATAAGGAATATGCGAAACTCGAAAAACATTTGGATGAATTCCAACAAGCCTTGGAAAACAAAGATTTAGAGAGACAAGCCAGATGTGACATGAGTTTCCACAATTTAATCGTTGGAGCCAGTAAACACCAAAGGCTGATTCATATGCACAGGCAATTGGATACTCAGGTTGGAGCCATGTTTTTGACCGTGGCAAATATCCTTCCGGTAAGGGCAGCATTAGTAGTTGAGATTCACCGAAAGCTATTAGATGCCCTAAGGTCCCAAAAAAAAGAAAATGTCATTTCAGAGTTTTCCAGCCATTATTTGCAAGCCTTCGAAGAATTAAAGAATGTGAAAGAACTTTTGACCATTTAAAGGTGGTGTTGATATGTTACTTGAACTGCAAAACGTCTGCTTGGAATTAAAGCGGAACCATAAATACGTCAAAATCCTTGACGAGGTTTCATTTCAAGTGAATCAGGGAGAAACAGTGGGGATTGTCGGCGAATCTGGCTGTGGAAAAAGTATGACCGCTTTATCCATCATGCGCCTCTTACCTGAAAAAGCAAAACTGAAGGGGACCATCAAGCTTGAAGACGAAGACGTTACTAAATTTTCCAAAAAGGCTTTGGAGAAGGTGAGAGGAAATAAGCTGTCGATGATTTTTCAAGATCCGCTGACCTCTCTAAATCCCCTTCATACAGTAGGCAAGCAAATTGAAGAAACCCTCATGCTTCATACAGATTTGACGAAAAGCCAACGAAAACAACGTGTAGTCGAGTTACTTAGGGAAGTGGGTTTGCCTAGAGCAGAAGAACTCGTCCATGAATATCCGCATCAATTGTCGGGCGGGATGAGGCAAAGGATTATGATTGCTATTGCCATGGCATGCAATCCCAGCCTGCTTATCTGTGATGAGCCTACAACGGCGCTGGATGTAACCGTTCAAGCGCAAATACTTGAGCTTATGAACAGCCTAAAAAAAATGAATGAGATGGGCATCATTATGATCACACATGATTTAGGTGTTGTTGCTGAGGTTTGTGATCGTGTCATTGTCATGTATGCAGGAAAAGTGGTAGAGCAAGCAGGAGTTAAGGAATTATTTCAAAACCCTAAACATCCATATACCAAGGGATTAATCGAGTCCATCCCAAAACTGGGTGAGAGGAAACAAATCCTTGGCTCCATCCCAGGGACCGTTCCAGCTCCAGATAAATTGCCAAGTGGCTGCAAATTTGCCGACAGATGCAGTTATGCCATGGATACTTGCCGCCGAAAGATGCCGCCGATGGTCCACATTACAAACGAACATTCAGCATCATGCTGGCTATTGGAAGAAGAGGAGGGAGAGCAATTTGTCACTTCTGGAAGTAAAAGAATTGAAACAACACTTCACCATTAAGAAGGGCTTTTTAGGTGAAAAAAAGATCGTAAAAGCGGTTGATGGAGTCTCCTTTAAGATAGAGCAGGGAGAAACATTAGGGATTGTTGGTGAGTCGGGATGCGGCAAGTCCAGCTTGGGACGGACCATTCTCCAGCTGATTAAGCCTACTTCTGGAGTAATCCACTTTCAAGGAAGGGACATAACCCATCTGTCAAGGAAGGAAATGAAGGATGTACGGAAAGAGATGCAGATCGTCTTCCAAGATCCATATGCCTCGTTAAATCCGAGAAGTACTGTAAGAACCATTCTGGAGGACCCCTTAATCATTCACGGAATAAAGAGCAGACATAAAAGAATGGATATCATTGAAGGGATCATTGATAAAATTGGCATTCGCAAAGACCAATTAGACCGCTATCCCCATGAATTTTCCGGCGGGCAAAGGCAGCGGATTGGCATTGCCAGAGCCCTCACCTTAAGCCCGAAACTTATTATTGCAGATGAACCGGTATCGGCGCTGGATGTTTCCGTCCAGTCTCAGGTGTTAAATTTAATGGATGCATTACAGAAAGAACTAAACCTTAGTTACATTTTCATTTCTCACGATCTATCTGTAGTACAGCACATATCCGACCGTGTAGCTGTAATGTATTTAGGAAAAATAGTTGAAATAGCCGATGTCGATGAACTGTATCAAAATCCGCTTCATCCTTATACAAAGGCTCTTTTATCAGCTGTACCGCTTCCAGATCCAGCTCAAATGAAGGAACGCATCATCCTGCAGGGTGACCTGCCAAGCCCAGTTAATCCGCCCAGCGGCTGCCCATTCCATACAAGATGTCCTCAGGCCACACCGGAATGCAAAGCCGAGATCCCCGAGCTCAGGGAAAAATCCATGGATCATTGGGCAGCCTGCATTCATGTCCAACCTGGACAAAAACAAAGCATACGCACCAGCATTTCATAATCAAGAAAGGAGGCGGGCTAGATGGATGCGCTTCGCTATATTATAAAAAGAATTTTACTCATGATACCCATATTGTTTGGAATCAGCGTTTTGACTTTTTTTATATCAAATACGATTCCTGGAGACCCAGCCAGATTGGCTGCAGGACCTCATGCTGATGCGAAAATCATCGAAGAGCTCCAAGAAAAAATGGGGTTAAATGATCCCTTATATGTTCAGTATGGCAGGTATATGAAAAACTTGGTGCAAGGTGATTTGGGGACAAGCAACTATTCACACCAGCCAGTCATGGAAGACATCAAACAATATTTCCCAGCAACTTTGGAGCTCACCTTATTTTCTATGTTTATTACGATTTTAATAGGGATTCCTTTAGGGGTAATCTCAGCAAGCAAGAAGGACAAGCTCGCGGATCAATTTGCCAGGGTGATGGCTCTCATCGGTGTGGCTATGCCGGCGTTTTGGCTGGGGATTATCTTTCTACTTTTCTTTTATTTGCAGCTCGGCATACTGCCGGGATCAGGACGTTTAGATACTGGGCTTGCACCTCCAGAAAGCATTACTGGCATGTACACCATTGATGCTTTGTTGACAGGAAATTGGGCAGTTTTTAATTCGGCTATTATCCACTTAATTCTTCCGGGCATAACACAGGCAGCCGTAACGATTGGCATGATCACCAGGATGACAAGGTCCTCCATGCTGGAAGTGTTAAACAGCGATTATATCAGAACCGCCTTTGCCAAAGGAGGTTCGCAAAATCGCGTCCTATATGGCCATGCTCTCAGAAACGGAATGATGCCAATTTTAACGCTTCTGGGCATGACATTTGGCCACTCATTAGGAGGCAGTGTCCTTGTGGAATCCGTCTTCTCCTGGCCTGGTTTAGGCAGATACGCTGTAAATGCCATCACATATTTGGATTTTCCAGCCGTAATGGCCGTTACCATTTTGATCGCCGTTTTATTTATAACAGTCAATTTACTCATCGACATCTTGTACCAAGTGGTGGACCCACGACTTAATTACGATTAAAGGGGAGTAAGGAATGGTTAGACGAGTTTTTCTCAGCCCTTTAACCATGCTAGGGCTATTTATTGTAGTAATGATCGTTATCCTGGCCATATTCGCTCCGTGGATTGCGCCGAATGACCCGCTACAGGTCAATTTAGGGCAAAAACTATTGCCCCCAAGTTCAGAGCACCTATTCGGAACCGATGAGGTAGGCAGGGATATCCTTAGCAGAATTATCTTTGGAACCCGCATCTCATTAAAAATTGGGTTTTTAGTCGTCATCATCGCCTTTCCAATTGGAACCATTCTAGGGGCCATTGCCGGTTATGCAGGCGGGGCGGTGGACCAGGTTATTATGAGGATTACCGATATTTTCCTCAGTTTCCCTGGCATTATTTTATCCATGTCAATTGCGGCTGCATTAGGGCCATCAATCGAAAATGTTCTGCTTGCGTTGGCTGTCACTTGGTGGCCTTGGTACACCAGGATAGTCCGTTCATCCGTTTTATCAATCAAAAATTCAGAATTTGTAGAATCAGCCAGGGCACTTGGAGCAAGTCCCATAAGAATTTTAATCAAGGAAATAATCCCTAATACGATTGGACCCGCCAGTATCCAAGCCAGTCTTGATTTAGGCTTTGTGATCCTGTCTGCAGCCGGGTTAAGCTTCATTGGGTTAGGCGCTCAACCTCCTTCACCAGAGTGGGGAGCCATGCTGTCCTCAAGCCGGGAAATTCTCCGTGATGCCTGGTGGTCTGCTACATTCCCGGGGATTGCCATCCTCCTTACTGTCCTTGGGTTCAATCTATTGGGTGATGGATTAAGAGATTTGCTTGACCCTAAAAACAGATAAAATTCCAAAAACGATTCTATTCTGAGGGGAGGGATGCCTTCAAGCATAATCGGCAATACCATAAAAAATGATCAATTCGGGGGGAAACCAATGAACAAAAGCAGGTTGTTAGGAAAAGCAATGTCACTTTTACTCATTGTCATGTTGGCATTAACAGGCTGTAATAAGTACAATCAAGAATCTTCTGGTGAAGGAAACACATCAGAAAACAATGGCACTAATGCATCAGCTAAACCAAGCGACCCAAACGTATTTAATTTTGCTACTAACCAAGACATCCCGCACCTAGACCCGCATGGCACTTCGGCAAATACTTCTTTCCGTGTTACCTACATGCTTTATGATCGTCTGGTAACCTATGATGGAACCGATACCGAAGTAAAACCTCAATTAGCAGAAAAATGGGACATTTCTGATGACGGATTAACGTATACCTTTTATCTCAATAAAGAGGCCAAGTTTCACGATGGAACTCCTGTAACCGCGGAAGCTGTTAAATATTCATTTACCCGCGCTATTGACGTCGGCAAATCAGCCGCCGGCCAATTTAAAGGCGTTATTAATAAAGACAGCTTCGAGATTGTCGATGACCATACTATCAAAATCAAATTAGAACAGCCATTTGCTCCATTTATTAAAACTTTAGGCACTGTATTTGGAAATATCGTCAACCCTAAACTCGCCGAGCACCACGGAGATGACCTTGGTGAAAGCTATATCGCAGATAAAGATATGGGGTCTGGCCCATACGTGCTTGAAAGCTGGGACCGCGGGCAAAAGCTGGTTTTAAAAGCGAATGAAGACTATTGGGGAACCTCTCCTACAATGAAAACGGTAAACATCCAAATTGTCAATGAACCGTCAACCGCCCGTTTAATGCTTGAAAAAGGAGAAATTGACCTTATTGATGACACCATGCTTTCTCCTGATGTCATGAAACAAATGGAAGACACGGAAGGCATTGAGATCGTCAAATCACCTGGCTATGCCATCGATGACATCGCCATCAATATGGAAAAAGAGCCGCTCGATAATGTAAAGGTCCGCCAGGCACTTGCATATGCGGTAAACTATGATTCTATCAATAAAGATATCCTGTTAGATGCCGGTAAGCGTGTTGGAGGAATCATCCCAGAAGGCATGTTTGGTTACAACCCTGATGTTAAACTTTATGACTTTGATCTAGAAAAAGCGAAAGCACTTCTAAAAGAAGCCGGTTATGAAAAAGGATTTGATTTAGAGCTTCTCATCTCTGAAAATAATGAAGTCCGCAAGAACATTGCCGTAATGATGCAATCTGACCTAAAACAAATTGGCATCAATTTGAACATCAAGACATTGGCATGGCCGACATTCCTTGAAACAGTAACCTCTGGAGGCCACCAGCTGGCTCTCGCTTCTTGGACACCTGATTATCCGGATCCGGACTATAACCTTTGGTATTTTGCCCATTCATCCAGCAAAGGCCCTGGCTTTAACTTAGCCTATTTTGATAACAAGAACGTGGACCAGCTGCTGGAGGAAGGAAGAAAAACAGTAGATGAAAACCGCCGTGAGGAAATCTATAAAGAGATCCAAACGATTATGAATGATGAAGTTCCATATATCTTCCCATCTCAGCGTTTAGTTGAAGTAGCAAAAAGAGAATGGGTAAAAGGCTTTGAAATTAACCCAATGAATACTTGGTACGTTCCATTCCAAAAAATCACAAAGGAATAGATTAACAGTAAGCGGCCGTAAGAAGTTTCATCATACGGCCGTTTTACTCCATCTTAACTAGGAGGGGAAAATATGTGGAAGATTGGTAACCTTTCGGCTGCAAAAGGGGAAAAAGTGAAGGGCTATTTACAATTTGATTTAACAAAAGAAAAGCTGCCTGCCTTTTTAATCCATGGTGAACAAGATGGACCTGAGGTCTTGATCCTTGGAGGGATTCATGGCTGTGAATATACATCGATTGATGCTGCACTGAAATTGGCGAGAAGATTAGAACCTAAGGATGTAAAGGGGAGACTTTCTATTATTCCCATTGCAAACCCAGCTTCATTCTATGCAAGAAGCATCTATGTCCATCCCGAGGACAAAAAAAATCTGAATCGCTCATTTCCTGGAAAAGAAAAGGGAAGTGCTGCTGAAAAATTAGCCTATTGCCTCAATGAAACAGTGATAAAATCAGCCGACTATCTCATTGACCTCCATGGCGGCGATATGATTGAAGCCCTTGTTCCGTTTACCATCTATCAAGTAACGGAAGATCAAGCGTTGACAGAGCAATCCAAACAGTTTGCCTCCCTGTTTGGAATCGAATATGTAGTAGGCTCGACAGGACAGGTTGGCGGTTCCACCTATGCCTGTGCGGCCCAGCAGGGGAAGGTGGCAGTAATTGCCGAAGCAGGGCAGCAAGGAATACTAGATTCTAGTAAATCTTCCCTTTTACAAGAGGGCGTTAAAAATGCCTTAAGATCTATCGGTGTAATCAAAGGTGATCCTTCCAGCAGCCAAATCCGTGCCCTGCAGACTTTTGACTGGAGTTTCGCAGATTTTTCCGGTTTATGGTACCCATGTGTGGAGATTGGGGAAACAGTTCAAGAAAAGGCACTGATAGGTAAAATAACCGATGAATTCGGTGAAACCTTAAAGGAATATTATGCCCAAACCTCTGGTGTGGTTTTATTTTTAGTGACTTCATTGGCGATCAATGAGCGAGACCCGCTCTTGGCGATTGGTGATTAAGATGAAAAAGTGGCATGAACTCTCCATTTTGGAAGTGGCCGATTTGTATCGGCGGCAAGAGCTGTCTCCAGTTGAATTGGTGATGAATAGTTTCCGCCGCCTCGAGGAACTCGAACCGAAACTCAATGCTTTTATTACGACAATCGAATCACAGGCGATGGAGGCTGCCAAACAGGCAGAAACCATTTTTAGCAAAAAGGAACCAACATCATTGCTTTGCGGCATTCCCTACACTGTTAAGGATCTTTTCGATACAAAAGGAATAAGGACGACATGTGGTTCGAGAATCTTGCAGGACCATATACCGGATTCTACTGCCCAGTTGGTTGGGCAATTAGAGGCTTGCGGGGCCGTTTTGTTGGGAAAAACGAATATGCTTGAATTTGCTTACGGTATCGTCCATCCAGATTATGGCCAGACCAATAATCCATGGGATCTCACGAAAACTTCCGGAGGATCAAGCGGAGGCTCAGCAGCAGCCGTTGCTTCAGGGATCGGATCCTTTTCTCTCGGTTCAGATACGGGGGGCTCCATCCGCATACCAGCATCCTATTGCGGCATTTCCGGGTTAAAGCCGACATTTGGATTGCTGTCACTGGAAGGGGTATTTCCGTTATCTCCGTCGCTTGATCATGCCGGCCCTTTAGCAAGGACTTCCGAAGATATCTTAGTGGTAATGGAAACGCTTGTCCCTCATTTTCAAACTGCCGAAAGTCCTAAGGGAACAAACCTAGTAGCGGGAATCCTTCCGGCACATGCCTTTAATGATGTTAATGAGGATGTAAAACTTGTCTATCAGCAAGTTTTAAAAGAAATGGAAGCTATGGGCTGGAAATTAAAGGAGACAGAACTTGCCTCTTTGCAACATGCAGAGGAAATCGTCATGAATATTTTATTGCCGGAGGCAGCCATCATACATGAAAAGTGGCTGGGAAGAAAAACGGATTATGCCCCGCTGACATTTAAACAAATTGTGGCCGGCTTTGTCCATCGGTCTGTCGATTACCTAAAGGCGAAACAAGCTTCAGCCTGTGTGCGCCAAGAAATTGATCATATTTTGGAACAAGCCGGCATCCTTATTATGCCTACGGTTCCATTCCCTGCACCTGAGGAGGATCCAGCTCTTGAGGCAGATAATGAGATGAAATTTACCGGCCTGTTTAATATATCAGGTCATCCTGCTGTAACCATACAAGCAGGGTTTTCTAAAGAAAACCTGCCAATCGGAATCCAACTAATTGGCAGGCATGGCGATGATAGAAGCCTGCTTGAAAAAGCGATGATGCTTGAAAAGCAGTTTACAAAAACAGTGAAAGGAAACCAGTTGAATGTCCATAATTCTTAACTACCTGAAAGAACAACAGGAAGCCATTACAGAAACTTTGTTCAAGCTGACTGAATCCGAGTCTCCATCCATTAAAAAAGTTCTTGTAGACCGCTGCGGTGAAGTGCTTCGGGAGGAATTTGAACAACTCATTGGAGGGACAGTGGAAGTAATTGAAAAAACAGAAGTTGGCAATCAATATAAATTTACATATGGAGAAGGGGATGAAACAAACCAGGTATTGGTCATTGGCCATATGGATACGGTATGGGACGAAGGAGCTCTTCCAATTAGAAAAGAAGGAAATATCCTATATGGCCCGGGCGTATTTGATATGAAAGGCGGTCTAACCATTACCCTTTGGGCCATAAAAGCTTTAAAAGAGAACAACGTGAAATTAAATAAAAAAATAACTTTTCTTGTCACAACAGACGAGGAAATCGGCAGCGAGCACTCAAAGGAAATCATTCTCGAAGAGGCCCAGAAAAGCTCGGTTGTGTTTATACCGGAATCAAGCATTGCCCCTGATGGCGCAGTAAAGACCGAACGAAAAGGCGCCGGGCAGTTTTCAATGAAGATAGAAGGAATTTCTGCGCATGCTGGGATAAACGCATGGGACGGGGCAAGTGCGATTGAGGAATTGGCCTATCAAATTCTCGATTTAAAAAAACTCGCTAATCGTCAGGAGGGCATTTCCATTAATGTTGGAACAGTTAGTGGCGGCACTCGGGTCAATGTCATTGCCAAAGAGGCCGCGGCCGATATTGATGTTCGCATTACCAAGAAAGCCCAAGCACAAGCACTGGTAAAGAAGATTATGGATCGACCTTCTTTTATTGAAGGGACAAGAATAGAAATAAACGGGAAAATAGAACGATATCCGCTAGAACGAACAGATGCAGTTATTCAATTATATAAAGACTTAAAAGAGATTGCTGCTTCTCATGGCTATGAGCTGGGGGAAGGCTCCTCAGGCGGGGCAAGTGATGGGAACTTTACTGCCTGGCTTGGCATTCCTACTATAGATGGACTTGGCCCTGTCGGGGATGGCGCCCACTCCGATCATGAGCACGTAGATTTAACAAACCTGCCATACCGGGCCGCTTTACTGGCAGAAATCATTTTAAAATATGCCGTTCATTAGAAAGGATGATGACGATGTACATGATGAATTTAACTTCCTTACAATTTAAGGAAATGAAAAAAACGGTGGATACTGTACTTTTGCCGATCGGAATGATGGAAACACACGGGCCGCATTGCTCCATAGGGACGGATGTATGGATTCCTCGAGAATTTGTCCGCCGTCTTGATCAGGTGATTGGCGATCGTGTATTAATGGCCCCTGAAGTAGCCTATGGTCATTCATGGGCACTTGCCCCATTTGAAGGAACGATTGATATATCCGCAGAAGCCTTTACTCCATATGTCTACGAGGTTGGAAAAGAGTTTCATAGAAATGGGTTTGACCAAATCATTCTATTTAATGGCCATGGCGGGAATATCCCTAGCTTAGCGGTTGTAGCTGAAAAACTAGCCGACCTTGGAATGAAGGTGCTGACAATTAATTGGTGGACCGATTATCGGGAACAAATCCTCGACATTACCAAAGGTCCCGGTCATGGCGGCGAAGACGAAACTTCCTTAGTGCTGGCGATTGACGAAAGCCTGGCGGACCCCACGATTGTTGGTGATTATCAAATCAAAATGAATCCGAAAATCAAATTTCCTAACTCAGGAAAAACACTATATAAAGACGGTTATCTTGGGAATGCCGGAAATGCAACAGCAGAGAATGGAGAAAAACTATATCAAATGATGATGAAGCTTATATTAGCCGATATTGAAGAGTTATGGAGTGTGGCTTATGAATCCATTAATTAAGGGCGAAAAAAATGTTCTGCGCTGGACAGAGGCACCAGTGGGAGAGAAAATTGTCGATATTGTGGCCAGTTTAAATGAGCAAACGAATAAGCTATATGGCACAGAAACAGCAACTGCCAATTACAGCGGGATAAAGCCGACTTTGGCCAGTTTTGATGACATCGGAACCTCGCTGGATGAAGTAGATGCTGCAATTGCTTTTAAGGAAGGACATGAAGGAGAATACCTTAGAGCGATGGTAAATGGGTTTCGTTATTTTGCCAGAAGCCTGCAGGGAGACCAGGTTCCTTACGACGAACTTATTGCGAACATACAGGAACTCCCCTCGGCCCTCATCACTGATAATCAATTGGAGCATGCAAAAGAACTGGTTGAGAAAGGGCTGGCCGATTTAGGCTACAAAGGCACTTTAATGGAAAAATCAGCTGCCTGGCGCGCAGATACCATCATTGCTCCAGAACAAGTGACAACGGTTGCCGAGAAATTTCGTGAGAAAAGTAAGCAAGGTACTTTAAATCGAGTGATTGGACTGCCTGAAGAAGACGGCATCGACTGGATTAAATCGATTCGAGGCGTCTTCTGGAGCGGATATTCCAAATACACTGGGAATTTCCGCGGCAATCTGACATTTAACATTGACCGTCCCTGGACGGAACCGATCCTGGCCCAGATTATGTGCCACGAAGGCTACCCTGGTCATCAAGCATTTTATTGCCGTTGGGATTATTTGTTTCAACAGGGGAAACTGCCTCTGGAAGCTTCTTACTACTTAATCAACAGTCCAACGAATGCGCTGTTTGAAGGAGGTCCAGAAACTGCCTTAAGCTTCCTTGGCTGGGATGATGTTAGCGAAGAAACCCCTGGTGTGACCGATGTACAAAAACAGCAATATTTACTGGCGAGAAATTACCTTGACTACCAGAGAATGTTTACAACAAACGCCTGTTTTTTGTTCAATCTTGGGAATATGACAAAAGAAGAAGCGGTCGATTACATGGTAAACCGCGGGGGAATAACAGAAATTGAAGCAAACAATGCCTTTAGGTTTTTCTCGGATCCTGTTCAAAAGACCTATTATCCTTGTTATTTTTACGGGCGCTGGATGGTTGGAAATTCGTACAAGGTAACTCCAAAAGAGAAGCGTGATGAATATTTTTCGATTCTTTATGATACTCCGCATACTACGAGCACGTTTATAAAGGCGATTAGCAGCCTTAATGGGAAACCGTTTAACGCTTTCCATACATTAAATCAATAAAAGCGGGCTTAGCAGGTGAAAGTTCGCAAACATCCCCTGCTAAGCTACTATTCCAATAGTCTTTGTATAGCTTTCCGCTCCATTTTATTGGTTGTCCTACATTAAGTAAAAAATAGGCAGGTAAAGAGGTTGATGAAGATGATTGAATTAAAGTATTTTGGCTTGGAAGATATTCCGCAATTAGTAAACTGGATTGACAGCCCCGAATTTTTGCTCCAATGGGCTGGTACGAGTTTGAGGTATCCATTAGATTACCAGCAGCTTGAAAGCTATGTGAAAAATGCTAATCATGCCCATTCAAATATATTTGCGTATAAGGTAATCCATTCAGATACCGGGAAAATCATTGGCCATATTTCCCTTGGCAATGTCAACCGTGAAAACGGCAATGCCAGAATGTGCAGAGTTTTAATTGGCGATCAATCCATGAAAGGGAAGGGCATTGGCTCGATGATCATTAAAGAAGTGTTAAAAATTGCCTTTAATGAGTTAAACCTTCATAAAGTAAGTCTGGCTGTATTCGATTTTAACCAAACGGCCATCCGGCTTTATGAAAAAATGGGGTTTACTAAAGAAGGTTATATAAGAGAAGCCTGCAAGATTGGAAATGATTTTTGGAACTATTATGAAATGAGCATCCTAGATCGTGAATGGAAAGAGAAAAATTCATTATAATTATTTTGAAATAACTTTTATCATGTAATCGCTTTCTTTTATTTATATTACTTAGATTGAAATGCTTTAAAGAGAGGACTTTTATTCTGTCATATATTGTTCAATATTTCACAAACTATTATTTAAAAATCATGGTATGATTACCTCATAAGATATAGAGAGGTGATCAACCACAAAAAACATTGATACATAACAGGCACAAAAATTTTTTTAACTCATCATGTGAATCATTTCACAAATAGTATTTACATTTCTATCCTCTTATTTTTTAATGGTTTTTGTGAAATATTTCACATAAAAATTGAAATGGAGTGATATACAATGGCAGTACCTGAAAAAGCAGTCAAGGAACAGCAAAATGTAACTAAAATGATTGACCAATTAGTTGACAATGCACGTAAAGCTCTGAATGAATTCCGGAGCATCCAAACCCAAGAATCCATTGATGAAATCGTAAAACAAATGGCATTAGCCGGCCTTGATCAACATATGACACTTGCAAAACTTGCAGTGGAGGAAACAAAAAGAGGCGTCTATGAAGACAAGATCATCAAAAATATGTTCGCTACCGAATACGTCTATCACAATATTAAATATAATAAAACCGTTGGCATAATCGGTGAAAACGAGCACGAAGGAATCATAGAGATTGCTGAGCCAGTGGGAGTCATCGCAGGCGT
Source organism: Neobacillus muris (assembly GCF_943193175.1). GTDB lineage: Bacteria > Bacillota > Bacilli > Bacillales > Cytobacillaceae > Neobacillus > Neobacillus muris. The sequence goes on from NZ_CALPDF010000025.1 coordinate 58,378, forward strand.
GACACCCGTTACCAATCCAACCTCAACAACTATGTTTAAAGCGCTCATTTCGATTAAAACGAGAAATCCGATTATCTTCGCCTTCCACCCATCGGCGCAAAAATGCAGCAGTGAGGCAGCAAGAATATTGAGAGATGCAGCCATCCAGGCAGGAGCTCCGGAAAATTGCATTCAATGGATTGAAGCACCTTCACTTGAAGCAACCCAGGCCTTAATGAACCATCCAAAAGTCTCGATGATTCTGGCCACAGGAGGAGCAGGCATGGTCAAGTCCGCTTACAGTTCCGGAAAGCCAGCCTTAGGTGTCGGTCCTGGAAACGTGCCTTGCTATATAGAAAAAACTGCTAATATAAAACAAGCAGCCAATGACTTAATATTATCCAAAACATTTGATAATGGCATGATTTGCGCTTCCGAACAAGCTGTGATTATAGATAAAGAAATTTATGCAGAAGTAAAAAATGAACTGATTGCCAATAACTGCTATTTCTTAAATGAAGCTGAGAAAGAGAAGGTTGAAAAACTGGTCATAAATGAACAATCCTGTGCCGTAAACCCGGCGATTGTTGGAATGCCTGCATTTAAAATCGCTGAATTGGCCGGGGTTAAAGTTCCTGAAGATACCAAAATTCTGGTAGCCGAACTAAAAGGAGTAGGACCTGGTTATCCTCTTTCAAGAGAAAAATTAAGTCCGGTGCTTGCATGCTATAAGGTGAACAGTCATGAAGAAGGGTATAAACGGGCGGAGGAAATGCTGGAGTTTGGCGGTTTGGGCCATTCAGCCGTCATTCATTCTTCAGACAAGACCGTTATTGAGGAATACGGTCTAAAAATGAGAGCCGGTCGAATCATCGTGAACTCCCCATCTTCCCAAGGTGCCATTGGCGATATTTATAACGCCTATATGCCATCCTTGACACTGGGCTGTGGAACGTATGGAGGAAATTCAGTATCCACCAACGTCGGCGCAATAAACTTAATTAATGTGAAGAAAGTGGCAAAGAGGAACGTCAATATGCAGTGGTTTAAAGTACCAGCTAAAATATATTTCGAAAAAAATTCCATTCAGTATTTAGCCAAAATGCCAAAGATATCTAAAGCATTTATTGTTACCGATCCTGGAATGGTGAAATTAGGTTATGTTGATAAAATTCTTTACTACTTAAGAAAGCGCCAAGATTATGTGCATTGTGAAATTTTCTCAGAGGTAGAGCCGGACCCATCTATTGAAACAGTAGCAAAAGGGGCAGAAATGATGTCGAGATTCCAGCCGGATGTCATCATTGCCTTGGGCGGAGGATCTGCGATGGATGCAGCCAAAGGGATGTGGTTGTTCTATGAATATCCTGATGTTGAATTCTTTGGCCTAAAGCAAAAATTCCTGGATATTCGTAAAAGAATTGTGAAATATCCTCATCTTGGAAAGCAGGCACAGTTTGTGGCAATTCCTACCACATCAGGCACAGGCTCTGAGGTAACCTCCTTCTCGGTTATTACGGATAAGCAAGCGAATATCAAATACCCGCTGGCAGATTATGAATTAACACCTGATGTGGCCATCATTGACCCTCAGTTTGTCATGACGGTTCCTAAAACGGTGACCGCAGACACAGGTTTAGACGTTTTGACTCATGCAATTGAAGCTTATGTATCCAACATGGCGAATGACTTTACTGATGGTCTTGCCATGAAAGCGATCCAGCTTGTGTTTGAGTATTTACCGCGGGCTTATAAATATGGCGACAAAGATGAAGAAGCCCGTGAAAAGATGCATAACGCCTCCACAATAGCTGGCATGGCGTTTGCCAATGCATTCCTAGGGATTAATCACAGTCTTGCCCATAAACTTGGTGCAGAGTTCCATATTGCCCACGGCCGGGCCAATGCTGTTCTCATGCCGCATGTCATCCGTTATAATGCAACAAAACCTAAGAAATTTGCCGCATTCCCGAAATACTCTCATTTTGTTGCTGATCAACGTTATGCTGAAATTGCCAGAACCCTTGGCCTGCCGGCACGGTCCACTGATGAAGGAGTAGAAAGCCTAATTCAAGCCATCATTAAGCTGGCTAAAGAATTGGATGTTCCTATGAGCCTGGAAGCTAACCAAGTGGATAAAAGGGAATTTGAAAGCAGGGTTGATTATCTTGCAGACCGAGCATTTGAAGACCAATGTACGACTGCGAATCCCAAGCTTCCACTTGTAACTGAATTAGCGGAAATCTATCGATTGGCCTACAAAGGCGTATAACATAAGGCAGAGCCCAACCAATTCAATTGGCTGGGCTCTGCTTTTGTAGGAAAGGTTATATCTCGAATAATAATGTTTTAACTATCTCGATAGAAGTTTTATAATAGAAGGAAAGAATAAAAAAGGCAAACTACTCATAAAAGATGGGAAGGGATGGACGTAAATGAAATATAATTTTGACGAAATCATCAACCGAAGAGGCACATATTCCGTAAAGTGGGATGGCGGGGATTTTATTAAAAAAGCTGGGCTGACAAGCCGGTATGATGACGAGACCATCCCATTATTTACGGCAGATATGGATTTGCCGGTTCCGCAGCCATTGATTGATGCGTTACATAAAACAGTGAACCATCGCATATTTGGCTATACTGTCTTTCCGCCAGAGTATTTTGAAGCGATTCAGCATTGGTTTAAAAAACGCCATGATTGGGAAATTAAAAAGGAAGAAATCGTATATAGTCCTGGAACGGTTCATGCGTTAAATGTCGCTGTGAGAGCCTTTACCGAACCGGGGGACGGGGTGATCATCCAGCGTCCTGTTTATCCGCCATTTACCTCAAGCATTGAATCGAATGGCAGGGTGGTCAGAAATAATGCTTTGAAACCCGATGAAGAAGGCTATTACCACATTGATTTCGAAGATTTTGAAGCGAAAGCCAAAGAGGAAAGTACAAAAATGTTCATTTTGTGTAATCCGCATAATCCAACGGGAAGGATTTTCACTGTTGAAGAGCTGAAGAGATTGTCTGAAATCTGTGCGGCAAATAATGTATTGATCGTGGCGGACGAAATTCACGGCGATCTAGTCCGACGCAGCCAAACCTTCGTCCCAATCGCGAAAGCAGCGGGGGATGCTGACCAGATTATCACGTTTACAGCCATCAACAAAACATTCAATGTAGCCGGTCTGCATTGTACAAATGCAGTTATTTCTAACCCGCAGCTTAGGGGAAAATTTTCTAAAGCGATGGGGCATCAGTCACCTAACCCTTTTATGATTTCTGTATTAATCGCCGCTTATACTGAAGGTGAAGACTGGCTGGAACAGTTAAAAGAGTATATTGACGGCACTATGGACTGGGTGGTTAACTTTTTAGCGGACCAAATGCCGAAGGTAAAAGTAAGAATCCCAGAAGGAACATATATCATGTGGATGGATTTTAGCGGCTATGGACTGACACCTGATGATGTCCATGACCGAATTTATCATAAAGCCAATGTATTATTGGAGGATGGTAAAATGTTCGGCGAAGAGGGGCTTTCCTTTCAACGAATTTGCATCCCATCACCAAGACCGATGATCAAAGAAGCATTTGAGCGTATTGCAAGAGAGTTTGAAGATGTAAAATAAACAGCAAATAACCCGCCGTCTCCTGTATGTTCAATGGGGCAACGGGTTATTTACATTTTGTGCGAGGATCCTCTCATTACACCGGAATTTGATTTTGGTTTGTCAGCTTTATATCATTTATAACAGAGAACGAAAATGATCCCTATATCAATTAGATCCCCGCCATAATACATAAGCATTCCGGCACATTGAGCTTCCGTCTCCGACACGCCGCCAGGGGGATGGGCATAAATATACTTGGATAGTATTCCGTGGCCTGCTAATGACACTATTAAAACTGAGGCACGATACATAAATCCAGTCAGATGTGCAACAGGGTCCATTGAAATAAATGCGGCCGTAAAAACATAACCAGCAATAAAAACATGGCAATGGATCATTAATTGTAACAGCTCATTTTTCTGCATAAGTAAAAGAATGCTCTTGGAACGGATATTTAAGGTGAAACCGACTATAATCATTATCCCGGTGCATATGTACCACGTTATCATAAGGAACGATATTTACATTGTAACGGACCTGATGCAGCTTCATTATTTTATGCTGAACAGTTCCATCATATAAATTAAAGATGCCAGCCACCAGAAATACCCCTGCAGTCCATCTGATTACTGCCCAAGCACTTCGCCGCCGAAGATCGGCAGCCATAAACAGCGGCTAAAAAATTTCTTTATGATACCAAATAAATAAACTCAATATTTTAGATAGCAGATAAATAAATCTACAAATCCCCTAATTCCTACTTGACTAATAGGAATACTAAAACTATGATTATAGTAATCAATTTTTGTAACTGAAAAAGTGTTTTGAAAAGACTGAAACTTGGAAATATACTCTTTTTACAGTTTAAAAATTCCATTGCGAGGTGGGTATTGTTGCAACTTCAAGTATTGAACAGTCCGTTTAATCAGGAGCAGGCAGAGCTCCTAAACCGCCTTCTGCCAACATTGACAGATTCCCAAAAATTATGGCTGAGCGGATATTTAGCTGCATCGCAGTTTACATCTGTTCAAGTGACTCCAGGGACGCCTGCCGCAGCCATTTCAAGAGAAGTAACGATTCTTTACGGGTCGCAAACAGGCAACTCGCAGCGCTTAGCTAAACAAGCGGCTAAAACTCTTGAAGGAAATGGTTTTCAGGCAGCCGTTTCATCAATGAGTGATTTTAAACCAAACAACTTAAAGAAGGTGAAAAACCTGCTTGTTATTGTCAGCACCCACGGTGAAGGGGATCCACCTGATAATGCCATCACATTCCATGAATTTTTATTCAGCAAGCGTGCGCCAAAGCTGGATGATCTTCTTTTTTCTGTATTGGCGCTTGGTGACAGCTCATATGAATTTTTCTGCCAGACCGGAAAAGACTTTGATTCGCGTTTGGAGGAACTCGGTGGAACAAGACTCTACCCCCGATTTGACTGCGACGTCGATTATGATGAGCCAGCTGCAGAGTGGCTGGAAGGTGTTCTTGGCAGTCTAAAAGAATCAGAGGGTACTAGGGATGACCGTGCTTTGGTTACGGGACCGCCGCAGCCGGCAGCGGAATCCGCCTACTCCAGAACAAACCCATTTAAAGCGGAAGTTCTTGAAAATATCAATTTAAATGGACGTGGGTCGAATAAAGAAACACGCCATCTAGAATTATCACTCGAAGGCTCCGGTCTAACTTTTGAACCGGGTGACAGCTTGGGTATCTATCCAGAAAACGATCCGGAACTTGTGGCACAGCTGCTAGCCGAACTGCCGTGGAAGCCGGAAGATAGTGTCATCATAAATAAACAGGGTGAAGTTTTATCATTAAAAGAGGCATTAACTTCCTATTATGAAATTACCGTCCTTACCAAACCGCTTCTTGAGAAGGTCAGCCAACTTACAAAAAAGGAAGGATTAAAGGAATTATTGGCTTCAGAACATTCAGAACCAATTAAAAGGTACCTATCCGGACGAGATCTATTGGATTTGGTCCGTGATTACGGCACATGGGGTGAATCAGCACAGGAATTTGTTTCGATTCTTCGGAAAATACCAGCCCGACTTTATTCCATTTCCAGCAGTCTAACGGCTAATCCTGAAGAGGTGCACTTGACAATCGGAGCAGTCAGATACCAAGCACACGGAAGACAAAGAAAGGGTGTTTGTTCAACGTTAACAGCCGAGAGGCTTCAGCTGGGCGATAAAGTACCCGTGTTCATTCAGCATAATGAGAACTTTAAGCTGCCAAATAATCCAGCCGCTCCCATTATCATGATTGGCCCTGGAACTGGTGTAGCCCCATTCCGCTCGTTTATGCAAGAGAGGGAAGAAACGGGTGCTCCAGGAAAATCATGGCTGTTCTTCGGAGATCAACATTTCCGTACAGATTTCTTGTATCAAATTGAATGGCAAAAATGGCTGAAGGAAGGAATCCTAACCAAAATGGATGTTGCCTTTTCCCGCGATGCTGCCGAAAAGGTGTATGTGCAGCACCGATTGCTTGAGCACAGTAAGGAACTATTCGAATGGCTTCAAGAAGGCGCCTATGTATATATTTGCGGTGATGAGAAGAACATGGCCCATGATGTCCATCAAACCCTCATTGCCATCATTGAACAAGAAGGCAAGATGAGCCAAGAACAGGCAGAAACCTATATAGCCGAATTGCAGCAGCAAAAACGCTACCAACGTGACGTATATTGATTGGGTGAAAGGAGTTATTCAACATGGTGAACCTGAATTTTAAAGCACCAGATGGTCCTCCAAGTGATGTGGAAGAAATAAAATTAAAAAGTAATTACCTTCGAGGAACGTTAAAGCAAGTGATGCAGGACCGGTTAAGCGCCGGCATACCTGAAGATGATAACCGCCTGATGAAACATCACGGCAGTTATTTGCAGGATGACCGGGATCTAAGGGCGGAGCGCCAAAAGCAAAAGCTGGAACCGGCGTATCAATTTATGCTTCGTGTCCGGCTCCCTGGAGGGGTAGCAACCCCTTCCCAATGGCTGGTCATGGACGAATTGGCCGACCGAAACGGCAATGGGACATTAAAACTGACTACCCGCCAGACCTTCCAAATGCATGGCATTTTGAAATGGAATATGAAAAATACCATTCAGACCATTCACCAGACACTCTTGGATACAATCGCTGCCTGTGGGGATGTCAATAGAAATGTCATGAGTACATCAAATCCATACCAATCTGAACTGCATGCAGAGGTTTATGAATGGTCTAAAAAATTGAGTAATGATTTGCTGCCAAAGACAAGGGCTTATCATGAGGTTTGGCTCGATGAGGAAAAAGTAGCCGGAACTCCTAAAACAGAAGAAGTGGAGCCCATGTACGGACCGGCTTATCTTCCACGTAAGTTTAAAATTGGCATTGCGATCCCGCCAACCAACGATATCGATGTTTTTTCACAAGACCTAGGGTTTATTGCCATTATTGAAGATGATAAGCTAGTTGGATTCAATGTAGCCATCGGCGGAGGAATGGGCATGACACATGGAGACCAAGCCACCTATCCGCAATTGGCAAAAGTGATTGGATTCGTTAAACCAGATAAACTTTATGAAGTGGCTGAAAAAACCATTACCATCCAGCGGGATTACGGAAATCGCTCTGTCCGCAAGAATGCAAGATTCAAGTACACTGTGGACCGGCTTGGGTTGGAAAACGTCAAATTGGAGCTTGAGGGCCGGCTTGGCTGGAAGCTAGAAGAAGCAAGACCGTTCCATTTTGACCATAATGGCGACCGTTACGGCTGGGTTAAAGGGATAGGAAATAAATGGCACTACACCTTGTTTATTGAAGGCGGACGTGTTGCCGATTTTGAAAATTACAAGCTGAAAACGGGCTTGCGCGAAATCGCAAAAGTCCATAATGGGGAATTTCGTCTTACCGCCAATCAAAATGTCATTATTGCCAATGTTTCTGCACAAAAAAAGAAAAAAATTTCCGAAATTATGGAGCACTATGGCTTATCGGATGGCGGACGCTTTTCAGCCTTGCGCCGAAACTCCATGGCATGCGTCGCCCTGCCAACATGCGGATTGGCAATGGCTGAAGCGGAGCGGTATTTGCCCAGCCTTCTCAATAAAATTGAAGATATTGTGGATGAAAACGGGCTGAGAAATGAAGAAATCACAATCCGCATGACAGGCTGCCCAAATGGCTGTGCCCGCCATGCGCTAGGGGAAATCGGCTTTATAGGCAAAGCGGTAGGAAAGTACAACATGTACCTTGGAGCTGCCCATGATGGCAGCCGGTTAAGCAAAATGTACAGAGAAAATATTGGTGAAGAAGAGATTTTAAATGAATTGAAAGTGCTGTTTTCCCGATATGCGAATGAGCGGAACGAAGGCGAGCACTTTGGCGATTTTGTCATCCGCGCTGAAATCATCAAAGCCACAACAGATGGAACGAATTTTCATGACTAGAAAAGAGACAGATCCCTGTCTCAGATTGTCGAGAAAGGGTATTTTTCTCGGCAATTTTTTATTATCACAGAATCTAAATACCAAATTTATTGATTG
>NZ_CALPDF010000026.1 GCF_943193175.1 Neobacillus muris
AATATTATATCATATTAACGCGGTGAATTAATAAAGAATAAAGATAAAATAAAAGCTGTCGAAGGTTTTTCGACAGCCTGAGAAGAATTTAATCTTCTCTCGGATTAATCACTTTCTTCAGTTTTCTCTGTTTTGCTTCCTTTTGGTCCTAAATATTCATAGTCATTTGGATTAATTGGAGTATACCCTTCTGGCTTGTAAAAACGCAGCAAGTCTTTATATACTATTTCATCTGACATTTGAAGTTCGGTATTGACTTTGTCTGAAATAGCTTTACATGCATCAGCATTTTCAGCTAACTCTTCAGTTACTGTAGAATAACATTTGCCCTTCACTTGCAGCACATCAGGAGACATAAAGTCTCCATTTCTAAATAGAGCCCAGTTTCGGTGGTCTGGTGACAATAGGTCTGAACCAAACTCAAGATAGTCTTTCGTATCAACACCCAATAAATGCAATACTGTCGGACGCACATCGACTTCACCGCCGTATTGTTCCTGAATGCCGCCAGTTACGCCAGGGACATGGATAAATAATGGCACCCGCTGCAGGTTGGCATTGGTTACCGATGTGATTTCATCAACACCAAGGACTTTTGTCATTGCTTCGTTATGGTTCTCAGAGATACCATAATGGTCACCATACATGACAACCATTGTATTGTCGTATAGTCCGGCTGCTTTTAAGTCGTTAAAGAATTGTTCCAAAGCCTCATCCATATAATGGGCAGATTGGAAATATTGATTCACTACTTGGTCATCTGTATCTCCAGCAGGAAAATCCGTATCCCCTGGATCCATTTCAAATGGGAAGTGGTTCGATAACGTAATAAATTTCGTATAGAATGGCTGCTTTAAGCTAGTCAGCAATGGCATCGATTCAGTAAAGAACGGCTTATCCTTTAAACCATAGTTCTTCACATCTTCATCATTCATATCGTAGAATTCAGCATCAAAGAACTGGTCATAGCCAAATGATTTATAAATGACATTTCGGTTCCAGAATGTTTTATAGTTCCCATGGAATACTGCAGAACTATATCCCTGCCCTTTCAAAATAGCAGGCATTGCCTGATAGGTGTTTTGTGCTTTATTGACAAACACTGCCCCTTGGCTCATTGGATAAAGTGAATTCTCCATTAAAAACTCTGCATCGGATGTTTTCCCCTGTCCGGTTTGGTGGAAAAAGTTTGGAAAATAGAATGTATTTTGGTCACGAGTTAACGAATTAAGGAATGGAGTAACTTCCTGACCATCAGGCATTTTATAATCAATCATGAACGATTGGAATGATTCCAATGAAATATAAATGACGTTCATGCCTTTTGCCTTGCCAAAGTATTCTGGGTTTGGGGCTGCGTAGTTTGCTTTGCGGTAGTTTTCTACCTCAGTCACATCACTGGAATCCGCTAAAGCACGCTGGCTTGAAGAACGGACATTTTGAATCGCATCATAGATTGTAAAGTTATAGGCCCCAAGATATTTGACTAAATAGTTCCTGTCAAAAGAGCGTGTCAGAAGCTGAGGGCGATCCTTTTCAGCAAGCCCTAAATTAAACAAAAATGTTGTAATGGAAAACAAGAGAACAATTTTATAGGATTTTCTATTTGTTTCCATTGAATGTTTGAACACTGTTAAAGCAAGGACAATTAGGATAATAAAGTCGGTAAAATAAAATACATCTAACGGTGACATTAACGATAGAGCACTGTCTCCCAGCTGTCCGGCATTTGTTTTTGTCTGCATAATGACCGGGATGGTAATGAAATCACTAAAGAAACGATAATACGCGATGTTTGCGTATAACAAGAATGACAAGATAAAGTTTGTGATAATCATAACAAGTTTAGTCCGCTTTTTAAACAGCAGGGCAATTCCAAAGAAAAACAGCGCGGAACTAAGCGGATTAATCGCAAGCAAAAATTCCTGAAGACTATTATCTATTCCTAAATTAAATTCGATTTGATAAGCTGCATAGGTTTTGATCCAAAATAACACGACAGCAATTGCAAAAAATGTAAGGTTATTTTTAGTTATTTTTTTAATAAAACTTATTTGTTCCATTTTAATTCTCCTCTCACTTACCAGATTTATCATCGGTAAACGAACCTCAATTACTATAGCACATTTTATATAAAAAGAAAAACATAAAATGCTGTATAGCTGAGATCTTTCTCTTCCTCAACATGCTTCATAACAATACAGCTGATACAAAAGCTTGGACATATTTTCCTGTTCTTAATAATCTTTCTTATGTTTATGCATCTGTTTTATTGGACATGACTGCTCAAATATATTAGACGATTATTTTGCTAATTAGTTTCAACAAATTTATAAAAAATTATTTTGCTTCAGGAACGGTTTATATTTACTATTTAACCGTTTGATTGTTCTACATATCATATACTTGAACGGCTATTTGTGCAATAAGATTTTAGTCTCAAATTTGCATGATTTTTGCCGGAATGGCAAATCCTATTAATGAATGTAGATGTTGAAAAGAGGAGATAAAAGTGCCAAGAATCAGGCCAAACTTTACAAAAAGCCCCTATTTTGTTGATGAACCGGGAAACTGGCATTTACAGCCTGGTGCTCCAAAAGAACTTCAGAAGGAGCTTGAAACCTATTTGAGGGATTTGGAAACAATTGATGAACCCGGCACGATAAATGGAATCAGGATCGACCCTTTGTAAACTGAAGCTGGTATAACATAGGAGGAGTGACAGTATGGATACAAGACGTGTAAAACAAATTTTATCTTCATCAGCCGATATAGAGGTAAAATACAATGGCGCTTCTGTATGGATTGACCAATTAAACGAGGATGGAAGAACAGCTACCGTCCATTTGCGCGGTCCACTTGAAGAACGGACCATCGTTGAAATACATGAACTCGTAGAAGAATAAAAAAAGAGGCAGGGTCGTAGTTCCTGCCTTAATTCATGTCTTCATTTTCTCTGGTTAATGTACTTGGCTGCGGCTGCTCGTTTTGCACAATACTAGTTAGGCTTTCCCTCTTGTATTGGCTCTTATCCTTTCCGGCGCCAGGCAGTGCATTAGCCATCGGAAGCCGCTCAAGTTCTTTGCCTCTTGGCATATCCCACACTCCTTTTAAAGATAGGGTATCCAGCAATTCTCAGTTTAATCCTGGCTGCCTCGAATTATCTTTTAAGAAGGTTTTCGATACTATATGCGGCAAGCAGTTGAATCGTCATATCATCCATAGGAGGATTATGGAGACCCGCTCTAACGTCCCGATAGTAGCGCTGCAATGGATTTTTTAAGGATAGGCTTCTAGCGCCTACCAGCCGCATGGCTATATCCACAATTTCAACTGCGAGGTTGGTAACGGTTAATTTTGCTGCTCCAAGAGCTGGCCCCATGCTATCTTTTTCCAGCTGATCCGCATGGTCCCATTGATTGGCTGCCCCATACAAGAAATACTCCGCTTGCATAATTTTCAATTCCATTTCGCCAATTTTTTGACGGACGGCAGGCAAGCTGATAATCGGCCCCTGAATGTTGTTTGGTGCATATTCATTAGCAAACGCGATAGCAAATTTTCTGGCCGCTTTGGCAATCCCCAGGTAGCAGGCAGGAATATGCAAAAGCCAGCCTTGTGCACTTTTTTTGCCAGGAACCATTTTTTCCACAAGATTCTCTTCGGGTATTCTCACCTGATTCAAGACAAGGTCATGGCTTCCAGTCCCCCGGAGTGCAATGCTATCCCATGTTTCTTCTATCTGCACCCCTGCGGAATCCCGTGGAATTAGGAAGTTTGCTGTCTCATTTGTGTCCTCGATACTGGCGCTGACAATAAAGTAATCCAAAACAGGAGACATCGTGGTAAAGGTTTTTCTTCCATTAATAAGCCAGCTGCCCTCTGATTTTTTCGCAGTGGTTTCAGGCCTTCCACCACGTGTCGGGCTTCCTGTTTTCGGTTCTGTTGCAGCACTGTTAATTAATGCGCCTGCTTTGACCTCTTCGCATAAGTTTTTATAGATTGGTTCCTGCCAGCTTTGCTTTTCATGTAAATTCATGATAATGCCCATATGCCAGCCAATGGCTAATGAGGTTGAGCCATCCCCCATTGCAATCAATTCTTGAAGACGGAGCAGCTCGTACAGCGATATTTGTTTTCCGCCATATTTTTTTGGTACCGTTAAAAAGGTATAGCCTGTCTCCTTTAGGTCCTGGATATTTTCAAAAGGAAATCGGCCAGCTTCATCTACTTCATGTGCTCTTGATAAGAAACGATTTGAAAGGTCTTCCATAATAGCCAGCCGCTCTTCAGTTGTCATAGCATTTTGGAAATTCAATGTAATCTCTCCCTTTTTGTTTTCATTTTTTATGAAGTATTTTAGTTTAAATAATTCAAAACTTTCATTTTTTGGTATAATTTTAATGAAAACTGGAAATCCCTTATTTACTGGTTCCCACTATTGACAATACCATACTTTAAGACTTGGCTGCTGCTTAAATGCCCAAGTTGGGAGGTTGTTTGCTGTGGCTGATTTTATTAAAGATTTAATCCTTCACTTTTTTATTATGATGCTTATCCCTCTCACATACATCTTACTGTCCAGACAAAAAAAGGAATTGAATTTTCAAATTATCTTTGAATCTGTCCTGTTAATCACTTTATATTTAACCATGTTTTTCCCGGTTTACATTGGAAATGGTGCTGAATTTGATTTAAAATTTATTCCAATATTTATTTCATTAATATATGGCGGACCTTTGTTAGGGTTTATCGCGATCCTTGCGTTACTTATCATGGAGCTATCTGTTCACGGCGCACAAGGTTTCATTATGCTCATTAATTATACCATCATTATGCTTCCATTATTGCTTGTACGAAAATGGTATCTCCGTACATCCATGCAAAAAAAGATGGCAGTTGCCTTCTGCTGCTATTTAGCGATTACCATTACCCGATTTATTTTCCTTATTAATATAGAAAGAAATGATCTTTTTGTCTATTTGCTGTTGTTTTCTATAGTATCATTCCTTTCATTAGGCTTTACGATTTATTTAATCGAAACAAATGACAGGCAATTATATATGATTCAGCAGCTCCAGAACGCTGAAAAATTAAACTCTATCAGTCAATTAGCCGCATCTGTCGCCCATGAAATCAGAAATCCAATGACAACTATTCGTGGATTTATGCAGCTATTAAAGGATGAAGAAAACCTAACAGCCAATCAACAATTGTTTGTGAAGATATCTTTAGAAGAGTTGAACAGGACTCAAGCCATTATTGATGATTTTCTCTCATTAGCCCGTCCCAATAAAAATGAATGCCAATTGATTAATATATCCTTGTTATTAAAAGAAGCCATCGAATTTATGAAACCTTATGGAACCATTTCCGGGGTACAAATATCAGCCAAGGTTACTGATGATCTATATATCAATGGCTATCAACATGAGTTTAAACAACTGATGATTAATTTAATGAAGAATGGGATTGAAGCTATGCCTAACGGAGGGGAATTAAGTGTAATCGCCTGCTCTGACCCAAAAAGCCATGTGGTGATGATAAAGGATGAAGGAATTGGGATTTCGGAAACCCAATTAAAGCAATTAGGACAGCCCTATTACTCAACCAAAACCCGTGGAACGGGACTTGGGCTATTAATTTCATATAACATTGCCAAAAGAATGCAAGGGAAAATAATCATCGACAGCAAGGTGAATGTAGGAACCGTCTTTACACTTACTTTCCCCAAAAAATCTCTCCCCTCATAACAAAGTGGAGAGATTTTTTTTGAAATTTAGGCCTCCAAAAGATGGAAGTGTTTTAATGTTTTTATCTGTAACGATGATGTAATTGTGCCTTTCCTCACTGATGATGAAGCACATATGTAATATACTCAATTATGGGTTAAAAGAACCATATTTATATTTCTTTCGTTTTCAATAGGATGGAAAAAATGCACGAAATGGGATTAGGGGGATCTTTATGAATAGTGGATTCATACAGCTTACCATTCAAACTGGGAGTCTGGCTGCTGGATTTATGGTATGGGTTATTATTTCATTCTTAATGCCGTTTATCAATGCGGAAATCCCATTATCCTCGACTCAGGTTTCCATTGCAACGGCAGTGCCGATTATCCTGGGTTCTCTTCTTAGATTTCCAATTGGTTATTGGACAAACCGTTACGGTGCAAGAGTGGTATTTACAATTAGTTTTCTGCTTTTATTAGTGCCCATTTTCATTATCAGTTATGCCCATACCTTTACCATGCTCCTTGCTGGAGGCTTCATCCTCGGGATAGGCGGAGCTGTGTTTTCTATCGGAGTGACATCCCTGCCTAAATATTATCCAAAATCGAAGCAGGGAATGGTCAATGGCATTTATGGGGCGGGAAATTTCAGCACAGCCGTTACTTGTTTTTTTGTCCCGTTTCTTGCTGAAGAGTTTGGCTGGAGATCGACCCTTAAAATTTATCTGGTGATTATCCTATTTTTTGCCTTGGTCAACTTCTGCCTGGGTGATCGAAAGGAACCAAAAGTCATCGTTCCCATGAAAGAGCAATTCGACCAAGTTTATAAAAATCCAAAACTATGGTTTTTAAGCTTGTTTTATTTTATTACATTCGGGGCATTAATGGCCTTTACCCTGTATATTCCATCCTTTCTGGTTAATCATTTCGAATTATCCAGTGTGGATGCGGGATTGCGGACTGCAGGTTTTATCATGATCACCACCTTGTTTAGGCCCGTCGGAGGCTGGTTAGCCGACAAGTTTAATCCATTTTTAATCCTAATGGCAGTATTTTTTAGTTTAACCTTTGCTGGATTTCTGCTTTCTTTCACTCCCTCCCTCCCTATCTATTCTTTTGGGTGTTTATTGGTAGCCATTTTTGCCGGGATAGGAAATGGAGCCATCTTTAAGCTGGTGCCTTTTTATTTTTCAAATCAAGTAGGGATTGTAAATGGAATTGTATCAGCCATTGGAGGGCTTGGCGGATTCTTTCCTCCCATTATATTAACTGTTTTATTTAATATCACCGGAAATTATGCGATTGGATTTATGTCATTATCGGAGTTCTCATTGGCTAGTTTAGTTATAGTCGTTTGGCTGTTTAGCCAGGAAAAATTGGAGGTATCTGCAAAAATTGTTCACCATGCTGTCGAAGGGATTTGCATCACAGATGTGGATGGGATCATCCAGCAAGTCAATCCAGCCTTTACAAGAATTACCGGCTATACCCTAGAGGAAGTAGCTGGAAAAACATTAAGTGTCCTGCAATCTGGTGAACATGATCTGCATTTTTATAAAGACATGTGGGATAGTATACTAACAAAAGGTTTTTGGGAGGGCTATATCTGGAATAGGCGAAAAAATAATGAGATTTACAAGGAATGGCTGACGATCGTTGCCATCAAAGATGATTCAGGAGAAACAAAGAATTTTGCAGGAATGTTTATGGAAGAAAAAGATATTCCCAAGTTTATGTAACTAAATTAAAACAAAGCTGCACGAAGGCAGCTTTGTTTTAATTTATAATTTGAAGTGTCACTTCTTTTTTACCCCATTCAAGTGCATCCTGCTCTGAAGGAATAAACACATCAATGCGGTTCCCTTTTATGGCGCCTCCAGTATCAGCAGCAATCGCTTCCCCATATCCTTCGACATACACCTTTGATCCAAGTGGAATCACATTTGGATCAACAGCAATTACTTTTTCATGAGGATTTGATTTAATGTCTACCCCTGTAGCCGTAATTCCTGAACACCCTTCACAATAAGCAGTATAGGCAGTGGCTTTAACCGTTAATTCCTTTACAGGGGGCTCATTTGCTGCTGTTTCTGCCTTTTGATTATCAGCTGTTACAGCTTCCCCCGAATTTTCATCCGTTTCCTCGGCTATTGGCAGGCTTGATTCAGGTTCTTCAGAAGGCTGCTGTATCTGATCAGTAGTCTCTTTACCACTATCCGGAGCTTGAACCTGTTCTTGACCTGATTCTGCCATTCCTATTTGATTATTTGGTACAGCTGCGGTTGGTGTAATCATGCCAAAATCCACATCGTCATCTATTAAATGACCAGCCATGGTGACCGGTGCAGCTGATTTAAGTTTATTTGTTTTAACCCAAAATAAATGGCTGTCATTCCCTTTCTTCTGATTAACTTGTCCCGCCATCGGGTACAAATCAGAGGAAACCATTTTGGATGAAATTGTATTCCATTTTTCAAGGTCTAAAACCGCCAATTTTTCAGGTTCCATTGAAAAACCGCTGGTTCCAGCCGTTAACACGGCTGCTTGTACATTAGCGCCAACAGATACGGAGAGTACTGATGCAGCGATAAATGTTTTGATTTTAAAAAGCATTTTCATACCTCCTATGTTCTTTAAAGCTAACGGTTATGTCCATGTTAACATAAAAAATGCGGATATAAAGAACAGGAGGATGATAATTGGTTTACAACCAATTCAGTTATATTACAATAGCATTTCGAGTGGACCTATCCTTTCCTTGACTTCCAAATATTACACAAAAATAAAAAGCGAAGGGGTTCCTTCACTTTTTTTAAATAATAAATAGAGTTACAAATCGAAAATAATCTCTCGTT
The DNA here is from genome assembly GCF_943193175.1 of Neobacillus muris. Lineage (GTDB taxonomy): Bacteria > Bacillota > Bacilli > Bacillales > Cytobacillaceae > Neobacillus > Neobacillus muris. The sequence goes on from NZ_CALPDF010000026.1 coordinate 8,590, forward strand.
ATTAGGCCGTTTTTGCCGGCAGCAGGATATTAAATGTGGTCCCTTTATTTGGCTCACTTTCTACAAATACTTTTCCATTATGGCTTTCGATAATTTTAAAACTCATCATTAATCCTAGCCCATTGCCCTTTTTCTTTGTTGTGAAGAAGGGCTCACCCAGTTTCTTCAATTTATCCTTGGGAATTCCTACCCCAGTATCTTGAATGGATATTTGCACATTATGATCACGAATCATCGTTTTCACATGGAGGTCTCCGCCATTTGGCATTGCTTCAATCCCGTTTTTAATAAAGTTTAAGAACACTTGCTTTAACCGATTTTCGTCACACTCGATCTGGATAATTTCTTGATCGCAGTCGAAATGCAAGCGGACGTTTTTCTTTCTGGCTTCAAATTCAAGCAAGGATACAACATTTTTGATTACTGGAACAACATTCTTTTCCTCTAATTCCACTGCTTTTGGTTTTGCGAGTACCATAAAGTCCTCAACAATGTTATTTACCCGATCAATTTCATCAAGAATGATGTTCAAAAACTCTAAGCGCTCCGGATCTTTTTCATCCAGCTGCAAAAATTCAGCGTACCCTTTCATGGATGTCAGCGGATTTCGGATTTCATGCGCTACCCCGGCAGCCAGTTGCCCGACTGCAGCCAATTTGTCTTGACGATGAAGAACCTCTTCCTGCCGCTTTCTTTCTGTAATATCATTCCGAATCGCCAGGTATTGATATGGCTTTCCTTTTTCGTTTAAAAAGGGAACAATCGTCGTATCTACCCAATAATAGCTTCCATCTTTAGCTTTATTGCGAATTTCACCTTTCCATACCCCGCCAGTACCGATAGTCCGCCACATTTCCTTAAAAAATTCCTTTGAATGGTAACCAGAATTTAACAAATTATGGTCTTGGCCAATGATTTCCTCACGGCTGTATTTTGAAATTTCACAGAACTTATCATTCACACTGGTTATCTTGCCCTGCGCATCTGTAAATGCCACAATGGAGGATTGATCCAAAGCAAATTTTATATCGGTAACTTCTTTAATCGTTTCCTTTAGATGTTCTTCCGCTCGTTTTCTATCAGAAATATCTGTCCGGATTGCTACATACTGATACGGTTTTCCTTTGTCATTTAAAAACGGGACAATTGTTGTATCGACCCAGTATAGGGAGCCATCCTTTGCGCGATTGCAAATTTCACCCTGCCAAACCTTGCCTGAGCCAATGGTTCTCCATAAGTCTTTAAAGAATTCCTTTGATTGATATCCCGAATTTAAGATCCGATGGTCATTGCCAATCAATTCCTCACGAGAAAATTTAGAGATCTCACAGAATTTATCGTTAACGGAGGTAATTCTCCCCTTTTCATCTGTAATAGCCACAATGGAAGATTGGTTCAGGGCAAACGTAATGTCCCTGACTTCCTTGGTTGATTCTAACAGGCTTTGTTCAGCCAGTTTCCGTTTCGTAATATCGGAACGAATCGCGATATATTGAAACGGTTTTCCTTTTTTATTGAGGAAGGGAACAATCGTCGTATCCACCCAATAGAGTGAACCATCCTTTGCCCTGTTCCGAATCTCACCGCGCCAAATCTTCCCAGACTGGATGGTCATCCACATATCACGAAAAAACTCTTTGGAATGATACCCGGAATTGATCAACCGATGATTCTTGCCAATGATCTCCTCTTGGCTGTATTTCGATATTTCTTCAAATTTATCATTTACGTACACGATGGTTCCTTTTGCATCAGTTATAGCTAAAATTGTAGAGGCATCAAGGGCAGCTTTTATATCCTTTAAATTGGTGTCACTGGCCGCCAGCTGTTTGCTGATAAGCGTACTGGATACAATAAGCCCGCCCATAATTAATACAGAAACAAACAACACCAAATAAATAATAAAAATATTTGCTGAACTCGTTCTGCCAGCCACTTCAGCTGCAGAAATAATAGACGATTTTTTCAAAAGAACATGCCCTTCAGCAATGGCCAGCGTAATAATAATCGAACTGACTGGCTTTAACCATACTTTATTCTCTTTTGTAAAGCTTTTAGAGGAAAATAGCATCCATAATGACAAGAACAGTGCAGCAAAAATTAAAAAACATGAAAAAATAAATAAGATAAGATGATATTGTATGTTTACTCTCATCGAATATATATTGACAACATGGATCGAAAGGACAGCGATCGTTAAAAACAAACTGCCTGAAAGTAAGTGATATATTCGTATTTGTTTCCCGAAAAAAGGAAAAAATGCCATAGCGGTAAAGGCAACGCCAATAAATATGGAGAGTATCGTTAATGGAATATTGTATTGGGCTAAAAGATTAACATCGGATGTTAATAAGCCAAAAAAATTAGTTACCCATATTCCAATCCCCATTGCAATCGTTCCGCCAAGGAACAGCCAACTTTTATTTTTGTCAGATGAACGAATGATAGTAAACATATCCAAAGCTGTATATGATGCCATAAAGGTTAAACCTATAGCGATAATAAAAAAATAAGGATAAAAATCCCCAATCAGACCATTCATTAATCCACATCTCCCCTATCCCCTAGAGTTACTACTATAATTGTAATGTAAACCTAGACGTTATGGAAGTATAAAATACAGGAGGAAAGTCCCGATCCAATCCAGCCAACCCATTACTCAACTTTTTTCTATTCATGCTAATAAATTTCCCTCCACTAGTACTAAAGGCTAAATTTTTAAAAAGTTTGTGTTTTTTAAAAAAAAGGCTACACATTTTTTATTTTTTTGTTTATACTGTACTATAACAACAGTAAATTTTTAAATCTGTATTAATAAAGGAGGCTTTTATATGTTGATGAGTCCAGTAGAATTTTTTCGCAATATGCCTAAAAAAGAATGCCCTGAATGCGGCCAAGAAATGGAAGAACAAGCAGAGTCTTACATGATGGAATGTGAAAGATGTTTGGCAAAAAAAGCTGAGTAACACAAAAACTCTCCATTTGGAGGGTTTTTTTTCAGGTTATAACCTGATTGATAGGAGCGAAAAAATCAGCAGCCCCAATTAACAAGAATTTTATTTATAAGAAATTCCCTTTACCGAGAGAAATCGGCAGACATAAACGAGAAACTCTTTGTAAATCCTCTTATATAAAGGAGTTGATCGAGGGTGGCGAAGCAAAACGATTATCTTACAACTGCACCAAAAAAGAAATCACTTACCATTAATAATGGGGCCACGTTCCCAAATTTAAAAAACGTGCCCGGGGATTCAGTGGATGAGCATGAATTTTTAGAAGAAGCCAACACGCTTCTTGCAGAAAATGAAGTCGGACAGCAGAACGAAAACCTGTAAAGGACCTCCATAAACGCCCAATATTGTTCCTAAATAAAAAGACTGTCAGCTATAGACAGTCTTATTCATCCCATTATTAGATTTTCGGTAGTTCTTTTATTTCTAACAACATTTCTGTGCCGCACATTGGACAAAGTAAATCGTCCGCAGCAAAATCCTTTCTCATCCAGCCAATACAGTTTTCATCCATACATGAATAAATTTCGGTTTCTACCAAGACTGTTTCCATTTCTTCTTCTTTTGCCCGTTTGCCAAAAAAAATTGGAACCGCCTCCTTTAAATCATAGTATGTCCAAAAACTAACATTTTCATTGTCAATCATTTATATATTTATGCGGAGGGATCAAAGACATGCTATCCAATAAGAAAAGATTTACAATAGCAGGAACAGACATCGAAGAGGTCAAAAAGCTAAATAGCCAATCCGGTTTGAGTTATAATCAGGTAAAACAGCTGCTCGCAGAAAAATATTTACAATCAAAAAAATAAGAGGAAGACTCCCTTAAGGGACATCATCCTTTTTGTTCACAAAATATCCATATCTTTTTTAAATAAACTTCACTATCTTTATGGTAGGAGGGGATTTAATGAAAAAGGTCTATCTCATATGCAGTCTAGCTGTCATTATAGGAATTACTGCCGGAATTTCCTTTTTTTTAATTCGGGATGCTAATGCTTCTATTCCCGGAGACGCTGCCTTAATTGACCAAAACGGTGATAAATACATTTTTGGAGCAGATCAAACAAAGTTAAAACTTGTGGAATTCATCTATACCCATTGCCCGGATGTATGTCCGATGACCACACAAAAAATGGTGGAGTTAAAACAGGATTTGCAAAAGAATGGAGCATTTGGCAAAGATATTGAGTTTATTACGATTACAATTGATCCTTATCGTGACAGGCCAGAACAATTGACCAAATATATGAATGGATTTAATATTGAAAATAATGGAGATTGGCTGTTTTTAACTGGTGAAAATACCAATATTAAAGCTGACCAGGAAACACTTCAGAAAATCACTGAACCCCTGCAGTTCCAGTACAAAGATCCTGGGAATGGACAGTTTATCCATACCACATTTGCCTACTTAGTGGATGACAAGAATAAGTTCGTTACGAAATTTCCAATGGGGGAGGATTTTGACAAGCAGGAAGCCTATAACAAAATCATGGATCAAATCGAATAACGAAGCTGTCAGGCATTATTAATCATTTGATAAAAAAAACGGTTAATCCCAAGGATTAGCCGTTTTTGTTCCAATTGCCTATTTAATTCACGGACGAAGGAGTTTTAAGCTGCAGTAATGATAAATGGTAATTGGATTTTGGTTTAGTTAAACTTGCTTTAATGCCAGCCTTTTTTAATTTGTTAACGAATTCAGAAAGCTGCTTTTTTGCCATCCATCTCACCTTCTTTTACTTCATAAACCAATTTTACAACAAATTTATGAATAAAGTGTGAAATCTTGAAAATTTTTATAAAATTATTCCTCGAAATAATAAATGGATTGAAGATCTTTTTGCTTTAAAAAATTCGCTCTTTCTCCAAATAAATGGTATAATTAAAAGCAATATGTTTTTGGAGGATACCACTTATTATGATAACTGTTAGTAATGTAAGTTTAAGATATGGAGACAGAAAACTTTTTGAAGATGTCAATATAAAATTCACCCCCGGAAACTGTTATGGCCTTATTGGGGCAAACGGTGCCGGCAAGTCCACTTTCCTAAAAATCCTTTCTGGTGAAATTGAAGCGCAAACCGGTACGGTACAGCTTGGACCAAATGAACGGATGGCTGTATTGAAGCAAAACCATTTTGAGTACGAGGAACATCCTGTACTCCAGACTGTTATTATGGGGCATACCCGCCTCTACGAAGTCATGAAAGAAAAAGACGCCATTTATATGAAAGAAAATTTCACAGATGAGGATGGCATGAAGGCAGCAGAACTGGAAGGAGAATTTGCTGAACTGAACGGCTGGGAAGCCGAGTCAGAAGCAGCCATTCTTTTAAAGGGACTAGGTATCAGTGAAGACCTTCATGACAAGAAAATGGCTGAACTATCGGGTTCCGAAAAGGTTAAAGTCTTGCTTGCCCAAGCATTGTTTGGCAAACCTGATGTTCTTCTTTTGGATGAGCCAACCAACCACTTAGATATTAAAGCAATCCAATGGCTGGAAGAATTCTTGATTAATTTTGAAAATACCGTTATTGTCGTTTCCCATGATCGTCACTTTTTAAATAAAGTTTGTACCCATATTGCCGATTTAGATTTTGGAAAAATCCAAGTTTATGTAGGCAACTATGACTTCTGGTATGAATCGAGCCAATTGGCGTTAAAAATGGCCCAGGACGCCAATAAAAAGAAAGAAGAAAAAATCAAGGAGCTGCAAAGCTTTATTGCCCGTTTTAGCGCGAACGCTTCAAAATCAAAACAGGCTACTTCCCGAAAAAAACTGCTGGATAAAATTTCGCTTGATGATATCCGCCCGTCCTCACGGCGCTATCCGTATGTTGGATTTACACCAGACCGTGAGATTGGCAATGATCTATTAAGGGTTGAAGGTTTAACCAAAACAATTGATGGCATAAAGGTATTAGACAATATTAGCTTTATTATGAATAAAGGCGATAAAATTGCATTAGTAGGCACTAATGAGCTTGCCAAAACAACTTTGTTCAAAATCTTAATGGGAGAACTGGAAGCGGACAGTGGTTCCTATAAATGGGGAATTACCACTTCTCAAGCATATTTCCCTAAAGATAACTCCGAGTTCTTTGAAAACTCCGATTTAACCTTAGTTGATTGGCTCCGCCAGTTTTCTCCAAAAGATGATAGTGAAAGCTTTTTGCGCGGATTCCTTGGCAGAATGCTGTTCTCTGGAGAGGAAGTATTAAAAAAGGCCTCTGTACTATCTGGCGGTGAGAAAGTCCGCTGTATGCTTTCCAAAATGATGTTAAGCGGAGCAAATGTTTTGGTGCTGGATGAGCCAACAAACCATTTGGATTTGGAATCCATTACGGCGCTTAATAATGGGCTGATTAACTTTAAAGGTTCGATGTTGTTTGCTTCTCATGACCATCAATTTATTCAGACGATTGCTAACCGCATTTTTGAATTAACGCCAAATGGCTTAATTGACAAGCAGATGAGTTATGATGAATATCTTGAAAACAGCGAAATACAAAAACTTGCAGCTGAAATGAATAAGTAATTTTATTATGGGCACCAGATACTGGTGCCCTTTTTTGGTTATGGTCTTTTTTGTTTTTTCCTGGATGATGGCTCCATTCTGGAACCAGTTTCAGCTGTAGTAGTCCCTTGCCCTTCTGTTTCCGGCGAACCAAGTGCCATTTTCGATGGATCTTTTTTGCGTTTGCCCAATATGTACACCTCCCTCCCTAGTGTTGGAATCAATATCCCTGATTATGCGGAATATTTTTAAGTGCTCGAGGCATCCTAATTATCAGGAGGAGGTGTTTGATATGGCTAGAGTTGGAGTAGAACAATCTCTTACAAATATTCAACAAGCTCTTAGGGATAAGGGACATGATGTAGTGGAATTGAAGCAAGAGTCAGATGCAACGAACTGTGATTGCTGTGTGATTACAGGGATGGATTCTAATGTGATGGGTATGCAGGATACCGTAACAAAAGCTCCAGTTATTGACGCAAACGGATTATCCGCAGACGAGGTATGTCAAGCAGTAGAAAGCAGACTTTCATAATTATTTCATTTTAAGACTAAAGGTTCCACTTTAGTCTTTTTTGTTTTCATCCTTTATGATATTAGCCTCAACCTTCGTATAAAAGCCATGAAAATTAAATTTTCATGGCTTTGGGCAGCGGTTATAGGTTTCGTGTAAATTTCTTTCCAGCGCCAAAAAGGATGGCAATAAGTGCAAGGATGATCAGTCCATACCCTCCTGCACTATAGATACTTGGAGTAGTTGACTTCTGTTTGTTTAGTTTTTTTGGTGTTTCTTGCTTAGGTTTTGATTCTTTGTAGGTCAATTGAACCTGCTGGAGGACTTGTCCATTGTTGTTTTCAATGGACAGCATCCCATTTTCATCCAATTTCTTAACAATTCCACTTATATCCTCCGTTATCATCATATCATGATCAGGAAAATACTCTTTATTATCTACTGTGAAAAGATCACCCTGATTTATGGAAGAATGCTGATAATGTGTCGATCCATAGTCAAATAAAGCCGCTGTGTCAGTATACTTATCATTTTTTAGGTCTGATTTTAAAACGACAGCTGTCATTTTTATTTTGCCGTTATCTGCGGTCGTGGCCAAGGTTTGTTTTGACTCCGTTACATAGCCTGTTTTTCCGCCAGTTATCCCTGGGTAAGGCAATTCTCCTTTTAACATCCGATGATGTGTGTACAGTTCCGTTTGCCAGGCTTGTCCCTGCCACATCATTTCCTTAGTCCCGAAAATCTCAGCAAATACAGGATTTTTCATCGCGTAATTAGTAATTAACGCCAAATCCATGGCAGTTGTGTAATGATTTTCATCAAACAATCCATTTGGATTGGTAAAATGAGTGTTTTTCACTCCAATATTAGTTTGCAAGTATTGATTGATATTTTCTGAAAAATGTTCTACACTTCCATCAATATGTTCGGCTATGGCAACAGCTGCATCATTGCCGGAATTGATTAACATTCCCTGAATAAGCTTTATTAATGGGACTTGCTCCCCTTCTTCTAAATAAACCCTTGTGCCATCTTGTCTGGCAGCATTCGCGCTTACTTGGGCCACACTGTCCAAATTGCCTTTATCAATTGCATAAATGGCGGTAGCAATCTTGGTCAAGCTTGCCGGATACATTCGCTGATCAGCATTTTTGGCATAAAGAACGGCATTGGTCTCCGTATCTAACAGGGCAGCTGCCTCGCTTTTCAGCTGTAACTCCTGATCTTGCGGAGATTGTGCCATAACGTCCATCTGAGTGGTTGATAAAAAATAGAAAACAATCAAAAGAGCAAGAAATTTTTTCAATTATAACACCCTAACTTCTATTTGTTGTGTCCATTATAAGCAGATATATATGAAATTCCGTCATTATACACTAAACTGACTGTATTTTCTACGGTCTACTCCTAGAAATCAATAAGGTAATTTGTGCCATAATGATTGGCAGTGAAGATTTTTTCCGATATGCCAAATACTTCGGTTCCCATATGTCCGTATATTTTTCCTTGAATTTTCTTAAACCTTGAAAATGATAGATAAAATGGCCATGCAAAAATATTTGCGCTGCGATTTTTTCACTTAAAAAGGAGAATTTTGAAAGTCCGACATTTGCTAAAGGGGCCATGCCCATATTGAACCGCTGATATCCCTTTTCCTTGGCCCATTCCATTATCGCCAAAAAGGAATAATCAATGATTTTTACCGGCAGTTCCGGCCTGAAACGAATGAGGTCAACGGATATCGTTTCGTTCTCATCATAAAAATACATGATACTCATGAAACCAAGCATTTGATTTTTTTAATTGCGAATGACAGCAACTGGAGCCTTATTTAAATAATCTTCATCAAAATAGCCAATGGAAAAGCCTTTCTCTGTCCTGCCTTGAAGCCATTCAGTTGAAACGGCTCGCAATTCAGCGAAAAGGGTTTTGGAAAATGGCGGTTTCACCACTTCAAATGAATAGTTTTTCTTGGCATATTGGTCTTTTAGATCGCGAAAGGTTTTCATGTTTCGGTCGGAAAGTGAAAACAAATGCAAATTGACAATTGCTTCTTCACCTAATTTAAAAAAAGCAAAACCATGGTTATGTAGATATGGCAGCATCCCCTCGCCAACTTCGTAAAACACGAGGGTAAAGCCATGCAAATCAGCCAATTCTTGAAATTCCTCGATTGCATTAGACAATTCGCTTTTTTCCCCAATCGGGTCTCCCAATATAATGAACTTATCAGCATACCTTTGATAGGTGATCAATACATTCCTTTTGCTATTCCAAAAAATATATTTATCATGCAGAAAAATTAAATGGGAAAAGCCTTTTCCTCTGAAGCTTTGGATATAAGCATAGATTTCTTTTTCCTGGGCCGAAGACCTGATATATTTCCATTTTTCAGGTTTACTAATTAGGTAGCCCATTAGCATTATGACGGAAGCAATGATTAATCCAATAACTGCACTGTTGAATAAATCCCGATAATCAACAATGATGTAGGGCAGCAGCGTTTTGGGTATCTGCATCTTTGCTGTCGGTAAATTTAAATAACCAATAAACAAATACATAGAAGTAATAATCAGGATTACGGCAATGTCAAAAATTGTTTTGCCCCATGTCAGACAATAACTTTCCCTGTAAAAATGCCCTCTTGAAGCTCTCAGCAGCAGAGCTACCGAAATTAAAAAGATAGCTTCTTCATAATCAATCCCTTTAAAAATAGAGAATAACGCGGCAAGGATTAGCGCTAAAATCGTTAATTCATATGTTCGCTTTACCCGATATTCAATTCCGCGAGACAGTCCTAGAAGTAAAAAGCCAGCGGCTACCGAAAGCTGATGGGACAAGTTGACAACAGGAAAAGCCAATAACTCCTTGGCAATCTTCAGCCTGGAGATGATCCCTGGAACACTTGCGGATAGCAGTAATATCAAACCCGATACAAAAACAAGCACGGTTAAAATGACATGGCTTAAGCCCTGTGCAATTGCTTTTGGAAGGTCATTCCAGGATTGATTCCACTTTTGCCAATATAATTTCACAAAGAAAATGAAGCTGATGACAAAGGGAATAATGTAGTAGCCACTCCGGTATAACAATAACAATACCAGCACTTTCTCCTGGGGTATCTGCAATCCCTGCATCCCCCAGATAAATACCAAATCGAATGAACCGAATCCTCCCGGAATCATACTAATAATGCCGGCACATGCTGCAGCAACATAGATAGGAAATAATTCCCCTGCAGAAATATGAACCCCTACTATTCTGGATATACAATAAATAGCCCCAAATACTGCTGCCCACTCTATAATAGAAACAATGATAAGGTTTGTTCTCGCTTTAACAGTAATCAGCGGTTCCCTATCCTTTTGGGCTTTATAAGAGTGGATGGCTAAAAAAACTGGCAAGTAAAGACACATACCGATAACCGCAAAATAAAGCCACTTACTCTCCTTAAAAAGAGGGAAATCACGGAAACCGATAGCGGCTGCCCAGGCAAAAACAGAAATTCCCGTTAAGTAAAAAAGCGAAACTGCTGCGATCGCTCCGAGAAGCCGGCGTTTATCCTGCTCCAGCCTGCCTAAAAAATACGTCCTTAATAATGCCCCAGCTATTCCCCCAAATCCAATTAAATTTGAAAAGGAATTAGCAATAAAAGACTTTTCCAAAAGTTCAATTTTCGGCACCTTTTTGCCAAGGACTCTAACCAGAATGACATCATACAGCACCATTGGAAGTACAGCCGCAAATGTAATCAAAAGGATAATAATGATCATCCAAAAATGAAGCTGATCCACTTCATTTTTTAGAAGTTCAACATTCAACTGGCTGATAAACTTTTTAATTTCTGCCATTGCAATAACTAACAAACATAAAGGGAATATGATTTTGATAAGGTTTACAATTTTTTCTTTACTAAACCGCAACAACATGACCACCTAATTTTTATTCCTGAATTCACTATAAACGTTTTTATAGGAAAATGGTATTAATTTCTTTATAAAACTCCTACTATCATCCTTGACATTTTTTCTTGAATACTTTGCAGATTTCTTTTTATTAGTAAATAATTTTAAAAAAGAGACAAGTTTTACCTACCCTCCAGCATAAGTATAAGTTAGGACAAATTATCCGAGGGGGGTTTTCATTGAAATTCTTAGTATTAAAAAAAGAGACGCTTTTATACTTTTTAACGGCAGTAATCATGTTGGCAGCAATTTCCGCGTGGTTTATGCTAAAGGCCGGGGATACGGCAGTGTTTAATCAGGAATCCAGCGAAGGAAATGTCCGAGAAATTCATATGGTCACGGTGGAATTTAAAACAAAATTGAAAGACGGCAAGGAAGTCGAGGTATACCGATGGGATCCAGGCAGCATCGTTTTAAAAACCGGGGAAAAGGCAAAATTATACATTAGTGGAATTAACGGTGATGAACACCCTTTTTATATTGAAGGAACGGATATAAAGGGCACAGTAAAAAAGGGGAAAGAAACCATTGTCCCATTGGAATTTGACAAACCAGGGACATACCATTTAATCTGCCAAATGCATTCGGATCGGGAAACAAACGGTCCAATGATAGCCGATATAGTTGTAAACTAATCACAGGGGGTCTTTCTCCTGTTTTTTTATGCTGTTTCAACTATTAACACTATGGAAATGTTGATATTTCAAGCTTTTCTTTATATAACAGATGGTTAATTTGTATTGTTTTTTATAGTACAGTTTTTATGATTTTCTGTAACAGAATAAAAAATTGTCACCATTTTTTCAAAAAATCCTATAAAAAATACTAGTTTCACAATTTATTAACATTTGCTCGTTGTTTCACAATTCTATGCTGTTATACTTGAGGTGTGGAAGAAAAACAATCCTGTTACAAAAATTGTTTTTATTAAACCAAGAGGTGAATAATGATGGAACAATGGCAAGGATTTAAAACTGGAGTTTGGGCGAAGGAAGTAAATGTCAGAGACTTCATTCTAAAAAACGTTACTCCTTACACAGGTGATGAAGGCTTCTTAGAGGAAGCTACAGAGGCAACTAAAAAACTTTGGGAACAAGTAATGGAACTTTCCCAAAAAGAGCGTGAAGCAGGCGGAGTACTAGATGCCGATACTAAAATCGTATCTTCAATCACATCACATGGCCCTGGATACTTAGACAAAGAACTTGAACAAATCGTCGGTTTCCAAACTGACAAACCTTTCAAACGTTCATTAATGCCATTTGGCGGAATCCGCATGGCAAAAACAGCTTTGGAATCTTATGGATTTGAATTAGATAAAGAAGTTGAACATATTTTTACCGACTACCGTAAAACACATAACCAAGGTGTATTTGATGCATACACTCCCGAAATGAGAGCTGCCCGTCATGCTGGTGTAATTACTGGCCTTCCAGATGCTTATGGCCGCGGACGTATCATCGGCGACTATCGCCGCGTAGCACTTTACGGCGTTGACTTTCTTATGAAAGAAAAGTTAAGAGAGTATAACTATATTGGCAGCCGCACAATGTCAGATGATGTCATTCGTGACCGCGAAGAATATAGCGAACAATATCGTGCATTAAAAGAATTAAAACAAATGGCTGCTTCCTATGGCTATGATCTATCGCAGCCGGCGAAAAATGCAAAAGAAGCAATTCAATGGTTATACTTTGGCTATCTAGCAGCCATTAAAGAACAAAATGGTGCTGCCATGAGCCTTGGCCGTACCTCAACATTCCTAGATATTTATATTGAAAGAGACTTGCAGAATGGTACCTTAACAGAAAAAGAAGCCCAAGAATTAGTGGACCATTTTGTAATGAAACTTCGTTTGGTTAAATTCGCCAGAACACCGGAATATAACGAATTATACAGCGGCGACCCAACTTGGGTAACGGAATCAATCGGAGGCATGGCTCTTGATGGCCGGCCATTAGTGACAAAGAACTCTTTCCGATTCTTACACACTCTTGATAACTTAGGACCTGCTCCAGAACCAAACTTAACGATTCTTTGGTCAACTAAATTACCTGAAGCATTCAAACAATACGCAGCAAAAATGTCGATTAAATCAAGTGCCATTCAATATGAGAATGACGATATGATGAGAGAAATTTATGGTGATGATTACGGAATTGCCTGCTGTGTATCAGCCATGAGAATCGGCAAGCAAATGCAATTCTTCGGCGCTCGTGTAAACATGGCCAAAGCATTATTATATGCAATTAACGGCGGTGTCGACGAAAGATATAAAACACAAGTCGGACCAGCTTACCAGCCAATTACCTCTGAATATTTAGATTATGATGAAGTAATGAAAAAATATGACATCATGCTGGATTGGTTATGTGAATTATATGTAAATACCTTAAATGTCATCCACTACATGCATGACAAATACAGCTACGAAAGAATTGAAATGGCCCTGCATGACCGTGAAATTCTTCGTACAATGGCCTGTGGTATTGCCGGACTTTCTGTTGCTGCCGACTCACTAAGTGCCATTAAATATGCTAAAGTAAAAACGATCCGTGACGAAAATGGCCTTGTTGTTGATTATGAAATCGAGGGTGACTATCCTAAATACGGCAACAACGATGACCGTGTTGATGAAATTGCTGTCAGCCTTGTTTCAGAAATCATGAATAAAATTAGAAAGCATAAAACATACCGTGGTGCAATGCCAACTCAATCCGTATTAACCATCACTTCCAATGTTGTTTATGGCAAGAAAACAGGAGCAACTCCTGATGGACGTGAGGCAGGCGTTCCATTCGCACCAGGCGCTAACCCAATGCATGGCCGCGATTCAAAAGGCGCTCTTGCTTCCTTAACTTCTGTAGCAAAATTGCCTTATGAATCATCTTTAGACGGTATCTCTAACACATTCACGATCACTCCAAAAGCGCTTGGCCGTGAAGATGATACACAAGTTAAAAATGTCGTTGCTATGCTCGATGGTTATATGACTAAACGCGGGCATCATCTCAATGTGAACGTCCTGAACCGTGACACATTGTTAGATGCCATGGATCACCCAGAGTTATATCCACAATTAACGATTCGTGTTTCTGGATATGCGGTTAACTTTATTAAACTTACTCGTGAACAACAGATCGATGTTATTAATCGTACATTCCATGAAAGTTTGACAGCTGCAAAAGAACCTGTAACGATTAGTTAATAAACAAGCATGGGGAAGGAAGAAATCCCTTCCCCCTGTTTTAACACATTAATTGAGAATGATTGACAATATCAAATACAAATATGCATAAGCAGCCTTGCGCTTGATCATTTGAAGGGAGAGCATTTATTATGAACGGAAATATTCATTCCATTGAGTCATTTGGTACAGTCGATGGTCCTGGCATTCGTTATGTCATTTTTACCCAAGGGTGTTTGCTGCGATGCCAGTTTTGTCATAATGCCGATACATGGGAGATTGGCACAGGAAAGCAAATGTCAGTGGAAGAAATCATCCAGGATTTAACTTCTTACCTTCCCTTTATTGAAGCGTCAGGCGGAGGCGTAACAGTTACTGGCGGTGAACCGCTTTTGCAATTGCCATTTCTTTTAGATTTATTTAAAGAATGCAAAAAGCTCGGAATTCACACAACAATTGATTCGTCTGGCGGCTGCTACTCAACTGCCCCTTTGTTTCAAGAACAATTAAATGAGGTTTTAAACTATACGGATTTAATTTTATTAGATTTAAAACATATCAACCGCAAAAAGCATATCAGCTTAACCGGCATGGGAAATGATCATATACTTGACTTTGCCAGATATTTATCAAATCGAAAACTGCCCATTTGGGTACGCCACGTCTTGGTTCCATCAGTGACAGATGATCCCGAGGATTTACAAAAACTTGGAGAATTCATTGGCACGTTGGAAAACGTAGAAAAAATTGAAATTCTCCCCTACCACCAGCTTGGTGTCTATAAATGGGAGGCGCTTGGATATGACTACCCATTAAAAGAGGTGGAACCTCCAAGTCAATCCCAGGTAGACTATGCTTATCAAATGTTAACTGCCCATTGGAATCAAAAGAAAAACACTAATTCCATCTAGGAACTAGTGTTTTTTTAACTTAGGCTCTGTTAAATTTTAATGTTGATAATTCAATAAAAAACAAGGAAACTCGTTCGGGTTTCCTCAATTTTAATTTTCTATGGTTCAGAAATCCCATTTGCCAATAGTAACAGAAATAACCATATTGATAGCGGTATCATAAATGCAATGTTTGAAAGGATACTGAATACTTTTACAGTCTTATTTTTTGACTTGATTCCTAATATTAAAGACACAATAAATCCAATATCTATCAAAATATATAAGAAAATGGGAATCCGTAGATTAATATTTGGGAATATCCGACCATTAAAGACAAAGAAAACAAGTAGTGCAACTAAGAACATTACTAAAGTTAAAATTATTGGATAAAATTCTTTTTGTTTTTTCAAGATACTACCTCCTTTCATCTATTCACGTTCCAATTGTAACAGAAAAATGTGATAATTTGGTAAGTTTTTGTAATTTCTACTTCGTTAATTGAATAAGGGCTACACATTAAATTTTGATAGCCTCAAACTATCATATGTGTCAGTCATTTCAAACACAAATGATGTTAATAGGAATTCTTTTAAATGCTGATTATTGCTTTCGTTACTACGACTATCGACAAATAAGAACCAAGCAAGGTAATTATCAAAATATTTCGTAGCCACACCTTTAAAGCAATTTATCCATTGTTTTAAACGAGAATGGAGACCATTGACGTTCTGGATGTGATACAAGCCCTTAATAACGTGTTTTCCATTATCCGATTTTATCCGATAATGTTCTAAACCTTTTTCCTTAGCATAGGTTTTATAAGCTCTCCAAGCATCAGTTACAAGCACGTTTTCATTTGAAAGTTTAGAACCAATTAAATTATCAACTTTTGTTTTAACGATACGTCCCATACAAGCAACTTTGGAGACGGTTGCTTTGGTTCGGTCTCTTGCAACAAGAACACAAACCTGTTCGTGGCTTATTCCTCTATGTTTAGATTTACCACCACGTTTGCGAGGTTTGCGGTCAGCAATGCCACGTTGTCCTTTTTGAGAGTATAAGAAATAGGTCTCGTCAATCTCAACGATACCTTCAAAATGCTCGAAATCCATTTGTTTCAAAGCGTTTGATAGTTTGTGTCTCCAATAAAAAAGTGTAACCCAAGTAACCCCTACGATTTCAGCCGACTTTCGCAGGGAGTAGCCTTTGAACATACAATCAACAAATGTAATCCATTCGTTTCCTTTTCGAGTACGATACAAGACAGTATTAGTTGTATCAGTGAATGTTTTACCACAACATTTACAGCGATACCGTTGCCGACCATTGTATTTTCCGAATCGAACAACGTGTTCAGATGAACAATGAGGGCATTCAAACCCTTCTTTAAAGCGGGTTTCTCTCATTTCATTGATTAAACGACCACCCGCAGTTGAAGAAGGTGTAACATAGCGTTTTACCCAATGGTAAACTTGCTCTTTTTTAGTGTGTGGTAATTTGTCGATATGTTTTAACAAGTTGCTAAACGCTTTACTCACCTTGATTACCTCCCGAATGTTTGTTCCTATTTTGATTATATCAAGGATTCAAAGAGGTAGCAAATATCAACATTTACCTTTAACAGAGCCTTAACTTAAAATGAAAGTGAAATTCAGGCTGTTAAAGAGTTTCATTGATTATTTGGCCAATCTCCTATATACTCATATCATTGGTTCTGGTTAGCGAGGTGGAAATTTTGTTTCAATTATTGATTGATCATATGGATATGACAACCTTTTATGCCCTTACGATCAGTTTTTATTTTAGTCTCTTCTTAAAATTCTTTTGGTCATGGGGAATTAGATATTCAAATTTAGGAGTCACCAATACAGAGAAAACAAAAATGATTCAGCCTCAGTTCTTTTACCAGAAAAATAATCGTTTAGCCAGAAGCTTGATACTCATCCACATTGTAAAATATATTCGCAGGAAAGAATGCTCTAAGGACGATTCTGAGGAACCGATTTCCTCCCTACTTCAAATGACTATTTAATTACTTTATAGGAGGAAATATGAGAAAAAAACACTCTTCACTTATTTTATTTGCGCTATTATCTTTAACGGTCCTCGTATTGTCAGCATGCTCTGGACAATCAACACAAGCTGCCCAAACGGGAAATAATGATGGATTTTTCCATACTTATTTTGTAGAACCGTTTACGTTTATTATTAACTTTTTTGCTGATTTTTTTAATGGGAATTACGGGCTGGCCATTATTCTTGTTACCCTTATTGTCCGCCTTGCATTAATGCCATTAATGCTGCGACAGTATAAGAATTCAATGGCCATGAAGGAAAAAATGGATAAATTGAAGCCAGAGATGGATGAGATTCAAAAGCGGTTAAAGGCCGAAAAAGATCCGCAAAAACAGAAGGCCATTCAAGCAGAAATGATGGGGCTCTATCAAAAACACGGTGTCAATCCGCTTAATATGGGCTGTCTGCCGCTGCTGATCCAAATGCCGATTTTAACTGGCTTTTATTACGCCATTAGAGGTTCGCAAGAGATTGCCCATCACAAGTTTTTATGGTTCAGTCTCGGACAGCCTGATATCGTCATCACCATTCTTGCCGGTGTCATTTATTATCTGCAATTTAAAGTTCAACAAACGACGATGCCTGAAGCCCAGCGTCAGCAGATGAAAATTATGGGACTGATGTCTCCGCTGATGATTGTGATGTTCTCTTTCAGCGCACCTGCGGCCCTTCCGCTTTATTGGGTTGTCGGCGGAATCTTCTTAACCATTCAAACGATGATTAGCCATCGTCTTTACCAGCCTAAAAAGACAAATGAAATTCCTGCTAAACAAAAATAGGAAAATAATCAAAAGGCATCGGTTCACTTGAACCGATGCCTTTTATATGCTTGTGCCCACTATAACTCCGATGAATGATAAAATAATTCCAATGAAATAGCTAAAAATCAAGTAAAAGTATGACCGCCGCATTTGCCCCGTCTTTTTTAACTGTTCTGCATCAAGATGCAAGGTTGAAAATGTAGTTAAAGCTCCCATAAACCCTGTACCGAATAAGACATATATTGGCTGTGGAATCGTTATGCCACCTAAAAACCCCAATAAAAATGCCCCCGCCATATTGACTAAAAATGTTCCTGCCGGGAACTTTGGCCGGTTAAATTTGCGGCTAATCATAAACCGGATGATTGCCCCTATAAAGCCGCCCGCTGCCACAAGTAATATGCTCATACTAGTTTACCTGCTTCCTTGTTAGACCCGCCGCCGACCGCCGCACCAGTTCGAACTAACAGGATTCCCCCTATAAAGCTTAGAGCTAAATAAATGATGGCCAATGTATAGTATGCCTCTTCCATTAAATGAATGGTTTCTAAACAAAACGTTGAAAAAGTGGTGTAGGAGCCAATCACTCCTGTGGTTAACCCTGTCAGCAGCTGTGAAGGGATTCTTTTGGAATTGCTCAAACGGCTTGTCACCCAGCCAAGAGCAAATGCCCCTGATAAATTTATGATAAGGGTACCAAGTGGAAAAGCGCCCTCCCAAATATGTGCCGTCAGCAAAGAAATGCCATATCTAAGCAGACTCCCAATGACACCGCCCATTCCTACAAAAAGATAAACCAATGCCAACACTCCATTATTATTGATTTCAGTAAACAGGAAAAGAGGCTGACAAAACCATGCCAGCCTCCCTAAAGTCTTTAGGCGTCCTCAAAATATTCCTTATAAAATCCGCCTACTTTACCAGAGTTATCTACAATGTAGTAAAACTCCTCTGTTTCATTTTTCACATCATAAACTTTTCCTTCTGTTAATACATTATTGACAATATATTTTTTTGCATTTGTATGTACACACTTTACCTTTTTAATTGTCTCACGATCTCGCCATGATAAATGAATCATTATGACCACCGTTCCTTTATTTATAGTCCATTTTCTAGTATAAACAATCAAAGCCAGTGTAGCAACTGTTAAAAAGCTATTTCGTCCCCCAGTTGCCTATAAAAAATCATATTGACAAATTCGTGAAAATCCAGCAAAAAGGGTTCTCAAATCATAGCAAAACCATTACAATAATAAAAACTGAATATTCAATCCATTTTCCAAGGAGGGCATTCTCAAATTGAAAATAATGAGTAACGAGCAGTTAGTTGTTTCGTATCGAGATGCATTGAAATCTGGCAAGGAAAAGGAATGGATAAAAATTTTAAAGGAAGAAATTGAACGGCGCGGGTTAAGACCTTTTAAGAATCGCTAGGAAATTGGCGCATTAACGTGAAAAAACCGCATGGCTGCGGTTTTTTCCGTTTTAGCATATTAAGACCGGGTGTCCAAATCTAGAGCTGTGGAACCCCTTCGATCGGTTTAAAACCCTGCTCTTCTAATTTAACCACTATTTTTACAGCCGCATCCTCTGGGTCTTCCGCAAAAACATCGAAAAATTCACCTTGATAATCTTGTCTTGCATAATCATACCTAGGGTCGTAATAGTGTTCCAGCAGGATCGGTATTAATTCCTGATAGTTATGATCTTTCACCAGCTGCTCCATTCTGCCCCTAATCTCCATATTCTTAACCCTTTTTGCCACCCTCTCCATGCTTAGGGAAATTTTTTCATGGTACCAAGGTTCATGCTGATAAGGCAATACATACTCCTCAACAAGCAATTTCACTCTTTGTTCTAGCGGAGTATGGATATAAATATTCACACCCTTAAACTTAACATCCATTAATTTCTCAGGCTGAACGGCTTTGCCGATTCTCTTGCTCTCTGCTTCCACTAAAAAATAGTCCGCATCGGCAATCTCTTGAAGTCCTTTGAATAGAAGGGAATCGAAAATCTTTTGATTGTGCCCTTCGCCTAAACCAATTGTTCCAAAAATCGAGCCCCGGTGTCCCGCCATTTCTTCCAGATCGAGGATCGGATAGCCTTTTCGTTTTAAAATCTTCAATATTTCCGTTTTGCCAACACCTGTCATACCATGTAAAACCACTGCCTTGTTGGGAATTTTCCCTTCTATTTCTTCTAAAATATAATGGCGGTAGGCTTTATAACCACCTATTAATTTCCACGCATAAATACCGGCAAATTCTAAAAAGGTGACCACGGATTTGCTGCGCATTCCCCCGCGCCAACAATGAATGACTAACTCACCTTTATCCTGGTAGGATTTTATCGTATCCAGCATTTCAGGAATTTTGGGTGAAACAATTTCCATGGCTCTCCATTTTGCTGCATTTTGCCCCTTTTGTTTATAGATGGTCCCGATTTCCTGCCGTTCAGCATCAGAAAACAACGGAACATTAATAGCACCTGGGATCGCACCATCCTTGTATTCTATAGGTGACCGGATATCAATAATCACTGGGTTATCTATTTCAAAAAGTTTTTCAACAGCTAGTTCCTTCATTTTTAATTACTCTCCTAAAATTTTGTCCACAGAGACAAAGTTCGATTAAAACAAACAAAACTTCCACATAAGGGAAGTTTTAAGAAAACCGTTTCGCCAGTAAATTGTACAAAATAGTATATTTTTATTATATAGCAGTTAATCTGCTGTTTCAACTAGTTGAAGTCATCTCCATTAATTCACTGCAAGAAGTTACAATCCAAATGGTGTACCAACCAATTTTTCTATCGTTTTGCAAAACAAGGGCCAATTTTTAGGAAAGCTTTCCGCCCCTTCGAATTTATACACCTTTTCTTTTGTCCGAAGCTCGACACTCCAATATTTCCCATCCAGGATAATCCCATCTTCCCTTTGGTAAGCAGGCTCCCAATCCCACACATTAATCGAATATAATTCACTTTTAAACTCTTCTAAATTCCCTGGCTGAACAAGCGGCAAATTCATAAAGTGTCTGGAATCGTCGGACGTGCTCCAAACAACAAAAACAAACCAGTTTTTCAAAAAATTGATCCGAACCTGTTGAGATAAACCGCCAAAACGCTCAACCGTGACAGTTAACTGTTGTGGAGCTTTAGCTGGATGAATCAATAGCCTCCGGCCGTTCATGCCAAACAATTCCTTCACTATTCTCTCCTCCTGAACTTCACGATTCTCCAATTTAGTCTACATTATAATGTAACTAGTCCGATATGGCTGTAACAAATCGCACGTTTAAGAAGATTGTTAAGAAGGAGCTGTCCAAAAAACCAAGGGTTTCAGACAACCTCCCCCGCAGTATATCGATGGCAATTTGAAAAAACCGTTCTATATACTGGTTTAGGTGTGGTGTCAACCCTTAATGGACAGCCCCTACTGTTTAAATTTTGGCCGAGGTCCTTTTAATAACGGACATAAATGTTTCCAATTCCGTAATATTGTTTTTTGCAAATAATTCAACAATCTTACTTCCGACGACCACGCCATCGCAGTATTTTGTGAGCTCAGCTATTTGTTCTTCGTTAGAAATACCAAAACCAGCTACAACAGGGATTGGGCTAACCTGCTTTACTGTTTGCAAAAATGCATTCAATCCACCGTCAAACTCGCCTCTTGCTCCAGTTATACCTTTGACGGTTACCGTATATAAAAAGCCGCTGCCTTTACTGGAAATTTTCCGCACTCTCTCAACTGGGGTTGTAGGTGTTACAAGTCTAATCAATTCAACCCCTGCTTTTAGAAACTGAGGTAAAATGATTTCTTCTTCCTCCATTGGCAAATCTGGGATAATGCACCCATCAACCCCAGCAGACTGGGCCTCTTGCACAAAACGATTTATACCTAATGAATATATGGGATTTAAATACGTCATGAGGATGATTGGGATTTGTACCAATTCCCTTGCCTTGGATAATTCGACAAGAATGTCCTTAAGATTGGTCCCGTTTTTTAAAGCTCTGATTCCGGCTTGTTGAATGGTTGGACCATCAGCTACCGGGTCAGAAAACGGCACTCCCACTTCAATGGCTGTGGCGCCAAACTTCTCCAATAATTGAAGTCGTTCCACTAAACAGGAAAGGCCGCCATCCCCAGCCATGATATAGGGGATAAACGCTTTTCCATCTACTGCAGTTAACTGCCGAAAGGCCTGTTCAATCCTATTCATTTGTTTCTCCTCCGTGCAATCTAGATTTTACTGCATCCACATCTTTATCTCCCCGGCCTGATAAACAAACCACCATATTCTGCCCTGGCTCCATTTCAGCAGCGAGCTTTATGGCAAATGCCACGGCATGCGCGCTCTCTAGTGCCGGGATAATCCCTTCAAGCTTTGATAAAATCTGAAACGCCTCCAGTGCTTCCTGGTCGGATATAGAATGATACTGGGCACGTCCGCTGTCTTTTAAATAACTGTGCTCTGGACCTACCCCAGGATAATCCAGTCCTGCAGAAATTGAATGGGCTTCTTGTATTTGGCCATTTTCATCCTGCAGAAGATACATTAACGCCCCATGCAACACCCCGGGTTTTCCTTTAGTTAATGAAGCAGCATGGAATGGAGTTTGAATCCCATGGCCGGCAGCTTCCACGCCATATAAACAAACCTGTTCATCTTTTATAAAAGGATAAAACATGCCCATTGCGTTACTTCCTCCGCCTATGCAGGCCACTACAGCCTCAGGCAGCTTTCCGTTTCTGTCCAAGAACTGCTCCCTTGTTTCCGTGCCAATGACGCTCTGAAAATCCCGGACAATCATTGGGAAGGGATGCGGCCCCATGACCGAGCCTAATAAATAATGTGTATCATCTACATTTGCCACCCAATATCTAAGTGCCTCATTAACGGCATCTTTTAAGGTGGAGCTGCCGGAAGTCACGCTTACCACCTTCGCCCCCAATAGTTCCATTCGAAATACATTTAGCGCCTGGCGTTTGATGTCTTCTTCTCCCATAAAAATCATGCATTCCAGATTCAGTAATGCACAAACAGTGGCTGTGGCCACCCCATGCTGCCCTGCTCCGGTCTCAGCTACAATTTTTCGTTTTCCCATCCGAACAGCCAGCAGCGCCTGGCCAATTGCATTATTGATTTTATGTGCTCCCGTATGGTTTAAATCTTCCCGTTTCAAATAAATATTGGCACCGCCAGCATGTTTTGTAAGATTTTCCGCAAAATACAACGGTGTTTCCCTTCCAACATATTCCTTTAACAAATGGCGAAATTGTTCTTGAAATTCCTGGTCTGCTTTTGCTTCATTATAGGCAGCCTCTAATTCCATCACGGCCTTCATCAATGTTTCCGGGACAAACCTTCCCCCAAATATGCCAAAATGCCCTGTTTCGTCCGGTAATGTGTAAGTGCTCATCTAACTTCCTCCTGTCCCGTTCTTTTGACCCTATCAATAAATGTTTTTATTTTATTTAAATCTTTAATTCCATTGGTTTCAACCCCTGAACTAACATCCACCATATAGGGGTTGATGATCCTTGCTGCCCCCTCGACATTTGCCGCATCAAGGCCGCCAGCAAGAATCAGTTTTTTGCCAGATACCACATTTGTATCCACTTGATTCCAATCGAAAGATATGCCATTTCCGCCCCTGTACTTGCCTTTAGGTCCATCCAATAATAAAAAATCGCTTGGGTAGGCATTCAAATCTGCTAGTTTTTCATTGCTTTGAAAATTAATGGCTTTAATAGCCGGGAGAGTCAGTGACTCACAAAATTCAGGTGTTTCCTCCCCGTGCAGCTGGATATGGGTAAGGCCTGCAAAAGCAGCGATTCTCTCGATTTCATCTCTTGTTTGGTTCACAAAAACCCCGACTTTAAACACTTTCTGAGGCAGTCTGGCAATAATTTCTCTTGCTCTTGCTTCCGTCACTTTCCGTTTGCTTTCCGCAAAGACAAAACCGATGGCATCTGCCCCATATTCAGCTGCTTTTACACCGGTCTGAACATCTGTAATCCCGCAAATTTTTACTTTCATTGCTTAGCTCCTTCTATTAATGGGAGGCAAAAATCCAAAAAGGTTTGTTTGATATCGGAGCTCTTCATAAATGCTTCCCCGACCAGGATGCCATTTGCCCCAACATTTTGGACTCTTCTCACATCTGACTGCTGATGAATCCCGCTCTCACTGATTAAGAAGGCTCCAGAACGTTTTATTTGTGCTGCCAGCTTTTCCGTTACCTCCAGTGAAACGTTAAAGGTTTTTAAATCCCGGTTGTTTACCCCGATGATCTCTGCTCCCATTTTTAGGGCAATATCCAATTCCTGCTGATTGTGAACCTCCATCAGCACCTCTAAGTCTAAATTCCTCGCATATTGGTAGAGTTCCTGCAGGCTCGGTTGATCTAAGGCTGCTACAATTAACAGAATGATGTCGGCTCCATATGATGCAGCCTGGTCAATTTGCAGCGGATCGATGATAAAATCCTTACAGAGAATCGGCAAGTCAACTGTTTCACGAACTGCTGCCAAGTCGGAAAAGGAACCTTTAAAAAAAGTTTGGTCAGTTAAGACAGAAATGGCCGCAGCGCCATAGTCTTCATATATGGCTGCCTGCTCTCTGGGATCAACCGCATGATTGATGACTCCTTTTGATGGTGAAGCTCGTTTATATTCTGCAATAATGGAAATATCTTCTGCCCTTTGCAATGATTCAATAAACGACCGCTTCACAGGCTGCCGTCCTGATTGCTGCACTCCTTTCTCGCGAAGAGCCTTTACTTCTTGTTTTTTTTGTTCAATGATTCGATCCAATATAGTTTCCATCTAAATAGCCTCTCTTTGTACGGCTTGGGATTTTTTAATGAGTTCTGCCAGTTTTTCATATGCGGCCCCAGAATCAATAACCTCTGATGCTGCTTTTATTCCCTCCGGAATCGATGGGGCTTTTCCGGCTGTATAAATGCCTAGGCCTGCATTCAGCAATACCGTATCGCGGTATGCGCCCGCTTCTCCTTTTAATACACCTAACAGGATATCTGCATTTTCCTTGGCATCCCCGCCTTTAATGTATTTGTTATCATACACTGGCAAGCCAACTTCCTCCGGATGGAAAGAACGGCTGGTAATGACACCATCCTCTAAAATCATTAAATGGTTTTCCCCTTGCAGGGAGGCCTCATCCATAAAGCCCGCCCCATTTAACACAACAGCCCGTTTGCGCCCCAGCTGCTTTAACACTTCGGCAAATACGTTCAATAAATCTCTCCGGTAAACGCCAAGCAATTGGTAATCTAACGGAACCGGGTTTGTTAACGGGCCAATAAAATTGAAAACCGTCGGTATTTTTAATTGGCGTCTCACCATCGATATCTTCTTTAACCTTGGATGTACATTTGGGGCATAAAGAAAGACGATTCCAATATCCTCCAGGATTTCCTCAATGCTTTCTGCCGGCAAATGTAAATTTACCCCTAAGTGTTCAAGCACATCGGCACTCCCTGTTTTGCTTGAAATGCTTCGATTGCCGTGTTTTGCGACCGGGATTCCCGCTCCGGCGATGACAAAGGCGGAGGTTGTGCTTACATTGAAGCTTGAAGAGCCATCCCCTCCTGTACCGCAATTATCGATTGCCTGAGGAAATCTTTTTTTGAAGGCAAGAGAATTTCCCATTAACGCCTTGACAATTCCTACGATTTCATCCACTGTTTCGCCTTTTGATTTAAGTCCCATTAAAAAGGCGGCAATTTCTGATTCAGATACCTCTTCCCCTAAAATAAAGTCCATGGCCTCCTTCATCTCATTTTCAGAAAACGATTTTTGTTCAGCCAATTGGAGTAAGTAATTTTTCATGCTTCTTCTCCCCTTCAATTTCATATAAAAAATTTTTTAGTATTTGTTTTCCCGCTGGTGTCCCGATGGACTCAGGATGGAACTGCAAGCCAAACACAGGATATTGGATATGTTTGACTGCCATTATTTCCTGATCGTCCAATGAATAAGAGATGGCCTCCAATTCCTTTGGAAGGGTTCGTTTTTCAATAATTAATGAATGATAGCGCATGACCTCCAGCGGGGATGGCAACTCGTTAAAAATTCCGTTTCCACTGTGGTTAATCAAGGAGGTTTTTCCATGCTTAACCTGTGCCGCCCGATTGATTGCTCCACCAAATGCGGCACCTATAGCCTGATGTCCTAAACATATCCCCAATATCGGGATTTCCTTATAAAAGGTTTGGATCAATTCAACACATATCCCTGCATCTTCCGGTCTTCCTGGTCCCGGGGACAGGATAACCGCGGTCGGTTTTAATTTTTTTATATCTGTGATTGAAAGTTGGTTATTTCGGTAAACGGATGCAGTCTCCCCTAATTCACCTAAATACTGATAGAGATTAAACGTAAAAGAATCAAAGTTATCAATAAGCAGAATCATTTTGGCACCTCCAAAAACGATCTTAGTTTATTCAATGTTTCCTCATACTCTGATTCAGGTACCGAGTCATAAACGATTCCGGCTCCAGCTTGAATATATGCCTTTTTGTCCTTCAAAATCATTGTCCGGATTGCTAAGGCAAAATCCATGTTCCCGTTAGCCGACAGGTAACCAATCGCCCCTGAGTAAAGTCCCCGTTTCGATTTCTCCAGCGAATTAATAATCTCCATTGCCCTCACTTTAGGCGCACCGGATACAGTTCCTGCTGGTATACAAGCTGCCAGGGCATCAAGTGAGGTGTTGTCAGACTTAAGCCTGCCGCTAACTTCTGAAACGATGTGCATCACATAGCGGTATTTCTCAATCGCCATGTATTTTTCAACCTGAACAGAGCCGAATTCGCATACTTTCCCAAGATCATTTCTGCCAAGGTCAACCAGCATCTTATGTTCTGCCAGTTCCTTTTCATCCTGAAGCAGTTCCTGCTCGATCGCCTCATCTTCGGCACTGGTTTTTCCTCTTCGTTTTGTCCCGGCGATCGGATTGGCAATGACCGTTGTTCCCCTAGTTTTTATCAAGCTTTCAGGCGAGGAGCCAATTACGGTATATGCCTCAAAATCGATATAAAACATATAGGGGGTCGGATTATTAGCCCGATGTTTGCGATAGAGTGCTAATGGAGAACCAGTAAAATCAGCCTTCATCCTTCGCGATAACACCACCTGAAATATATCTCCCGCTAAAATATGTTCCTTGGCAGCCTTGACATTCTCAATAAACTCTTCCTTCCCCGTATCGGAATAAAACTCAGAAAATTCATATTGCAGCTCCTCTTGATCCTCAAAAGGCTGCTTCAGCTCAGTCAATAGCTCGTTTAACCGAACTTCAATCACTGCTTCGTCACTATCCTGTAAAAGCGGGATTCCAAACAGGAACACTTTTTCCTCTAAATGGTCAAATACCACCAATTCTTCAAAAAACATCAGGTGGACATCCGGCATTGATAATTCATTGGGGAATTCCTCGCCGAGCTCTTCATAATGCCGAATGATGTCATAGCCTACATATCCAATGGCTCCACCAGTGAACGGAAAAGGAATTTCATCGGTCTCGATTGCGGGTATCAGGCTGTTGACAATTTCCAGTGGTTTTCCGGTCAACCTCTGCCTTTGACCATTTCGATAAATAAGCTGATTTTGGTCTCCTTGGGAAATTAATTCAAAAGCAGGATCCGCACCAATAAAGGAATAACGGCCCGAATCATGATATTTGTGAGAGCTTTCTAATAAGAACTTTTTCTTGCCGCTGATTTTTTGCAAAATGGAAATCGGCGTTAACACATCACCGCTAATCTCTTTTAAAAAATAACCTGTCTGTGTCTTCATACAGCCACTCCTTTCAAAATAAAAAAATCGCCCTCTATATGCCCAGCTGCTGCTAAGGCATATAGAGGACGATTTCCAATCGTGGTGCCACCTCTTTTCGAAGCAGTATTTCCTGCTTCCTCTTTCGGATACTGAAACGACTGACGAACAATATCCTATCCTTTTAACGGCGGAAATCCGGGTATCCCTACTAAAGGTTCAAGATACCTTTCACAAGCCCATTCCACAAATCCGTTCATACCAGGCTCCCACCTTCCCCGGCTCTCTGTGAAGAACTAAAAATGTGTACTCCTCTTGTTCAACAAGTTAACTTATTTATTTTTGCTAAATAAAAAGGGTCCTCCATCCTGCAAAAAGGACGGAAGACCCGTGGTGCCACCTTCATTAGCTACATCAATAGCTCACTTTACCGATATCGAGCAAATGCTTAATATCTGTCTCCTGTAACGATGAGATTTCGCCAAAGCCTACTGATCCCGATTGGATGGTTCGGTTTGGAAGCTCAGAAGTCCATTCGCTATTTCTTCAACACTGATTCACACCGGCCATCAGCTCTCTTTTAGAATCCGAAATAGGTACTACTCTTCCTCATTGCCATTCCTTTGTTTTATTGGTATCAATCATATTAAAGTTTTTTAGGGATGTCAAGAGGTTTTGTTTAAATTTTCAAAATTGCCGTTTTTTTAAAATGCCATTAAAAGGATTTCCTTTCAATCGTTTTTTTTCTTAAAAAACGTCCATATTAACAGTACAACCAAAAGGAAAGCGGGATAGATAGAAAAATGGAGCATATCGAACGATTATCGAATAACTCACCAACCGCTAAAAGCAAGAATTCGCATAAAGAACAAAAAAAGGCGAGTGAGATTTCAAAGCAAAAGTGGGCTATTCTCTCAATATCATCTATTCCATTGGTCATGACTTTAGGAAATTCCATGTTAATTCCTGTACTGCCTGCCTTGGAAAAAGTATTATCAATCACATCTTTTCAATCTAGCCTAGTTATTACTGTCTATTCAATTATTGCCATCCTGCTCATTCCAGTGGCAGGGTATTTATCTGACCACATCGGCAGAAAAAAAGTCATCATTCCTAGTCTCATGATTGCTGCTGCTGGCGGACTAATTTCCGGTTGGGCAGCATGGAAAACAGAGGATGCCTATTGGATAATCCTGGCTGGGCGGGCACTGCAAGGTGTAGGAGCTGCCGGGGCATTTCCAATTGTCCTTCCGTTGGTGGGAGATATGTTTAAAAAAGAGGATGACGTAAGTGCCTGTTTAGGCCTGATTGAAACATCTAATACGTTTGGAAAAGTATTAAGTCCAATATTTGGGGCTTTTTTAGCTGGTTTTGTTTGGTTTCTGCCTTTTTTTGCGTTTCCAGTGTTTTGCGCCATTTCTGTGATTTTACTTATTTTTCTTGTTAAGTCTCCGAAAAAAAAGGAGAAACCAATCCCATTTAAAGATTTCATTATCAGCGTCAAGAAAACCTTTACGAAAAGCGGCCGGTGGCTTTATGCGATTTTCTTTATTGGCGGAATCATGATGCTTGTTCTGTTTGGGATTCTTTTTTATCTGTCGGAAATCTTTGAAAAAGAATACGGCATCAAGGATATAAAAAAAGGCTTCTTTTTGGCATTGCCTCTAGGGGCTCTTTGTTTGTCTTCCTTTATCAGCGGAAAATTAATTAAAAAAAATAAAGTTTTGATGAAATGGCTGACCTTCGGCGGAATTTTTGCTGCCGCCTTGTCCATTGCTGCCCTGTGGTTTTCGATTAAATTATGGTATATGTTATCCATGTTTTTAATTGCAGGTGTTGGAATTGGAATCAGCCTTCCAAGTTTGGATGCCCTTATTACGGATGGCGTTGAAAAGAAGGAACGGGGAACGATTACTTCCATTTATAGTTCTATGCGTTTTATTGGCGTGGCAGCAGGACCGCCTATTATTGCGTTATTAATGGATTATTCCACTCATTGGATCTTTATCCTGCTCAGCGGATTGGCGATTCTTGCTGCCATTGTAACCCTAATCGCAATTAAACCGCCTCCGAAAGAAGAGAACTCTCAAAAGAGCTGATAACTCAGCTCTTTTTTCCATGAATTTTTTCTTTTACAAATCTAATTATTATGTTATAATAATAATCGTCCTTGATAGTAATGCGGGTGTGGTTTAATGGTAGAATTTCAGCTTCCCAAGCTGACGGCGGGGGTTCGATTCCCCTCACCCGCTCCATGAACTTTTTTGGAGGAGTACCCAAGTGGTTATAAGGGGGCGCACTCGAAATGCGTTAGGGCGGGCGACCGTCGCGTGAGTTCGAATCTCACCTTCTCCGCCATACATACGAATGCAAGCACCAGTTGAACTGGTGCTTTTTTAATTATACTAGAGGACTTA
This sequence comes from Neobacillus muris, assembly GCF_943193175.1. Taxonomy (GTDB): domain Bacteria; phylum Bacillota; class Bacilli; order Bacillales; family Cytobacillaceae; genus Neobacillus; species Neobacillus muris. The sequence continues at coordinate 38,751 of NZ_CALPDF010000026.1, forward strand.
GCCAATCCGAGTCCCTTTCTTTACATATTGGGCATTCGTCCTCACTTTTATGGAAGGAAGGAAATTCCGTATTGCATCTAGGGCATATATGATAATAAACAGGGATTCGACAAATCGATTTTTTCTTTATTTCAGGTGTAATCCGTATTGCTGATTCCGGACAAATATCGGTACAATCCTTACAATTCACACATTTCTCTGAATCAATCCGCAAGGCTTCAGCTTCGAGCATAAAAACATTTTGTGTGCAGAAATAAAAACAGGCATGACATATGCTGCATTTCTCTTTTTCTACTTGGACTGTATAAAATTGATATTCTGAGTAATGCTTTGTCAACGTCCACTCCCCTGATTGGATTCTCCATGCTGCCGGGGTTAATTGCCGTCCCCTCTTTTTGAAGGAAGAAAACAGCTTTCTCCTCGTTAGTTTTTCCTCATCAGGAATAGAAAGAAGTTGAATCGGGCTATGGCCCATTAAAGCTAGTTTTTGATTGGCCTCTTCAATAGCGGTTTTCCATTGTTCATTAATTGAAGAACCATGGGCTGCAATCGATTCCATACCTTTCTTTTTATAAATGAGGAGCTCTTTTTCTGAGATGGAATATTCATGATTATAATCAAGAGACCCATTTTCAAAATTCCTTCCAATTGGGATTCCCACTATCGCTGACAGCGGACAAGATATCATACACTTGCCACAGTCATGGCAGAGGTCGGTATTAATTTCGATAGCCTGCGGGCCGATCCTGATTGCTCCCAGCTTGCAGGCATCAGCACAATAGCTGCAGCTTGAACGAGGATTTCTCTTCCTTGAGCAAATTTTTGTGATTTCCATATCAACGTGCATGCTCTCCAACCATTTCGTTAAAAAAGACATCCTATCACCTCATTTAAAAAGGCTGCAGGATTTTTTTCGTTCCTGCAGCCCTTTTGAATCCTTGAACCCATTAAGAACTCGATAGTTTCGCATCCTTATGCGGGGTAATGACAAGATTGGGATTTGTAATCGTATCGCTTGGCAGGCCTTTGATTTGACTGACATTTCCATATTTTTTTCGCAACTCATCAATTGGTCCAAACTCAATGGCACGCATTGGACAGGTAGCCACACAAACGGGGTCCTGTCCATCTTCTTGAAGGTCAATACATAAATTGCACTTATTCGATTTAAAGACCTTTGGATTATATTGGGGAGCACCATATGGACAGGCCTTGACACAAAGCTGGGTGCCTACGCATATGTCTTGATCAATGGTAACAACCCCATTGTCTTTATCCTTAAAAATCGCGCCAACCGGGCAGCTTGGGAGGCATTTCGGATTTGTGCAGTGATTACAGGATATACTATAATAAAAAGCGTTTATATTATGGACCAATCCTCCGCCTGGCTGATCAATAAAATTTCCCTCTTCATAAGAATATACCCGCCTGAAGTTAATTCCTACTTCAAGATTATTCTTGTCTTTGCATGAAACACTGCATGCTTTGCATCCAGTGCAAAGGCTTTGATTAATATAAAATCCTAACTGTTCCAACTCTCCTCACTCCCTATGCCTTTTTTACTTCAACAAGATTGGTTAGCTGCGGATTCGCCTTGGCTAGAGGTGTAGGGCGCTGAGAGGTCAACACATTCACTGCCCCCCGTTGATCAATCCCCGTTTTATCAGGGGTATACCAACCTCCTTGAGGTATCGCGCAAACCCCTGGAGTGATTCTGGGAGTTACTTTTACATCAATAACGAGCAGCCCGCGGTCATTAAATACTTGAACCCTGTCGCCATTTTGGATGCCGCGTTTTTCTGCATCTTTTGGGTTCATCCACATTTCCTGTTTTCCAGCTTCCTCCAGCCATTCCTGATTGTCATAAGTGGAATGGCATCTTCGCTTATAGTGCCAGCTCGTTAATTGCAGCGGATATTGGCCAATAAGCGGGTCTTCCGGTCCTTCCCAAGAAGGAATATATTTCGCAATTGCAGGGATTTCATCATGCTGATTCATGTCCCATAATGCCTTTGAGAACAATTCAATTTTTCCGGAAGGGGTTTGAAAGGGATGATTTGCCGGATCATCAATCTGTTCTTTAAATCCTACCAGCGGCTCATCATATTTAAAATGGTATACGCCCTTCTTCTTAAATTCTTCATAATCAGGAAATTTAGGATCGATTTCCTGCTTTGTTCTTTTGATACTTTCTTTTACGATGTCCAGAGTGGTTTTCCCCTCGGTGAATTGTTCTTTTAAACCAAGCTTTTCCGCCACATCGGCAAACACATCGTATTCATCGCGGCACTCATATAACGGCTCAATGGCTTTATTCCCTAAAATCACATAGTCGCCGCCGCCCCAAGGGAAGCCAATATCATGCCGTTCAAAAAAAGTTGTCCCTGGGAGCAGGATATCAGCAAACTTTGCGCTTGGAGTCATAAAAATATCACTTGCCAGAATAAATTCTACTTTCGATTCATCTTCAAGAAGTTTACTCGTTTTATTTATGTCAGCATGCTGGTTAATCAGCATATTCCCCGCCAAATTCACAATCATTTTGATATTGGAATTTAACTTTTCTGCCCCCTGCAAACCGTCAGCAGCAGTCATTTCCGTTCCTTTTTCCACTGCCATCGTCCAAAGGAAGCATGGAATGGACGTTTTGACAGGATTTTCGTATGTAAACGGACGAATCATGTTGGAACGGCTCCAGCTGCCTGTTCCAGCGGCCCACGTGCCAAGCTTGCCGACATTTCCTGTCAAACAGGCAAGCTGTGCCCCGCCGCGCATAAATTGTTCGCCGTAGGCCTGGCGCTGGGCTGCCCAGCCTTGAATTAATGCCCCCGGCTTACTAGTGGCATATTCTCTCGCTAACTGCCTGATTTTATTGGCCGGGACACGGCAGATTTTTTCAGCCCATTCCGGTGTTCTAGGGATTCCATCCTGCATGCCCAATAAATAACTTTTCAAAGATTCATTTTTAGAAACACCCTCTGGCATATGGTCCTCATCGAAGCCAATACAGTATTTATCCAAAAAAGCCTGATCGTGCAATTGTTCAGTCACGATCACATAACCCATGGCATCCATTAAGGCGTTATCGGTTGTCGGAAGAATCGGGATCCATTCATCTGCAAAAGCAACAGCTGTATCACTATAGCGCGGGTCAATGACGACAATTTTCGCCCCATTATTCTTTGCTTGGACCAAGTACTCTCGATAGGGTGTTGAAAAAATCATTTCGGATGGATTTTGTCCCCAAAGAATAATGTATTTGGAATGCAGCAGTGAATCAAAGCTGCTGCCTGTAAGATTGGTCCCATACGTGTAAGGTGTTGCTACAGATCCTGCCCCAACACTATAGTCACCCCGGTATTCAAGATATCCTCCGGTCAGCGACAGCAATTTCCTCGCTGAGTTCCGTCCGCCATGAAGCCCGCTGCTTTGGCCGGTTGCATAGTTTACATATCTGGATTCAGGACCGTACGTATCACCAATCCGTTTGATTTCAGAAGCAATCGTATCAATGGCCTCTCCCCAAGTGATTCGTTCAAATTTCCCCTCTCCCCGCTTGCCAACTCGTTTCATCGGGTATTTTAAGCGTTCTGGGTCATATAGCATCTTTCTATAGTTTTGTCCTCTTACACACGCTCTAAGCGGAGGTGTGGATAGGTCGCCGCCCTTTTGTGTGTCTGTACTGACCCGCACCACTTTCCCATCTTTTACATGCGCTTTAATTACACATCTCCCGCCACAGTTTGTGATACTGCAGGTAGAGACAATTTGCTCTGTTTCCTTTGCACTTGCTGGTTTTTCATCCTGCTTCCGTTCCACGAGCATTTTTGTGCCAATCCCTCCGGCTACCACTGGCAGTCCAATGGCGCCAGACCATTTTAAAAATGTCCTTCGCTGCATTTTATTGGTTAATAAATTTTTTAACGGATTCTGTTCAGACATATCATAATGCCTCCCTAGCATCAATAAGTGCCTCTAAATCACACCAGCAAAAATCTTCTAGCAGCATAGCCGCTCCTAAATATAAGGAGCTGGTTGTGTTTTCGAAAATTCGCTCACAAAATGGAGGAATCCAAGTTAATAGGTGGTTCTGAAGAAATTCAATCTGGGTTGAAATGAATCGTTTAAGTTCCTCCAAATCAATTTGCTGCAAGGATTGTTCTGAAAGAAATATCATAAATTCCAATTCCAGTAATAGATGATCATCGGGTTCCTTATTCTCCTTTATGTTTTGGAGTCCGAATTGATAATACAGGTCTCTTATTTGAAACATGCATTCTTCAAATAGAAGGTGGTCCTTGCTCCGGTAGTAAGATTCCCATGGTGGTGCAGCCAGTTGGCCAGGGCCGATAAACAAACGGTGAAATTCTTCCTTCTGTTTAAGGATTTGTTCGTCAGAAATTTGATTGAAAAATTGCTCTAGGGTTTTTCCAATTTCTTTTTGAAATTCCTCCAGTTCTTTAAAATTAATGCCTTTTCCTAAATCGTAGAGAAACTGATCTGCCTTTGGCTCCATAAACAGTAAATAAATTAGCTGATAAACATTTCTCCTTGATTGTAAAAAGGGCATCAAATCAAAATCAAATACTTCTCCAGTAGTGGTCATATGTCTACCTCTAATACTATTTTCTTTTTGCTCTTTTTCATCTTATCGTATCGCTTCTATTCATTGAGCAAGCATGTGCAACATTTCACATATCTTTCAAATCTCTTGTTACAAAATTGCAATAATTTCATTTTGAAAGCTAGCATTTTTATTTACAGAAGAAAGATGTGTATAATAAAAACGAAAAAATAGTAAAGGATGATTTTGTTGAACATTACTGGGCATACAGTTGAAAAACTGGTAGATCCATTTGGAATGCTTTCTGGTGACCGCTATGAATTTTTCTTAAACCTTAAAGTGGATGAAGAGGATGAACTTTATTCTGAAAAAGGAGTTGGCTTGAGAGTACTGTTCGTTGCTGATAACGGAGAGATGAAAATTTCTAATTATCATTTCTATGAGGAAGAGACAGAAGAGGTGCTAGACTTTGAACTTGAGGAAGACGAAGAAAGGCTTGTCTTTGATTATTGCAAAGATCATTTAGAAGAGTAAAAAAGCAGGTTTCACCCTGCTTTTTTTCATGGTTAATAGGCTTTGTTATTATGGTTGCTGATAGCCTGCAATTCTTTGGTGGCCACTGTCATTTCACTATTGCAAATCGGACATAGAGGTTCTGCACTGCTTTTGAAGTTATCCCGAATCCAGCACTTGCACACTGGTGAAGTGCATACCCAAACCTTCGTTTCCTCTAATTTAATTTCCTCCGTATTTCTCCTGCCAAAAGTCAAAATTATTGCCCCCTTTAGGATTTATGCCACACAGTAACTAAAAAAGTGATGCCACAATTAAAGCATCACCTTTTTCTAAGATAAAATGCCGTACTCCACGGTGGCTATTAGACATCCCCACAATCGTGCAGCACGGCGGCTAATCTTTAAATATATTGAACGATCTAAAAAAGCTTACTTTAATCATATCCTATATTTTACCTTTTGTCAATCCAGGAATCCTAAGCCTGTTTTTTGACCTTTGCAGGAGCTTTTTTTCTTGGAGCAGCTTTAGGACGTTCCGTACCTGCTGCAGATGTTGCTTTAGCGCGAATATCTCCTGCTGCTTTCCCCGGTTTTGTCCGGTCTATGGATGCCTGAAGGGCAGCCATTAAATCAGTCACATTTGCAGGTGTATCTTTTGCTGAAGCAGTAACGATTTCTTGCCCTTGCCTTTTTGATTCAATCAACTCAAGCAATGCAGTACGGTATTCATCCGTATACTTTTCTGGCTGAAATTCTGACGTCAATTGGTCAATTAGCAGAATGGCTGTGTCCAGCTCTTTCTCTGTCACTTTATCCTCACCAGGAACATTTGGCACATCGCTTGCATTTCTCACTTCATCTGGATAATGGATCGTTTCCATCACTAATATATTTTCATATACGCGAATGACCGCAAGCTGTTCTTTGGACCTGATCACGATTTTGGCCAGTCCCACTATTTGCGATTCCTGGAGGGCTTTCCGCAATAAAGAATATGCCTTGCCTCCCCCCTCATTTGGAGACATGTAATAGCTGCGGTCAAAATAAATCGGATCAATTTCTTCCATTTTGACAAAATCAATAATTTCGACTGCTTTATCTTCGTTTTCCTTCCGCAGCTTCTCTAACTCCTCTTCATCCAGCACCACAAATTTGCCTTTTGTATACTCATATGCTTTTACAATGTCCTCTGGCTTTACTTCCTCTTCACAAACAGTACAGACCTTTTCATATTTAATTGGGGAATGACATTTATTGTGCAGGGTCCGTAGCTTGATATCCTTGTCTTCTGTAGCAGTATGGAGCTTGATTGGGATATTGACCAGGCCAAAGCTGATACTGCCCTTCCACATGGTATGCATAATTAAGGTCTCCCATCTTTTTGTTTTATTTTGTGCTTGGCAGATGAAGTCATTCCTACGAACTGCTGGAAAATGGATGATTGTAATGGAATAAGCCAAAATAAAAATAAAAAGGGGAAATATCAATGAAACCAATGCTGCCAACCCTGACGTTTGACCGCCCAATTAAGAAGGGATGGGTGTATGAAGTGAAATATGATGGATTTCGAGCCTTATTAAAATGGGATGAAAATGGGATAGGTCTAATCAGTCGAAATGAAAAGCCATTGCTAGAGCAATTTCCAGAAATAAGCGGCTTTTTATTAAAGCTGGAGGAAAAATTTATGCCTTTCCTGCCCTTACAGCTGGATGGCGAACTGGTTTCACTCGAAAACCCATACAAAGCAGATTTCTCAAGCCTTCAGATTCGCGGCCGATTAAAAGCGAAAAATAGAATTGCGGAGCTGGCTGAGGTTTCTCCCTGCCGGTTTATGGCTTTTGATGTGCTTGCCATTAGAGGGAAATCGCTAAGCTCTTTGCCCCTTCAAAAGCGGAAAGAATTACTGATTGATTTCTTCGAATCCCTGGAACTTGAAACAACAGCTGATCCATCCAGCAGCCAGCTGCTTCAGCCGGTTCTCCCCTATGACAAATTTGATGAATTGTGGGAAAAAATTGTTCTCTATGACGGCGAAGGAATTGTCGCAAAAAATATAACCAGCCTATGGGAGGAAGGAAAACGGTCAACAAATTGGTTGAAATACAAAAATTGGAAATATGTGAGCTGCTTTGTCACTTCATTCGATAAAACGAACGGGTATTTTTATATTGGGGTTTATCAAGATAAACAAGTGGCCAATATCGGTCAAGTACTTTTTGGATTTAAACCGGATGAAAAGCAGGCACTAGGGCAGATCGTCAAACAAAACAAAATCAGTGAGGATCAACAATTTATTTATGTCGAACCAGCAATCTGTCTCGAAGTAAAATATCTTGAATTGTACGAAAACCAGCTGCGGGAACCGCATTTCCATCAGTTTCGCTTGGATCTCAAGCCGGCCGATTGCACGTATGAACAGTTTATTTTCCAGCAGAAGAATTTGCCAGAAGAATTAGAAATTACCCATCCGGATAAGCCTCTTTGGGAAAATCAGGACATCCGAAAAGCGGATTACATATTGTATTTGCGAGAAGTATCTCCCTATATGCTGCCCTTTTTAAAGGATCGGCCGTTAACCGTCATCCGCTATCCCCATGGTATGTTTGGGGAAGCCTTTTATCAAAAAAACTGTCCCGACTATGCCCCAGAATTTGTCCATACTTATGCAATGGAGGATATCAACTATATTATATGCAATAACCTGAAAACACTGATTTGGCTTGGAAATCAATTGGCGATTGAATTTCATGTTCCGTTTCATACGATTTACAGCCACGGAGCCAGTGAAATTGTCTTTGATTTGGATCCCCCTTCGATTGATGCCTTTCCCTTGGCAGTCAAAGCTGCTCTGTTGATTAAAGAAGTGCTCGACCAGCTAAATTTGATTGGATTTATTAAAACATCCGGAAATAAGGGGTTGCAAATTTACCTGCCGCTCCCGGAAGGACAATTTTCTTATGACGATACGAGACTATTTACAAGCTTTATTGCTGAATACCTAATCTCTAAGGACCCTGGTTCCTTTACCATTGAAAGAATGAAAAAGAATCGGGGAAACAGGCTGTATGTTGATTATGTTCAGCATGGAGTAGGAAAAACAATTGTTGCTCCATATTCGATGAGGGGAAATGAGCATGCAGGTGTTGCCACTCCCCTTTTTTGGGAGGAAGTAAACGAGAAGCTGGAGCCAAGGAAGTTCACCTTAAAAACTGCCTTGCGGAGGATTAAACAGGGCGACCCGTTTAAAAATTATTTTCAAGCCAAGACCCTCCAGCCTTTTGCACCTGTCTTGGACATTTTAAAAAACCAAGCATCCAAAAAAGGATAAGGCCAGCCTTATCCTTTTAAATATTCATCCAAATATTCCTGTACTTCTAATTGCAGTTTCTGATAGGAACCTTGTTCAGCCAGCCCTGTTTTGGCCGAAACCGTAAAGGTACCCTTAACTAAATCGGCAGTGATGCTGGCATTGTATAGATAGGTCGCATTTCCAATTAAGTCGATGGAATAATCTTCGCCCTGCTGATGGACAATACATTTGACTTTACCGCCATTGTTATAAACATCGATGGCCGATTCAAACCTGTTTAATCCCTGAAGACAGGTTACAAGTGAAGAAGCCGACATGGCGGTTCCGCAAGCATTCGTAAAGCCAACGCCGCGTTCAAAAGTTCTGACGTAAATTTCTCCAGGCTCAAGTACCTTCACAAAGCTTACATTCACTCCGTACGGGAACAATCGATTGGGTCCGTTAACCTTTTCGCTCAGCCGTTTTTGTGTATGACTATTTAATATAGCCTTGTCCACAAGAGTAATCAAATGCGGATTTGGTACTGCTACAGCAGTAAACCTCAATGTCTCTGAAAGTTGATGAATTGGTTCATTCAGCAGGACAGGCTGCGGCAGATTTAACGGCAATGCGCCCAGATCAAACAAAACCGGAGATATTTCTACCTGGTAGGTATGGATGTCCGGATAAAGCTCTTGATATTTGCTAACCTTTAAGTCAGCCTTCATGGTCTCGACAACGGCATGGTCAAGCCCTTTCAATTCACAAATATAGCGCGCTGCCAATCTTAATCCGTTTCCGCACATCGAGGCTTCCGACCCATCCGCATTAAACACACGCATTTTTCCGTCGGCGTGTCCGCTCTCCATGATAAATAAAACCCCGTCTGCCCCCAGCTCAGTCTCCCGGTTACAGATTAGTTTTGCGAGGTCTGCCCTTTCTGTCTCTGTAAATGTATATCCAGTTGTGATTTCATCCACTAAGAAGAAATCATTTCCTGAACCATGTCCCTTGATGATGTCTAATTTCACCGAAATAACCCCCGAACCCTTTTTAAATGTTAAATTTATGATACCAAACAAAAAGAATTTGGGAAACCAATTAGAACTTATCTTTCCACAAAATATTCCTGAATCAGAAAAGCTAATTGGAGCAGTTTTTCTGATTCAGGCAAATCTTCCTGGATTGAAAGAACCGGGGTATTAGCGTCCGGAAAAATCGGGCTCCACTCCAAGGGCATCCATCCGCGCCTAAGCCTTGCAACTTCACGGTGATTTTCGTTTAACACTTGTTCATCCATAAACAGGGAAGAACCTTCAACAGTACCAATCAACTTATGCTCCCTATCCAGCAGCTCTCCCTTTCTTTTTTTCTGGAATTTATTCTTGCTGAAAGATCCAAGATAATTCATATTCTGGCCATAGACTTTGATGCGGCTCCCTTGGAGTTGAAATAATCCAATGGTTTCTTCCTGATTATTGTAAAAGCGATAAATTTTTGGCCATCTCCATTTCATTAAGCCCTTTTGGTGCTGTTTTTTTATCGTACCGGCTAACATACCATCTGGAAAATAGAGGTGCAGCTTTGGTGTCTGGCTATTTTGGCATAAAACTAAAAGCTGCCGGGCATCAAATACGGACCGGGAGATTGTTTCATGACTCTGATTTTTCTCGATACTCCTGCTAATTTGGATTGATTGTTTCATGCGATAGAGATAGATTTGAAAACTGAATAAGCTATAAAGCAGGAACGGAATCGTAAGCTTCATCATTTCTGGCTTGTTAAAAATGGCGATATTGCCCACAATAATTAATAAGGAAGGAATTAACGCGGCTATACTGTCATTTAGGCTGATTTTGGCTGCATCTCGGTAAAAATCGTTTATTTTCATCTAGAAAACTCCTTATCAATTCCTCTTATACTACTCTATTAACCTAAAGTGCAAAAAATGATAGAAGTTTTCCAGGATAAAAAGAGGCCGTCCATTAAAGGGTCCGGCTCCACTCCTAAACACAATATATAGAACATATTCTGCAGGGTGGCGCCTGACCTCCTTACCTTTTGGACAGCCTTTATGAATGAATATAGGTTACGATTCTGTCTTTTAATGCCTGGGCATCCCTATAGCCTTGATTGTACAAGTCTTCCAATTTGCCAGGGTCTCTTTCCATCCTGCCTACATTCAGCGGCTCTGTTGGACGAATAATCAGTACGTGTCCCTTTTTCTCTTCTTCCTCTAGATAGGAGAGTGTCTGATTATATGTCTGGAAGCGTTCCTGCAAAGCTTTTTGCAGCCCTTTGTATTCACTATATTTGCGTTTGACAAGGAAGTGAAATTTGGAAGGTTTTTTCCGATAATCCACATTTCTAGTTAAGATGACAATATTTTTTAAATATCCATCCTTCTGTGCTTGTTTGATGGGGATCGGATCACTGATGCCGCCGTCAAGCAGGATTTTATTTTGAAACTGAACCTCTGGCGCAATAAAAGGAAGTGAGCTCGAAGCTCGCAATACTGCCAACAAATCTCTTTTGTAATCCTTCTTCTTGAAATACACCGGCTCTCCTGAAAGGCAGTCAGTCGTTCCAACTACAAACTCACAAGGACTGTCATAAAAACTATCATAATCAAAAGGAACATGCTGATTTGGGATTTCGTCAAATATAAAATCCATGCCAAAAAACTGCCTGTTTTTTAAATAGTTTCTCCACGATATATATCTGGGGTCGGAGGCATATTCTATAGTAACCGTTTTATTTCTCCCTTTTTGTTTGGATAAATACGATGCTGCATTACATGCTCCTGCTGAAACACCAATTACGTAAGGAAAAAATAGGTTATTCTCTAAGAAGAATTCCAGAATTCCGGCAGTATAAACTCCGCGCATTCCCCCTCCTTCTAAAACTAGACCGACTTGTTCTGCCATATTATTCGTCCTTCCTTTTATTCGATATAATAGATAATTATAGGGTATCATCCTATCCATTAAAAATAAATGACTTTTGCCAGTATCATGTCCAGGAAGGCAATTTATGACCATTTTCCTTTTCGAATAAACAATGTAGAAAAATGCAGAAAAATGGGAAAAGACATTGGAAAAAATGACACAAAAAAACTATTTTCTTTTTTCTTTTTTTCTTGTATGATACTTTAGGTAACTACAATTTTAGCGAATCTTTGGAGGTTTACAGATCTGTAATACCGATGAATCCAAAAATAAAATAGGGAAGGCAAATGGTGCGCCACCAGTTTTTCTGGTTCTAGTGGGTTCGATTCCCACCCCGAAATTTTTTTTCAACTTAAAAAAATTTCGTGGGTGGGCCGTTTCTCTTCGTATGGAATGGTATGCCCCAATTGGAGGGATTTTCATGCTTAAGAAACGTGATCTTTATGACAGCCGTGAATTGTATGAACTGATGACGCATCCAGATGTCTTCCCTTTTGTGCGTCAAAAAGCCTATTCCTATGAAGAATTTTTCTTTATTACGAGGCAGACAATTGAAGCAGAAGAACAAGGACAATTAATTTCCCGGACGATTCTTGATGAGTGGGGGACACCCATTGGCACCATCAGTTTATTTGATATTGAGGAAAATGCAGGCTTTTTGGGAACTTGGCTTGGAAAACCGTATCATGGAAAAGGATATAACCAAGCTGCGAAAGCGGCATTTTTCCAAGAGCTGTTTTATGAAATTGGGATTGAAACAGTGTTTATGAGAATCCGCAAAGAAAATATCCGGTCGATCAAAGCCGCTGAAAAATTGCCGTATGTCATTAAGGCTAACGAAACAAGGAAATCTCTTTATGATCAATTAAATGCCAATGAAGAGATATATGATTTATATGAAATTCCAAAGGATCTTTATACCTTGCATTTGCAATGGAGCACCTCCCAAGATGGCACTTCATCACAACGATTAGAAGCGTAAGCTGAAGTTCCTGTCCAAAAAAGGGGCTGTCCAAAAGCAAAGGGTCAGACACCACACCGCAATATATAGACGTGAATAAAAAACGTTCTATATATTGGTCCAGGCGTGGAGTCGGACCCCTAAATGGACAGCCCTATTAGTGCCATTTATTCAAGCAGGTTCTGATCACCTGTTTCCCTAACCTCGTTTATCCCCATTTGGAGCAAAAATTCATCTAATTCCTCATTCGTCAGCGTTTCAAAGCGGCCATCATGATATAATACTTGGGTTTGATTGGGATTAATCCGGTTAAGGTTAAAACTCATTTTCTTTGCTCCTTTCCTTCTATGCTTACTTCATAGTATCAACGGAAAGCAGCCCTCTCATACAAGAATATCTAATAGTTCCAAAAATTTCAAACCATTCAAAATTACCCTTTAAAAGCTTTTCCCAATACATCTGCTCCTCCAGTAACAGGCAGCACGCCGCCGGTAATGAAATCGGAGCGCTCATCAAGCAAAAACGCGATCACACGGGCAATATCTTCACCAGTCCCTTGTCTCTGAACAGAAGAATCATCTTTTGCGGCCTCTAAGGATTCTTTTATGTCCTTTTCTTTCCAGTCATCCGTTATATCGCCCGGACAAACCATATTGGCTGTAATTCCGAATTTTGCCTCTTCGATCGCTATGGTCCGTGTAAGGGACAGCAATCCTGTTTTTGCAGCGGCAAAGGCCGAACGGTACACCCAGCCAGGCGCGGTTTCTACCCTGTCATAGCCCACGGTGATAATCCGGCCCCATTTTTGCCGCCTCATCACCGGAATGACAAGTTTGGACAAATAAAATACAGCACTTAAATTCCCTTGGATCAGATAATTCCATTCTTCAAAGGAATAGTCCGCCATCACTTTGCGTTCATGTATGTAGGGCCCAGCATTATGAATTAATACATCAATGGTTTCATATGTAGAAAGGGTCTCATTTACAATGCGGATGCAATCCTCCTGATTCGCCACATCCCCTCGGATCGCAATGTTTTTGGTTCCATATCGATTTGATATCTCCTCTGCCAAAGAAATCGCTTCGGATTCACTATGTCGATAATTAATCACGAGCTGATAGCCTTGTTCCGCTAGATATATGGCTGTCCTTTTTCCGAGCCCAGAGGCTCCCCCTGTTACCAGCGCCGTTTTATCATTCATTAGCCATCACCCTCTATTATAGATTTCAACCCTTGTTACTATGTTAAAAAGTTTCCAGACTATATGCAAACATTTCATTTCCTATCAGGCACTTGACTGGCCTTCCCTATTATAATTAATTAACCTATGGGCATTTATTTGCATAGTATAAGTTAACAAACTAAAAGGATGTGACAGGATGCAGACTGTAATAAACATTTTCAGCTTGAAAATTAACAGCGTATCTAACAACGGGTCTGTCAACATCGGTGAAGCACTTCATAATGCTCATACTGCCAATACAAAATCACAAGGACAAAATTCTTCTTTTGGAGATTTTGCACCGCCGACAGCTGCCATGGAAAATACTTTTATCGATCCGGATCTTAATGATATGGGAGATATCGCCAATCCTGCGAATGTTTTTTCTAATCCCATCTAAAAGGACTGAAACAGAAAGATGCCTTTTCAAATTAACATTTTTAATTTTAAAAATAATGCCATCAATAATAATGGGAATATTGATTTCGGACCGATTGTGCATAACTCCCATACTTCTAATACCAAATTGGTTGGAACCAACGCCGCATTTGGCGATTTATCACCAGCAGCCTCTTGCCATGCAAATGGTTATGCAGATGTCGATGTAACCGACCAAGACCAGATTTTAAATCCATCTGCGCCAATATCAAATCAATTTTAACAGCTGAAAGGATGAAAAACTATGTTCCCATGGAACATTTTCCCCTTTAATAAAGACATGAGGGAAACTTTCCAGAAGATGAAGCCAGAAGAAATTGATAAATACGTTCAAGACATCATCGGAAAAGTGCTGCCCTCCAATATGGGGGGAATGATGAACCCGCAGGATATGTTTAAGGGTTTCGCCTCCCAGCAGGACCAAGTTTCAACCAATCCAGGAAAATTGCATTCTTCCGCTTTTGAAACGCATGATTATGTATTCGTCCGGATCTTCATTAAAGATGAATCATGGATAAAAAAACTAAAGCTTTATCATACATCAAATCAACTGATCCTCGAACATATCCCCGAGGAAGGCGACAAACACACGATAACACTTCCTGCCATTGTTAAAAAGAAAGGCGCTACAGCCAATTTTAAGGATGGCATTCTTGAAGTGAAAATCCCCAAGAATGTGGATATGCAATTTTCCCAAATTGACGTGACAGAAATCTTATAACACTATTTTTATTGCATGATTTTTTTTGCCGATAATATGATGAATTAACGGGGGTTTAAAGGGGAGTGAACATGATGGAGCTTGATAAATATAAAAAATGGATGGAGGCTGCCCAGCAGTTTCAATCGGAGACGTTTTGGAATAAAATATTCGACACCCCGAAAGCAGGCACACCTTTAACTCCAGCAAAAATGTCTGAAATGATTCCGAAATGCGACTTATATGAAACCGATGAAGATTTGATTGCCGAGATTGAACTCCCAGGTATCTCCAAAGATTCTCTCCAAATTACAGTACAACAGCAATTGCTCACCATCACCGGCGAATTTAATACCCTTAAGGAAAAGCATAGGTATCATTTAAAAGAGCGGCCCCATCACCCATTTAAAAAAGAAGTCACTCTACCCTATCCGATTAAAGTCAAAAAGGTTAGATCGGCGCTTCGCAACGGCATATTATTGATTGCAATGCCATTTTCAATGGATGACGTTGAAACCATTCCCATCGAATTTAATTATCCAGCAGCAGAATAGAGGGGTAACATGCGAGTGTGGTATCGTATTTTCACCAAGAACAGCACCCTCACATCAAAAATGATCGAACTGGAAAAAAAACTTACGGAACTGGAATCAAAGGTAAACGAAGGGAAAGAAATGAAAAATGGAAGCCAAGTGGCAAAAGAACAGGACCCCATCCCTTCGATTCATGTTGACCATTTAACGGTTGAAAAAATCATTATTGAACATTTAGATTATGCCAATAACTTTGGGCAATTAGGCATTAAAGAATTAACCGGCAAATTAAATATTGGCACAAGCTATGAAGGTGATTTTTCAAAAGAATTTGATGAAAAGGTTAATGAATTAATCCAAAACAAGCTTGACAATGAGCTCAGGGTAAACTTAAAACCAAGGAAAGAATGATGCTAAAGAGACCGGCCATACTGTTTACAAGAAGATTCCGGCTCTTTAGCATTCTGTATAAGTCCCTGTTACTTTTCTTTCCCCTGCATATCCATTCCATCCATAGAATCCGTTGTGTTTTGATCCTCTGGTTCACTCGGCTCACCGATAATAAATTCTTTTTTCGGCATAGTATGCATATCCCGGGCAGTGACATGGGAAATAATATAATAGGTACCATTCTGTGGAAACGATTTTTCCAGGCGATATATCCCATTTTCAGCATGTTCCACTTTTATTTTTTCATGGTTTTCATCCTTTGAACGCCAAATTTCAAATACGACTTCATCCGCATCGGTAACCGCTTCCCCTCCCTGCGTCACTTTCGCCTCCATTGTGACTGGTTGGTTTGCCTCACCCTGTTCAGGGGTAATCGTCAGTTCTACTTCTACTAAGTCGGGAACCTCATTTTTTTGATCATTTTCCTTATTGCAGGCTGCAAAAAAGAAGATCAAAGATACGGCCATCATCCCCAAAAATACTTTTTTCACTTTTCTCAATCCTTTGCTTTATTTTTTCATCTTTCCAATCTGAGTCTTGGTTGTTGTCAGTTATCCTCAATTGCATTGTTACATAATTAGCCACATTATTGCAAAAAATACATTTTACTACTATATGAAAGGAGCTTACTATGTCTACTCCGTATAGATGCCCTAATTGCAAAACCAATCGAAGCCGCTTTAATATTATTCAACAAGTATCACAGTCAGTGAAACTCGACCCACGTACAGGAGATATAATTCGAGAGTATGCTGAGAATGAATTGGAACCCTTTCATTTGCCATACAATGGACCGGAATATCGAATCCAATGCGGTGCTTGCGGACTGGTTGAAGATGAACGGACCTTTCTGAAGTTTGGCGAACAGCCCATGTAATGTTATCCTCATGATTCTTGAAAAAACACCTTTACTTAAACAGGGGGCTTCCCAAAGTAAAGGTGTTTTTTTCTATGGAAAATGATTTTCATCTAAAAATGAATCTGAATCTATTTTCCACGATCCTGCCGGTGAAAACCTGACCAAATGAATGATTCCTTTATAGGACATCGGACCTTTATTTATGACATTCCAATCCACTTCTACCGGAACTTCAAGATAAATTTCATTTTTCAAGTCTTCAGGAGGGAGATATTCCATTCTAATAATTCTTGCGTTATCCACTTTTTTTAAAATAGGTTTCCAATTAATGGCTTGCAATGATGCTTTTGAGACAATACGGGAATCCTGCTGCTTAAAGCCCGCAATATAAGCCTCAATTACCTCGTAAGGGTTCGCCTGTCCCAAATATTTGTCCAAGTTTCCTGAGGCTTTATAAATCATCAGCATATGTGAAAGGTCCATTTTGTTCGTCCGGTGTGTAGTACTGCCATAAAAATATATACAAAAGTGGCCCGGAAAATTATTTTTGAGAGCGCCCGCTCCATGAGGCATGCCATGCATGGAAGCCGCAATCCGCTGTTTCTTGTAGATGGCAATGATTGCTCTGCGCTTCCAGCTCCATTTGCCCCCATAGATTTCTTTCATGGTTTTTGTGTCTTCCGCAGTCAATGGCTGAACGTCTGCATGATGACTTCCTGCACGCCGCTGGACATTGAATTTTTTTCCTGTTTCAAGGTCCATCACTGTAAATTTAGTGTACTTTGGCAGTATTTGATCAACCTCATTCCAATCAAGCATTTCAATCTTTAAACGAGACGCCGTTTTTGCTGATACGGAATGGACAGTTAAGAGGGAATAGAAAAGCAAAAGTATTAACGATAATTTCTTCATTCTCATTCCCCCTGTTTGGCATTTACACATTAATAATTTAAGATTTACCTTTACATTAGAAATTCATGCATTCATTTCCGATAAAAAAGTCCCGATTCCATTTGAAATCGGGACTAATATTTGCCAATCAATCAAAATAAGCAAGCTAGGAATTATTTCATTTCCTCTTTCAAGACTTCCACAGCTTTTTGCAGCTGGGTGTCATTTGCTTGGATTTTTTCTCGTAATAGTTCCATTAATTTCATGGTACTATCACCTTTTAGAACCCCATCGGCCGGCAAACCGTTATCCGTTTGAAATGCCACGACCGCAGCTTTCGTTGTTTCATCGAAGAAGCCATCCTCACGGCCAGGGTCATATCCAAGAGCTTTCAGCATTTTTTGGGCTGTTTGGATCTCAGTGGAGGAATTGGAAAGGGTTAGTTCCTTATCTGGATTAATAATCGATAGAGTCGCATATTCTGGCAATGCAACCTCTACATCTGGATTAATCCCTTTCTTATGGATCCAGTTTCCATTCGGTGTCAGCCACTTGGCAATCGTGAATTTTAGGTTAGATCCGTCGGAAAAATCAGATGCTGTTTGGACTGTTCCTTTTCCAAACGATTTTTCACCTACCAGCTTTACGCCAGCTGATTCTCTTACCGCTGCTGCAAGAATTTCTGAAGCACTAGCACTGCCCTTGTCGATCAAAACAACCAATGGCAGGTTGGGATTTCCATCATTTTCCGAAGCAATTTCCTTAATCTTACCATTCCGGTCTTCTTCTTTTACAATGATCTTTCCTTTAGGAACAAACATACTCGAGATACTGACCGCTTGATCCAATAATCCCCCCGGATTTTGTCTTAAATCTAGAACAAGACCTTTCATCCCCTGGCTCTGAAGGGTGTTTAAAGTCTTAACTAGCTCTTTTGACGTATTCGTTGAAAAGCTGGTGATTTGTACCTTGGCAATTCCGTCTTCTACCATTTCACCATAAACAGTCTCAATCGGGATTTCGTCGCGAACAATTGGGACTGTTATTGGCGCATCAGTACCTGCCCGTTGAATGGATAATTCGACCTTTGTCCCCTTTTTGCCGCGAATGATTGTTACTGCCTCTGTCGAAGTCATTCCCTGAAGGCTCTTGCCATCAACTGATAAAATGATATCATCCGGCTTTAATCCTGCTTTTTCAGCTGGAGAGCCTTTGATCGGAGACACAATCATGATATGGCCGTCTTTTTCCTGTATTTCAGCCCCAATGCCTTCAAATGAAGATGAAATGCTGCTGTTGAAACTCTTGGCCTCATCTTGGGTCATATAGTCCGAATAAGGATCATCCAAAGATTCAACCATCCCATTTATTGCACCGTTTATCAGCTTTTGCTTGTTGACCTTCTCATAATAATCTTTATTGAGCGTATCAAATGCCTGATATAATTTTTTAAATTCACTGCGTTCCCCACTGACCGTTACTACCTTTTCATCCCCAAACGAAAGTGCAACTGCCGTAATTCCCGCTGACAAAAATACAATTAGAAACAGAAGCATAATAAAGTGGAATTTTTTAAATTTGACATAATTTGACTTTGCCTCTGTCATTTGCTCCTGGTTTGTTTTTTCCTGTTCCATTTTCTCTTCTTCCAACGCCTTCACCACTTTCATTTACCAAAAAATTAAGATTAGAGCCTGCTGCTATTATGTGGGCAAACGTAAAAGCAAACACGAATTTATTACAAGCCTCTTTTTCTTTACCCTTAGTGATTAGAATAACATCTTTTTAATAAAATTAACAAAGAAAAGTTAACGGCATCAGAAAGTAAAAAACCACTTCCAAGCGGAAGAGGTTTATGATTCGCTAACAGCAGCTTCCAATGCCACCTCAATCATATCGTTAAAGGTTGATTGCCGCTCCTCAGCAGTTGTTTCTTCACCGGTGATGATATGATCACTGACTGTTAAAACGGTTAGTGCTTTTCGGCCAAATTTAGCGGCTAATGTATATAAGGCAGCCGTCTCCATTTCTACCGCAAGAATTTGGTATTTAGCCCACTTTTCGAGTTCAGCATTATCATTATAAAAAGAATCTGCCGTAAACACATTTCCAACTTTTAAATTAAGTCCCTTCTGAACGCCGGCGTCATAAGCTTTTTTAAGTAATTCAAAGTCAGCTGCAGGAGCAAAATCGACATGGCCAAAAGTCAAGCGGTTTATATTAGAATCAGTCGAACTAGTCATGGCCAATATGACATCACGAACTCTGACGTCCTTTTGGATCGCACCGCATGTTCCAACACGAATGAGCGTTTGGGCGTTATAGCTGTTGATTAATTCATTCACATAAATCGAGATCGAAGGCACGCCCATCCCTGTACCTTGAACAGAAATTCTTTTTCCCTTATACGTACCGGTATACCCAAACATGTTGCGAATTTCATTGTAACAGAAGGCTCCCTCTAAGAAGTTTTCGGCAATATATTTAGCACGAAGAGGGTCTCCAGGAAGAAGGACCGTTTCCGCTATTTCATTTTCTTTTGCGCCAATATGTACACTCATGTTCAAAATCCCCCCATAAATTTAAGTACATTTACTAGTCTGTACCATAGCCACTATACCATAAACATTTTTACGGGAAAACCCGAAAACAAATATGACATGATATTTTTAAATTGTGGAACTCTATTCTTAGACTCTTCCGTTCAGGAGTCGATTCACTATTTGTGAAAATTTAAAGAGCATTCACTTTAAAGCACAGACTACAATAAGTTTAAGGAGGGGAAAGAATGGGAAAAAAGCATCGAAGCAGAATCAATGCACCTAAGAAAAATAATCACACGCCTCCTGAAGCGATTATTGCAGAACAGGAAGCGCATGGAAAAGAATATTCAGCAAGCGGCGGGCGAAAACGCTAACCTAAATAAAAAAGGAGTCTGGCTCGTCTAATTTTCCAAGACAGCAGACTCCTTTGTTTCTAATTCATTTATGATTGGAAAAAAGCAGAATCCGATTAATTGGGACCCAGCCGCCAGGCTGCAGCTGGTAATAATACTGGCCGCTGCGCCCCTCGTCTATCAGCACAATATCTCCCGTTGAGAGAAACCGTCCCTTATAATTAACAGGGATTCTATCTGTAACATTAAATCGGCTGAAGGTTTCCCTTAAGCATTGTTCACGGCTTGCCGCCGGGACAAGCGTCCGGTATACCTGTTTATGCCCCTTCTTTTCGCGCAGTTTTGGAGTTTGAAAGATCGTCACATCATATTGAATCGTGCTTTTTCTAGTTAACGCTTTGATCATAAAAACCCTCCAATTATTAGAATTAATCGTCTATTCTAATAATTGGAGATTAGCACTGTCGAATCCTTCATAGAAATTCCACTATTTTTGTCGAAACCTAAAAATAATGTTCCTTTTAGGAATATTGTTGGATAAGGCTATGAAGTTTTTGCTGCATATAAGGAATATCCGCATTGGAAACCATCATTCGTACATTTGTCTCATCCACACCCAATGCCTCAGAAAATAATCCGGCTAATCCCTGTGCCCGGCGGTCCACCTGTACCATTAAGTCAAGCGTCCCTGTTCCGGATGGGAAGTACACGATTTCAAGCTCGTCTAGCCGTCCGCGAAATGGGCCGGAAACCGGTACAAATTCAAATTCCTGGACAAATGGCAGACGTCCGCGCAATCGTCTGGGAACCTCCTCGCAATCTGCCTCGCGCAGCCTGAATCCAAGGCTGTCCATAGCATGAAATACAGAGGACATTAATGGATTAGGGATTACTTTCAAATAATCTTTATCACTCGGGTCAGCCCCGCCTTTTATCTCAAGCCCTGTTGATATCCACACCTTGGAGCGTCCAATCGATAAAGGAGTATCATACGGCAGATCGAACGTAAACGGAATATCTTTTGATTCATTAACGCGGATTAAAAACGGAGTTGTCAGCCTAAAACTGTCAATCACTGCATTGACTGAGTACTTTCGATCATCAGATTCTCTTAAGTAGGTAGTATTAAGGTTTAGATAAATTTCATCGACTTGCTGGTCTACCTTCCCCCCTCTAATAGCCACTACTCCTTTGACGGTCTCTCCAGGCATATACGTATCCTTTTCTAATTTCGTATCCACTGTGGCTGCTCCGATACCCACACTTGCAAAAACTTTGTTAAAGAATGACATTATTCTTCCCCCTTAATAATTGGATAACCCTTTGAATATCCGTTTTTACCTGTTCGCAATCCTGATAAGCAGGTTTTATTTGCAACAACCGCCTGATGATGTATTTAGCTTCACCACAGATATTTAACTCTTCTTCCCATGATTTTTCTTGCTTGTGATTTGGATTTTGAAAATTGGAATATAGCAAAAACAAGAGAAAATGCCCCAATCCGTAGAAATCCGCCTCGAAATTTACTTGTTTCCTTAAATCCCTGCTTTGCTTTTTTCCATTATCCTTTTGATTCAAATACCTGGCCAGCCCTAAATCAATAAGCCGTATTTGAGAGCCGCTTAATATCACATTAGGAATCCGTATATCTCTGTGGACAATGTTTTGATGATGAAGATGCTCGATCAACTCTATCAAATCAAAAGCAATTAAAAATGTGTCCAGCTCTGATATTTCCCAGCTGTCGTCAAAAATTAGCTGTTCAAAATTCTTTCCATCAACAAATTCCATCGTATAATAGGGAATATTTTTATATGTACCTCCCCCAAAATACTTAGGGAAACCGGGATGGCAAATGGAGTTTAGCAGCTGTTGTTCTATTTGAAATCCTTTTCTCCCGGCTTTCGTTATTCTTTTATGAAGACGCAATGCTTTTAAGACCATTGTTTGATTGCTCAGAACATCATTTACTAAATACGTATATCCGTAGCCCCCTATGCCAAGAAGAGTTAATACTTGGTAACGGGCGTTGATCCTTTCCCCCTTGCTAAAGGGTTGATCAAGCAACTGGCAAACAAATAAAAGCAGCCGATTTACCATAAATAATTAACTGCTAAAGAAGCTTGACATGAAGCTTGAGCTTTTATGCTTCTTTTTATAATGATGATGTCCGAGATGATTGTA
Source organism: Neobacillus muris (assembly GCF_943193175.1). GTDB lineage: Bacteria > Bacillota > Bacilli > Bacillales > Cytobacillaceae > Neobacillus > Neobacillus muris. Next base: position 61,204 of record NZ_CALPDF010000026.1, read on the forward strand.
CTTATGGGACTTATGTTTCTTCCAAGCATCACTCGAAGATCCGTAATAATGGTTGTGTTTATGATGAAGCTTGCTTTCTATAATGGATTTAAGAATCTTTTTAAACATGAAAATCCCCTTTCTTTTTGTTCATTTATACGATAGGGAGAACGAAAGGTTTCCCTTTTTGAAAAAATAATTTTTATTGCTCCAATCAAAAAAAACGAGCTAAATTGCTCGTCAGATTGTCTAGAAAGGGTATTTTTCTCGGCAATTTTTTATTATCTCAGAATCTAAATACCAAATTTATTGATTGTCCATGCAAATGGGCCTGTTGATTTCCGTTCCGGGCACTCGCTTTCCG
>NZ_CALPDF010000027.1 GCF_943193175.1 Neobacillus muris
CGATTTAGTTAAACGATTTAACCTTACCTTTTCCTTGTGCTCCTCCCACACATGTCGTGTTACAGGAACCAACTTATTTAATGGATACAAATTCAAATTCGGTTTGGGAGGACCCTTAGTGTGTAGGATACATATTGATTAAAGTTAGGTTGATTGGAGCGGAAGGCGCGAAGACTCCTGCGCAAATCAACCGACAATTCGGATAGACAACTATTAATAAATTATACTATATTAACGCGGTGAATTAATGAAGAATAAAGATAAAATAAAAGCTGCCGAAGGTTTTTCGACAGCCTAACCATCTTATGATGGTTTTTTTTGAAAAATTTTTAAATTTTTCAAAAATAGAATCTCGTAGATGGATAAATTATCCTATAATAAAAGAAACAGTTTCTTTGATAAAGTTTGCAGGCTTATAAGCTATAAGTCTATGGTCTTAGAAGAATTTAATTCTCGAGATTGTTCCTTCTTACTTGATATTGAGGAAGAATAAGGTAAAGGGAATTCGATTCGTGCAATCCTCCCAATTGAAAAGGTGGTTACAGGGGGCTTTCAAATGAATAGAAAAGTGTATATCCTTTTAACAGATACTGGAACAGTTTTCACAAAAGTAATTAAGCTTTACACAAGGAAACCTTATAATCATGCTTCATTAGTCCTGGATGAACAGTTTGATTTAGTGTATAGCTTTGGCAGAAAAAATCCAAAAAATCCCTTCCTTGGAGGGTTTGTAAGAGAAGATCTACGGGGCAGTCTGTTTAAGAACGCGGACTGTGCTATTTATTGTTTAAATTTGAATGAAACACAATTTCACCGAATGGTGAATAAAATTAAGGAAATAGAACAGCGAAAAAATAAATACAGGTATAACCTTCTCGGTTTAATTGCAGTGATGCTGAATGTGGAGTTGAATCGCAAGAATGCCTATTTCTGTTCCCATTTTGTTGCTTCCGTTTTAGAAGAATCAGGAGTCAGAATAAACCGGCAAAAGCCGCTTTCACTTGTAACTCCCCAAGATATTAAGAACTGTCCTTCCTTGGAATTTATCTATGAAGGGAAATTGTCAGCTTACTTTGAGTATCCCGAAACCAGCATAAACATTCTTCAAATGTCATAGAAGCATTCCGCCAGATATATATCTTCTACAATTACCTGCTCCATCATATACCTTTAAAGAAGAGGCTGACCTTATGTAAGTCATCCTTTTTTACTTCTGAAGGAAAGAGGGAAGCTATGCCAACCGGAAAACATCAAGTAGAAATCAATGTGCCGATTGATGTGATATGGGATTTTGTGAAGGATATTGATAATTGGGCGCCGCTCGTTCCAAACTATATAGCCCATGAAAAATTATCGGACCGTACATCGACATGGGAATTTAAAAGCGAAATCGGAATCTTGAAAAAGAAAATTAGTTTGGTGATTGACATAAAAGAGTGGATTGAACCAACCAAGGTCTATTTTACGTTAAAGGGCCAAAGCGAAAAATATTTTGGAGAGGGATATTTTGAAGCGAAAGCGATCAATCACACAAAGACAAAATTAACTGGATTTCTAGAAGTTAACGTTAATGGAAAGCTAGGGTCAGCGGTAAATTCAAAACTGGAATCCGCTTTACCGGAAGCAGTTGAAGAAATGGCTATTGCGATATCATCAAAACTGTTGGAACTAATCAGGAAATAACCTTGTCTTTAGCGGGGATGACTAGTGTGCTTAGGTGTCACACCGGCCAGGGTTTAGTCATTCTCGTTTTTTTATATATGGAAGCCTCCAAAAATTAAGAAAAAGTTAAGCATTTGGTGATAGTGTATAGTTAAAATCTGCTATCCCACAGATAGTAAGCAGGAGGCGGGGAATCATGTTTGCCAAAATGGAGAAAAAAGGAGCGGCATTCCTATTTGCTGTGATGCTGATTGGTATGGGTCCTTTATCATCTATACCGACCGTACATGCAGAAAGTGCTGCAGAATCCGAAGAGGGACAAACAGCCAATACGTTGTCAACTTTAAAAATAGAGGGAATAGAGCTCGATCAGCCTTTCTCTCCGAGCGAAACCCAATATTCGGCTGCAGTGGAGAGCCAAGTCAGTTCGATTAGTCTGCTTGTGGAAAGTACAAGCCCAAACGCTTCCATAACGATTAATGGCAGCCCAGTCATTAGTGGAACAAATTCTGATTACCAACTGAAAACCGGGAAAAACCTTTTTACTATTACCGTTAGTGACAGCAGTCATCCCACAGTGACATATCAGCTGACTGTAACAAGGGAAAAAAGCAGCAATAATCTGCTTCAAAATATTAGCCTTTCAACAGGAGAACTGTCACCAAGCTTTTCAGCGGAGATAACAAATTATACAGCTCAAGTAGCAAATGAAAATTCTACGATTACCATTAAGCCAAAAGCCGTTGAAGCAAGTGCAACAGTTGAGATAAATGGGAAAACAGTGCAGGAAGCCGGGGTGTCAGTTAACCTTCCGGTGGGCACCACCCCTATATCTATTGTCGTGACAGCAGAAAATGGCGAACAAAAGGCCTATACGATATCGGTTACACGAGCCTCAGGCAGCACAAGCAAACCATCTGCTGGCCTCTCTGCAGAAAGAAACAGTTCAATGCCAGCGGCCAGTGCCTTACTTAGGTCGGGCACTCAGTCAAATGGTGCCGAAGCAAGCGGGGCAGATAAAACTTCCATTGAAACGGAGAAAGCAAGTTACGCGAAATTATCCGGCTTGTCAGTTTCTGAAGGAACATGGGACAGTGAGTTTTCTCCAGACGAGTATACCTATCATATCAGCGTTTCTAGTGACTTGAATACTGTCACCATTAATCCTCTAGCTGCATATAGCAGCTCATCGATCCAAATTGAAGGAGGAACAAGCCAAACAGTCCAGCTTAATGAAAACAAAAAAACCATCATTTCTATTGTTGTAAATTATAGTGATGACGACCGGAAAACCTATGTCCTTGTATTCGATAAAAATTAACGTAAGGAATACACTAAAACCCGCAGAAGGCGGGTTTTTTCATCATATTTTATGAATCGTTAAAACTTTTTTCAGAATAATAAGCAATTTTTTTTAACATTGCTCTTTAAATATGATATATTAATATTTAAAAATTTAAAGAATTTTTTGGACAAAGGGGAAGGTGAAAGAATGGCAGCAGTAGAAACTACAAATGACAGCAGTCTTCCATTGCGACGAGATGTGAAGTTATTAGGGAAAATGCTAGGGGAAATATTAATTAATCATGGCGGAACTGAGTTATTTGAAAAAGTAGAAAAGATCAGGCTTATGTGCAAGTCACTTAGGACACACTTTGACAAGGAAATATACTCTTCACTAAAAGAAGAAATTACAACGCTCACCCCTCCATTACGGGAACAAGTCATTCGGGCGTTTTCCATGTATTTTCATTTAATCAACGCTGCCGAACAAAATCATCGAATCAGACGGCGGAGGCAGTATCAGCTTCAAGCTGATACGAACGTTCAGCCTGGATCTATTGAGAGCGCTATTTTATCTCTAAAGGATAACCATCTGCCTGAAGATACAATCCAAAATATACTGAATACTTTATCGCTTGAGCTGGTTATTACGGCGCATCCAACTGAAGCAACCAAACGGTCCATTCTTGAAATTCAAAAAAGGATAGCTGATAGTCTTAAAACCCTTGACCACCCATTGCTTTCAAGAAGAGAAAGGAAAAAGCTGGAGGACAGCCTATTTAATGATGTCGCTATTTTATGGCAGACAGATGAACTGCGTCAGAAAAAACCTACAGTTATGGACGAGGTAAGAAATGGACTGTACTATTTTGACGAGACCCTTTTTGATGTCCTCCCGGAGGTTCATCAGGAGGTAGCTGAATGTTTGGAGAAAAATTATCCTGATACCGAATGGAAGGTGCCTAACTTTCTAAGATTTGGTTCTTGGATTGGCGGGGACCGTGATGGCAATCCGAATGTCACCCGTGAGGTAACATGGGAGACCTTAATCAGGCAGCGGAGGCTTGTTCTGAAGAAATATAAACAAGTATTAGTTGAATTAATGAAAAGATACAGCCATTCGACAACAAGAGTCAAGGTAAGTGAAGAACTTTTAACATTTCTTGCGGAGAAGGAAGACCTTTATTTGCCACCTGAGAAAAAGTGGCCGAATCAATCAGAGGTATACCGACGGGCATTTGCCATTATCTTGGAACGGATTAAGCAGATAGGCAGCACTGGGACTGGCTATCGATCTGCAGAGGAATTATTAGAAGACTTGTATTTGATCAAACGGAGTTTAAAAAGGCATCATCCGTCTGCACATGAATTGAAAATTATCCAAAAATTGATCCGTCAAGTAAATTTGTTTGGCTTCCATTTAGCCACTCTTGATATAAGGAACCATAGTGGGGAACACGAGGCAGCCATTAGTGAAATCCTGAAGAAAGTAGGTATCACTGATAATTATGCGGCCCTTTCGGAGGAAGAAAAATCTAGCACTTTGATAAATATTTTGTCCGATCCGCGGCCATTACTGTTATTAAATGAAGACTATTCACCAGAAACGCAAGAAATGATTAAAGTTTTTCAAACGATTAAAAAAGCCCATGAGGAATTTGGAAAACGCTCGATTTCAGTTTATCTGGTGAGCATGACGAAATCCCCAAGTGATCTCCTCGAGGTGCTGGTATTAGCAAAGGAGGCAGGACTATATCGGCTTCATGCTGATGGGAATCTGGAAAGTCATTTGCACGTTGCGCCATTGCTAGAAACAATCGATGATTTAACCTCCGGACCTAAAATCATGGAAACGCTGTTTAATATGCCTGTCTACCGTGAGCATTTGAAAATAATGGGGGACCAGCAGGAAATAATGCTTGGCTATTCAGACGGAAGCAAAGATGGCGGTACTTTGACAGCAAACTGGAAGCTCTATAAAGCCCAGATAGAAATTCATGATATGGCCAAGCAGTACGGAATCGGCTTGAAATTTTTCCATGGCCGGGGCGGTTCTTTTGGCCGGGGCGGAGGTCCATTAAATAAAAGTATCCTGTCCCAGCCAGTTGAAACCATTGGCGATGGAGTGAAAATCACTGAACAGGGTGAAGTTCTTTCTGCCCGGTATTTGCTAGAGGATATCGCGTATCGCAGTTTAGAACAGGCCACCTCCACGTTGATCTTAACTGCCGCTCATGTTTCAAATGAAGGGGAGTCTAAGCAGCTGAGAGAACAGGAATGGGAAGAAGCGATGGAGCAAATATCAGCAGAGGCATTGGCAAAATACCAATCGCTTGTGTTTCATGATCCTGATTTCCTAACTTATTTTCAACAAGCGACACCATTACAGGAGCTGGGAGAATTAAATATAGGTTCAAGACCGATGAGCCGAAAAAATAGGAATCGATTTGAAGATTTGCGGGCCATTCCATGGGTGTTTGCTTGGACACAAAGCCGCCAGCTCCTTCCAGGCTGGTTTGCAGCCGGAACGGGACTGCAAGGCTTTGCGTCGAAAAGTGGGCAAAACTTAAAACTGCTCCAGCAAATGTACGAAAAATGGCCGTTTTTTCAGGCAACGATTGATAATCTGCAAATGGCTCTCATGAAAGCGGATATTACAACGGCCAGAGAATATGTAACCCTTGTGGAAGATCAGGCCATTGCACAACGGATCTTTACGAATATTTTAGAAGAGTATGAACGGACAAAAGATATATTGCTGCAAATAACCGGTGATACAGAACTGTTGGATCATACTCCTAATATTAAGGATTCTGTTTTTAGAAGAAATCCATATGTTGATCCATTAAACTTTTTACAGGTTGAGCTCATTAAACAATTCAGAGAGCAGGACAATTTGGATGAATCAATGTTAACAGAAGTCTTATTGACCATTAGCGGCATTTCTGCGGGATTGCGCAATACGGGCTGATTCAAAACGCCATAAACTCTTAGAAACGGAGTTTATGGCGTTTTTTATTTTGTTTTTGTGCTATGAGGGCTGGTGATTTTGAAACTTTTATGAACAATTCAAAAATGAATGGTTATTCATTCATTTTTGCGCGCAATTCGACAAAATTCAATAAAACATCGTGATATAGTTCTTTCCAAGAGCGGACAGGAGTTTTATGTGAATTCCTGCACAAGAAACATGGGAGGGATGGCAAGTGGCTGTAAAAGAAAAAACAGTCTATGATAACCAGCAATTATCCGATATGATAGATCAACTTGCTGGCAATAGTTCAAGGGCGTTGGAGGAATTTCGCTGTTATAATCAGCAAATGGTTGATGATATTGTCAAACAAGTGGCGATTAAAGCATTGGAGCATCATAAATATCTGGCAAAATTGGCGGTGGAAGAAACAGGAAGGGGAGTTTATGAGGATAAGATTTTTAAAAATATGTTTGCAATAGAGTGTATCTATAACAATTTACGGAATATGAAAACGGTGGGAGTCATTCATGAAAATGAAAATGAGGGGTTTATTGAAATTGCCGAACCAGTTGGAGTGATCGCCGGCATAATTCCAATAACGAATCCAACTTCGACCGTTATTTTTAAAACCTTACTATCATTAAAAACCCGAAACCCAATTATCTTTGCGTTTCCCCGCTATGCGCAAAAATGCTGTGCGGCAGCAGCCGAACTGCTGCGGGAAGCAGCCGCTAAGGCAGGTGCTCCTGAGCACTCAATCCAATGGATTGAATCGCCTTCCCATGAAGCATTTCAGCTATTAATGAAGCACCCTAAGGTATCGCTTATTTTAGCAACAGGCGGCCCTAATCTGGTGAAAGCGGCATATAGCTCCGGAAAACCAGCACTGGGTGTGGGGGCAGGCAATGTTCCGTGTTATATCGAAAAAACCGCCAATATCAAACGTGCCGTGAATGATCTGATCCTGTCCAAAACGTTTGATAATGGAATGATTTGCGCTTCTGAGCAAGCACTGATTATTGACCAGGAAATCTATCACGAAGTAAAACAGGAATTAATTGCTAATGGCTGTTATTTTCTCAAGGAACAAGAAAAACAAATGGTGGAAAAACTTGCTATAGATCCTAAACATCATGCCCTTAACCCGATGATTGTCGGTCTTTCTGCCTGGCAAATAGCAAAAATGGCAGGAGTGAAGGTTCCTGCAAATACAAAAATTTTAATCGCCGAGTTACAAGGTGTTGGGCCGGACTATCCGTTATCCTGTGAAAAATTGAGCCCGATCTTGGCGTGCTACAAGGTTGATAGTTTGGCCAAAGGACTGATGATTGCAGAGGAAACGCTAGAATATGGCGGACTGGGCCATTCAGCAGCCATCCATTCATCGAACCAGGATGCGATTGATACATTTTCTATTCGGATGAAAGCGGGCCGCATTATTGTTAATACCCCATCCACCCACGGGGCTATCGGAGATATTTACAATACATCCGTGCCATCCTTAACAATAGGATGCGGTACGTATGGAGGAAATTCGGTGTCACAAAATGTTGGAGCAGCCAATTTAATCAATATTAAAAAAGTGGCTAAGAGAAGAGTGATGACACAATGGTTTAAGGTTCCATCACAAATTTTCTTTGAAAAAAACTCAGTTCAGACGCTTGCGGCCATTACAGGAATTTCACGAGCCTTTATTGTGACAAGTGAAAGCAGCCTAAAACACGGTTATGTTGATAAAGTTTTATATTATTTAAAAAAGAATTCAGCTGCAATCCGAACGGAAATTTTTTCAAATGTAGTACCAGAACCTTGTATAGATACGGTAATGGCAGGTGCCAATCAAATGATCAAGTTTCAGCCGGATCTGATTATCGCCCTTGGAGGAGGTTCTGTCATCGATGCGGCCAAGGCGATGTGGCTGTTTTATGAGCACCCGGACACGGAGTTTCAAAGTCTCACACAAAAATTCTTTGATCCTGCGAAGCGGGTCGTGTGTTTTCCAGAACTAAGGAAAAAAGCAAGGCTGCTTGCCATTCCGACCACTTCCGGAACTGGTTCTGAGGTAACTTCTTTTTCTGTTATTACGAATAAACAAGAAAATATCAAGCATCCGCTGGCAGACAGCCAGCTGACGCCAGATATAGCCATTATTGATCCGCAATTTGCCATGACAGTTCCTAAATCGGTCACTGCGGACACAGGAATGGATGTGTTAACACACGCGATTGAAGCGTATGTGTCGGTACTTGCAAATGACTATACAGATGGGTTGGCATTAAAGGCGATACAGCTGGTGTTTCGCTATCTGCCTCGGGCCTATCGGGATGGAGGGGATGAACAGGCCCGCGAAAAAATGCATAATGCTTCTGCTATTGCGGGTATGGCATTTGCCAATTCATTTCTTGGAATTAACCACAGTTTGGCCCATGTTCTGGGTGCCGAATTTAATATGCCGCACGGGAGGGCAAACGCCATCATGCTGCCGCATGTCATTCGCTTTAATGCCAAAAAACCTGATAAATTTATGACATTCCCTAAATATGAGTCCTTTATTGCCGATGAACGGTATGCCGAAATTGCCAGTATGCTTGGACTGCCTGCCCAGACAACTGAGGAAGGGGTGGAAAGCTTAAGCAAAGCAGTATATGAGCTTACAAAAGAGTTGGATATGCCAACAAGTATTTCCAAAGCTGGTGTAAGCCGGCATGAGTTTGAAGCCAAAGTGGATCTGCTTGCAGAGCGGGCCTTTCATGATCAGGATACCATGGCTAATCCAAAAATGCCTTTGGTTCGAGAACTGGCAGATCTTTTCCGTCTAGCCTATCAATAACTATGATTCCCTTAGAGGCTAGGAAACACTATTTCTACTATAAAAAATATCTATATAAACAATTGTTTAATTTCAATATGGCATTAAATATCGAATATTTTGTGAACAACAGAGCAAATGCTCAAACAAAATATTCTAATGCTGGAGATTCTTGTGGTGATTTGTCGATTATCTGATTATGCTAAGTAAAAAATGTAAATAGTGGCAAAAACCTGTCGATAACCGTTCATTTACAAAACCCTCTTTTAAAACAATAATTTAAGTGGTTACAAGATCTTCCAAGTTTGTGTAGAGAAGGAAATGATTCTCTAAATTGACTGGAGAAAAATTAGGAGGGGAAAAGTGTGGTGTACCAGAAAAAACCATGGCTAAAGTTTTATGACCCTAGAATTAGTGAGCATGTATCGATTGAGTATGATTCATTATTTGACTTATTAAGACAGGCTGCAAATATTCATGGTGATCATCCGGCTCTCACATTTTATGGAAAGTCTTGGAGCTATCATGAAACAAAAATGTTGTCTGACATGCTCGCAGCTTCTCTTTACCGTGTTGGATTTCAAAAGGGTGACAGGCTGGCAATCATGCTGCCAAACTGTCCCCAATACATTTTTAGTCTATTTGCCGCATTCCGATTAGGCGGTATAGCGGTTCAGGTCAACCCCATGTATGTGGAACGGGAAATCGAATATGTGCTCAATGATTCTGAGGCTGAGTATATGGTTGTATTTGAGGCCTTCTATCATAGAGTTAAACAGGTCCAGCCAAAAACATCCTTAAAGCGAATCATCGTGATCGGGTTTGGAGGAGATAAACGGCCATTAAGCGCCGGTGACCTTTATCTTGAAGACTTTCTAACCTATGATAATGTGATTCCGGAAATCTCTATCAATATTGCTGAAGATGTAGCGCTGCTGCAATATACTGGAGGGACAACGGGGATATCTAAGGGAGTTATGTTAACCCACTACAACCTGCTTGCCAATATTATTCAAGTATGTGATTTTACTTACAATGCGGTCGATGAAAAGCCGGAAAACTTTAAAATTATCAGTGTCCTTCCGATGTTTCACGTTTATGGACTTTCCTGCAATGCATTATCAGCCATTCGAATCGGATGTAATCAACTCATTCTCCCCCGGTTTGAAGTAAATGAACTTTTGGAGCTAATTAAACGGGAGAAACCGTTTCAGTTAACAGTGGTTCCAACAATGATCTTTGCCCTTAATAGCCATCAGCAATTGGAAGAGAGCAATATTGGAGATATTTTCTTTTTAAGCAGCGGTGGTGCCCCGCTCCCCGTTGAGCAGGTTAAAGTATTTGAAAGGAGATCGGGGATTCGGCTATCTGATGGGTATGGGCTTTCTGAAACGGCTCCATCCGCCATTTCTACTCCGCCATTTCTTCCAAGAAAATTGGGAAGTGTGGGCATACCTCTGCCCGGAACAGAAGCAAGAATCGTCAAGGAAACTTCGGACGGTTTTGAAGATGTGCCGGTAGGAGAAGCGGGCGAACTGATTCTTAGAGGGCCACAGGTCATGAAAGGCTATTGGAAACGTCCCGGAGATACTGAAATGGTCTTGAAGGATGGGTGGCTGTTTACAGGAGATATTGCAAAAATGGATGAAGACGGATATTTTTACATTTTAGACCGGAAAAAAGACATGATTGTTGCAAGCGGTTACAATGTGTATCCGCGAGAAGTGGAAGAAGTTTTGTACCAGCATCCAGCTATTGAAGAGGCTATAGTGATTGGTGTGCCAGATTCCTACAGAGGAGAAACAGTTAAGGCGTTTGTTAAGTTGAGGCCCGGAATGACGGCGGATCCGGATAAGCTTATTGAATTTGCTAAAATAAACCTCGCTCCTTATAAAGTTCCTAAGGAAATTGAAATCCTGGATGAACTGCCAAAATCCTCAGTTGGAAAACTGCTTAGAAGGATGATGAGGAAGGAGGAAGAAAGAGTCCATTGAGCGGGAATGAAACATAAGGTGTAACATTGGAAAAATTTAATGAAACAGAATAACTAACGCAGTCCTGTGATTAGGGGGGAGATTAGATGACAAAAGAAAAAGCGTTTGATCCATTCGAAGGCTATAAACGAATGGCGGAAATATGGGAAAAACAAATGAATGGTTTCCTGTATATGCTGACGGATAACCGTGAAACTGTCCGGTTAATGAAAGCTGGTTTGAATGCGCATTCAAACTATATGGAGATTTTGCGGAAAAATCAAGAATTGATGGCAGGCTTTCTCAACATACCAACGAAAAAGGATGTGGCGAATGTTGCAAAGCTATCTATTCAAGCAGAAGAAAAAATGGATCTTCTGGAGGAACAAGTATGGAATCTCCAGGATAGCCTAGGGCAGCTAAATCAAGAAAATGTTGAATTGCTTAAAGAGGCAGTAATGAATATTCAACAAATGAACACTGAATTAAAAAAAGCTTCCATCCATATGGAAGAAACCAGAAAAATGAATGCAGAGCTGCAGGAGCTTAGGAAAGGGCTTGTAGATATCAAAATTATTCAGGTCAATCTTCAAGAACTGCGGAAAGAAATTGACAGTCTTAAAAGTATCAAAACAGACTTAAAACACTTGAAAGCCAGTAAGGAACTTGCTCAAATCCAAAATGAGATTAGGGAGTTAAAAGAAGAAGCGGTACAACTTTCCGATATCAAAGCAGAACTGGCTGAAGTGAAAAAATCGATTCAGGCAGAACAAGACAATGAAATTAAAATGGACAAAGAACTGGTGCTATCATCCGCCGGTCCCTCCAAAGGAGAATGAAAGGGGAATAATGCATGGATGCAAAAGCACTTGGAGCGCGGTTTATTCCACAATTTGATTTAGAAAAGGAAACAAAAAGGTGGAATCAAGTTGTAAGAATTATTCTTGAGCCCAAACCGGATATCATACCAACTCCGAGACAAAGCATCTGGAAAAAAAATAAGTCAACCTTATGGTATCACCCGGCTAAGAATAAGAAATATCCAATTCCTGTTTTAATGGTCTATTCGCTTTTAAATAAGCCCTATATATTAGATGCAGGACCAGGCAGCAGCGTAGTAGGCGGGCTAACAGAGCGTGGATATGATGTATACCTTTTTGATTGGGGCTCTCCTGGTTTAGAAGACAGTGATACGACGCTGGATGTTTACATTATAGAGTATTTGGAAGCCGCAATTAAGAGGGCAATCCGCCATTCTGGGCAAAAGGGAATCTCTTTGCTTGGCTATTGCCTGGGGGGAACCATTTCAGCCATTCTTACATCGATTACTGACGTGCCAATCAAAAATTTAATTTTAGCGGCGGTTCCTATTGACTTCAGTATCGGGATTGTTCCCGATAAGTGGCTGGAAGGCTTGCAGAATGGAGAAATGGACTTTAACCGGTTTGCAGATGCCTATGGAACCATACCATCTGAATTTATGTATTTGATGTTCCGGATGCTGTCTCCTGTTTATAATAGCCCCATGGTCAATTTGGTTACCCGGGCATATGATGACGAGTATGTTGAAAAGTGGAGGAGGATGGATAAATGGACGAAGGACACTGCATCTTTTGCGGGTGCCGCCTTCAAGCAAATGTTTCATGATCTTTATAAAGAAAACAAACTATTGAAAGGGGAATTAGTCATCGGCGGCAGACAGGCAGTTCTTTCGCAAATTCAATGCCCGCTGTTCGTTTTCTCCTGCTCACGTGATACACTCGTTTTGGAGCAGCAAAGTTTGCCGATAATGGATATGGCAGGAAGTTTAGATAAAACCTATCAGGTCTTTGAAGGCGGTCATGTTTCACTTGCATTGACAGGGAAATTTGCTGAATTTGCCGATCAATGGCTTAGTACACGTTCACTCTCCGAAAAATGATCCAATTAGCACCGAGAAGGAGTGCATAATCCTTTCCCGGTGCTTGTGCTTTTTACCCCGCGACAGCCTGCTGGCCTAAAAAGGAACGCAATAAGAGATTGAAATGGTCTTTTGCCTCCAGCTTGGCGAGATGGCCTGTGTTCCTGATAATGACAAATTTAGAATGAGGGATCTGTTTGTGCATGCATGCCTGAATCCATACTGGTAAAACAGAATCATATTGGCCGCCAATAATTAATGTGGGAATCTTTATTTTTCTTAATAAAGATAAATTGTTGACTTCGAGGCAGGATTTAAGCGAATTGATAAAAATATCCTGTTTCGGCCGAAACAACTGATTAAAGTTTGATACCGTTTCATCATTCCAAGAGTAAAGTGCCATTCTGGCTAAATATTCCGTTTGTTTGCCTGTAGAGCTTAGGGCTTCAAATTTGGCTTTTCTGTTTTCAAACAGCCACTTTTTAAATTTCTTAGGGAAGTAATGAAATGAGCTTGCTAAAATGAGAGAACGGCAGATTGAGGGCGACTGGCGGTAGATTTCTTGTGCAACGGCTCCACCCATTGACAGGCCAAGAATGTGAGTATTTTTAATGTTTAGTTCGTTCAATAATAGAATAATGTCAGCGGCAAAGTTTTGAATGGTAATCCCTTCCGTTTTGTTGCACTCTCCGTGCCCGCGTAAATCAGGGATGATGAGTTCGAAATATTGAGACAATTCAAATTGATGGATCCACCCTTCCTTGATTTCACCTAAACCATGGATCAACACGAACGGTTCGCCTTTTCCAAACCGCAAATAAGGAATTCCCGTTTTACTTATTTTTGCTTCGATCATTTTACACCACCTTTTCATTTTTTTTAGTTTATTACCAAAAAGGAACATTTGTAAAGATTTAACTGGAATAGTAATATTTATTTAAATGTTTGACATATATTACCTATAGGTGTAAAATACATATAGGTGAGGTGATAAAGATATGGTAAACGAAGATAACCAATCGGTTAATCCATCAAAAAATATTGTCCTGCCATTTATTTTATTGCTTCTTAGCAGGGTTTCCCTTCACGGGTACGAGCTTATCCAAAAACTCGAGTCTTTTGGCTTTAAAACCCTTGACCAAGGAAATTTGTACAGAATGTTAAGAAAGTTGGAAAAAGATGAGCTGGTTTTATCAGAGTGGGATACAACTGGAACAGGACCGGCCAAACGAAAGTACTTCATTACAAAAGCTGGGATGAGATACTTAAAAGGGTATGCGAATCAATTAGAAACTTATCAATCATTGCTTGATCAATTCTTTAACATGTATACCAGCGTCCTTGAGCTCTATATCCCTTCATTTCAAAAGAAGGATTCAATAGAGAAAGTAAATAATAATAAGGGGAGGATTGAAGATGGCACAGAAGAAGAATGATACAGCACCTGCTGCTGAGGACATAACAAATCCTGCAGTAGAAGAGGTTAATTCCGCAAATTCTTTTGTAAACACTTTATGGGATCAATACGAGCTTTCTCGTGAACGGGCGGAAAAGCTTCGTGAAAACAGGGAAGAAGCTTATCTCAATACGATTAGGGAAGTGGCTAAATTCAACAAGCAGTACCGAAAAACTATTTCATCCCTGTATCAGCAAACGAAAAAGACGAACAAGGAAATTGCCAATGAAGTCATGCAGCGAATCGGCCGAGGGAATGAAGAAGTACAAGATGAACCTGCACGAGCAAGCAGCCGAGAGGCACTTAAGAAACAGCTTGAGGAGGTTTCTGGACAAATAGAGAAATTGGCCCTGACACCAATTAAATCTGTTTTCCAAATTGCCGACCAAATAGAGGAGAATTTAGAGAAGACAATTGAATCTAATCTGGAGTTCTCCCGCCAGCGCAGGAGCGCCTGGAAACAAGTGAGAAAAGAGTATGTCCAGCTTGCAAGAGATATGCATTTAAGTCTTGTCGATCGCGGTATTAATGGGGTTAAAGGACTTGTAAAAACTAAATAACTATATATTGCATCTTAGGGGTATGAGCATCTTGTATCATCTAATATATAAAAAAATACAATAACCACAATCTCTTTCAGGCAGGAGGTTGTGGTTTTTTTTGTTTTTGGATTTAACGGCCGGCGGCAGAAACAACACCCAAAAAAGGTTTAAGGGGGACATTCCATTTTTATGAACAAAGCCTTCATCATAAGAATGGGCTTAGCCATTTTAAGAAAAGCACTGAATAGGGATATATGTCTATTGCACATCAGGATATAGGTGAATAGGATATATTGAATTCGAAAAAGGAGGTATGGTATATGTCTGGAGCAGCAGGCGGATATGGCGCAGGATTTGCCCTGATTGTCGTTTTGTTTATTTTACTAATTATCGTTGGGGCAGCTTGGGTTTATTAAAAATATAAAAAAATAAAAGGAGGTAATGATATGTTTGGATATGGCGGCTTCGGTGGTTACGGCTTTGGCGGCTGCTGCGGCGGCTTCGGTTCTGGATATAGCGGCTTTGTGCTAATTGTCGTACTATTCATCCTATTAATCATTGTAGGTGCAGCTTGCTACTATTAATTTACAAATAAAACTTTAAATATTTCTAAATGGGGCCAGACCTTAAAAAAACTCCCTAGGATCTTTGGAAAAGTAAGTCCTAGGGAGTTTGCGGGGATCTGACCCCTTGATCTTGT
The DNA here is from genome assembly GCF_943193175.1 of Neobacillus muris. Taxonomy (GTDB): domain Bacteria; phylum Bacillota; class Bacilli; order Bacillales; family Cytobacillaceae; genus Neobacillus; species Neobacillus muris. Next base: position 15,301 of record NZ_CALPDF010000027.1, read on the forward strand.
TAAGCAAATATGGCATGGGAAGTATGATCGTACTCTTTAGTTCCATGTACGATTTTTTCCACCTCGGATCCTTCTATCGTTTCTTTTTTTAATAATGCCTCAACTAATTGATGATGGACATGCTGATGGCTGTTGATTAAATTTTCCGCACGGTCTATGGCCCGTTCGAATAGCTCTTGCATCTTTTCTTCCTTATCAAGCTTTTTAAAAGTTAACGAAAAACTATCTTCGAGCATACCGATTTCAACCATTTGTTCAATAATTTGTTTTGCTTGCTGCACATCACCGCCAACCCCGATACTATGCTCGCCCAGGACAATCCTTTCTGCTGCACCGCCAGCTAAAATCATAGCAACCCGATCTAGCAAATCACTGGTTGTTGATAATTGCAGCTCCTTTGGAATCGGTGCTACATAGCCTAGTGCTTCACCACGCGGGATAATGGTTGCTTTTCGGACAGAGCCGGGTTTTGTTAATGTTGCGACGAGGGCATGGCCAGCTTCATGGATGGCAACCCTGCGCTTGGTATCTAGGTCTGTCAGGGCGCGGGAGGAGCTTCCAAGAATCGTCCGGTCGAGTGCATAATCTAAATCATCCTTTTGAATCCTATCGTGTCCATTTAAAACTGCCCGTCTGCTGGCTGTTTCAAACAAAGAATAAAGGTCTGCTCCAGAAAGACCTGATGTACTTTCTGCCAGACTATCGAGCGATGCTGCTGCATCGGGTGCCATCGCCTTGTCCTTTGTATGAATCTGAATAATTTCCAATCTTCCTTTTGTATCTGGAAGCGGCACATGAAAGGAAAAATCTATGCGCCCTGGACGGAGAAAGGCATCATCCAGCATGTCTTTTCTATTAGTGGCAGCGATAAATAGGATTCCATCATTCGAGATCCCGCCATCAAGCTGCACAAGGAGCTCTGTTAAAGTTTTTTCAGCTTCTTCACCGCCATGCGGTTTACGTTTTCCAGCTAGGGCATCCACTTCATCGATGAAAATGACAGAAGGGCGCTCTTTTCTGGCTGCATGAAATAAAGAACGGATTCGGCTCGCGCCGACACCGACAAATAATTCATTAAAGGATGAACCGCTCGCTGAAAAAAAGGAGGCATTCAATTCATGGGCAATCGCTTGGGCAAGCAGCGTTTTTCCTGTCCCTGGCGGACCATATAACAAAATGCCCTTTGGAGGGGAAATTCCTAATTTTCGTGCCCGCTCCGGTTCAGTGATAGTGGATAATGTCTGCAAAATTTCTTCTTTCATTTCCTCGCCGAGCCCGCCTACATCTTTTAAACTGATAGATGGGAGGGGGCGGGCTTGGCTGACACTATTTTTCATCGAACGAAGTCCGAAGCCGCCCTTGGATTTTTGCAGAAAAAATACGGCACAGGCGAGCAGGATCAAAACCCCGCCCATAATCCATTTGCCATAGCGGGTGCTGGATGAATAGCTATAATCAATATTGTATTTTTCTATTAAATTGTCAATCATTTGGCTGTTAGGCGGCAATTGGGAACTGTATTCTTTACCGCCAGCCGTTAAATAAATGCGGCCATCTTGATGTTCCGTTATGGAAACGGATTTTCCTTCCTGCTGTTGAATGATTTTCTCAACAGCGGAGAATGGAATGGTCTCTTCGTTCCTGGCTGTTGAGTAACTATACCAAACTATGCCTGAAATGATTACTATTAACGCTGTTACCAGCGGGATTAATTTTGCAGCCGATTTTTTGCTTCGGTTCATTTATGGAGCCTCCTTCATACAGAGTACTCCTCCATTATAAAAGGTTATCCAGAAAAATGGATATGGTAATCAGTGGGAGGATCCAGAACAGATTTTATTCAATAGGTTGTTTTCAAAATGGAGCGGAAATCAACAAGCAAGTTTTAACTAACCTTTCAGTAAAAAACACTTACTCCTATTGAAAGTAAGTGTCCGTGGTGTTAAGAAAGCAGTCGAAGGTGTGGAATGATGGGTGTCAAGACGCTCTGGGCAAGCGTGCCATAAGTCACCCCGATACTGGAGGCTTTGCTCCACTTAAATACATGAACCTTTTCATCTTTTCCTTCATACAAAAATAACAGCTCATCGTCCTGCTCGGCGATTCCAATATTTATGTATGGCACATGATTTTGTTCAAGAACAATTTGAAATGCCTTCTGCAATAATTCAACAGTTAATTTATCAATTTTTGTAATGACCATATTGCCTCCTAATTGTATTACACCAGTCTTAACTATAAGGTTATTATAATCTGTATAGCTATCAGTTAAAAGAAATAATCTTTTGCAGACAACAGAAATATTGCAAAGTTCACGATTGCGAGATATGATTGATTTTATGGATAAAATGATTAATTAATGAATAGAAAGGAAGACAAGATGGGTAGCAATTTTAAACAAGAAGTATTATCCCGTCGGACTTTTGCGATTATTTCCCACCCGGATGCAGGGAAAACAACCCTTACCGAAAAGCTATTATTATTTGGCGGTGCCATTCGGGATGCAGGAACGGTAAAAGCAAAGAAAACAGGGAAGTTTGCAACTAGTGACTGGATGGAGATTGAAAAGCAGCGGGGAATTTCCGTTACATCCAGTGTGATGCAATTTGATTATGATGGATTCCGCGTTAATATTTTAGATACTCCTGGCCACCAGGATTTCAGTGAAGATACGTACCGGACCTTAATGGCCGTGGACAGCGCCGTTATGATTATTGATTCAGCCAAAGGGATTGAGGAGCAAACGCTGAAGCTATTTAAAGTTTGCCGCATGAGGGGCATTCCGATCTTTACTTTTATGAACAAACTCGACCGGCAGGGGAAAACTCCGCTTGAACTCCTTGCTGAATTGGAGGAAGTTCTGGGAATTGAATCTTACCCAATGAATTGGCCGATTGGAATGGGTAAAGAATTTCTTGGCATATACGACCGTTATTATCATCGTGTTGAACAATTCAGGGTGGAGGAGGATGAACGGTTTATACCTCTAAATGAGGATGGGGAAATTGAGGGGGATCATCCGATCAAATCCTCCGGGCTTTATGATCAAACTCTGGAAGAAATTATGCTGCTGGATGAAGCTGGGAACGAATTCTCAGCGGAAAAAGTTGCTGCTGGAACATTGACCCCAGTTTTCTTTGGCAGTGCCCTGACCAACTTTGGTGTCCAAACATTCCTTGAAACGTATTTACAGTTTGCTCCGCCTCCTAAGCCAAGGAAATCATCTAACGGTGAAGTGGACCCGCTTTCTGAACAATTTTCAGGTTTCGTATTTAAAATACAGGCCAATATGAATCCGGCTCACCGGGACCGAATTGCGTTTGTGCGGATATGCTCAGGGAAATTCGAGCGGGGCATGTCAGTGAATCTTCCACGAATAGGAAAGCAATTAAAGCTATCCCAATCCACTTCTTTTATGGCAGAAGAACGGAATACAGTGGAAGAGGCGGTCAGCGGCGATATCATAGGACTGTATGATACCGGCACCTACCAAATAGGCGACACGCTGACAGCCGGCAAAAATGATTTTCAATTTGAGAGATTGCCTCAATTTACCCCAGAGCTCTATGTCAGGGTATCAGCAAAAAATGTCATGAAACAGAAGTCATTTTATAAGGGACTCCACCAGCTCGTTCAGGAGGGAGCTATCCAGCTGTTCAAAACAGTCAAAACGGACGAATATTTGTTAGGAGCCGTCGGCCAGCTTCAGTTTGAAGTATTTGAACACCGGATGAGAAATGAATACAATGCTGAGGTCCTAATGGAGCGGTTAGGTTCCAAAATGGCCAGATGGATTGAAAACAACGAAGTGGACGAAAACTTATCAAGCTCACGGAGTTTATTGGTAAAAGACCGGTTTGACAACTTTGTATTCTTGTTTGAAAACGACTTTGCCCTCCGCTGGTTCCAAGAGAAGAATCCGAATGTGAAGCTCTATAATCCTATGGACCAGCATGATTGATCATAGCAATAACTATTTTGGCGGGAGCTTTCCCGCCAATTTTTGTTTTTATCGTGAAATAATTTTTTTATACCCCCATAACCTGAATGTAATGATCGTAATTTTGTAGTAAAAGTAGGCCTAAATTGGCTCACCACCGTAAAGACCAAAGCAGCTATCCTATGGTATAATTGGTCGAATAGAGGTGAGCAAATGCTAAGTTTATTGTTTTTGGCCAAGAAGAAAAAGACTTTAGAGGAAACGGTTTCCTTGATCCAAGAGGGCGATCAGTCATTACGAAATGAATTGATTGATTCTTACAAACCATTTATTGCAAAAACAGTTTCTTCTGTATGCAAACGATATATTTATGAAACGGATGATGAATTTAGCATAGGCCTGATTGCATTTAATGAAGCCATTGAAAAGTATTCCCCGGAACGCGGAAAGTCGCTGCTTAGTTTTTCCGAGGTGATTATAAAACGAAGAATAATCGACTATATTAGAAAACAATCTAAAAATCAGCATATAAGCATTGATATTACCAGTCCTTCACAAGAAGAAGATACTCCTGGAAATGCGATTGTAAATGAGCTTTCTCTGGATCATTTTCATAAAAAAAATGACGAAGTCTTACGAAAAGAAGAGATACTTCGTTTTCAGTCACTCCTTGCCGATTTTGATGTGAGCTTCAGTGACTTGGTGGAGAATGCTCCAAAGCATGCGGATGCAAGAAAAAATGCTATCGAGATGGCAAAATTGTTAGTTGAAAATCAAGAGTTGAAATTAATGCTGCTGGAAAAAAAACGGCTTCCGATTAAACAATTAGAAAAATTGGTAGATGTGAGCAGAAAAACGATTGAAAGGAACCGTAAGTATATCATTGCGATTGCCCTTATATTGTCGGGGGATTTTGTCTATATGAAGGACTATATAAAAGGGGTGTTGGAACCATGAAAAAGGGAATTGTTATGCAAATAGATGACGGATTTCTAACGCTTTTAACCCCTGAAGGAGAATTCTTGAGGGCAAAGAAACAGGATCAGGCTTATTCAGTTGGAGAGGAAATTTTATTTTTTCCCATTGAAATTAAAACAATAAAATTTTCTTTATTTTCGAGGGCCAACTTATTGAAACCCCTCTTGATAGCAGCTGCTGCATTTTTTATTTTTATCGCTTCAGCGTTTCCTTTGTACCAGAATAATAAGGCTTATGCCTATATGTCGATTGACGTAAATCCAAGTATCGAACTCGGGGTTAATAAGAAATTGCAGGTTGTCGAGATAACCGGTTTTAATAAAGAGGGCAAAGAGGTTATTTCACATCTCAAAGGCTGGAAAAAGAAGGATGTTTCTACGGTAACCGCAAAAATTATCGATGAAATCAAAGCGGAAGGGTACCTAGAGAATAAAAAACAAATTGTCATTTCAACGGTTGTACCCGAACAGTCGGAAGTAAAATTGGAAAAAAGCTGGAAGGCGATTTGCAAGAAATTAAATCGACTGTTACTGATCAGCAATTAGAGCTAAAGGTTGTATCTGGAACTAAATCGGATCTTGAAAAAGCTCATAATCTTGGAATGACCACTGGCAAATACCAGTTGGCTCATACCGATGATAATAAAGGGGAAAATAAGAAAAACAGCCATCCCAAAATGGAAACAAGCCCTCAACAAAGCACAAATTCTTCGGCTAACCAGGAAGCAGCAAGTGGCACTGCGCCGCCCGGGCAGGCAAAAAAACAGACAGAACCAAGCGTGCCTCAAAATCCTAATCCTTCCGCTAGTAGTACGCCCCATAATGGGAGCGAGAATGAAACCCATCCTGAAAAAAGCAATATCCCACAGGGGCAAATGAAGAAGTGGGGAGAACAGTCAGTTAAACAAAATCCAGGCCAGATCAAAAAACAAAATAACGGCAATATTCAACAGGGCCAAATGAAAAAGCCACAACCACAGACCTTTAGGCAGAACTCAGGTCAAATCAAAAAACAAGAAAATTGGAATAAAGCTCCATCTGGCGGAAAAAATCAACCAAAGAGGTTTGAAAATAATAACAAAAAATAAGCAAAGTCCGGCCAAAACGCCGGACTGTTTTTTTTCCATATATAGCATTATTGTTGTGAAAATTGTCCCGAAAGATCCGCTTGAGCTTGTTGTACCAGCCTTTTGGTGATTTCGCCGCCTACTGATCCATTAGCCCGCGAAACCGTATCAGACCCAAGCTGAACCCCGAATTCCTGAGCAATTTCATACTTAACTTGTTCCAAATATTGTTCGACACCAGGCACTAATAATTTATTTCTATTTGGCATTTTCCTTCACTCCTTATAGTCTCAGAGGCAATACTCTCTGTAGGGATATTATTTTATATTTCCTTATGGTTCATAAGTGGTAAAGATTATCGATTATGGTTAATCACTGCCCTTGCTTACATCAATAGTTGGATGCATAAACGGAAAAGCCTGCGGTTTCCTTTTGCTTTCAAGCAGTTCATGGTTTTCCGATGTATTCCATCCAATATCATTGGTTGGGTGCACCCATTCCTCTCCCGACATAATAGCCGGGTCAGTCTCCTTTGACCAGTTCTCCAATGGTGAATTTTCTGATGAGTAGCTGCTATCACCGATCACTACACCATGTTTATTTACGAATGGCGGTTTCATTTTAATGCCTGTCCCCTTAAAACTGGGTGCATTTATTTGGTGAGGCATTGTATCATCAATACTGACCTTCTCGGTTGTAAACTTGCTTTGTTCTTTTTTCAACCATTGTCACCTCTGATTATATATTCTGCAGATTTTTCAATAATTATTTTAGAAAAATCAGCCAGAGAATGATTAACAGGATTTTGTTTCACAATATAGCTGTATCTATCTTTCAGGGAGGTGGTTTTCAAGATGGCAAAAAGAAAAGCAGAATTTGATGCAGTAGATAAATACAGTAAAACACCAAAGAAAAATATCCAGGAAAGTGAATTTTCAGCGGAGTTTACCCATGATGACAATGCCATTCGGTTTCAAAATCGAAATTCTAAATTAGGCAAAAAGGGAAGAAGTTAAATGAAAGGCCGACGTAAAACACCGCCAAGAATACCCGTAGAGGAATTTAGTGTTGAATATGGCGATGTCAATGGGATTCCTCTTCATGAAACAAAATCCGCTAGGACGAATAAACGAGCCAAAACAAAACGGGGGTGACTTATAGTCACCCTCGAGTAAAAAACATATTATTTTTCCTTAAGGCAGGATAAATGGAAAGATAACTGTTTGGTTATGGACAGGGTCAAAGTAAGCCAGTAAACAGGATGGCTGTTTTACAATGGTTCCTGTCATTAAATACCTGGTTATATCGAATGAAATCTCCTCTAGCATCGTATGTTTATATAAATCTTTTTCATCGAGCCCGAGACGGACAAAACTCTCCCCTAATGAAGCAGGATTGTTTATGATGTGATTGTAAAGGCTGATTCGGCGAGATTTATCATATGAAGCATTCCACCATGGTTTTCTTGGTTTATATTTATGGTTTTTCAAATAATCATACTTCATGAGCCCTTCGATTACCTGTAAATCAGGGACCTGTTTCTCCGTTAGAAATGAGCCCAACCGGCGGTATAAATCCTCAAGCTGGTGCCCAATTCTCGACCAGCCCTGCCCATCCCAATAAGAACCAAATTCTTGGAAGAAATCAAACGGAGAAGAAAAACTATTAGACACTAAATATTCGATGGCTGTGTCCATACGGTGGTCATTCCAATATTTTTCTAATACATCCTCCACTTGTTTAATCCTGATTATGTCACCATAGGAAAGTACGTTATTTCCTAAGACTTCATATGGAGAATGATCCATATAGACATATTGATGCTCATGAGCCCTCAGGCGTACCCCTGTTCCCCGCAGCATTTTTAAAAAGCCTAATTGCAGTTCTTCTGGGCGCAATTCAAAAACATCATTAAAGGTTTTTCGGAAGGAAGCATAGTCTTCTTCTGGAAGACCGGCAATCAAATCAAGATGCTGATCAATTTTTCCACCGTCTTTCACCATTGATACAGTTCTGGTCAATTTGGCAAAGTTCTGCTTTCTCATGACAAGTTCATTGGTATCATCATTCGTTGACTGTACGCCAATTTCAAAACGGAATAGTCCCTTCGGTGCTTCTTGATTCAAAAATTCAATCACCTCAGGACGCATAATATCTGCAGTAATCTCAAATTGGAATACTGTGCCTGGATGATGTTCGTCAATGAGAAAACGGAACATTTCCAAAGCATAGCTTCTGCTGATATTGAATGTCCGGTCCACAAATTTAATGGTTTTTGCGCCATTTTCCATTAAGTACCGAATATCGGCCTTAATCTTTTCCCGGTCAAAATACCGCACGCCTATTTCAATAGAAGAAAGGCAAAATTGGCAGTTAAATGGGCAGCCGCGGCTTGTTTCAATATAGGTCACCCGTTTGCTTAAATGGGGAGCATCTTCAGGAAAACGATAGGGAGAAGGGAGCTCCTTCAGGTCTAATTTATTCCTTTGTGGAGTGATCACGATTTCGTTATTTTCACGAAAAGCAGCTCCGTGGACATTTCGAAAATTCCTTGTTGATGTTAATTCAGTGAGCAGCTGTTTAAAGGTTTGCTCCCCTTCACCCATCACAATAAAGTCGATATCTGGGCATTTTTCCATCCATTCCATTGTGTCATAGGATACTTCAGGTCCCCCAAGGACAATGGTAATCGAAGGGTCAATTTTTTTTAGGAGATTGACCACTTTTAAGGTTTCTTCGATATTCCAAATATAGCAGCTAAATCCAATGACAGATGGCTTTTGCTGGTAAAGGTCTGAAACGATATTTAAAATGGGATCTTTAATTGTGTACTCTTTGATGTCAATGTCAAATTCTGGAGCGGCATATGCTTTTAAATACCGAATTGCAAGGTTTGTGTGGATGTATTTTGCATTCAAGGTCGAACAAATTACATTCATGATTAAGCCCCTTTTCTATTATAAAACAACGAATTATTATAGCTTATTTTTAATGAAAAAGATAGCACTTAGAGCGTTTCCTGTTTGGGTGAAAAGCAAGAATAAGACGAATTCTTTTGTGTGTTATATAACAATTTGAATCTCTGTTATATTTTTATTTTAATCAATAAAGCCATACTAGATAACTGGTTTTAGAAAAGAATCCAAAGTGTTATAAAATTTTTTTGTGGATGTTTGACTTTTGTCACAGATAATGAATCGAATAAAGCCTACAATAGATTTGGATAAGTCAAAAACTTAAGTCTTTTTCGTGAATCTTTTACGAAATAGGGGGAGGGACAGTATGTCTATATTGCCAAAGAAGAATGAGTTAGGATTCTTTGAAATCCGCTTAGAATCGATAGGTGGTTTAGGTGCGAACCTTGCTGGGAAAATGTTAGCGGAGGCTGGAGTATTAGGACTTGGGTTAAACGGATCCAATTTCTCATCCTACGGTTCAGAGAAAAAAGGGACACCTGTGAAAAGTTTTATCCGTTTCTGCGAACCGGATGTGGAAATCCGCGACCATAGTCCAATTGAACAGCCTCATGTTGTCGGAGTATTTCATGAAGCTTTATACAAAACAGTCAATGTTGTCAGCGGCCTGGATGCTGAAGGAATTGTGCTGGTGAATAGCACAAGAGAATTTGATGATGTGAAAAGCGACCTGCATCTTGAGTATGGCACTTTAGCGATAGTAGATGCGCTGGGAATTGCAGTGGAAGAAAAAACAAAAGTAAATACAGCCATGCTTGGCGCCTTATTCCGGATTTGCGATTTTCTTGATCCAGAAGCCATGAAAAAAGTCATTACCAGGACATTTGAAAAGAAATATCCACATCTTGTTGAACCGAATCTGCGCACATTTGAGCGTGGATATAATGAGGTTCAGTTTAAATCCTATGAAGTTCCTGTTGATGCACAAGGCAAAGCCTTTAAACGCCCGCTCCCTGCGCTTGGCTATTTGACACAGGAGCTTGGCGGGGCCATACCTGCGCAAGCGAATAGTATTTTAAAAGATTTAAGCGGTTCCCGTCAAGGCTTCCTTCCTGAGCTAAAATTAGAAAAATGTATCAACTGTGCTGCATGTGATAATGTTTGTCCGGATTTCTGTTTTGTGTGGGAAGAGGGCGAAGATAAACGCGGCAGGAAACAAATGTTTTTGAAAGGGATCGATTATCAATATTGTAAGGGCTGTTTAAAATGTGTGGAGGCATGTCCGACAGATGCACTTGGTGATTTGCGCGAGATGATCGGCTATGCGGATTCCCACCGAGTCAAGCAAAACTTTCCTTATGTAACAGGGGGGATTTTATAATGGCAATTACAGAGAAGGAATTAACATCACCTGGTGTGGCGGAACAAATATCCACATTTGAATCGGGAAATGAAATGGCCGCCATGGCAGCCGCACAAATTAACTATCATATTATGGGATATTTTCCGATCACGCCATCTACTGAGGTAGCCCAATATTTGGATCAAATGAAGTCACGGGGTGAACATGACATTAAGCTGATCCCAGCTGATGGTGAACATGGTTCTGCCGGTATCTGTTACGGTGCGGCAGCAACGGGTGCCCGTGTATTTAATGCTACAAGTGCCAACGGATTCTTATATATGATTGAACAGCTGCCAGTGCAAGCTGGAACTCGGTTCCCAATGGTAATGAACCTTGTTACGAGGGCTGTGAGCGGACCGCTTGATATTAGAGGGGACCATTCTGATCTGTATTATGGACTAAATACTGGCTGGGTGATTTTAACAGCAAAAACACCTCAAGCAGTTTATGATATGAATATTATGGCATTAAAAGTTGCCGAGCATTCAGAGGTGCGCCTTCCAGTAATTGTTGCCTATGATGGTTTCTGGACCTCTCACCAAAAAAGGAGAGTCCAATATTTTGCTGACCGGAAAGTGGTACAGCAATTCGTAGGGGAATGTCCAACAGAATACAATTTTATTAGAGATCCGCAAAAGCCAGTTACAATCGGTGCCCACATGAATGGGGAGGATCTTATTAATAATCACTTCCAGCAATCCGAAGCCATTTACCGTGCTGGAGAAGTATATAAAGAAGTTGCAGCTGAGTATGCTGCAATATCTGGCAGAAATTATTCAGTTCTGGATTTGTATAAGATGGAAGATGCAGAAGTTGCCTTATTCCTGTTAAACTCTGCGGCTGAATCAGCTAAGGATGTAGTGGATAAACTTCGCAGCCAAGGCATTAAGGCTGGCGTGATCAGCCCAAATATTATCCGGCCATTTCCTGTTAAGGAGATTCAGGATGCATTAAAAAATGTAAAAGCCTTATTAGTAGGGGAACGTGCTGATTCTTACGGTGCACACGGTCCAAACCTTACTCATGAAATTAAATCCGCCCTTCAAGATGATAAAGAAAACAAGACGATTGTTCTAAGCCGTGTATTTGGCCTTGGCGGCAAGGATTTTTACCAAAGTGATGCTGAAGAGTTTTTCTCATTGGCTATTGATGCCATGGAAAAAGGCTATGCCGAAAAACCATTTGATTATTTTGGCCATGTGCCTGGCAATCCGGAGAAGGTTCTGAAGCCTGTCATTGCCCCTCAGCATGGTGATGTATATAAATCGGGCTTAATTGAAGTAAAAATGAACGAAGAAACGAATAAGCTGCAGGTGAAAATCCCTCCTTTGAGAATGCTTGCCTCGAAACCAAAACGGCTTGCTTCCGGGCATGGTGCTTGTCCTGGATGCGGAATCTTTGCCGGTCTGGAATTGTTTTTTAAAGGAATCGAAGGAGATATCGTTACCCTTTTCCAAACGGGGTGCGCTTATGTGACAACGACAGCCTATCCATACAGCTCTCATAAACAGACGATGATGCATAACTTGTTCCAAAATGGAGCAGCCACTTTATCCGGTACGGTTGAAGCGTTTATGGAATTAAAACGCCGAGGTGAAATTCAGGTAGCGGATGATGCGACCTTTATCATGATTACCGGAGACGGGGGAATGGATATCGGCATGGGTTCAGCCATTGGCACAGCTCTTCGGGGGCACAAGCTGATTATGCTGGAATATGATAATGAGGGTTACATGAATACCGGTTCCCAATTATCCTACTCCACCCCGCTTGGCCATATGACAAGTACATCCGGAGTTGGGAAAGCACAGAAGGGGAAAACCTTCCATCATAAAGATACAGTACAAATAATGGCAGCCACGAATATTCCTTATGTATTTACCGGTTCTGAAGCGTTCCCTCAAGATCTGGTGAAAAAGGGAGCTAAGGCTCAATGGTATGCGCAGCATGTTGGTCCAGTTTACGGCAAACTTCTGATTACCTGTCCATTAAACTGGAAATCTGAAGACCGATATGGAACCAAAATTTTGGAGGCTGCTGTTAACTCCTGCTTCTTCCCATTATACGAGGTAGAACAAGGAGTAACTGCCATTACCTACAACCCTGAAGAAAAAAATAAACGAGTTCCAGTTACAGAGTGGTTTAAATATATGGGCAAGACAAAACACCTGTTAAAAGAAGAGAACAAGCCTTTACTTGAAGAATTTGAAACAGAAGTAGAAAAAAGATGGCAGCGCCTAAAAGCGAAACATGACAACCCAAATCTATAAAGAAGGTACAGTTAGAATGAGAATGCAAAGCTGCTAGCAGCTTTGCATTTTTTTTAAGCACAGCTGGCAAAAATTAGTTTTAACATTTAAAGGAATTCATTCTTCCTATGTAGAAATTATAAATATATTTTAAAGCTCGATTTTGTAATAGGCGGGGTGGCATTTCAGTGGAAAAGCAAGTCAATCAGAAAGATGCTGAACCTCTTGATGATTGTGTTATCAGTGTTGAAGGTATAGATGTCAATCAAATATATAAACGGGTATTTGATGTTTCGATTGATGGGCTTGTATTATGGGATAATCAATCTCGGATTATGGATGTAAATCATTCAGCAGAGACGATATTGTACTTGCCTAGAGAAAAGCTGATTGGGAAACAGTTATACGAACCATATTTAGGACAGGAAAATCAAATTCAACAATTGAAGAAACATATCGAAAATACAATTGAAAATGGACGCGATCTTTCTGTTATGGCACTTGAAACTAAATCAGGCAAAAATCGGCATGTGGAGTTTCATTCGCAGCATGATCTATCTGGAAACTTTAACATAACTGTGCTAAAGGATGTTACTGAAATGGCAGTGATGCAGGAGCAGTTAAGCAAATCGGATACTTTGAGTGTTATTGGAGAACTTGCTGCTGGTATCGCTCATGAAATCAGAAATCCTATGACCGCATTAAAGGGGTTTATCCAGCTGCTTGAAGGAAGCATCAAGAAAGAGCATGCCATGTATTATGAAGTCATTACCACCGAACTGCAGCGCATTGATACGATAATTAATGAGTTTTTGCTGTTGGCAAAACCTCAAGCCATTAAGTATCAATTAAAAGACGTTAATCAAATCATGCGTGAAACCATTGATTTGTTAAATGCCCATGCTGTTCTGCATAATATTCAATTTATAACGGAATATGGTGAAGAGCTCCCACCCATTTATTGTGAACCCAATCAGTTAAAAAAGGTCTTTATTAACCTTATCAAAAATGCGATTGAGGTTATGCCGCATGGTGGAAAGATTGCTGTGATGACCAGTCAGGTTAGGGACCGCCAAGGCCGGATTCACATTTCCATTCAAGATGAAGGGAAAGGAATTCCAAAAGAACAACTGAAACGTTTGGGAGAACCATTTTATACTACGAAGGAACGTGGTACAGGACTGGGTTTAATGGTCAGCTATAAAATTATTGAGGACCATAAAGGAACCATTTGGGCAGAAAGCAATGAAGGAAAAGGGACTATTTTCCATATCACTCTGCCGCTTGATTTTCAAACAGGGACAAATTAAAGAAGAGGATGACTCACGATTAGAGTCATTCTTTTTTATTATCAACCTCTATCTCAATGGAACTAGTTATTTTTTCCTAAAGATATCGTGAAAAAATATCAACAAAATACGACTTTTCTACTGTATAATGGATATTTATTCAATAGAAAGGAAGGGAAATGCTAGTTTTTGAATTATGGCATTATTTTGAGGCAGCATGTTTGTCGCAAAAACATGAAATACAATAAATATTTTGTCGAATAATAAGAGAATTAGATTGTTTTGTCTACTTTTGCGATTGTATTTACATTTAGATAAATTCTTGTCATAATTCTTCAAGTAGTCTATTAAATTAATCCATTACAGTAATAGGGTAAAAGGTAGGAGGATAACATTGTACAAGTATAGTAATGGCAGCAGTCATCAGAATAATGAAATTGACATGATTGAACAGATTAAAGCGAAAAGAGAGCTTATGATAAAGAGTGCCAATACATTAGGTTATACTAGTGAGGAAACCGTAAAATACAGCCAAGAGTTAGATGAGTTAATTAACAAGTATCACAAAATTATGGGACAAGCCCCAAGACCAAATGATGAAGTGAAGATTGCGTTCAAGCAAATGATAATGATCTGGCCAAAAGTTTTAGTGTGATGGACAATCATGCAGGCCTTCGTTATAATAAAAGATAACAGCACATGAAAAAAAGTCCATAAAGTCTTCTTCATATAAATGGACGACTCATTTCCCCCATTGCAAGCAAGATTACCGTATTGAACTTGCAACAGAATTTAGAACGATTGATTTATAGACCCTTAAGATTATTCATGATATATATTCTTCCATTAATATATAGTTGTATAAAGGCGCATCTAGGTTCCACTTTTGTAAATTTGATTCCATTCTTACTAATCATTTCATTTCCTCTTAGAAATCACTAATCACATCCACATGATCTTTAAAAATACGTCATTAGAAAAGAAAACAAAATTGTTGGGGAATATGCTTCTATTACGATACATATATCGTTAATAAAAGCATTTTTTATAACCATGCAAGCAAACGCTTTCAGTATCTCAAATGAGATGGAGGAGGGAAATTCCAAAATGCACATTGTTGTATGTGTCAAACAAGTACCCGACACAAAAATTATTAAAATTAATCCAAAAACGAACACTCTTGACCGCCGCAGTGCTCCAGCCATTTTAAATCCTTATGATGCCCATGCTGTACAGGAAGCTGTAAAGATCAGGAAAAAAACAGGCGGGACGATTTCTGTATTGTCAATGGGACCGCCTCAGGCAACCGCCGTCATAAAAAAGAGCATAGAAATCGGTGCAGACAGGGGATACTTAATTACCGACCGTGCCTTTGCGGGAGCCGATACACTGGCAACCAGCTATGCTCTATCTAAAGCATTAGAGAGGATTGGCAAGGAGATTCCCGTTGATATGGTTATTTGCGGCAAGCATGCCATTGATGGAGACACAGGGCAGGTAGGGCCGGGAATAGCCAGAAGGCTCGATATACCGCCAATAACAAATGTGATCGAGGTAACCGAAGTCAACCAGCAGGAAAATACAGTATTAATGAAACGGAAATTATCGAATGGTTATGAATTAATCCAAACAGAACTCCCTTGTCTTATGACAGTAGAAAAAGAGATTAATGATATTGAATATTCCCCATTGCCAAATATGATTAAAGCAGCACGGTATGAACCGATAATTTGGGCAGTGAGTGACCTTGAAAATGTTGACCGCACACAGCTTGGTCTGAAAGGGTCACCGACCATTGTTGGTAAAATGTTTACTCCTCCAAGACCGGAAGGCGGAAAACGAATTGAAGGAACCGCCGATGAGCAAGTAAAGCAGCTAATGGATATTTTGCTGGAAAGTAAGGATTTGTTCACCTTACAAGCTTCTAATTAATGGGGAAAAATCTTTTTGTTGGGAGGGGTATACATGAATTTAGATGATTATCGCGGAGTATGGGTTTTTATTGAACAAAATAATCAAAAAATTGAAGGCGTTTCCCTGGAACTGCTTGGTGCCGGAAGGAGACTCGCTGATAAATTAATGGTTCCATTAGCCGGATTCTTATTAGGCAGCGGAGTTAAACCGTTAGCCAGCCAGGTGATTGCATATGGTGCGGATGAAGTTTATATGATTGACCATCCTGTATTAAAACAATATCGAACAGAATCCTACATGAAAGGTGTTATGCTGCTGGCGCAAAAATATATGCCGGAAATTATTCTCTACGGGGCAACACCAAATGGAAAGGATTTGGCAAGTGCCGTAGCGACAGATTTGGTAACAGGGCTGACAGCTGACACAACAATGCTTGATGCCGATTTGGACAGCCGGCTTCTTGAAGCAAGCCGTCCTGCGTTTGGCGGCAATATCATGGCAACGATTCTTTGTAAAAAACATCGCCCGCAGATGGCAACCGTCCGTCCTAAAGTGATGAAGGCTTTAGAACCGGATTCCAGCAGACTCGGTAAAATTATTGAGGAAAATATTACGCTTCAAGAAGAGGATATGCGTACAAAAGTGCTTCAAATTGTGAATGATGTAACAAAAAAAACCAACTTGGCAGATGCACATGTCATTGTTTGCGGCGGTAAGGGAATGGGGGATATCCAAAATTTCCAACTCATTCATGAGTTTGCCGAAACGATCGGTGCCAGCGTCGGCGGGACAAGGGATGTGGTTGAAGCAGGATGGCTGCCGCACGAACAGCAGATTGGACAGACTGGAGAAACGGTGACTCCTAAAATATATTTTGCCATCGGGATATCTGGAGCGATTCAGCACGTTGTCGGAATGAAAAATTCTGAGTTAATCATCGCTATTAATAAAGATCCTAATGCGCCGATTTTTGATGTAGCAACATACGGAATTGTAGGAGATGCATTGGAAATTGTCCCAAAACTAATCGAGCAATTTGAGCGGCTTAAAAATGAAAAAGGCGGTGAAATTAGCTATGCCTGAAAAGTTTGATGTCATTGTGGTTGGAGCAGGCCCGGCAGGTACGGCATGTGCCTTGACATGTGCACGGGGCGGCCTAAATGTGCTGCTGATCGAAAGAGGAGAGTATCCTGGATCTAAGAATGTTATGGGCGGTGTACTTTACCGAAAGCAAATGGAAGATCTGATTCCAGAGTTTTGGAAAGAAGCGCCGCTGGAACGGCCTGTTATTGAACAGCGGTTTTGGGTAATGGATAAGGAGTCTGTTGCATCGTTTGGTTATAAAGGCCTTGAATGGGGTGTAGAACCTTATAACAATTTCACCGTATTAAGAGCTAAATTTGATCAGTGGTTCGCAGGCAAAGCAGTAGAGGCTGGGGCGCTGCTTATTAATGAAACAGTAGTAACGGAGTGTATTGTGGAGAACGGTAAGGTGGTTGGCGTACGCACCGACCGTCCAGATGGAGAGGTTTATGCTGATGTGGTGGTACTGGCAGATGGGGTGAACTCCCTTTTGTCTAAGCAGCTTGGTTTTCATAAAGAATTTCGCCCTGATGAAGTGGCTTTAACTGTCATGGAAGTGATCAATCTTCCGAAGGATAAGATAAACGAGCGGTTTAATTTGGAAGACAATCAAGGGTGCACAATTGAAATCTTTGGTGATTCAACCAAGGGCAATCTAGGGACGGCATTCCTCTATACCAATAAAGACAGTTTAAATATCGGGGTGGGCACAACCCTATCAAGTATGATCAAAGCGAAATTAAAGCCTTATGACCTTTTGGATCACTTGAAAAATCATCCAATGATAAAACCGCTGCTTGCTGGTGGGGAGTCGGCTGAGTATTTGGCCCACCTTATCCCTGAAGGAGGATACCATTCCGTTCCGAGGGTGGCCGGAAATGGTGTGGTTGTTGTGGGGGATGCAGCCCAGCTGGTCAATGCCATTCATCGTGAAGGCTCGAACATGGCTATGCATTCAGGCCTATTAGCTGCGGAATCGATAATGGAGGCTAAAAACCGGGGAGACTTTAGTGAATCTGCTTTAAATATTTATCGAGATAAATTGTACGATAGTTTTATTATCAAGGATTTAGAAAAATATAAGGATGCCGCCCATACATTTGAAAGGTATCCACAGTATTTTAATGAATACCTGCCGCTCATGAATCAAGCAATGAGTAAATTCTTTACAGTCGATGGCACGCCAAAACGAGAAAAGCAAAAACAAATTATCAAGAGTGTTACAGCGGAAAAAGGAACGCTGCGGGTCCTGCAAGATATCTATCGAGCTTGGAAGGCGGTGAAATAATGTCGACAAAAAATATCGAGGAAAAGCAATATCTCCTGAGATTTAAGTGTGATACCAAATCCCATTTAACGGTGCTTGACCATGATATCTGTATGACAAAATGCCCCGATAAGATATGCACCGTATTTTGCCCGGCTGAAGTTTATAAATGGGAAGGAACCAGAATGCAGGTTGGCTACGAAGGATGCCATGAGTGCGGAAGCTGCCGCATTGGCTGCCCGTATCAGAATATTAAATGGGAATATCCAAAAGGCGGGCATGGAATCGTGTTCCGCTTGGCTTAAACCAGAAATCCCTTAAAAACTTTCTAAAACGTGCTGTTTGCTATTCATGCAAGCAGCATTTTTTATTTTTGAAAATTGTCCAGCTCTAGCACGAAGGCGCATCCACTTTTCTTCTATGTAACTAATTTCACAAGGAATTTCAAAAAGAGGTGAAGCAATAGGGTGAGGAGTTTTGAGGGATTAAGAGATTTTTTCTAACTCGGTAGAGACGGTAAGGTGATCATTTTTGCTTGATGATACAAGGGAAGAGGCAAGCTGAATGGCGTTGTCCATGCATTTTGAGGCGCTTGAAACAAAGAATGGATTCGTCCAGTCGAAATCTCCTTCATGGTCTGCCGGATAAATCGTTACTTTCCAATGAAAGTAAATTTTCGGTTCATAGAGCTGGACCCCTTCTACAGCAATGAGCCAATGGGTGCAAGTCATGCCCATGAAAGCGTCTGATTCATTAAGTGCCAATCTGTCATTTTTTCCAATTGGAACTAGAGCAATTTGATAAAAGTCATGATAATTCGGGGTTTTCAATCAATGGAACCTCCTTTGATAAGTTGTATCTATATTATATGAAATTTTTCACCTTTTTTGAGTTACAAATGTGTAAATTTTTCGAATACTTTACATAAAAATAAGGGCGGCTATAAGCAGCCCTTATTTCGGTTGATTTATTTCTGTTAATTTTTGGTCTGCAGGAAGGAAAAATGCGGTTAAGCCCACTATTGGCAAGATACCCAACGATATAATCATAGTTGGCAGTCCAATCAAATCTGCAATATAGCCCAAGCCGACTGATCCTATTGCGCCCATTCCAAACGCTAGTCCGACCGTCAGGCCTGACATCAAGCCTATTTTCCCTGGAACTAATTCCTGTGCATAGACAACGGTTACGGAAAAACTGGTCATTAAAATAAATCCAGTTAAAACCAAAAGAATGAACGCCATTACAGGCGATACATGAGGAATAAGGATTGAAAGAGGCAGAGTTCCCAGCATAGAGAATGAGATGATATTTTTTTTGCCAAAGCGGTCGGCTAGCGGACCTCCAAAAAACGTTCCAAACGCACCGGCCACTAAAAAGGCAAACAAGAATAACTGTGCTTGTTTAATGGATAGGCTATATTTTTCTATTCCATAAAAGGAGTAAAAATTGGTCATGCCGGAAATATACCAAGATCGCGCAAAAATGAGCAGTAATATGAGTTCGAGTGCGTTTTTAATGTTTCTTTTAAGACCAATTTTTTGTTTTGAGGCGGATGAAGCGGTTCTTTTTGATTGGGCAATGCCTGCTAAATTACCTTGATACCATACAGCGATGTAGATTAATAATAAAACTGCAGCTGCAGCAACAATGCTAAACCATGAGGCTCCTCTTTGGCCTAAAGGGACCAAAATTAAAGCGGTAATTAATGGAGCAAATGCCTGTCCGGTATTTCCTCCGACCTGATAAATGGATTGGGCAAGACCTCTTCGGCTTCCGGCAGCCATAAAAGCAACCCGGGAACCTTCCGGGTGAAACACAGCCGAACCGATTCCGATAAAAATAACCGATAACACCATCATGGTAAAGGTGGGGGAAAATGCCAATCCAAGGATCCCAATCAAACTAAAAGCTAAGCCGACGGGCAGCGCAAAAGGCATTGGACGTTTATCTGTGTAACTCCCCACAACGGGCTGCATGACGGAAGCAACCATATTCAAGGAAAAGGCAATAATGCCGAGCTGGGTGTAGGATAGCCCCATTGACTTTTCAAGAATCGGAAACATCGCTGGTACAACAGACTGTAAGGCGTCATTAAGTAAATGGCAAAATCCCAGAATGATTAGGATTTTATATTGGGTTGAATGATGGGACACTGCCGGATTAGGAGGCAGGGCTGCTTGCTGGGTCATTTATATTCCCCTTTTCAGAAAATTTTTTCTATTTCTATATTACTACTAGATGTTCAGTTGGGAAATAGTTAATTTCTACGATCATGAGGGATTTGCTAAATAGAAGCACCCGAGCAAATTGACAGTGATTGATAAATTTTTTATAATAATTTTGAAATCGAGATATTTAAAAGCAAACGTTCATGCGAATGTTAAAACCATAAAGGGTGGGTTTAAAATGGAAAATGATTCAACTGCGAAATCACTAAAGCTATTTATTGTTCTATCCAGAGCTTATAAAGCTATAAATGAGCATGTCAATAAAGTCATTCAAGCAAATGGGTTAAATCCAACAGAATTTGCTGTCTTAGAGCTTTTATATCATAAGGGGGATCAGCCGCTGCAGCAAATTGGCGGAAAGATTTTGCTTGCAAGCGGGAGCATTACCTATGTGGTAGATAAGCTGGAACAGAAGGGATTGCTGCAAAGGATCGCCTGTCCAAGTGACAGGAGGGTAACCTATGCTTCGATAACGGATGAGGGAAAGGCATTAATTCAGGAAATCTTTCCAGAACATGCAGAGCAAATCAATAAATTAATGTCCAGTCTTACCGATACGGAAAAATTAACAGCCATTGATTTATTGAAAAAATTAGGAATACCTGCGGGAAAATTTTGATGACGGCCACCTGGCCGTTTTTATTTTAAACTGTTGAGTCCATTAGGTATAATGGTATAGATTAACTGATTACTTCAAGAGGGGGATGTCAAGAAATGGGATTTGAAAGCTATACATATGTCCGTCCTGATTTATCGGAGGTAACTTCAAGGTTTGAAACGGCATTAAAGCGTTTTCGCACTGCTGAGTCTGCTGAGGAGCAATGCCATGCCATGGATGAGATCAATCAGATCAGAAATAACATAGGAACAATGTTTAATTTGTGCAATATCCGTCATACGATTAATACAAATGATGAGTTTTATAAGGAAGAACAGGATTACATGGATGAGCTTGAGCCCGAAATTGAAGGGTTAGAAACGAAGTATTATCAAGCACTTGTCCAATCAAAATTCAGGCCTGAGCTTGAAACCAAGTTTGGCAGGCAGCTGTTTGCCTTGGCTGAAAGCCAATTAAAAACATTTAAGCCGGAAATTGTGCCTATGCTCCAAAAAGAAAATCGCTTAGTGACAGAATACACGAAATTAGTGGCATCTGCTAAAATTCAGTTTGAAGGTGAAGAGCGGACGCTTGCCCAGATTGACCCATTTATTGAATCGACTGATAGAGACATGCGAAAACGGGCGAGTGAAGCAAAATTTGGTTTCTTTGCTGAACATGAAGCAGATCTGGACCGTATTTATGATGACCTTGTAAGGGTGCGGACAGACATTGCCAAAGCATTAGGGTTTAAGGATTTCGTTGAGCTTGGCTACCACAGAATGATGAGGACCGACTATAATGCAGAAATGGTGGCCAATTTCCGCCAGCAAGTAAAGGACTACATTGTTCCGATCGCTGCGAAACTAAAGGAGCGCCAACGGGCACGTCTCGGTCTCGAACAATTAAAGTATTATGATGAAAATATCGTATATCAGACCGGAAATGCTGTGCCAAAGGGAAGTCCAGAATGGATTATAGAAAATGGCCAAAAGATGTACGAAGACCTTTCGAAGGAAACAGGTGAATTTTTTAGGTTCATGCGGGAGAATAATCTGATGGACCTTGTTGCAAAAAAAGGGAAAGCCAGCGGGGGCTATTGCACCTATATTGAGAACTATAAAGCACCCTTTATTTTTTCAAATTTTAACGGGACATCTGGAGATATTGGCGTACTGACACATGAGGCCGGCCACGCGTTTCAAGTGTATTCAAGCCGCCATTTTGAAATTCCGGAATACAACTGGCCAACGTATGAAGCCTGTGAAATCCATTCCATGAGCATGGAGTTCTTTACTTGGCCATGGATGGACCTGTTTTTTAAAGAGGATACCGATAAATATAAATTTTCTCATTTAAGCGATGCCTTGTTATTTCTCCCATACGGGGTGTCAGTGGATGAGTTCCAGCATTGGGTATATGAAAATCCTGAGGCTTCACCGAAGGAGCGGAAACTAAAGTGGCGTGAAGTTGAGAAGAAATATTTGCCGCATAAGGATTATGATGGATTTGCGTATTTAGAAAATGGCGGATTCTGGCAGCGCCAAGGCCATATTTATAATTCTCCTTTCTATTACATTGACTATACCCTTGCGCAGATTTGTGCCTTCCAATTCTGGAAACGTTCAAGAGAAAATAAGGAAGAGGCATGGGGAGATTACCTAAATCTTTGCAGTCTGGGCGGTAGCATGTCATTTACTAAGCTTGTAGAGGCAGCCAATTTAATTTCACCATTTGAAAATGGCTGTGTGGAATCAGTTGTTGGAGAAATTGAAAATTGGCTGAACTCAGTAGACGATAAGAATTTATAAAAAAGAAACGAAGTACGCGGCGCAAAAATAAACGCCCGATTAGCAATAGAAAAGCGAAGCCACACGGCTTCGCTTTTCTATTGGATTGTAACGGCATCGGCGGTCACTTTTAATTCGCCGTTTTCTATGATGGCTGACAATTTATTGACTTCTGGCTGTTCGAGTATAAAGTCGGCAATTTTATCTTCGAGCTGTTCTTGGATGACACGTCTTAGTGGACGTGCTCCAAAGGCTGGATGATACCCAAGCTCTGCCAGTTTTTCTTTGGCATCGTCTGATATGGAGAATTGAATATTTTGTTCTGTTAGAGCTTCTTGTAGTTCTTGAATCATTAAATCTACAATGGATAAAATATGCTTTTTATCAAGAGAGTTAAATTCAATGATGCTGTCGAAACGGTTTAAGAATTCCGGCTTAAAGAAGCTGCCAAGTGATTCGAGAATATTTGCCTCTTCTACTGCTTCACTTGTTCCAAAACCCACATGGATCGGTTTATAACCCGTTCCAGCATTACTTGTCATGATGATGACAGTGTCTTTGAAGCTAACCACTCTGCCTTGGCTGTCAGTCAAACGGCCATCTTCTAGAATTTGCAGGAACATATGCTGTACATCAGGATGCGCTTTTTCAATTTCGTCCAATAGGATAATACTATACGGGTTTCTGCGCACCTTTTCTGTAAGCTGTCCTGCCTCTTCGTGGCCGACATAGCCAGGAGGGGAACCGATAAGTTTTGAAATGCTGTGTTTTTCCATGTATTCACTCATGTCAAGCCGAATCATTGAGTCTTTTGTTCCGAACAATTCTTCAGCTAATGTTTTAGTTAGTTCCGTTTTACCGACACCTGTAGGCCCAACAAATAAGAAGGAACCAATTGGCCGGTTTTTTGATTTTAACCCGGCCCGGCCGCGGCGAATGGCTTTCGCCACTTTACGGACGGCTTTTTCTTGGCCAATGACCTTTACATTTAGAGCGTCTTCAAGGTTTTTCATTTTGGCCTGTTCATCCTGCTGCAATTTACCTACAGGGATTCCGGTTTTTTGTTCCACAATCTCTTGAATAAGAGAAACAGTCACAACTGGACGTTCTGAGCTAAAGTCATTGTTTAAGGCTTTCTCTAATTTTGCTTCTTCATCCCGCAGTTTTGCGGCCTGTTCATATTTCTCTTGTTTCAATGCTGCCTCTTTTTCAGCGGCAATTTCTTTTAGACGTGTCTCGATCTGTTCCTTACTCTTATAATCCGATGTCAGGTTTAATTTAGAGCCTGCTTCGTCCATTAAATCAATCGCTTTATCTGGTAAGAAGCGGTCTTGGATATATCGCTCCGATAATTGGACACATGCTTGGATGGCTTCGTCGGCATAGGATACTTCATGAAAGTCTTCATATTTTTTCTGAAGACCTTTTAAGATTTCAATCGCCGCTTTTGTACTTGGCTCTTGAATATGAACCGGCTGGAAGCGTCGTTCCAGAGCGGGATCTTTTTCAATCTGACGATATTCTTTCAACGTTGTGGCACCAACCACATGCAATTCACCGCGGGCAAGAGCTGGTTTTAAAATATTTCCTGCATCCATTGAACCTTCAGCTGAACCAGCACCAACCAGTAAATGAATTTCATCGATGAACAGGATAATGTTTTTGCGTTCTTGTAATTCGGCAATTAATTGCTTCATTCTTTCTTCGAATTGACCTCGTATACCCGTATTGGCAACGAGAGAAGCAACGTCCAGTAAATAAACCTGTTTATTTTGTAATTTTGCCGGTACATCGCCATCTGCTATTTTCAAAGCAATGCCTTCTGCAATCGCCGTTTTACCCACACCTGGTTCACCGATTAATACGGGGTTATTTTTATTTCTTCTATTTAAAATTTCAATGACTTGCTTGATTTCTTTATCCCGGCCAATAACTGGGTCAATTAACCCTGCCCGTGCCATTTGTGTTAAGTTCCGGCCAAATTGATCGATAAATCCTCCATGGGCTGCTTTAGATCCAGTTTGAGGCTGAAATTGTCCTGACATCCCTTGGCCCTTTGTTAGGTTTTGAAATAAGTCTTCAAAAGAGGAGCCTGTGAATGGATTAAAATTCATCCCCATTCCTGCGCCTATGGATTGCTTTTCTTTCACATAGCAATCATGGCAAAGAATCAGCTCTTTTTGTTGGCCATTAATATTCACTTTTAATTGTACATTCGCTTGATTCTGATGGCATCGTTGACAAAGCATAATAAAAACCTCCTTGTTATTTAGCTTTTATCAATTTGACTTTGACTATCTTTGACTTTCTGACTACAGTATACTCTGACCTTTTTTGACTTTCAAGAGATTTGTCTAAAGAAATTGTTTCCAATTAGGGAAAAAGCTCGTCATTGTTTGTCCCATCATTCATATATTGGTGATAAGGGGGAGATGGTGTGAGAAAGAACTGGAACCAGGCCTTTCAAATTGCTGCAGTTTATGTTGGAACAGTAGTTGGGGCTGGATTTGCCACGGGAAGAGAAATTGTTGAATTCTTTTCCCGATATGGTTTCTTTGGCTTCATTAGTATATTAATGAGCGGCTTTCTGTTTATCATTCTAGGTTCTAAGCTTATGCGGACAGCTGCTCAAATTGGGGCAAAATCGTATCAGGAGTTCAATAACTATTTATTCGGCAGATGGGCTGGTTCTGTCATCAACCTACTGATGCTGTTCATGCTTCTGGGGGTATGCGCGGTGATGCTTTCGGGTGCAGGGGCTGTCTTTGAGGAACAACTAGAAATCCCTAAAAATATGGGAATTCTTCTGACAATCATTCTTTCATATATCGTGATGCTGCTTGGCACGAGAGGCCTATTTGCTGTAAATGCGTTTGTTGTTCCGTTAATGGTTAGCTTTAGTTTATTCTTGATGGTTTTATCACTAAAGCTGCCGAATTTCGTACAGCAATTTTTGTACATTCCGCCGTCAGTTGTGGGCTGGAAGACGGCCATATCTCCATTTTCCTATGCAGCATTAAATCTCGGATTGGCACAAGCTGTTCTAGTGCCGATTGCGACAGAGGTAAAGAATGATTGGACCATCAAGTGGGGAGGGATATTAGGGGGACTGGCATTAACCTTCATTTTAATTGGGAGTCATGCTACATTAATCATGCTGCCAAACGTAGAATTATATCAAATCCCAATGGCCATCATAATGAAAAATTATGCTCCATTTTTGTATGGGATTTTTGTTTTAATTATTTATGGGGAGATATTTACCTCAGTGATTGGAAACGTATTTGGTCTTGACAGGCAATTGCAGCAGTATAAACAAGTTCCTGCTGTGATTTCAGTCACCGCCATTTTTACCGTTTCTTATCTAATCAGTTTAGTAAACTACGGTACACTTTTGTCCTATCTCTATCCATTATTTGGCTACATATGCATGACCTTTTTTGTTTTGCTTTGGATGAAGCCTTATCCGCCGGCAAGAAAAAACTATTGAAAAACAGCTGCCCATTTAGCAGCTGTTTTATTTTAGAGGCAAAATAATAAAAATCATGATATCAAAAATAATATGAGAAACAATGGTCAATGGCATGCTTTTTTTCCAATAATATAAAAACCCCCAAGCAAGCCCTGAGAGGAAGGAAGCAAGCATTAGTAAAATAGAACCCGAATAAAGATGGACAGAGGTATAAAGGAGGGAACCAAGCAATATTCCCCAGACAGGTTTGATGTAACGCAATAGTCTTTTTTGGATAAATCCTCGCCAAAATAGTTCTTCACCAGGTGCCGCCACTAAAATAAGGGCGAGGTACTCCCAAAAAATAGATGGGGCATACCATTTATAGAGCTGCCGAATTTCTTTTGTAATCGGCAGTTGAATCGTATGCATCATTTTTATTCCTAACCAAAAAATGAAGAATAAAAGTAATCCTGAAACGATCCCGTACAGGAAATATCGGAAAAAGGATAATTGGTCATCTACTTCAGATTGATACATGGCGTAGGCAATTAAGATAAGTATAGAGCCTGAAAAGATATACCAAAATATCGACTTATCATGAAAAGAAAAGTAAATAAGCAAATGTGCGATTAGGAATCCGATGATGATACGAAAGTCAAGGAACAGTTTTTTCATTTTGTAAGCTCCTTTGTCAAAATCAATAACATACATTTTAGCAAATAATAATTAAAAAGAAAATGAATTCATTCTCCATTTTAACCAAATACTTAAATAGTAACAGCAGGAATAAAAAATTGCAGGGAAGGAGTGAGGCCTTTTGAGCAAGTCGAAACGCCAGGAAGAAAGAGAGTGGGCAATAAGAAAGCAGGAGCAGAACCCACACGGGAAAGTACCATCCTTTAAACAATTGGCGAAGGATGTTGAGCAAGATAAATAATTCATCAAACAATAGGGACTGTCCAAAAAGAGAAAGGAGTCAGACTCCTTTATGGACAGTCCCAGGTAACTGCATTTAATTGTTTCTAACTGTTAAAAGCGCTTTCTTTGACAACCTTATAATTTTTGTGATTTACCACTGTACGCTGATCTAATTCCAAATCCCGATAATTATCCATATATGTTAAATCAACAATCACCGAATTCTCGTTCACTTTTTCCACAATACCTTGAAGACCACCGCGAAATTCTATGATATTCCCTACCTCCGCTTTTTTCAAATTGCCTCTCTCCTTTATTATCAATCTTTTTACTATTTAAATAACAGTTTGCACCATTTTTCTCCATTCGTAAAGGGATTAATTATACAATTTCGTTAATTCTGCAGTTATTTTTCGATATTCATGAAAGCCTTTTCTTTGGCTAAGGGAATTTCACCTCATTTTAATTGACTTGCCATGCAGTATATAAGATACAATATAATAGTGAGGTGGCGTACAAATGAAAGAAGAACTTGTTAATGACGTATTGAATCGGCTAATGACAGGGGAACTGTCTGAGTATTTTGTTAAAAATGAGGATTTTATGGATTTTCGCAAAGTTCTTGTCAAGCGCAAGGATTTTAAACATTTTCGTGGGATTGCCCAAAGGAATGGCGATGTTTTATACCAATATTTAGAAGAACAAAGAAGTTAACTGACAGGACCTTCGATTAAAGGTCCTGTTTTTTGTATGTGAAAATTCATAAATTTTGATAAAATAGATGTTAAAGCCTATAACAATAACGGGAGTTGATGGAATGCAGGCAGCCGAAAAAATAGATCGTTTAAAACAAGAAATAGCGAAAGTAATCGTTGGGAAAGAAGCAGAAATAGAATTAATGGCTATTTCCTTATTATTCAATGGCCATATTTTACTTGAAAGTGTCCCAGGCACGGGGAAAACAATGCTTGCCAAAAGTTTTGCTGCCGCGATTGGCGGTAAGTTTTCCAGGATTCAATTTACACCAGATGTTCTTCCTAGCGACATTACTGGGATCCAGTATTTTAATCCAAAGGTGCAAGAGTTTGAATTGCGCCCTGGACCGATTATGGCCAATATTGTTCTGGCAGATGAGATTAATCGGGCAACACCAAGAACACAGTCCAGTTTATTAGAGGTTATGGAAGAGAGACAGGTAACAATAGACGGAATTACCCTTCCAATACAGACTCCGTTTATGGTGATTGCCACACAGAATCCGGTCGAATCACAGCAAGGAACGTTCCCCCTTCCGGCTGCCCAAATGGATCGTTTTTTTATGAAGCTGAACGTGGACTACCCGTCCTATGACGATGAGCGGAAAATGATGCAGCTTCAGCGCGGAAAACAACAACAGGAAAAAAACTTTCAAGTATTTACCGTAAACGAAATTGAACAATTAAAAATAGCAGTCAGTGAAACCCGGATTTCAGAGGAAGTGGAAGCCTACCTTCTCTCGATCGTAAGGGAAACCCGCAATCATCCTGATATTGAATTAGGCGCCAGTCCCAGAGGAACATTAGCGTTAATGAGAGCCTCACAGGGTAAAGCTTTTTTAAATTCTCGCAGCTTCGTGATTCCGGATGATGTAAAATTTGTGGCTCCTTTTGTACTGCGCCATCGGATTCACTTGTCGATTGAAGGGGCACTAACAAAAACACCAGAAGAAATCATTTCTGAAATCATTGAATCGTCTCTTGTTCCAGTGGAAGCAGGAGGTGCAAATGGATGAAATGGAACAAATATGTGATGGAGGAGGGGAAAATCTCAGGCAGCATTTTTGTGGCAATTCTCCTTATCATGATCAGCCTATACATGCAATCGAAACTAGTCCTGTTCGTTGCTGTCTTTTTTCTTTCGGCTGTCCTAATCAATCGGGTTTATTTAAAAAAGGCTGGGAATCAGTTTTATTTTGAAAACTCAAATGAAAAACATCGGATGTTTATTGATGAAAAAGGGATATGGAGATTGAAATTTCAAAACGAAGGGGTTCCGATTCTTAAAGGTGAAATGAGAATTACGTTTGACCACTTCGTTGCCCCTGAAGGAGAACATGCAAGCTCAAGCCTTTCTATATTCGAAATATCTGTGCCTTTTACGTCATTCACCCATCAAACAAGGGAAATCTTGATCCCCTTTTCAGCTCAATCCAGAGGTATCGCAAAAATCCGTAAACTCGAACTGCGTATCCCAAGTTTGTTTGGCTTTGGCGAAACTTTGTTAGAATTTAACCCATTTATTAAGCAGCAGACGGTCGTTTATCCTAACCGTATGCCTGTTAAAGGATTAAATGAGCAGTTATCGGTCTGGCAAGGAGAGAGTCCGGTTCCCTATTCGATTTATCAGCATCGGAATGGTCATATTGGTACAAGAAATTATGTCCCTTCGGACAGCTTTAATCAGATTCATTGGAAGGCGACTGCCAAAAGGCAAGTTTTGCAAACGAAAATATATGAAAAAATAACGGATAAGGGGACAGCTTTAGCCTTTAACATTTCAAATGGCCATTCCATGTCAGGGCATCTTGAGGAATACTTGAGCTGCATTGCCGAGTTTGCCTACTTTGCCTTTCATAAAAACATTCCCTATCTGTTATGCATAAATGTACGAACCTCTGGGAACGTCCCATTTGTCTATTTGCCTAAAGGGGAAGGCAGGGAGCATTTGCAAAAAGCTCTGGAGATTTTGGCATCAATCAGTACATATAGTACGAGTGTATCCTATCAGACAATGCTTGCCTTTTATCAGCGGCATTTGGCCAGCCTGCCAGTACTGATTCATGCCGGTATCAGAACGGAAGAGAACAATCAAAGCTTTGTATATGAATCCCAAAAAGGAGTCCGGCTTCTGGAGTTAACAATAGAGAAAGAGCATGGCCGGCTCGCGCCTTTAATGATGGTAAAAGAAAGAAGGCGGTTCTCATAATAAAAAAGCTTGCTCTCCTAACCTATCAATTCAATATGGAATTGTGTGCTGGTATCCTATTTATTTTCTTATTTTTTATCAATATTAAGGAAATACCGCCGATTATGGTTTTGCTTGCGTTATGTCTACCTAGTTTTGCAGCATATATGATCGTCATGATGAAGATACCATCAAAAGCAAAATATGTTTATTTCATTGTGATCTTCCCGCTATTGCTCATAGCTGGGAACATAAGTGGATTCCCGCTGTTTACCCTCGCGCTTTTAGGGTTATTTATTTATTGGCGGGGAACTGTCCTATATGAAGAAGATATGGTTCAGTATAATCATGCATTATTACTGCTGCTCGCTTTTTTATTTGGAGTGGCTGCGATTATTTACTCGGCTTTGAGCGATTATCCATACCAAAGCTTCCTTCTCTATTTTCTTATTCTCCAGCTGATTATAATCTTGATTGGAGGATTTTTAAATAAGTGGATGACTATTACTAATGATAAAGCAAAGTTTGTCCTTTACTTTGTTAAACTTCTCTCCATTATGGCTGGAGCAGGATTAGCTGTTACCTTCCTGTATAAAGTGATAAAAATGGGTTTTTTTGGTATTTTAGAATCTGCAGCCTGGCTCTTTTCAAGTCTTGTTGTTCCCATTTTTGGTTTAATTCAGTTTTTAATGAACCTTATTAAACAGGATGACTATAAATTTGATCCAGAACCTGCTGAATTTCAAGGTGGTGCAGGAGAATATACTGCGGATCACACTTTCTTTATTACAGAAGAATGGCTGACATTTTTTTTCATGATCGTAGTGACCATCGTTATTTTCTTTCTTATAAAAACAAAATTAAAAAATTCTGGACATACGGGTGTTTCTCCATACACAGTGGAAATTTTGCA
Organism: Neobacillus muris; assembly: GCF_943193175.1. Taxonomy (GTDB): domain Bacteria; phylum Bacillota; class Bacilli; order Bacillales; family Cytobacillaceae; genus Neobacillus; species Neobacillus muris. The sequence continues at coordinate 46,254 of NZ_CALPDF010000027.1, forward strand.
AGGCACTAATTTGTCCAGTACTTCAGCACGCAGGCGCAAGAAGGGAAACGCGCCGGAAGATCTTATTAGAAAAGAAATTTTCGAACTGGAAAAATATGCAGATAAACTTCGTTTAGGCCGTTTGCCATATGAAACGCTTGGGGAATGGTGGGAAAGGGTTGGGTTAACTGGTTCAGAAAAATCAAAGAATATTTATCAAAAGGTCCGATATGGGGAAGAAGTTTCTTCAAGTGAAGATCAGGCAATTATGAAGGAAGAAATTTTGAACTTAAAACAGCAGCTGAAAGAATTGGATAAAATGGATAAGAACAGGAGGAAATTGTTGCGGAAAAAGTAACAAAATTGTGACAAAATAGCTGGAATTAGGGCTTTTTCTGCCAGAATCAGACATAATACATGTAAAAAGAATTTTTCGCTCATTATTTCACAAATTTTGAGTCTTTCTAGTTGTCGAGACCTACAGAAAAATGCTATTCTATCATTTGTATGAAATGGCTGAACAAAGCCAAAATAGAAAAAGGTAATTCCCTTTTTTGCGTATTTTAATTTAAAGGAGTTTGATTGATGATGGCAGAAAAACAATTTCATGTAGTTGCTGACACCGGCATTCACGCAAGACCGGCAACATTATTAGTACAGGCAGCAAGCAGATATAATTCTGAGATTACTTTAGAGTACAAAGGGAAAACAGTTAATTTAAAATCAATCATGGGTGTAATGTCTTTGGGGATTGGCAAAGGGGCAGATATTAAAATTAATGCAGAAGGCAACGATGCTGATGATGCATTAAACAGCTTAGAGGAACTTTTGAAAAAGGAAGGTTTGGCTGAATAATGGCTTTCTTAAACGGGATTGCTGCATCAAATGGTATCGCTATTGCTAAAGCATACCGTCTAGTAGAACCAAATCTTTCCTTTGACAAGACTACTGTTGAAAATCCTTCCGCTGAAGTAGAACGCTTTCGCGCTGCAATTGCAAAGGCAAAATCAGAGCTTGAAGTGATTCGGGATCGTGCAAAGGTTGACCTTGGACCTGATAAAGCCGCAATCTTTGAGGCTCATTTGCTTGTCTTAAGCGACCCAGAGTTAAATTCACCCATTGAAGATAAAATACAAGCAGAAAAGGTAAATGCTGAATCTGCCCTTAAGGAAACGGCAGATATGTTCGTCATGATGTTTGAACAAATGGATAATGAATACATGAAAGAGCGCGCCGCAGATATCCGTGACGTAACCAAACGTGTATTGGCCCATTTGTTAGGTGTTCAGCTGCCAAATCCAAGCATGATTGCAGAAGAGGTTATTATTGTGGCTGAGGATTTAACACCATCTGATACTGCCCAATTAAATCGCCAATTTGTAAAAGGTTTTACGACCAATATTGGCGGACGCACTTCACATTCTGCGATTATGGCCCGCTCGCTGGAAATTCCGGCTGTAGTTGGTACGAAAGAAGCCACTGAAGAAATTAATAATGGAGATTTAGTCATTGTTGATGGACTTAAAGGGGAAGTACATATTAACCCAACTCCAGAATTAGTGGAAGAATATCGAAATGTCCATGAACAATTCGAAAAGCAAAAAGCTGAGTGGGCAAAATTGATCAATGAACCATCTGTTTCTGCGGATGGCCACCATGTAGAATTAGTTGCCAACATCGGCACACCTAAGGACTTAAAGGGTGTTATCGAAAATGGCGGCGAAGGTGTCGGATTATATCGTACGGAATTTCTATACATGGGAAGAGACCAAATGCCTTCAGAGGACGAACAGTTTGAAGCTTATAAGGCTGTTTTAGAAGGTATGGACGGAAAGCCTGTAGTTGTCCGTACACTGGATATTGGCGGGGATAAAGAGCTGCCATATTTAAATCTTCCTAAAGAAATGAACCCATTCCTAGGTTTCCGAGCGATTCGCTTATGCTTGGAGGAACAGGATATTTTCCGTACGCAGCTTCGGGCGCTATTAAGAGCTAGCAGTTATGGAAATCTAAAAATCATGTTCCCAATGATCGCAACTTTAGGTGAGTTTCGGGATGCCAAAGCCATTTTGGAAGAAGAAAAGCAAAAGCTTCTATCTGAGGGACAAAAGGTTGCAGATAAAATCGAATTAGGGATAATGGTAGAAATTCCATCGACGGCTGTCCTGGCAGACCAATTTGCTAAAGAGGTTGACTTCTTTAGTATTGGAACTAATGATCTGATTCAGTATACTATGGCTGCAGACCGTATGAACCAGCGTGTTTCTTATTTATATCAGCCATATAGTCCTTCTATCTTACGCCTGGTGAAAATGGTTATTGATGCATCACATGCCGAAGGCAAATGGACGGGCATGTGCGGTGAAATGGCTGGAGATGAAACAGCTATTCCAATCCTATTGGGCCTTGGACTCGATGAGTTTTCAATGAGTGCCACTTCCATACTGAAAGCTCGTTCACTGATCAAGAATTTGAAAAAGTCCGATATGGAAAAGCTGGCTCAAGAAGTCATTAATATGCAAACTACCGACCAAGTAATTGATGCAGTAAATGCTGCAATTAAATAATATCTAGTCAGATATAAAAACAAGACCGGCTTTTAGCAGCTGGTCTTGTTTTTTGATTTGAGAAATAATTAGGCCATAAAAAAGGATTTGCCGTTTGACAAATCCATCCCAGTTCGTTATTTATTCATTGGTTTCAAGAGAATAAGGATTCTTTCCAATGTTTTTGCGCATGTCATCTGTCATTAAGAAAGGCTCATTTACAGCATGATTGTTTTCTGCTGGACTTGGCTGCAAACTTCCATCATAATGGAATGGCTTTTGTTCCATGCTAAATTCACCTCCAGATAGGTTTATCTTGTACAAGTTTGAAATAAATTATCAATCAGCATCGCTGACGTTCATCCCTATAAAGGAAACAGGCAATCAGGAATTTAGGGACTTTCTGCCTATAATTATACACTATATGTCCCATCGACAACAAAAATATTTTGAAAAGTAGGAAAAGTTTACTTGATTAAAATTGCCCATTCAAAATTGGACAAAATTTTATTCTTTCATTATTTCTATGGTTAATAAGCAATCATTCGTTTCAAACTAGAATGAAGCAAAATAACTAAAATGAAAGGGGATTAACAAGTGGCGCAGATTTTGTACATTACGGCACATCCTCATGATGATTCACAATCGTATAGTATGGCAGCGGGGAAGGCGTTTATCGATACGTATAAACAAGTAAATCCAAATGACGAGATTATTCATCTTGATTTATACAAGGAAAATATCCCTCAAATTGATGCAGATGTGTTTAGTGGATGGGGGAAGCTCCGTTCCGGCCAGGCCTTTGATGACCTCTCACTAGAGGAAAAGGACAAAGTCGGCAGGTTAAATGAGCTAAGTGACCAGTTTGTTGCAGCAGATAAGTACATTTTTGTCACTCCATTGTGGAATTTTTCATTTCCGCCCATTATGAAGGCATATCTCGATTCTGTAGCAGTTGCCGGCAAAACCTTCAAATATACACAAGAAGGCCCTGTTGGGCTGTTAACTGGCAAAAAAGCGCTGCATATCCAAGCTAGAGGAGGATTTTATTCTGAGGGGCCTGCAGCTGAACTAGAAATGGGACATCGTTATATCAAAATTATCATGAGTTTTTTTGGCATTCCTTCTCTTGAGGGATTATTTGTCGAGGGGCATAATGCAGTGCCTGAAAAAGCCGAGGAAATTAAGGCAAATGCCATTAACCGAGCTAAAGATCTTGCTCATGTTTTTTAATATTCGATTCTGCCGGGACGGTTAACTGTCTCGGTTTTTTTGTGTTTATCAGACTATTCTTTCTATTGTATGTTGTATAATAACCTTGTAACAAAAAAGGAGGAGAAATGAATATGGATTTCAATCTAAAAGGAAAAACTGCTCTAGTTGCTGCCTCAAGTCAGGGGCTTGGGTTTGCTATAGCGGAGAAGTTAATAAGGGAGGGAGCAAATGTAGTCATTTCCGGCCGTGACGAAACTAAATTAAAGCCAAAAGCAGAAAGGCTTAATAGTATAGGAACCGGAAAAGCTATTTATCAGGCGGCAGATCTAACAAGGCCCAGCGATATAAAGCTGCTTGCAGCTAGATGTATTGAAACCTTTGGAAGAATTGATATGCTGGTTAACAATGCGGGTGGACCGCCAGCAGGCGAATTTGTGGAATTGTCTGATGATGTTTGGCAGGCATCATTTGAATTAAATCTATTGTCTTATATACGGTTGATTAGGGAGACCCTCCCTTACTTAAAACAGCGTGGAGGAAAAATCTTAAACATCGCTTCCTCCTCAATAAAGGAGCCGATTCCTGGTTTAATCCTATCGAATACTTTTAGAACAGGGATCATTGGGCTTTCCAAAACGCTGGCTTCCGAGCTTGCTCCCGATAATATCCTGATTAACACAATAGCTCCTGGAAGGATTGCTACAGACAGGGTAAAACATCTTGATCAAGTTAATGCCGACAAACAAGGAGTAGACATAGGGGTAATCGAGGCACAAGCCAAGTCAGCCATCCCATTGAAACGCTATGGAACGCCCGAAGAATTTGCTAATGTCGCCGTATTTCTTTTATCTGACGCCAATTCGTATATGACAGGCAGTGCATTCTTAGTAGATGGCGGCATGGTCAAAGCAATATAAATATCGATATTTACCTCTTTAATGTTTATCGGAAGAACTATTTGGCGATGGTAAACATATAAAGGAGTGGTAAACATGGAGGCAAAAATTCGAATCTATGCAATGATAGTCATAATTTTTGCTGTTGCATTAACGATCACCGGATGCGGCCAAGTCTTTTCTAATGAATTAATTGTTAATCGGTATGCAGATGCCTTGCTGACGAAGAACAATGAACTTCAATTTAGATTTCGAATTAATAATGAAATATTGGAGGGTCATCAATTATATAAGGTAAAGGTAACGATTCATGATGCAAAGCTGGCAGCCGCAATCGGAAAACATGAGATTGTTTATGGTGATGGCCAAGTTTTAAATGGAGAATATATCGAGGTAAAGAGCAAAAGTGAAAAATATATTTTTATGGATCCGATTCCTTTAAAACGTGATTTACATATTCATGAACTTCACGACATGATTGAAAACAACCATGCCGTTTCCATCGAAGTCTATAACAATAAACAAGTATTTGGCAGAGCCTATCTCACCAATTTTTCTTCAGAATTATAATGGAGTCATCATTTCACACCGGGACATTCTAATAGTGCCGGTTTTTTATTGCCATTCATACTTGCTGCCATGCTAAAATGAATAAGAATATAAAGGAAAGGATCGATTACATTGCTTACACCAGAAAATACAGTGGTTGGATTTATTGGAACGGGCGTTATGGGCAAAAGTATGGCAGCCCATATACTAGAAGCGGGTTATTCTTTAATTGTAAATTCCCGGACGAAACAAAAAGCGGCTGAGTTATTGGAAAAAGGGGCACAATGGGCTGATTCACCGAAGGAAATAGCTGAAAAGGCTGCAGTGGTGATTACTATGGTTGGCTATCCCGCAGATGTGGAAGAAGTGTATCTAAGCGAATCAGGTTTGATTGCGAATGGAAGGCCTGGCTGCTATTTTATTGATATGACAACCTCTTCCCCGTCGCTGGCAGTTAAGATTTTTGGTGAGGCTGCCAATAAGGGAATGGCAGCCATTGATGCTCCTGTTTCAGGAGGAGATATTGGTGCAAGAGATGGAAAACTTTCAATTATGGTCGGGGGAGAGACAGCAGCTGTTGAGGCTGTACGTCCAATCCTCATGCTTCTGGGTACGAATATTGTCCACCAAGGAAAAGCCGGTGCAGGACAGCATACAAAAATGTGCAATCAAATTGCCATTGCGTCCAATATGATCGGGGTTAGTGAGGCAATTGTTTATGCAGTAAAAGCAGGCCTTGATCCCGAAAACGTATTAAAAAGTATTACAACAGGCGCCGCCGGAAGCTGGTCATTAAGCAATTTGGCCCCAAGAATGTTAAAAGGAGATTTCGAACCAGGTTTTTACATAAAGCACTTTATTAAGGATATGAAAATTGCGCTGGACGAGGCGGAAAAAATGGAAATGGAAGTGCCAGGATTAACTTTGGCGAAATCACTATATGAGCAATTAGTCCAACGCGGGGAAGAAAATAGCGGTACACAGGCACTTTATAAATATTGGTTTATTGACTAACGGACACAAAATGGAAGGAATAAAAACCCCTTATTAAATTGAAAATAAAGTACAGATAGGGGGAATGATGAATGGCTAAACGTACAAAAAAGAACGATCCACAGCAGAAGAACAAAAAAGGCTTTGATTCAGCAGCCATAAATGCTGAATTTGCCCATGAAATGGGAGCGGCCGATACTAACAAAATCCATCATGATAAGGCCAAAAAAGCAAAAGCAGCCAAAAATAATGGGAAATATAATGGAATGAATCCTTAGCACCAAAAAAGGCTGTCCAAAAAGCAAAGAGGTCAGACACCACCCCGAAATATATAGAGGGTATTTTGAACCATTCTATATATTGGTCTAGGCGTGGTGTCAGCCCCCCCCTTAATGGACAGCTGCTATTGACTGATAAAATATTTTTCGATTCTATCGAGCCCTTCCTGCAAATTGGCCATGGAACAAGCAAAGGATAACCGAAAATACCCCTCACCAAAGCGAGAAAACGCACTTCCGGGAATAACTGCTACTTTCGCTTGATTGGCAAGTGCAAGAGCAAAATCAAAACTATTCAATGAAATTTGTTCTGGAATTTTCACGAAAAAATAAAACGCCCCATCCGGCATTACAGCATCAAGCCCCATGGCATGTAATCGCTGATCAACATAATCTCTTCTGGCCCTGTATTCCTTTCTCATGGCCTCAGCATCATTTATCCCCGCCGTCAGCGCCTCATAGGCCGCTTTCTGTGCTATTGAATTTGCACATGACACGTTATATTGATGAACCTTTAATATATGTTTAGCAATGGATTTTTGTGCAAATAAAAAACCAATTCTCCATCCGGTCATTGAATGTGATTTTGACAAACCGTTAATCACAATTGTCTGCTCCTTCAAAAATCCGGCAATGGATGTATGCTCATGGCCGAAGGTTAGCTCACTGTAGATTTCATCAGCCAAGATAAAGATGTCCTTTCCTTTTACAAAATCGGCGATTTCCTTTAACTCTGCTTCCGTTAGGCTGACTCCCGTCGGGTTTGAAGGGTAGGGAAGCACGATGCAGCGTGTTTTTTCAGTAATGAAAGGTTTCATCGCTTCTAATGTAAACCGGAATTGATGGCTTCGGATATCTACATGGACGGGCACAGCGCCCATCATCCGAATCACCGGTTCATAACCTGGGTATACAGGTCCTGGCAGCAATACTTCGGTTCCCTCCGTCAGGATGGTTCGAAAGGCAATATCGATTGCTTCACTCGCCCCAAGTGTAACAATCACTTCTGTTTCAGGGTGATAGTGCAGATTGTACTTATGGGCCATAAAATCACTAGCAGCCTTTCTTAATTCTATGGTTCCTGCATTATGCGTATAGGAGGTAAAATCATTTTCAATCGCTTTTATGCCAGCTTGTTTAACATGTTCAGGGGTCGGAAAATCGGGTTGTCCGATGGTGAATGAAATCATTCCCTCAACATTGGCAACCATATTAGAAAATTTTCTTATTCCCGATATTTCAATGTTTTTCACTCGATTATTGATCAGATTCTCCAATAGCTGTCCATTCCTTCCCGAAAAAATACTATCCTGCTTCATTAGATTCTATCATAAAAATGAAAAACAGTCCGCTTAAGCGGGCTGTTTTCATCAAGGAAGTCTATATGTTAGTAGCCATAATCCCAGTCTACATCATCAGGATGCCAGTAAACTGGAGAAACGGCTCCTAAATTCACTATTTTACTTTCTAATTTGCAATTGCACGTTTTACAGCCGCATTGCTCCTTGATTTCTTGATAGACGGAAATATCAATATCTTCAATAAAAGTCACATGCTCGTCTTGAAAAAGAATGGCAGTACCACTCATCTTGAAACACCCCTTAAAAATAAATATATCCTTGCTATGAGTTAATTGTAATGCCGGTACTTGGAACCGTCTATAAGGTTGTGATAACGTTCACAAAATGCTCAAGAAAGGGTGCAGAAAGCGGGCTGAAAATGAAAAGTAAACATGGTCGATTGTGATTGCCAACCTATTTTAAGAATATCTCTCGCCTAATTTCTTGAAAATTGGTTTTTGATAGGATGGTTGTTTTTTGGTCGGGTTAGAAGGAATATGGTCTTGTTCCTTGATTCCTGTATAAGATTGCAAAATAGCCTTTGCTGTATGGAGTGATAGCGAGGCCTTTGGATTTCTTACCCTTCCATCTAATTTCCCTAGATGGGGAAGATGAGTAAAGTCAGTTTTGGCAGGAGGCATATGGAAAAGATACATTCCGCATTCCACTAAAACATCAGACTGCTGCTGACTGTTTCGTGGGTTTTTAGAAAAATGCAGACCGATTTTTTTGGCTTTCCCTTCTTGAATTAACTTTTTTAATGATTCTTGTTTTAGTTTATAAAGAAATTTGGGGTTTGGCGCTGTCTTAGCATGGCGATTCACGATAAAGACAGCTTGCGCGAGGGTATCAATGGTTAGATTTGTTTTATTTTGGGGATATCTTTGATCGGGATTCAAAATAGGGTCTCCTTTCTTTCTTTTAAGAACAACTACATTATACCGTTTTTTTACGGAAATAGAAATATGTCTCCTAGTATTTTAACACTAAATATAGTGTTTTTTAACTATTGACAATGATATTTTAGCCGACTTGGCCTTGGATAATTCAAAATTGTAATAAATTTTTGTAAAATAATCAATTATTTTTATTCTTACTTACATTCTTCCGAATTCATTGTAAAATATTAATCATAAATCAGGAAATAGAAATTTGTTGGCAAAAGCAAATTTAAGATTTGAGGATAACGACATGAACGATATGAATCAGTTTATGACAAATGAACTAGTTACGGGAAAGTCAGCTTCAAAAATACAAAAAATCATTTTTGATATTATTTTTCAGCATATACATGATATGGTTTTTGTTATGAAGGTTGAAAGCGGACCAATTTTTCGTTACTTGTTTATTAATGAAGCCGGAATGTCTAAAGCAAACCTATCCACAGAAGTGATCGGGAAAAGTTTTCAAGAAGCTCTGCCCAGGAACAGGGCTTCTATTCTCCAGCGAAAATATGAAAAATTGTTGAAAAACGAGAAGGTTACGAAATTTGATGACCACTTCTTTTATAACGGAGAATATGAGGTTTACGGAGAAACCATTCTAACGCCAATCTTCAATGAGTTAAACGAGATTAGTTATGTGGTTGGAGTTACAAGGGATATCACGGAAAGAATACTGGAAAAGAAAAAGATGGCCCGAAATGAACAGAGGTATCGTTCCATTGTAGATAATAATTTAGATGCGATTTTTTCAATCACTCCAATGGGGAAAATACTCGAGGTCAACCCGGCTGCCGCCATGTTGACCGGTTATTCGGAAAAACAAATGACCAGCAGGTCTATATATGATTTAATCCACGACACGGATTTAGATAAAATCAAGAGTATGATAGAAAAGACTTGTACAGGGCACCCGCTTGAATCTTTGGATTGCAAAATTATCCATAGCAAGGGGCAGCAGCTCATTGTCCATATTAAGACGGCGCCAATTGTAATTCATGGCGAAATTGATGGACTTTTCGTAATATTAAAAGATTTGTCGGAACATGCGAAAAATATGGAAATGATCAGGTTTATGGCGTTTCATGATCAATTAACGGGACTGTTTAATCGAAGGGCACTGCTTGATCATTTAAAATGCTCAAATGGATTCACCTGCAAAGAAATCGCAAGAATTTGCACTCATCTCCATTGATTTGGATCGTTTTAAACACTTAAATGACACACTTGGACACCTCGCAGGGGATGAAATATTGAAAGGTGTTGCTGTCCGTTTATCGCAGTTTCAAAATAACCAATGCCTTCTTTACCGGATAGGCGGTGACGAATTCAGCATCTTGCTGTTAAATACCAATAGACAGGCAGCAAGCAGATTTGTCAGCAAGGTGTTTCATTTATTTTCGCAATCCTTCTATTTCAACTCTCAAGAATATTTTATTTCCCCAAGCATTGGAGTCAGTATGTATCCTTTAGACGGCAAGGATGCTGAAATGCTAATAAAGAATGCGGATGAGGCTCTCTTTCAGGTCAAGGAAAGGGGAAAAGCGCATTACCAATTTTACCGGACGGATATGAAATCTGTTTTTACCAATGTGGTTACATTAGAAACCCAGCTTCGAAAAGCGATGGAAAAACAAGAGCTTAGCTTGTTTTATCAGCCGCAAGTGACCGTTATGAATGAAAAAGTGAAAAGCTTTGAGGCGCTCCTTCGTTGGAAAAATAAAGATTTTGGCTATATACCGCCAAGTGTGTTTATCCCTCTGGCAGAAGATACCGGTCTTATCATTTCAATAGGATACTGGGTTATTGAACAAGCTTGCGGTCAAATAAAACGTTGGAATGAAAAGGGTTATTCAGATATCCGTGTGGCCGTTAATATATCACCCAAGCAATTTCAACAGTCAAATCTTGTTCCGTTTATCGAGTGGGCAATAAAAAATTATCAAATCTCTCCTGCTTCGCTGGAAATAGAAATTACGGAAGGGGCAATGAGTGATACCAGTGAAACCATCCCGATTTTAAATAAATTAAAGAGGCTGGGCATTTCCATTGCAGTTGATGATTTTGGGACAGGTTATTCCTCTTTAAGTTATTTGAAGCAATTTCCTATTGATGGACTAAAAATCGATCAGTCCTTTATAAGAGATATTTTGACTGATGAAAAGGATGCTGCTATTACCACTACCATTATTCACCTGGGAAAAAGTCTTGGATTGGAGGTCATTGCTGAAGGTGTAGAAAACCAGCAGCAGAAAGACCTTCTTTTAAAGGCTGGATGCCACAAAATTCAAGGATATTATTATTCAAAACCCATTCCTGAGAACGAGCTGGAGTCTCTTTTTTTAATGCCCCAATGAACTTGATAACAAGAGGCTGATTAAAAATAGCGGTTTAAAAGCCAAATCAGTCTCTATTTTTTATCAGTACTCAATGTATATACTGTTAATTCCGGCTCCGCCATGAATCTAAATGGAAGTCTGGTGGTTCCAATCCCTCGATTAACATAGAGATGAAGCTGCTGGCCTGTTCCAATTGTATAGAGCCCCTCAGGGTAAGCTTGACCAAAGGGAGGGGTTACTAAAGCTCCAACAAAAGGAATTTTCACCTGGCCGCCATGACTATGACCGCTGATTTGCCAGTGGATTCCGTATTTGGCAGCTGTGTCCGCAAGGTCGGGTGCATGGGAAAGCAGCAGTTTAAACTGGTTATCGGGGACATTTTTTAAAGTTTGGGTAAAATCAGGTTTGCCAAGCATGGCATCATCTATGCCCAATAAACAGATACTGCTCCCATCAGACAGTCGAATTGGCTGGGCTTGATTTAAAAGAACGGTGAAATCAACCGTTTCCATAATATTCCTATATAACTCTGAGCCATAGCCTCCATGGTCGTGGTTGCCAAACACACAATATTTCCCCAAAGGGGCAGTTAATTTATTTAGGATCGGCAATAGTTCATTTATTTGGGTAAATTTATTAGGTTCGTCCATTAAATCTCCAGTAAAGAAAATAATGTCCGGATTTAGCTGGTTAATTTTATTAACTAGTTTTTTAAGCTGCGAAAGGGTAAATTGGAAGCCTAAATGTGTATCGCTAAATTGGACTATTTTTATCCGGTCAAAACTTTTTGGGATTAATGGATGTTTAATTTGCAGTTCTTGTACATCAAGAAGGGACGGCTCGATGCGGTTGGCATAGAAAACGCCTCCTGCACCTATGCCTAGAACGGCTAAGATGAATCCAATGAATCGTTTTACGAGAATTCTTCTTGTCCATTTATGGGACATATTTCACTAAACCTCCTTTGGAAAATTAGTGGCAGCCATTGCAGCGTTTTCTAATATCTCCGTTTGGTTTGCAAGCAAAAAGGTTTTTATATGTTTTTATTCCAAAACTAAAAAGAACATGCATACAGAAGCCAAAAGATGCCCTGTATCATGTTCTTTTTTACTATCTGTAGCTGACTGCCCGGCTTTGCATGGCCTTCCAGACAGTAATAAATTGATTTTTATTTACTTTCACCTGTTTTCTCCCAGAAAGAGGATCATTTAAATAAACATGGTTGGCATCATAACCAACTAGGACCACCACATGCAAGTCGAGCGGTGTTTTAATGTATTCCCTTCCGTGGTTCCATCCTTCCCAGCGATCAGGGAGGCGGTAATCTCCAGTTGTCCAAACCACAACTGGGTAACCGCTGGATACATGCTGCAAAAGTTGGTTAAAAGGCTGATTGGTGAGATTGACCGCCCGGCCAGGAAGTTTTAGATTAATTAATTCAATCATCGGGCGATCAAAGGCAGCATATCCTGCTGTTCTGCCTGTCATGTCGCCCACGAATCCATCCTGTGGATTACCCCAGCGAATGATATCGCCATTAGCCCTCACCAGTGGATCAGGGTCTTTTTTTATCAAACGATAAAGTTCCATCTTATTCGTATTGACACCGGCATATTGAAGCATCATGGCAAGGCTTGTTACTTCACAGCCGTACCTTAGCTCCGGATTTTGTTTAATCAGGACAACATCAAGCATGGCCGATTCCTTTGCAGGCAAAACGACTTCTTCCGTTTCGTTTTCTTGTTTTTTTATCTGGATGACTTGATCTTGAAGATCATCTATCGTGAATTGTCTCTGAATACGCTGATTTTCTTTTATTGTTTGCTCTGGTTGTGAATGTGGTGTTCTGGTCTCAATGGCTGCATCAAAATGATTACAGCCAAACATTGGAAGGATTGAGGCAATGAACCACAACTTTTTCAAACATAACCCTCCTTTGAAGAGCTTCGGCACATATGGACCATTTTGATTTGGCCAGTCGGCTTCTGATTATTATTTGAGACATCGAATTTTGTTATAATGGTTTTCTTTTGGCAAAGAACGAGCAATCGTTCCTTGGCGTATGGTATAATGAGGAAAATCTTTTTTGGAGGTACCGGGATGGATGCTTTGGAAATTCTCTCTAATCTCGACAGTGTATTTCCGTATTTCCAACCGATCTTTAGTGCCGATGAAATGCTTGTAATTGCCTATGAAGTATTAGGGAGATTCCAATCAGAAGGAGAAATTATAAGCTTGGGCTCGTTTTTCGATGATGATGAAATACCGGATGAATATAAATATGAAGTGGATTTGCTATTAGTAAAAAAAGCCCTGGAGAAAGCCTTGGAATTGGATGAAGATGTCAAAATTTTTCTGAATCGGGATGCCGATTTACTTATGTATGATTATGGAGAGTCCTTTTTACAGGAGCTTTTGGCATTTGAAAAACGAGGATTAAGTTTATCCAGAATTGTACTTGAAATATCGGAACATCAATATCAAGGAGATTTGGATCAATTCGACAATTTGCTGCATTATTATCGGACATATGGAATTAAGATAGCCATTTCAAGGCTGGGACGGGAAGGCTATTCTTTTACAAGAATTGGCCGTCTGGAGCCAGACATATTAAAAATTAATTTACAAGCCCTTAAATCGACTTCAACAGGAACCAACTTCAATGATGTGCTGTTCGCCATCTCGCTGCTGGCTAGAAAAATTGGCGCAGACCTGTTGTTTGAAAATATTGAAATGAGTTATCAGCTGCAGTTTGCTTGGAAAAATGGCGGCCGTTACTACCAAGGATTCTATTTGTCTCCTCCTGCTAGTGATTTCGTGGCGCCTGATATGTTAAAAAATCGGCTGAAAGAAAAATTCCATGATTTCAACCTCTACGAAAAACGTAAATTGGAAGCTGTCTATTCAATGGCAGAGGTGTTACAAACAAAGGTGCTTGAGATTGTGGTAAAAAACAAAAAAGCCGGCTATGAGGAGCTGCTTAGGGCAATTGCCAAAGAGATGGATGAAATGGCTTTTCGCATGTATATATGTGATGAGGATGGTTTCCAAGTATCAGGCAACCTTTTTAAAGGGGATGACAGCTGGCACACACAGATGGAATATTTAAATAAAAACTGGAGCTGGCGGCCGTATTTTTTAGAAACCATCATAAAAATGAGAAATGACAGAAAAGGGATTCTCTCTGATTTATATTGTGACATTGAAACTGGAGAATCCGTCCGTACCTTTTCTTTGCCGGTATTCGAAAACAATTATTTGTTTATTGATATTTCGTATCGTTATCTTTTCGAGCATGATGATTTGCTGTAAGAATCCACCTGCATAGTTTTTGTCAGTAAGAGGCATTTTAACATTACATTTATGTAAAGGAGAATGACTCATGAATCTGTTTGAACTGACTATTGCGATTGTGATTGCGGGCCTTCTTGCCATTTCACTTGTTTATTCATTTCTCAGCGGAAGGCAGCAAAGGACAGCAGACGGGAATATGGATTCTCAAATAGCGAAACCAATTCAAAAACATGCCTATATTAGTAATCCAATATTTGTGTCATATGGCATCTTTTTTGCCTTGCTCTTATTTATCATTTTTTTTATTGCTACAGCTTTTTATTGATAGGTCTCTCGTTCACCGTGGAGACCTATTTTTCTTGGCAGGATGAAAAAATCATGCATTTTTTTCATTTTTACTTGGACAAATGGAATCCATTAATTTATTCTTTTTATGAGGCGTTTATTTTTAATGGTACCAACTAATGGAAACCATTGATACAATAGGATAGAAACAGGCCATTCCGAGAAACCTAATCGTAGAAGCTTGTTTGTGTTTGAAAGGAGCAGGAGTTATGTCACAACTTCAAGGTATATTAACAAGACTGAAAAATCTTCAAGAACAATCAAATAATGGTGAACCTACCCAAAGGTATTTTGAGGTAAACGGAGAAAGAAAATGTCAGGTAACCTATCATCCAAAGACGGAAACATATGAGCTGGAAGTCTACAATGACAAGGAAAAACCGAAACGATATCAATTTGATAATATTGATATGATCACAATTGAAATTTTCGATTTGATTCAGTAAAAGGAACCTTTAGGGTTCCTCAGGCTGTCGAAAAACCTTCGACAGCTTTTATTTTATCTTTATTCTTTATTAATTCACCGCGTTAATATGATATA
>NZ_CALPDF010000028.1 GCF_943193175.1 Neobacillus muris
ATCAACAGGCCCATTTGCATGGACAATCAATAAATTTGGTATTTAGATTCTGAGATAATAAAAAATTGCCGAGAAAATACCCTTTCTCGACAATCTGGCAACCATAGATGGTTGTCTTTTTGCTGTCCAAGATTTTTATAAATACAAAACTGCTAGATGATAGTGATCCTCAAGGTTCTTGCAAATGAAGGATAAACTTTTATAAGTGTAACGCTCTTTATAATGGCGATGAAAGACAACTGGAATATGCAAACCTAACCTTGAATATGGCTGTAAAGAACTAAGCCGCTACAGTTATTCTGTAATAAACTATCTTCAATCATGCCGCTTCCATGAAGAGAATGCGCTTGATCCGACACTGCAATATCCTCAATAATATCCAAATATCCTTCATTTTCACGTTTCCCAACTGCGAAATTTGGAGAAAATCATATAGTAGTGAATCGTTGCATCTAAAACAGAAATTGATTATAATTATAGTCAAAGATAGTCAAAGTCAGATGGTGACAGGGGGTGGAATGATGCGGAACATCTCCGATATTATCGAGAAATATTTGAAACAAGTATTGGAAATGAGCAATGAGGACCTAGTCGAAATCAAACGAAGCGAAATAGCCGATAAATTTCAGTGCGTTCCTTCTCAAATAAACTATGTAATCAACACACGTTTTACAATTGAACGAGGGTATCTTGTGGAAAGCAAGAGGGGCGGCGGCGGCTATATCCGTATTATGAAGGTTCAATCTCATGACTCCGCTCAATTAATCGAACATTTGCTTTCGCTTTTTCATAACCGGATCAGCCAGGCAAGTGCCGAAGATGTGATCACCCGTCTCGTACATGAAGAGGTCATCACCAAACGGGAAGCAAAAATCATGCTCAGTGTGATTGACCGCTCAGTCTTATATATTGACCTTCCATATCGGGATGAACTAAGAGCCAGAATGTTAAAAGCAATGTTAACCTCATTAAAATATAACTAATTTTGCTGCCGAAGAGGTGAAATCATGAACTGTCAGGAGTGTAATCAACGGCCTGCTGCTGTTCATTTTACAAAAATCGTGAACGGTGAAAAAACAGAAGTGCATCTTTGTGAAAAATGCGCCCAGGAAAAGGGCGAAATGTTTATTTTCAATGGTGAACCAGGCTTCTCCTTTAATAATTTACTAGCAGGGCTATTAAATATTGATCCTTCTTTTCAAAAGCAGGATCAAAATCCCTTTGAACAAGAAGAAATTCTCCAATGTCCGCATTGCTCCATGACATTTCCGCAATTTTTAAAGATTGGCAGGTTTGGCTGTGCCCATTGTTACGAAACCTTCCAAGACCAGTTAAAGCCAGTGTTAAGGCGGCTCCATGGCGGAAATTGGACACATAGTGGAAAAATCCCTAAACGAATTGGCGGGGGAATTTCCCTTAGAAAACAAATTGACGAATTAAAAAAGGCATTACGGGAGTCTGTGATGCAGGAGGAATTTGAAAAAGCGGCAAATCTCCGTGATGAGATCCGCGATTTGGAGAGAAAATTGACTGCCAGCCAGCAAGAGGGAGGGGAATGACATGTCACTCGAGCGGTTTTTAAGTAAAGCTGTCAGCTCATGGATGAGCAAGGAAGGGCCGGACTCCGATATTGTCTTAAGCTCCCGGATCCGTCTGGCCAGAAACTTTGAAAACTATTCTTTTCCAACCGTCTTTTCACATGAAGAAGCGAAACAGATTATTCATGATATCGAGGAAATCTTAAAAGCAGCGCCTTTTCAAAGGTTCAGGCAAATGGAATTGCTGAAAATTGATGACATGCAGCCGCTGCAAAAACGGGTATTAGTCGAAAAACATTTAATCAGCCCGCATTTATCGGAAGAGGCCCCGTATGGAGCGGTTTTATTATCTGAAAATGAAGAAGTCAGCATTATGGTGAATGAAGAGGACCATATTCGGATTCAATGTTTGTTTCCAGGCTTGCAATTGAAGGAAGCATTACATGCTGCCTATGAAATCGACGATTGGCTGGAGAATTATGTCCATTACGCTTTTGATGAAAAGCTTGGCTACCTGACCAGCTGCCCAACAAATGTAGGAACAGGGCTTCGCGCATCGCTGATGATGCATTTGCCAGGACTCGTTTTGACACAGCAGATAAACCGAATTATCCCTGCCATTAATCAGCTGGGGTTTGTCGTAAGAGGAATCTATGGTGAGGGAAGCGAAGCGCTTGGAAATATCTTTCAAATTTCCAATCAAATCACCCTTGGAAAATCAGAGGAGGATATCTGCCGCGACTTAATGGGGGTTGTCAGCCAGATTATTTCACAAGAAAGGTCAGCCCGGGAAGCATTACGGAAAAGTTCAAACATACAATTAGAAGATAGGGTTTTCCGTTCGTTAGGTGTTTTAACCCATAGCCGAATCATTGAATCCAAAGAAGCAGCTAGATGCTTATCAGATGTGAGACTGGGAATCGATATGGGTTTTATTCATAATATGTCTAAAACCATCCTGAATGAACTAATGATCTTAACGCAGCCGGGATTTCTTCAACAATATGCTGGCGGCCCATTAAGGCCGTATGAAAGAGATATCAGACGGGCCGCTTTAATTCGTGAACGAATTCAGATGGAAACTGAAAAAAAGTTAAGGAGTGAGTGATATGATGTTTGGCCGTTTTACAGAAAGAGCACAAAAAGTCCTAGCTTTAGCCCAGGAAGAAGCCATTCGCCTTGGCCATAATAATATTGGAACAGAGCACATCCTATTAGGATTAGTCCGCGAAGGAGAAGGAATTGCTGCGAAAGCACTTTACGGCTTAGGGCTAGGCTCCGATAAAATTCAAAAAGAAGTAGAAAATTTAATTGGCAAAGGCCAAGAGTCATCTCAGATTATTCACTACACCCCAAGAGCTAAAAAAGTAATTGAATTATCGATGGACGAAGCGCGCAAACTCGGCCATTCCTATGTTGGAACAGAGCATATTCTCCTTGGCCTGATTCGGGAAGGAGAAGGTGTAGCTGCCCGGGTGCTCAATAACCTAGGGGTCAGCTTAAATAAAGCACGCCAGCAGGTGCTTCAGCTTCTAGGCAGCAACGAATCAGGAGGGCACCAAGGCGGTGCATCTGCCAGCGCTAACACTCCAACATTAGACAGCCTTGCCAGAGATTTAACGGCCATTGCCCGAGAAGGCAGCCTAGATCCAGTTATTGGCCGCAGCAAGGAAATTCAGCGTGTGATTGAAGTGTTAAGCCGCCGAACAAAAAATAATCCAGTGTTAATTGGTGAGCCCGGTGTGGGTAAAACAGCAATCGCTGAAGGGCTTGCCCAGCAAATCGTGAATAATGAAGTGCCGGAAATCCTTCGCGATAAACGTGTGATGACTCTTGATATGGGGACCGTTGTTGCTGGAACGAAATATCGGGGCGAATTTGAGGATCGGCTGAAAAAGGTCATGGATGAAATCCGCCAAGCCGGAAATATTATTTTGTTTATTGATGAGCTTCATACTTTAATTGGCGCTGGGGGAGCAGAAGGGGCCATTGACGCCTCCAATATTTTAAAACCATCCCTGGCCCGCGGCGAATTGCAATGTATCGGCGCCACGACTCTTGATGAATATCGAAAATACATTGAAAAAGATGCAGCACTGGAGCGGCGCTTCCAGCCGATTCGTGTGGATGAGCCGACCGCAGAGGAATCCGTCCAAATCCTGCAGGGGCTGCGTGACCGCTACGAAGCACATCACCGTGTATCGATTACTGATGAAGCCATTGAAGCTGCGGTAAAATTGTCCGACCGTTACATTTCCGACCGGTTCCTGCCTGACAAAGCGATTGACTTAATTGATGAAGCGGGTTCAAAGGTTCGACTTCGTTCGTATACCACTCCTCCTAATTTAAAAGAGCTTGAGGTGAAGCTGGAGGAGGTTCGTAAAGAAAAAGATGCGGCTGTGCAAAGTCAAGAATTTGAAAAAGCAGCATCACTAAGAGATTCAGAGCAGCGCCTGCGCGAACAGCTTGAAGAAACAAAGAAAAGCTGGAAGGAAAAACAGGGCAAGGAAAACAACCAAGTAACCGTAGAGGATATCGCGGCAGTTGTCTCAAGCTGGACAGGAATTCCGGTCTCCAAATTGGCCCAAACGGAAACACAAAAACTGTTGAATCTAGAGGAGATTTTACATTCCCGTCTTATTGGACAGGAAGAAGCGGTTAAGGCCGTTTCAAAAGCAGTGCGCAGAGCCAGAGCTGGATTAAAGGATCCTAAGCGCCCGATTGGTTCGTTTATCTTCCTTGGCCCGACTGGCGTTGGTAAAACCGAATTAGCCCGTGCTCTTGCTGAAGCCATGTTTGGCGACGAGGATGCCATGATCCGCATTGATATGTCTGAGTATATGGAGAAGCATTCGACCTCCCGCCTAGTCGGTTCCCCTCCAGGCTATGTCGGCTATGAAGAAGGCGGACAGCTGACGGAAAAGGTCCGCAGGAAACCATACTCCGTCATTCTGCTGGATGAGATTGAAAAGGCGCACCCTGATGTCTTTAATATTTTGCTTCAGGTACTGGAGGACGGCCGATTGACGGATTCAAAAGGCAGAACTGTCGATTTCCGCAATACCGTTTTGATTATGACGTCCAATGTTGGGGCCGACACATTAAAGCGCAATAAGTATGTGGGCTTCAATATTCAGGATACAACGCAAGACTATAAGGACATGAAGGGAAAAGTGATGGAAGAATTGAAAAAAGCTTTCCGTCCTGAATTCCTGAACCGGATTGATGAGATTATTGTCTTCCATGCCTTAGAGAAAAAGCATTTAGTGGAAATTGTGACCTTGTTGTCGGATCAGCTGATTAAACGGCTAAAGGAGCAAGATATTCATATCGAGCTTACTCCAGCAGCTAAGAGCAAGATTTCTGATGAAGGCTATGACCCGGAATATGGTGCAAGACCATTAAGACGGGCTATTCAAAAGAATGTGGAAGACATGCTTTCCGAAGAATTGCTCAAAGGCACATTGCTTACGGGCCAGCAGGCGATTATTGATGTGGAGAATGGAGAATTTGTCGTCAAAACAGCTGAGAAAACAGGAGTAACCAACTAGCTGGATTCATTCGGCTGGATGTAACTTGCAGGCGAATCATGGAGGTACACGTGAATAAAGCAACATCCGTGTACCTCTTTTTATTTTTAACAAAGAGTGGAAAAGGCCACCCAGAAAGGAACATCCCAATGGTTAAACGAAAAACGAAATTTATCTGCCAGGAGTGCGGGTATGAATCGCCTAAATGGATGGGTAAATGCCCGGGCTGCGGCCAGTGGAATAAAATGACGGAAGAAGTGGAAGTAAGCGGCCCAGCTAGAAGAGGGGCGTTTGCCCATTCGCAGGGCGGATCAGCGATTCTCTCAAAACCTACACCGATTACCAGCATTGAATCCGTCAGTGAGCCAAGAATCCATACCGACTTGACAGAATTAAACCGAGTATTGGGAGGCGGAGTGGTGAAGGGCTCCTTAGTATTGATTGGCGGTGACCCAGGAATTGGCAAATCCACGCTGCTTTTGCAAGTATCCTCCCAATTAGCCAATAAGGGACATCAGGTCTTATATATATCTGGAGAAGAATCTTTACGACAAACGAAGCTGCGCGCAGAGCGGCTTGATATTGCTTCCGAAAACCTGATGGTATATGCCGAGACCAATCTGGAGGAAATCAACCGGACCATTGACCAGACCAATCCAAGCTTCGTTATTATTGATTCCATACAAACCGTTTTTCATCCGGAAGTAACTTCTGCGCCGGGCAGCGTGTCACAAGTCCGTGAATGTACGGCTGAATTAATGAGAATTGGCAAGACAAAAGGGATTGCCATTTTCATCGTCGGGCATGTGACAAAAGAGGGATCGATTGCCGGCCCAAGGCTGTTAGAACATATGGTCGATACCGTTCTCTATTTTGAAGGGGAGCGCCATCATACATACCGGATATTGCGGGCGGTGAAAAATCGATTTGGTTCGACCAATGAAATGGGCATTTTTGAAATGAAAGAGTTTGGGCTTGAGGAAGTGGAGAACCCTTCAGAAATCTTTCTGGAAGAACGCTCACGGGGGGCAGCCGGCTCTACAGTGGTTGCATCGATGGAAGGGACGCGTCCGGTGCTGGTCGAAATCCAGGCATTGATTTCTCCGACAAGCTTCGGGAATCCAAGAAGAATGGCGACCGGCATTGACCATAACCGCGTCCCGCTGTTAATGGCTGTCCTTGAGAAACGGGTAGGAATGCTGCTAGCCAACCAGGATGCCTACTTGAAGGTTGCTGGAGGGGTTAAATTAGATGAACCGGCCATCGACTTAGCCATTGCCGTCAGCATTGCCTCCAGCTTCAGAGATGTCCCGACAAGACCAACCGATTGTGTCATAGGAGAAGTGGGATTGACCGGCGAAGTAAGAAGGGTGTCAAGAATTGAGCAGCGTGTTCAAGAAGCGGCAAAGATGGGCTTTGAACGGATAATTCTTCCTGCCAATAATTTAAGCGGCTGGAAGGGCCCGGAAGGAATTCAACTGATTGGTGTCTCCTCGGTCAGCGAGGCACTTCAAGCAGCATTAGGGGGATAGCGGATGGAGCATAAACGGCCGGGTGAACAATCGATTAGCGACATTTTGCAATTGGTGGCGCCGGGAACGCCGATCCGTGAGGGGTTGGACAATGTACTGCGCGCCAATACTGGCGGCCTCATAGTGGTAGGCTGTAACGATAAAGTGAAAAGTATTGTGGATGGCGGCTTTGAGATTAATTGTCCCTTTACACCGAGTTTTTTATATGAATTGGCTAAGATGGACGGTGCAATTATTTTAAACGAGACAGGTAATAAAATTCTCATAGCCAATGCACAACTGGCGCCTGACCCTGAAGTCGCTTCCTCTGAAACAGGTATGCGCCACCGTACGGCGGAAAGAACGGCACGGCAAACAAAAGCTCTGGTTATTGCCATTTCCCAGCGGAGAAATGTGATTACCTTGTATCAGGGGAATATCCGATATGCCTTAAAGGACATTTCCGTCATCCTAACAAAAGCCAACCAAGCGATTCAAACGCTGGAAAAATATAAGGCGGTTGTCGAACAAAGTATTACCAACCTAAGTGTCTTGGAATTTGAGGAATCCGTCACCTATAACGATTTCTTGATGGTTCTGCACCGTTTTGAGATGGTGTTAAAGATAAAAAATGAACTGCTTGCCTTTCTTTATGAGCTAGGGACGGAAGGAAGGCTGATCCGGCTGCAAATGAATGAAATCTTGACGGGTCTGGAAGAGGAAATCAAGCTGATGATCAAGGATTACGCCAATCATCGGGAAATCAACCCTGACGAGACCCTGCAGCGGATGCAGAGTTTAGCGCAAAGCGGAGCTATAGAGGATACGGCGCTGCTGAAATTGCTTGGCTATTTGGGCTACGTCCACCTGGATGAATTCAAACATTCCCGCGGTTATCGAATTCTGAATAAAATACCAAGACTGCCAAGTGTGATCATTGAAAATTTGATTAACCGATTTGAAAATTTAACGAAGGTTTTAGCGGCAACGGTTGAAGAACTGGATGATGTCGAAGGAATTGGTGAAGTCAGGGCCAAGAAAATCAAAGAAGGGTTTAAATTGATCAAAGAACGGCTTTATACCGACCGTCATTTGTAGGCGGAATCCTTTTTGGATGAAAAATTCCAATTATTTGACAGTCCGTTTTATTGAATGCTACCCTATGGAAAGTAAACATTAGCATTCCAGCGTACATGTTTCAAAATGATTACATTTTGAAAAAATAATCGCCAAATCAAGGTTTCATTTTGACGAATATGTTTATAATGAGTAGAGGAGGTGAAGGAATGTTAAAACGAATTGTGCAGGCTTGCTTCCTCATAATGGGTGGTACGCTTGGAATCTTGTTATTGCCGGAACTGTTCAATTTACTCCATATAAACGACATTCCAATCGTTAATAACTCTTATGTCACTGCTATTTTAGGTGCTATTATTTTTTATCTTATAACCTTTTGGGCAGTAGATTACGTGTTTAATTTTATTAAATGGGCCGAGGACTCACTGGTAAAAGTCCCTGTTACCGATGTATTATTTGGAAGCGTCGGGCTGATTTTCGGACTGCTGGTTGCCTTTTTAATCGGTTTTGCCTTTAATGCGGTCCAAGTGCCGGTTTTAAATGCCGTTGCCCCCATTTTACTGACGCTGCTATTTGGTTATCTCGGCTTCCAAGTGGGCTTTAAAAAACGCGATGAACTGCTCGGATTATTCGGTAAAGGAAGCAGCAAGAAAAAAGCATCTGAAGAGGAGCCTGAAAAGATTGGCCATAAGGCCCTGAAAATATTGGATACGAGTGTGATCATTGATGGCCGGGTGGCCGATATTTGCCAAACTGGATTTTTAGAAGGGACCATTGTCATTCCGCAATTTGTTCTAGCGGAGCTGCAGCATATCGCAGACTCTTCTGATGTGCTAAAACGAAATCGCGGCCGAAGGGGCCTAGACATCCTTAATCGGATTCAAAAAGAGCTTGCCATCAAAGTGGAGATCTATGAAGGTGATTTTGAGGATATCCAGGAGGTTGACTCCAAACTGGTCAAGCTGGCAAAAGTAACAAACGGAGTCCTTGTGACGAATGATTTTAATTTAAATAAGGTATGTGAATTGCAAAATGTATCGGTTTTAAATATTAACGACTTAGCGAATGCTGTTAAGCCGGTCGTTCTGCCGGGTGAGGAATTGACCGTCCAGGTGATTAAGGATGGGAAAGAATATCATCAGGGTGTGGCTTACTTAGATGATGGAACGATGATCGTTGTCGAAGAGGGAAGAGAATACATCGGCAAAAGAATCGATGTATTGGTCACAAGTGTGCTTCAAACCTCTGCGGGCCGAATGATATTTGCCAAACCGAAATTGTTGGAAAAAGCCTTGTAGTAGAAAAAGAATGGAGTTTTCTTATGACTTATCAAGTCATTCTTCC
This sequence comes from Neobacillus muris, assembly GCF_943193175.1. Taxonomy (GTDB): domain Bacteria; phylum Bacillota; class Bacilli; order Bacillales; family Cytobacillaceae; genus Neobacillus; species Neobacillus muris. Next base: position 9,001 of record NZ_CALPDF010000028.1, read on the forward strand.
TGCCGCGGGCCAGGGAAAAAGAATGGGAGCAGGTAAAAATAAGCTGCTGCTTTCCCTTAATGAGATACCAATTCTCATTCATACGTTAAGGGTCTTTGAAGAGGACAGCCTATGTGAGGGAATGATCTTAGTCATTCATCCTCAGGATGAACCAGAATTTAAACGATTGTTAAAAACCTATCAAATCAACAAGGAAATTCGTTTAGTTCCAGGCGGCAGGGAACGCCAGTACAGCATTTTGAATGCGCTAAAAACCGTGAGGTCTGATGGTATCATTCTTGTCCATGATGCCGCCAGGCCGTTTATTAAAACAGAACAAATTCATCGGCTGGCCGAAACAGCGGAAAGAGCAGGAGCTGCGATAGTGGGAGTGCCGGCCAAAGATACAATGAAAAAAGTGCAAGATGGTGTGGTGGCAGAAACTGTCGAACGTTCAAGCTTGTGGGCTGTTCAAACCCCGCAAGCTTTTCGTATGCCGCTTTTGCTCCAGGCCTATGAACAGGCAGAAAAGGACGGGTATTTAGGAACTGACGATTCCAGCCTTGTCGAGCGCTTAGGGCACCCTGTGGCCATCGTAGAAGGCGATTATGACAATATTAAAATCACGACACCTGAAGATTTATTTTTTGCAGAGGCAATTTTAAAGAAAAGACAAAGGGAGTTTTGTTGATGTTTCGAATTGGCCAGGGCTTTGATGTCCATCAATTAACGGAAAGCCGCCCGCTTATCATTGGCGGCATTACTATACCTTATGAAAAAGGGCTTCTCGGCCACTCTGACGCCGATGTCCTGCTGCACACCGTTGCCGATGCCTGCCTTGGTGCTATAGGAGAAGGAGATATCGGCAAGCATTTTCCTGATACTGACCCAGCGTTTAAGGATGCGGATTCTGCAAAACTCATGGAGCATGTTTGGAAGCTGGTAAAATCAAAAGGCTACAAATTAGTGAATGCCGATTGTACGATTATTGCCCAAAAGCCCAAAATGGCTCCTTATATTGAGCAAATGAGACAACGGATCGCGGAATTGCTCGAAGCTGCACCTGAGCAAATCAATGTGAAGGCTACTACCACTGAAAAGCTGGGTTTTACCGGCAGGGGTGAAGGAATCGCATCACAGGCCGTCGTTTTATTAGAAAAATCATAATCTCAGAGTTAAGGCTTTATTGGGAAAACCTATAGTGGTAAAATAATTCGGGATGAATATTGGAAAGTGGAGGCATTAAAATGTCAAACGAAATTCGTGTACGGTACGCCCCAAGTCCAACAGGACATTTACATATTGGAAACGCCCGGACCGCCCTGTTTAATTATTTATTTGCCCGCAGCCAAGGCGGGAAATTTATTATCCGGATTGAAGATACGGATACAAAACGGAATATTGAAGGCGGCGAGCAAAGCCAGCTAAAATATTTAAAATGGCTTGGCATGGATTGGGATGAAAGTGTGGATGTCGGCGGCGATTACGGGCCATACCGGCAATCAGAAAGAAATGATATTTACCAGACCTATACCAATCAATTGATTGAAAAGGGACTAGCCTATAAATGCTATTGTACGGAAGAAGAATTGGAGCAAGAGCGGGAAGCCCAAATGGCAAGAGGGGAAACTCCGCACTATTCGGGCAAATGCCGCCATTTAACGGCAGAAGACCAGGAGCGTTTAGAGAAGGAAGGCCGCAAGCCGAGTATCCGTTTTGTCGTTCCGCAGGACCAAACCTATACGTTTGATGATATCGTCAAAGGTCATGTTTCCTTCGAATCGGAGGGAATGGGCGACTGGGTGATTGTGAAAAAGGATGGGATGCCAACTTACAACTATGCAGTTGTTATTGACGACCATTTAATGGAAATTTCCCATGTCCTTCGTGGAGATGATCATATCTCCAATACACCTAAACAACTGATGATTTATCAGGCTTTTGGCTGGGAGCCGCCAATTTTCGGCCATATGACGCTGATCGTCAATGAAAGCCGCAAAAAACTAAGCAAACGGGATGAATCCATCATCCAATTTATTGAGCAATATGAGGAACTGGGTTATCTGCCAGAAGCATTGTTCAATTTTATTGCCTTGCTTGGCTGGTCTCCGGCTGGCGAGGAAGAAATTTTTTCAAGAGAAGAGTTTATCAACATTTTTGATGCCAGCCGCCTGTCCAAATCTCCGGCATTATTTGATCAGCAAAAACTGGCATGGATGAACAATCAATACATGAAAAAAGTCGAGGTTGACCGTGTTCTGGAACTGGCAATGCCGCATTTAATTAAGGCAGGCCGTTTGAGTGAAACAATGACCGATGAACAAATGCAATGGGCCCGCACATTAGTTGCACTGCTGCAAGAGAAAATGAGCTTCGGGGCAGAAATTGTGAGATTATCGGATATGTTCTTCCAAGAAGAGGCAGAATATGAACCGGAGGCGAAAGAGGTTCTTGCTGGAGAAATGGTACCTGAGGTGTTAAAAGCCTTTTCCCAGGAGCTTGACCAATTGGAACCGTTCAAAGCTGATGGCATTAAGGCTGCGATGAAGGCGGTCCAAAAGTCTACAGGCCAAAAGGGGAAAAATCTATTTATGCCGATTCGTGCCGCGGTAACAGGGCAGACTCATGGACCGGATCTTCCAGAGACCATTGAGCTTTTAGGAAAAACAAAGGTGCAAAATCGCATTCAGAAAATTATTAGTTAACATTATTAGTAAAATGTAATATAGTAAGTGATATAATGATATGTGAAAAAGCGAAGAAGAGGAAAAGTAGAAAAATGAAGCTTGAAAGAGAGAACCATCACCGGCTGAAAGTGGTTTAGGCCTCTCGTTTTTTGAAATGCACCTCTGAGCCCCATTTCGAAAGAACATGGTTTCTAGTAGATATGGGCGGAAATTTCCGTTACCAAAAAGAGTGAGACTAGTAAGCCAGGGTCACATTTTTCCTTATGAAATATGTGCCGGCCAAAAGTCTAATCAGAGTGGAACCACGCACATAGCGTCTCTGTCGATATCGACAGGGACGTTTTTTATTTACAAAGGGAGCAGGGGGAAGTATCAAATGTTTAAGCGGATAAGGGAAGATATTGAAGTCGTTTTTGAACAGGACCCAGCAGCCAGAACGAAACTAGAAGTGGTTTTGACTTATTCAGGATTACATGCGATTTGGGCTCATCGAATCGCTCACGCCTTTTTTAAACGGAAATTCTTTTTCCTGGCACGGGTGATTTCGCAAGCCAGCCGGTTTTTCACAGGAATTGAAATACACCCAGGCGCCACAATTGGCAGGAGATTTTTCATTGACCATGGGATGGGAGTGGTTATTGGGGAAACCTGTGAAATCGGCGATAACGTGACGGTTTATCAAGGAGTCACGCTTGGGGGAACCGGGAAAGAAAAAGGCAAGCGCCACCCGACGATTAAGGATAATGTGCTGATTGCTACCGGCGCCAAGGTTCTTGGATCGATTACTATTGGAGAAAACTCGAAGGTAGGCGGCGGCTCCGTCGTATTAAAGGATGTGCCGCCAAACTCGACTGTAGTAGGAATCCCTGGCAGGGTTGTGATTCAGGACGGCAAACGGATTCATAAAGATTTAAACCATAATAATCTCCCAGATCCAATTGCGGATAGATTGAAGGAAATGCAGGATGAGCTTGCTTCATTAAGGCGAGAGATGGAAAAATTAAAAGAAGAAGGGAATAAAGTCAATGAGCATTCAACTTTATAATACACTCACCCGAAAAAAGGAAGAGTTTGTCCCTCTTGAAGAGGGAAAAGTGAAAATGTATGTTTGCGGCCCGACGGTCTATAACTACATTCATATTGGAAATGCCCGGCCGGCTATCGTATTTGATACGGTCCGCCGTTATTTGGAATACCGCGGCTATGAGGTCAAGTATGTGTCCAATTTTACCGATGTGGATGATAAATTGATCCGCGCCGCCAATCAGTTGGGCGAAGACGTGCCGACAATCGCGGATCGCTTTATTGAAGCCTATTTTGAGGATGTGACCTCCTTAGGCTGCCGGCATGCGGATATCCATCCGCGAGTCATGGAAAACATGGATATTATCATTGAATTTATCCGCCAGCTCATTGAAAAAGGCTATGCTTATGAATCGGAGGGGGATGTTTATTTTCATACCCGCGGCTTTGAAGAGTATGGCAAGCTGTCGCACCAATCGATTGATGAGCTGCGCGTGGGCGCCAGAATTGAAGTGGGAGACAAGAAGCAGGATGACTTAGACTTTGCCCTATGGAAAGCGGCGAAAGAAGGAGAAATTTACTGGGAGAGCCCTTGGGGGCCGGGACGGCCAGGCTGGCATATCGAATGCTCCGCCATGGCGAAGAAGTATCTGGGTGATACCATTGATATCCATGCAGGCGGCCAGGATTTAACGTTCCCGCATCATGAAAATGAAATTGCCCAATCAGAAGCGCTGACCGGAAAGCCGTTCGCCCGTTATTGGATGCATAATGGATATATTAATATTGATAACGAGAAAATGTCCAAGTCTCTTGGGAACTTTGTGCTCGTTCACGACATTATTAAGCAGCACAACCCGCAGGTGCTCCGGTTATTTATGCTGTCCGTCCATTACCGCAATCCAATTAACTATAGCCAAGAGTTATTGGAAAGTACGAAATCAGCTTTTGAACGGCTGCAGACCTCTTATCAAAACTTGAAACACCGGAGAGAGGCAAGTACCAACTTAACTGATCATAATCAAGAGTGGCTGGATAAAATTTCAGCGCTGCATGATGAATTTATTGAGGCAATGGATGACGATTTTAATACAGCCAAAGCAATTTCTGTGTTATTTGACCTGTCAAAATCAGCAAACTATTATCTTTTGGAAAAAAATACAGCAGCCGAAGTGATTGATGCGTTTACCGGCCAATTCGAGGAGCTTTTTGCCGTATTGGGGCTAAAACTGGATAAAGAAGAAATGCTGGATGAGGAAATTGATGCATTGATTGAAAAGCGGAACCAGGCGCGAAAAGAACGCAATTTCCAACTATCTGACCAAATCCGTGACCAATTAAAAGACATGAACATTATTTTAGAAGACACGCCGCAAGGCACAAGATGGAAAAGAGGCTAATACATGCTTGAATACGAAACGACAGTCGATGCCAGCCAATTAAATAGTCTCGCTCTTGCTTATATGGGAGACGCCATTTACGAAACCTATGTGCGGCGCCATCTTCTATACAGCGGGCAGGTTCGGCCGAACCGGCTCCATCGGGAAGGCACCAGATACGTTTCTGCCAAAGCCCAATGCCAGATTTTGTTTCACATGATGGATGAAGGGCTTCTGGATGAGCAAGAGCTGGCAGTGGTCATGCGCGGCAGGAACGCCAAATCCGGCACCGTCCCGAAAAACACCGATGTGCAAACCTATCGGTACAGCACCGCCTTTGAGGCGTTAATGGGATATTTATATTTAACAGGCCAGATAGAACGCCTTGAGGAACTGGTCCGCCAGGCGTTTGGATATGTGGAAACCAAGAAAGGAGGAACGTTGACATGAATCAAGATTACATCGTAGGGAAAAATCCGGTGATTGAAGCATTAAAGTCAAAAAGGGACATTAACAAAATTTTAATTGCTGAGGGCTCCCAGCGCGGGCAAATGCAGCAGATTACCAGCTTGGCTAAAGAATCCAATGTGATTGTCCAGTTTGTCCCAAAGAAAAAGATCGACCAAATAACCGATCAAAATCATCAAGGAGTGCTGGCCTATGTTGCAGCATACCAATATGCTGAATTAGACGATTTATTCCGGGCCGCTGAAGCAAGCGGCGAGCCTCCTTTCTTTTTAATATTGGACGAAATTGAAGACCCTCATAATCTAGGCTCGATTATGAGGACAGCAGATGCAGCGGGAGCCCATGGGATCATTATCCCAAAACGGAGGGCAGTCGGGCTGACAGCTACCGTCGCAAAAGCCTCAACTGGCGCAATTGAGTATATTCCTGTTGCCCGGGTTACTAACCTTGCCCAAACAATAGATGAGTTAAAGGAGCGAGGGGTATGGATCGCCGGTACTGATGCCAAGGGGCAGGATGACTATCGCAGACTGGATGGCACCTTACCGCTTGGATTGGTCATCGGCAGTGAAGGAAAAGGGATGGGGCGGTTAATTCGAGACAAATGTGATTTTCTCATTCATTTGCCAATGGCCGGAAAAGTGACGTCGTTGAATGCATCGGTTGCTGCAGCCATATTAATGTATGAGGTATACCGGAAACGGCATGCACTTGAGGGGTAAAAATGGACATCCTGCTCGTTGATGGATACAACATAATCGGGACATGGCCTGAACTTATGGCACTAAGGGACCGAGACTTGCCGGCAGCGAGGGACCGGCTGGTGGAGAAAATGGCCGAGTACCAAGCCTTTTCTGGGTATCGAGTGATTATCGTCTTCGATGCCCAGTATGTGCAGGGAACGGAAAGAAAGTATAAAAATCATCATGTAGAAGTCATTTTTACAAAAGAAAATGAAACAGCAGATCAGCGCATTGAAAAGATGGCAATCAGCTTAAGTAACCGAAAAACCCAAATTCATGTGGCAACTTCTGATTATACCGAACAGTGGGCAATCTTTGGACAAGGGGCGCTCCGCAAGTCGGCCCGGGAGCTTTTGATCGAGATGGAGTCAATTGAAAAAGGCATCCAGAAAAATGTCAAAACCATTCAGGAAAAGAGGCCTGTTACTAAAATCCCGATAAGCAAGGAGCTGGCAGAAATTTTCGAAAAGTGGCGCAGAGGAGAGAAATGAGTCTCGACTTGAAAAATTTAGTAATGTATAATAATACTATCTAGGCTTGTTCGGTGGAGGGGATCTACTTTGAGTGCGGACTTCGGAATAAAAATCAACGAACAATACTTCGTTATGGAAGACGAAGAAATGGTTGATCTGGTACACCAGGGTGACAGTGAGGCACTGGATTATTTGATTTACAAGTATCGGAATTTTGTGCGTGCAAAAGCAAGGTCCTATTTTTTAATCGGGGCGGACAAAGAGGATATTGTCCAAGAGGGAATGATCGGACTTTATAAGGCAATCCGCGATTTCCGAGAGGACAAGCTTACCTCCTTTAAGGCATTTGCAGAGCTGTGCATCACCAGGCAGATTATTACGGCAATCAAGACGGCCACAAGGCAAAAGCATATTCCGTTAAATTCCTATGTTTCTTTGGACAAGCCGATTTATGATGAAGAGTCGGACCGGACCTTAATGGATGTTTTGTCAGGCGCTAAGGTATTAGACCCAGAAGAGTTAATTATTAACCAGGAAGAATTTGACCATATCGAAGTCAAGATGTCGGAGCTGTTAAGTGATTTAGAGCGAAAAGTATTAGCCTTATATTTAGACGGCCAATCCTATCAGGAGATTTCTGAGGAACTGAACCGTCATGTAAAATCCATCGACAATGCCCTCCAGCGCGTAAAAAGAAAATTGGAACGATATCTGGAAATCCGCGAATTTTCTTTGTGATTTGTATACGCTCCCATCATGTGTCGAATATATGAATCTCACTTCGATTGCTGTTGACATTAATTAGGCGTCATGTTACAGTTTTATGGAAATTATCGAGGTGTCGAATCATGAGTAAAAAAACAGTGCTTGCTTGTGCTGTTTGCGGCTCCCGGAACTATTCCACAGCCAGCAAAGAAACGCAGACAGACAGGTTAGAATTAAAAAAGTTCTGCAAAACATGCGGGACCCATACGGTTCATCGAGAAACAAAATGATAGACTTTAGAGGTTGGAATAGAATGCTATGGGGGTTTAACAGACATGAAACGCATAAAAAAATTCTTTAGTGAAATCGCACGTGAAATGAGAAAAGTAAGCTGGCCTAAACGTGGTGAATTGACCCGTTCTACCATTACCGTTATTTCCACCGTTGTCTTTTTTGGCCTTTTCTTTACCGTGTTAGACTTAGGAATTTCAAAATTGATTCGCTTAATTCTTGAATAATCTAGTATCATTCATGGTATAATGGTGATTAATAGAGGAAATTTTATCTAAAAAGCCCGTTTTGACGGGTTTTTTAATTGGAAAAAAATGATAGAATCTCCACCCAAATTGTAAGGAGGGACGGACGCTCTAGTCCTCTTAAATGGAAAAGAATTGGTATGTGGTTCATACTTACTCTGGTTATGAGAATAAAGTTAAAGCCAATTTAGAAAAACGTGTAGAATCAATGGGAATGACGGATAAGATCTTTCGTGTGGTTGTTCCTGAAGAAGAAGAAACAGATGTAAAAAATGGCAAGAAAAAGATCGTCAAACGTAAAGTATTCCCTGGCTATGTCCTAGTGGAACTGGTCATGACGGATGATTCTTGGTATGTAGTGCGGAATACACCGGGAGTAACAGGGTTTGTCGGCTCAGCTGGTTCAGGCTCCAAGCCAACCCCGCTGCTTCCTGAAGAAGTGGCTGTGATTTTAAAACGGATGGGCGTAGAAGAAAAACGGGTCGATGTCAATTTTGAAATCGGCGAAACTGTCCGGGTCAAGGAAGGTCCATTTGCCAACTTTACTGGGAATATCGAAGAACTGGACAAGGATAAAGCAAAACTGAAAGTCCTCGTCAATATGTTCGGCCGTGATACCCCGGTAGAATTGGATTTCTCACAAATTGAGAAGTTGGATTAGAAAAGCGGAAAGCGCCTGGTTTCCACGCTGCAGCCAACATTTTTCAAAATGTAATCTGGCTAAATTGAACATTTATCTTCGGATATTGTAAAAAAACTTGAAATCAATGATAAAAAATGTTAATATTTCATAGGTCAGTATGTCTCAGCAATGCTGAGCTAAGACTTTGTCAAGTTCTTTGTATTTATATAAAGACTAAAGTTGAGTGGGAGGGGTAACACCCTGTTAACCACATCACGGACTTTAAGGAGGTGTGTCTCGTGGCTAAAAAAGTAATTAAAGTTGTTAAATTACAAATCCCTGCTGGTAAAGCAAACCCTGCACCGCCAGTTGGTCCTGCACTAGGTCAAGCCGGTGTTAATATCATGGGATTCTGTAAAGAATTTAACGCACGTACAGCAGATCAAGCTGGATTGATTATTCCTGTTGAAATCACGGTGTTTGAAGACCGTTCATTTACATTTATTACGAAAACTCCTCCTGCTGCGGTTCTTTTGAAAGTAGCAGCTGGAATCCAGTCTGGCTCAGGCCAGCCTAACCGTAATAAAGTAGCAACAGTAAAGCGTGATAAAGTACGCGAGATTGCGGAACAAAAAATGCCTGACCTTAACGCAGCTAGCGTTGAAGCAGCAATGCGCATGGTTGAAGGTACTGCACGCAGCATGGGTATCGTCATCGAAGACTAATCCATGAAAAACTAGTTGTTGTAATGAGGGGTTGCGTTATTCTTGCGCAGCCCTTATTCGTGGGAGAATAATTCGCTAAAACCACAATTTAGGAGGAAATGAAAATGGCTAAAAAAGGTAAGAAGTATTTAGAAGCTGTTAAGCTTGTAGATCGTACAAAAGCTTACCCAATTGCAGAAGCAATTGAACTTGCTAAGAAAACAAACGTTGCAAAATTTGATGCAACTGTTGAGGTTGCATTCCGCTTAGGCGTTGACCCTAAGAAAGCTGACCAGCAAATCCGCGGAGCAGTCGTGCTTCCAAACGGAACTGGTAAAACTCAACGCGTATTAGTATTCGCGAAGGGTGAAAAAGTGAAAGAAGCTGAAGCAGCTGGCGCTGATTATGTAGGCGATTCTGAGTATATCAACAAAATCCAACAAGGCTGGTTTGACTTCGATGTTATCGTAGCAACTCCTGACATGATGGGTGAAGTTGGTAAGCTTGGCCGTGTATTAGGACCTAAAGGCTTAATGCCAAACCCTAAGACTGGCACCGTTACATTTGATGTAACAAGAGCAATTGCTGAAATCAAAGCTGGTAAAGTAGAATACCGTGTAGACAAAGCTGGTAACATCCACGTGCCTATCGGAAAAACTTCTTTCGAAGACGAAAAGCTTGTTGAGAACTTCACTACTGTGTTCGATACAATGTTAAAAGTAAAACCTTCTGCAGCAAAAGGCACTTACATGAAGAACGTAACGGTTGCTTCAACAATGGGCCCTGGAATCAAAGTTGATCCATCAACAGTTGCTGCGAAGTAATGTAAATTTTACCAATTGACAATCAACGATATATTGAATAAAATATATTTTGTTGTTAAATTTAATAAACATTTGTACCGTAGACAGCAGGTGCCGATAGGCTTAATTTCCTGCCGAGGTAATGCGATATATTTAGCTGATTAAAAGCTATTTGCAGCCTCCATGTCTATGCTCGATATGGAGGCTTTCTCTTGCCTGGTATGAATGTAGGAAATCTACAGGAGGTGTAAAGATGAGCAGTGTAATCGAAGCTAAAAAACAAGTGGTTGAAGAAATCGCTGAAAAACTAAAAGCGAGTGTTTCAACTGTTGTAGTTGACTACAGAGGTCTTACAGTTGCAGAAGTGACTGAACTTCGTAAACAACTTCGCGAAGCTGGCATTGAGTTCAAGGTTTACAAAAACACGATGGCTCGCCGTGCCGCTGAAGCTGCCGGCCTTGAAGGCTTAAACGCTGCATTGACTGGTCCTAACGCTATTGCGTTTAGCTCAGAAGATGTAGTGGCACCAGCTAAAATCTTAAACGATTTTGCGAAAAAGAATGAAGCGCTTGAAATCAAAGCGGGTGTCATCGAAGGAAACATCGCAACGGTTGAAGAAGTGAAGGCTCTTGCTGAACTTCCATCCCGCGAAGGTCTGCTTTCTATGTTACTCAGCGTGCTTCAAGCACCAATCCGCAATTTGGCTCTTGCTGCAAAAGCAGTGGCAGATCAAAAAGAAGAACAAGGCGCGTAAGCTAACCTTATATGCAATCTAATAAACTGAAACGAAAACTAAGGAGGAAAATTTAAAATGACTAAAGAACAAATCATTGAAGCAGTTAAAAATATGACTGTTTTAGAACTTAACGATTTAGTAAAAGCAATTGAAGAAGAATTTGGCGTAACTGCTGCTGCTCCTGTAGCTGTAGTTGGCGGTGCAGGTGCTGCTGCTGCTGAAGAAAAAACTGAGTTTGATGTAATCCTAGCTGGCGCTGGAGATCAAAAAATCAAAGTTATCAAGGTTGTTCGTGAAATCACAGGTCTTGGTCTTAAAGAAGCAAAAGAACTTGTTGACAACACTCCAAAGGCACTTAAAGAAGGTGCTTCTAAAGAAGAAGCTGAAGAAATCAAAGCTAAGCTTGAAGAAGTTGGAGCTAACGTCGAAGTTAAGTAATTTTGCTAATGAAAAGCTCGCTGCATAGCGGGCTTTTTTTTCACCTATATTAAAAGGTGAGCGCTCATCCTCTATCAATCTTCATATATCTGTTCTCCGGAGGTGATTTCATGTCTGAACACTATTATTCCCGCACCCAAAATGTTGAAAGCAATCCTAAATATTGGGACTATACATTGCGGAACCGATTGTTCCGGTTTAAGACCGATAATGGCGTGTTTTCCAAAAAAGAGGTAGACTTTGGCTCCCGCCTGCTTATTGAAACCTTTCAGCTTTCCGGCTTAGAGGGGCCGGTTCTGGATGTTGGCTGCGGCTATGGGCCAATTGGGCTGGCGATGGCAAGAGAATACCCTGGACGCACTATACATATGGTGGATGTAAATGAGCGGGCGATTGAGCTGGCAAAGGAAAATGCAGAAAAAAACGGAATTCAAAACGTAAAGATTTACGAAAGCGATCGGCTTGAGAATGTAACGGAGACAGCTTTTGCTGCGATCCTGACAAATCCGCCGATTCGGGCGGGGAAAAAAACCGTTCATGAAATCTTTGAACAAAGCTTTGAACGTCTTGCGCCTTTTGGTGAACTTTGGGTAGTGATTCAAAAGAAACAGGGAGCCCCATCTGCTTTGGAAAAATTAAAAGAGTTATTTTCTCATGTAGAAACAGTTGACAAATCCAAAGGTTATTTTATTATAAAGGCAACAAAATAGTTGACTCGAAATAACCGTTGTGGTAGCATTATAAAATGCCATCATAATAATTTCCGAATTATTCCTTTAAATACTTATTTTTAGTATAAAATCGGAATAAGAAGGAAAAGATGACAAAATAATAGTCAAAATGTGAAAATGTGGTTTTTGAGCAAAAAACCCTTTTTCTTTTTGTCTGATAGGAAGAGCATATGCCTCTTTCTTGAAGGCGTAATAGATTATTTAAATAACGCTTGATTTGAGGGGTGAATCAGTTGACAGGTCAACTAGTTCAGTATGGACGACACCGCCAACGTAGGAGTTACGCGCGAATCAGTGAAGTGGTGGAATTACCAAATCTTATCGAAATCCAAACCTCTTCCTATCAATGGTTCTTGGATGAAGGGCTGCGTGAAATGTTTCAGGACATTTCGCCAATTGAAGACTTTACTGGTAACCTATCACTAGAATTTATTGATTACAGCCTTGGCGAGCCAAAGTACTCTGTTGAGGAATCAAAGGAACGGGACGTTACATATTCTGCTCCACTTCGTGTGAAGGTACGTCTTGTAAACAAAGAAACAGGTGAAGTGAAAGACCAAGATGTGTTCATGGGCGATTTCCCGCTTATGACGGAAACAGGCACGTTTGTGATCAATGGTGCAGAACGCGTTATTGTTTCACAGTTAGTGCGCTCACCGAGCGTGTATTTCAATGCAAAAGTTGATAAAAACGGAAAAAAAGGATTTACTGCAACAGTTATCCCGAACCGCGGCGCTTGGCTGGAATATGAAACAGATGCCAAGGATGTCGTCTATGTAAGGATTGATCGTACTCGGAAACTGCCTGTTACGGTTCTTTTGCGTGCACTTGGATTTGGTTCCGATCAAGAGATTATCGATTTGATTGGTGATAATGAGTACATCCGCAATACGCTGGAAAAGGACAATACGGAAGGTGTAGATAAAGCGCTGCTTGAGATCTACGAACGCTTGCGTCCAGGTGAACCTCCAACTGTTGAAAATGCGAAGAATTTGCTGATATCACGTTTCTTCGATCCAAAGCGATATGATTTGGCGAATGTAGGCCGTTATAAAATTAATAAAAAGCTTCATATAAAAAATCGCTTATTTAACCAACGCTTGGCAGAAACGCTGGCAGATCCGGAAACAGGCGAAATTATTGCAGAAAAAGGAACGCTTCTTGATAGAAGAAACCTTGACAGAATTTTGCCGGCTCTTGAGAAAAATATTAACTTCCAAAGCCACAACCCAGTTGGCGGCGTAGTGGAAGAAGAAATTATTTTGCAAGGGATTAAAATCTATGCCCCTGGCGATGAGAATGAAAAAGTAATCAATGTAATGGGCAATGCTTATGTAGCAGAGCCAATTAAAAATATTACACCGGCCGATATTATTGCGTCGATCAGCTACTTCTTCAATTTATTGCATGGAGTAGGAGATACAGATGATATCGACCATTTGGGCAACAGACGTCTTCGTTCTGTTGGTGAATTGCTGCAAAACCAATTCCGTATCGGTTTATCCCGTATGGAGCGTGTGGTTCGTGAAAGAATGTCCATTCAAGATACAGCAACCATTACGCCGCAGCAGTTAATTAATATCCGCCCAGTGATTGCGTCTATTAAAGAGTTCTTTGGAAGCTCTCAGTTATCGCAATTCATGGACCAAACAAACCCGCTTGCTGAATTGACCCATAAGCGTCGTCTATCGGCATTAGGACCAGGGGGATTAACGCGTGAACGTGCCGGAATGGAAGTGCGTGACGTTCACTATTCCCACTATGGCCGTATGTGTCCAATTGAAACACCGGAAGGTCCAAACATTGGTTTGATTAACTCTTTATCCACTTATGCTAAAGTTAACCGGTTTGGATTTATTGAAACTCCATATCGCCGTGTGGACCCGGATACGGGGAAAATCACGGATCGGATTGACTACTTAACAGCTGATGAAGAGGATAACTATGTAGTGGCTCAGGCGAATTCCCGCCTTGGTGAGGACGGCTCCTTCTTGGATGAAGAGGTTGTAGCCCGTTTCCGCGGTGAAAACACAGTGGTTAAACGCGAACGTGTTGACTACATGGACGTTTCACCTAAACAGGTCGTTTCTGCTGCGACAGCTTGTATTCCGTTCCTTGAAAATGATGACTCGAACCGCGCTCTGATGGGTGCGAACATGCAGCGGCAAGCTGTGCCGCTGATGCAGCCGGAAGCACCGCGAGTCGGTACGGGTATGGAATATGTATCCGCAAAAGACTCTGGAGCAGCTGTCATTTGTAAGCATGAAGGTATTGTCGAACATGTAGAAGCCCGTGAAATCTGGGTTCGCCGTGTGAAAGTAATTGACGGCCAAGAAGTAAAAGGTGACCTTGACAAATACCGTTTATTGAAATTTGTCCGCTCAAACCAAGGCATGTGCTATAACCAAAGACCAATCGTTGCCGTTGGCGACCGTGTGGTAAAAGGTGAAGTGCTTGGTGACGGACCATCCATGGAGCTGGGTGAACTTGCATTGGGACGCAACGTCCTTGTTGCCTTCATGACATGGGATGGCTATAACTATGAGGATGCCATCATCATGAGTGAACGCCTGGTTAAAGACGATGTCTATACGTCTATTCATATTGAGGAATATGAATCAGAATCTCGTGATACTAAGCTTGGGCCTGAGGAAATCACCCGTGATATTCCAAATGTCGGAGAAGATGCGCTTCGCAACTTGGATGAGCGCGGCATTATCCGGATTGGCGCTGAAGTAAAAGACGGCGATTTGCTTGTCGGTAAAGTAACGCCAAAAGGGGTTACGGAACTGACGGCTGAAGAACGCCTATTACATGCCATTTTCGGAGAAAAAGCCCGTGAAGTCCGCGATACGTCACTTCGAGTACCGCATGGCGGCGGCGGAATTATCCACGATGTAAAAGTATTTAACCGTGAAGATGGCGATGAACTCCCTCCAGGAGTCAATCAGCTTGTCCGCGTATATATTGTTCAGAAGCGTAAAATCCATCAGGGTGACAAGATGGCGGGACGCCACGGTAACAAAGGGGTTATTTCCCGCATCCTTCCTGAAGAAGACATGCCGTTCCTGCCAGATGGCACACCGGTTGATATTATGTTAAACCCATTAGGGGTACCATCACGGATGAACATCGGACAGGTGCTGGAGCTTCATTTAGGCATGGCTGCACGATACCTCGGCATTCATGTGGCTACACCGGTATTTGACGGAGCCCGTGAAGAAGATGTTTGGGCAACCATCGAGGAAGCCGGAATGGCCCGTGATGCGAAAACCATCCTATATGATGGCCGTACAGGAGAACCATTTGATAACCGCGTGTCTGTCGGTGTCATGTATATGATTAAACTGGCACATATGGTTGATGATAAATTGCATGCTCGTTCTACGGGACCATACTCACTTGTTACACAGCAGCCATTGGGCGGTAAAGCTCAATTCGGCGGACAGCGTTTCGGTGAGATGGAGGTTTGGGCACTGGAGGCTTATGGTGCCGCCTATACACTGCAAGAAATCCTTACAGTGAAATCTGACGATGTCGTAGGACGTGTGAAAACGTACGAAGCGATTGTCAAAGGTGAAAATGTTCCGGAACCAGGTGTTCCTGAGTCATTCAAAGTATTAATCAAAGAACTTCAAAGTCTTGGATTGGATGTGAAGATTCTTTCCGGCGATGAAGAAGAAATAGAAATGCGGGACACTGATGACGATGATGACTTACAGCAAGTTGACACATTGAACATCGTTCCTGAAACACCAAGCTTTGAGTCTGAAAAAGTTGGTTCAAAAGAGTAATTGGTTAATCATCAGCAGCTTGACCCCTTTAATAGTAAGGGGCTGAGCTGCCAACTTGGAGTTTTAAGCGGGTAAAACCTGAGATCAAAAGGGAGGTAGGCCCCTTGTTGGACGTTAATAATTTTGAATTCATGAAGATTGGCCTTGCTTCACCGGATAAAATCCGTTCATGGTCATACGGAGAAGTGAAGAAGCCAGAAACCATCAACTATCGTACCTTAAAGCCTGAGAAAGACGGATTATTCTGTGAAAGAATTTTCGGTCCGACAAAAGATTGGGAGTGCCATTGCGGTAAGTATAAGCGGGTCCGGTATAAAGGCGTGGTGTGTGACCGATGCGGAGTGGAAGTGACTCGTGCCAAAGTCCGCCGTGAACGCATGGGCCATATTGAGCTTGCTGCACCTGTTTCTCACATTTGGTACTTTAAAGGAATTCCAAGCCGAATGGGACTTGTATTAGATATGTCCCCTCGTGCTTTAGAAGAAGTTATTTACTTTGCTTCTTATGTCGTAACGGAATCTGGAGATACGGCTCTAGAAAAGAAACAGCTTTTATCAGAAAAGGAATACCGCACTTATCGTGAGAAGTATGGAAACAAATTCCAGGCATCTATGGGAGCTGAAGCGATTAAGAAATTATTATCTGATATTGATTTAGATAAAGAAGTGGATTCTCTTAAAGAAGAATTAAAAACAGCTCAAGGCCAGCGCCGTACGCGGGCAATTAAGCGCCTTGAAGTATTGGAAGCATTCCGTAATTCAGGAAACGAGCCATCTTGGATGATCCTTGATGTCCTTCCAGTTATCCCTCCTGAACTTCGTCCAATGGTTCAATTGGATGGCGGAAGATTTGCAACCTCCGACCTTAACGATCTATATCGCCGTGTGATCAACCGGAATAACCGGTTAAAGCGCCTATTAGATCTTGGCGCACCAAGCATTATTGTTCAAAACGAAAAGCGGATGCTGCAAGAAGCAGTAGATGCCTTGATTGATAACGGCCGTCGCGGACGTCCTGTTACAGGTCCTGGTAACCGTCCGTTAAAATCCCTTTCCCATATGTTAAAAGGAAAGCAGGGGCGTTTCCGCCAAAACTTGCTTGGTAAGCGGGTTGACTACTCCGGACGTTCTGTTATCGTCGTTGGTCCTAACCTGAAAATGTACCAATGCGGCCTTCCAAAAGAAATGGCACTTGAATTATTCAAGCCGTTTGTTATGAAAGAGCTTGTTGAAAAAGGGTTAGCACATAACATTAAATCTGCCAAACGGAAAATCGAACGGGTATCGCCTGAAGTATGGGATGTCCTTGAAGATGTCATTAAAGAACATCCAGTATTGCTTAACCGGGCCCCTACGCTGCACAGACTGGGGATCCAGGCGTTTGAACCGACACTCGTTGAAGGACGTGCCATTCGTCTTCATCCGCTTGTTTGTACAGCCTACAATGCGGACTTTGATGGCGACCAAATGGCTGTTCACGTACCGCTTTCCGCTGAAGCACAAGCAGAAGCACGTTTGTTAATGCTTGCTGCTCAAAACATCTTGAACCCTAAAGATGGAAAACCGGTTGTTACTCCATCTCAAGACATGGTGTTAGGCAACTATTACTTGACACTTGAAAGAGAAGGGGCAGTTGGTGAAGGGATGGTCTTCAATGATGCAGCGGAAGCTGAACTGGCTTACCAAAATGGCTATGTTCATTTGCACAGCCGTGTCGCTGTTTATGCAGGTTCTCTGGGCAACGAAACATTTACTGAAGAACAGAATAATAAGCTGTTGATCACAACTGTTGGTAAGTTGATTTTCAACCAAATTCTTCCGAAGTCATTCCCTTACATCAATGAACCAACAAAGGATAACTTAGAGGTTAAAACGCCTGAGAAGTACTTTGTGGAAAAAGGCGAAGACATCAAGGCAAAAATTCAGTCGATGCCTTTGATTGATCCATTTAAGAAGAAAATCCTTGGAAACATCATCGCAGAAGTATTTAAACGGTTCAAAATTACAGAAACGTCTAAAATGCTTGACCGGATGAAGGATCTAGGATTTAAATATTCAACTAAAGCGGGCATTACCGTAGGGGTAGCCGACATCGTCGTACTTGGCGAAAAAGAGCAGATTCTCCACGATGCCCAGACGAAGGTTGATAATGTTATGAAACAGTTCCGCCGCGGTTTAATTACCGAGGACGAACGTTATGATCGGGTTATTTCCATTTGGAGTGCGGCGAAGGATACCATTCAAGGAAAGCTGATGAAATCCTTGAATAAAACTAACCCAATCTTTATGATGAGTGACTCTGGTGCCCGTGGTAACGCCTCTAACTTTACCCAGTTAGCAGGTATGCGCGGTTTGATGGCGAACCCAGCCGGACGTATTATCGAGCTCCCAATTAAATCAAGTTTCCGTGAGGGATTAACCGTATTAGAGTACTTTATTTCCACACACGGTGCCCGTAAGGGTCTTGCGGATACAGCTCTTAAAACAGCTGACTCTGGTTATTTAACACGTCGTTTAGTTGACGTGGCCCAGGATGTTATTGTCCGTGAAGATGATTGTGGAACCGACCGCGGCTTTGCTATTCGTGCCTTGAAAGATGGCACTGAAATCATCGAATCGCTGGAAGAGCGGTTGATCGGCCGTTATGCCCGCAACACTATTAAGCATCCTGAAACGAAAGAAATCATCGTGGAAGAAAACGATCTAATTACGGAAGACATCGCGGAGCAAATCGTCGGTGCAGGCATCGAGGAAGTCAAGATCCGCTCTGCGTTTACATGTAATACCCGCCATGGTGTTTGTAAGAAATGTTATGGACGCAACCTGGCAACAGGCCAAGAAGTTGAAGTTGGTGAAGCAGTCGGTATTATTGCTGCTCAATCGATCGGTGAACCTGGTACACAGTTAACTATGCGTACGTTCCATACAGGCGGTGTTGCCGGAGACGACATCACACAAGGTTTACCGCGTATTCAAGAGATTTTTGAAGCACGTAACCCTAAAGGCCAGGCTGTTATTTCAGAAATTGAGGGAACTGTTATTGCCATTAATGAAGGACGTGATCGCCAGCATGAGATTGTCGTTCAAGGCGAGGTGGAATCCCGCACTTACAATGCTCCATATACAGCCCGTCTAAAAGTGGCTGCAGGTGATCAGGTAGAACGCGGCCAGGAATTAACCGAAGGTTCTATCGATCCGAAAGAATTAATCAAAGTAAAAGACGTGAAATCTGTTCAAGAATACCTATTGCGTGAAGTTCAAAAGGTTTACCGCATGCAGGGTGTTGAGATCGGTGACAAGCACGTTGAAGTGATGGTACGGCAAATGCTTCGGAAAGTTCGTGTCAGCGATGCTGGTGAAACAGATGTGCTTCCAGGCACATTGCTTGATATTCACCAATTTACCGATGCCAATGAAAAAGCGCTGCTTTCAGGTAAAATGCCTGCTACCGGACGTCCGGTATTGCTTGGTATTACCAAGGCATCCCTTGAGACAGATTCGTTCCTTTCTGCCGCATCGTTCCAAGAAACAACAAGAGTTCTTACCGATGCAGCGATCAAAGGCAAACGTGATGAATTACTCGGCTTGAAAGAAAATGTCATCATTGGTAAGCTAGTGCCTGCCGGAACAGGCATGCAGCGTTATCGCAAGGCAGAACCAGTCTTAAGAGACACAACGTCTGAAGAGCCAATTACTGTGGAATAAAACATCATGCGGTGCCAGTAGATTCTGGCACCGCGTTTTTAAAGACTTCTTGTCGATAACAAAAAAAGTAAAAAAATATTTGACATATATTTTAGAAGATGATACTATATCAAAGGTGCTCCTATACATTTGATACTTTGGAGGAAATGAAACATGTCTTATGAAAAAGTATTAAAGGCAAATGAAGTAATTATAGGAACAAAACAAACAGTGAAAGCACTGAGAGAAGGAATTGTAAAAGAGCTAGTCGTTGCGAAGGATGCTGAGCCTAGAGTGATTGAGAAAGCACTAAACGAAGCTCTTGAACATAATATTCCTATCCAATATTGCGATTCAATGAAACGATTAGGAAAAGCATGTGGAATAGAAGTTGGTGCAGCAGCTGTTGCTATTATCCGTTAAAAACTGTTTTTGCAGTAGAATAGTCTGCAAAAACTTTGTTTTTGCAAAAAAATGAACCACCTGGATGTGTGGGTCTACAAATCATGAAGGGAGGAAAAATCATGCCTACAATTAACCAATTAGTGCGCAAGCCTCGTCAATCAACGACTGAGAAATCAAAATCTCCTGCGCTAAATAAAGGTTATAACAGCTTTAAAAAATCTCAAACAAATGTATCTTCACCACAAAAACGCGGGGTATGTACTCGTGTTGGTACAATGACTCCTAAAAAACCAAACTCAGCGCTGCGTAAATATGCTCGTGTGCGTTTGACAAATGGTATTGAGGTGACTGCATACATTCCTGGTATCGGCCATAACCTTCAAGAGCACAGTGTTGTTCTTATCCGCGGCGGCCGTGTAAAAGACTTACCAGGGGTACGTTATCACATCGTTCGTGGTGCGCTTGATACTGCAGGTGTTAACAACCGTATGCAAGGCCGTTCTAAATACGGTACTAAGCGTCCAAAAGCAGCAAAAAAATAATTAACTAATTTAGCATATAGCTTCTTTGAAAGGAGGAAACAAAATGCCACGTAAAGGTCCTGTAGCAAAAAGAGATGTATTGCCAGATCCGCTTTACAATTCTAAACTAGTTACCCGCCTAATCAACAAAATGATGGTTGATGGCAAAAGAGGTAAGTCACAAGCTATTCTTTACTCAGCTTTCGATATTATTCGTGAACGTACTGGCAAAGAACCAATGGAAGTGTTCGAAGCAGCACTTAAAAACATTATGCCAGTTCTTGAAGTTAGAGCACGCCGTGTAGGGGGTGCCAACTACCAAGTACCAGTTGAGGTGCGTCCTGACCGCCGTACAACTCTTGGTCTTCGCTGGTTAGTAAACTATTCTCGTCTTCGCGGTGAAAAAACCATGGAAGAGCGTTTAGCTAACGAAATCATGGATGCAGCTAACAACACAGGCGCATCTGTTAAGAAGCGTGAAGATACACACAAAATGGCAGAAGCAAACAAAGCGTTTGCTCACTATCGTTGGTAATATAATCTTCAAACTAAAATCTTTCATACTAGGAAGGAGAAAAACCCAATGGCAAGAGAGTTCTCCTTAGAAAACACTCGCAATATCGGGATCATGGCACACATTGATGCCGGTAAAACGACGACCACTGAACGGGTACTTTATTACACTGGTAAAATTCATAAAATCGGTGAAACTCATGAAGGCGCGTCTCAGATGGACTGGATGGAGCAAGAGCAAGAGCGCGGAATTACCATCACTTCCGCTGCAACAACAGCACAATGGAAAGGCCACCGTGTAAACATCATCGACACCCCAGGACACGTAGACTTCACAGTTGAAGTTGAACGTTCTCTTCGTGTGTTAGATGGTGCGGTTGCTGTACTTGACGCACAGTCAGGTGTTGAGCCTCAGACTGAAACAGTTTGGCGCCAAGCAACAACTTACGGCGTACCTCGTATCGTGTTCGTTAACAAGATGGACAAAATCGGTGCAGACTTCTTGTATTCTGTAAAAACAATCCATGACCGTCTGCAGGCAAATGCACATGCAATTCAGCTGCCAATCGGCGCTGAAGATCAGTTTGAGGCCATCATTGATTTAGTAGAAATGAAAGCTTATTTCTACACCAATGACCTTGGCACTGATATCGAAGTAAAAGAAATTCCCGAAGAGTACCGTGCGCAAGCTGACGAATACCATGAAAAATTGGTTGAAGCAGTAGCAGAGCTTGATGAAGAATTGATGGAGAAGTATCTTGGCGGAGAGGAAATCTCTGTGGATGAGCTAAAAGCAGCTATCCGTAAAGGTACTGTTAACGTTGAATTCTATCCTGTTATCTGCGGTTCTGCATTTAAAAACAAAGGTGTTCAGCTAATGCTGGATGCAGTCATCGACTATCTTCCATCTCCACTGGATGTACCAGCTATTAAAGGTCATGCAGTTGATGATGAGGATGAAGTTCTTGAGCGTCATTCAAGTGACGACGAGCCGTTCTCAGCTCTTGCATTCAAAGTTATGACTGACCCTTATGTTGGTAAATTAACATTCTTCCGTGTTTACTCTGGTACATTAGAGTCTGGATCCTATGTCCAAAACTCTACTAAAGGCAAGCGTGAACGTATCGGTCGTATTCTGCAAATGCACGCAAACCATCGCCAGGAAATCTCTAAGGTTTATGCTGGTGACATTGCTGCAGCTGTAGGTTTAAAAGATACAACTACAGGCGACACTCTATGTGATGACAAAAATCCTGTTATTCTTGAGTCCATGCAATTCCCTGAGCCTGTAATCGAGCTTTCTGTTGAGCCGAAATCAAAAGCAGACCAAGATAAAATGACAACTGCTTTGCAAAAGCTTCAAGAGGAAGACCCAACTTTCCGCGCACATACAAATCCAGAAACTGGACAAACCATCATCGCTGGTATGGGTGAGCTTCACCTTGATATCATCGTTGACCGTATGAAGCGTGAATTCAAAGTGGAAGCTAACGTAGGTGCTCCACAAGTAGCATACCGTGAAACTTTCCGTGCTTCTGCACAAGTTGAAGGTAAGTTTGCCCGCCAATCTGGCGGCCGTGGACAATACGGACACGTTTGGATTGAGTTCTCACCAAACGAAGAAGGTAAAGGCTTTGAATTTGAAAATGGTATCGTTGGTGGTGTTGTTCCTCGTGAATACATCCCTGCTGTTGAGGCTGGTTTGAAAGACGCTCTTGAGCGTGGTGTTCTTGCTGGTTACCCAATGGTAGATATCAAGGCAAGATTGTTCGACGGATCTTATCACGACGTTGACTCCTCTGAAATGGCGTTTAAGATTGCTGCTTCATTAGCACTTAAAAATGCTGCTTCTAAGTGTCAGCCAGTTATCCTTGAGCCGGTTATGAGAGTAGAAGTAGTTATCCCTGAAGAATATCTTGGTGATATCATGGGACAAATTACTGCACGCCGTGGCCGCGTTGAAGGTATGGAAGCTCGTGGTAATGCTCAAGTAGTTCGTTCAATGGTTCCACTTTCAGAAATGTTTGGTTATGCAACAGCACTTCGTTCTAGCACTCAAGGCCGTGGAGTATTCTCCATGCACTTTGACCACTATGAAGAAGTTCCAAAATCCATTTCTGAAGAAATTATCAAAAAAAATAAAGGCGAATAATTGATTTTCGCCTTTCTATCGAGTATAACTACTTATGTATTAATGGAAGCTGCTATTTTTGAGTAGCAGTTTCCACTAAAAATATACTTATTAATTTTATAATCCAAAGGAGGATTTTCCAAATGGCAAAAGCTAAATTCGACCGCTCTAAGCCACACGTTAACATTGGTACAATTGGTCACGTTGACCACGGTAAAACAACTTTAACAGCTGCAATCACTTCTGTTCTTGCTAAGCAAGGTAAAGCAGAAGCTCGTGCATACGATCAGATTGATGGTGCTCCAGAAGAAAGAGAGCGTGGTATCACAATCTCTACTGCACACGTTGAGTATGAAACTGATGCACGTCACTATGCACACGTTGACTGCCCAGGACACGCTGACTATGTTAAAAACATGATCACTGGTGCTGCGCAAATGGACGGCGGTATCCTTGTAGTATCTGCTGCTGACGGCCCAATGCCACAAACTCGTGAGCACATCCTTCTTTCTCGTCAGGTAGGCGTTCCTTACCTTGTTGTATTCATGAACAAATGTGACATGGTAGACGACGAAGAATTACTTGAATTAGTAGAAATGGAAGTACGTGACCTTCTTTCTGAGTATGACTTCCCTGGTGATGATGTACCAGTTATCAAAGGTTCTGCTCTTAAAGCATTAGAAGGCGACGCTGCTTGGGAAGAAAAAATCATTGAATTAATGGATGCTGTTGACAGCTATATCCCAACTCCAACTCGTGACACTGACAAGCCATTCATGATGCCTGTTGAGGACGTATTCTCAATCACTGGCCGTGGTACAGTTGCTACTGGTCGTGTAGAGCGTGGACAAGTTCGTGTTGGTGACGTTGTTGAAATCGTTGGTTTCACTGAAGAGCCAAAATCTACAACTGTAACAGGTGTAGAAATGTTCCGTAAGCTTCTTGACTTTGCTGAAGCTGGTGACAACATCGGTGCCCTTCTTCGTGGTGTATCACGTGATGAAGTAGAACGCGGACAAGTTTTGGCTAAGCCAAAAACTATTAACCCACACACTTCTTTCAAAGCGCAAGTTTACGTATTGTCTAAAGAAGAAGGTGGACGTCATACTCCATTCTTCTCTAACTATCGTCCACAATTCTATTTCCGTACTTCTGATATCACTGGAATCATTACTCTTCCAGAAGGTACTGAAATGGTAATGCCTGGCGATAACACTGAAATGACTGTTGAACTAATCGCTCCAGTCGCTATCGAAGAAGGAACTAAGTTCTCAATTCGTGAAGGCGGACGTACAGTTGGTTCAGGTTCAATCACAACTGTTATTAAGTAATAAAGGAACAAAAAGCAGATGGATTTAAATCCACCTGCTTTTTTTTATGCGAACATTTATAAGGAATGGAAATCGTTTTATCGAGTTTCTTCTATATAATATAGAAGAAATAAATTAGAATGTCCGGCAAATAAAATAGGATATTACTGGAGAATGAATAACCCTATTGAAATTGGGGAAATGAGCCGCTATAATAGTAAAAGTGCGATGGCGCATAAGAATGCAATATTCTTGTTGCATTTACCTAAAGATTTATGTATAATAGACAATGTTGGTCTTTGACTGCGATGATGTGGGAGGTTGCTGACACACCCGGCCGCTTTGCCATGGCGCGTGTGTAAGGATATTTCCACAGAGTATGTCTATTTTAAAAATAGGCGATAAAGGAGGGAAAATAATGGCAAAACAAAAAATTCGTATCCGTTTAAAAGCTTATGATCACAGAATTCTTGATCAATCAGCAGAAAAAATCGTTGAAACAGCAAAACGTTCAGGTGCGGCTGTATCCGGTCCAATTCCGCTTCCAACTGAAAAATCTGTTTACACGATTCTTCGTGCGGTTCACAAGTACAAAGATTCTCGTGAGCAATTTGAAATGCGGACACATAAGCGTCTAATCGACATTGTAAACCCAACTCCACAAACAGTTGATGCGTTAATGCGATTAGATTTACCATCTGGTGTAGATATCGAAATTAAACTTTAATCAAAATAAACAATTTAAACCACAGGAGGTGTGACTTACATGACCAAAGGAATCTTAGGAAGAAAGATTGGTATGACTCAAGTATTTGCAGAGAACGGCAATTTAATCCCGGTAACTGTTGTTGAGGTAGCTCCAAACGTTGTTCTTCAAAAGAAATCAGTTGAAACTGATGGCTACAACGCTGTTCAAGTTGGTTTCGAAGACAAACGTGAAAAGTTAGCTAACAAGCCAGAAAAAGGGCATGCAGCTAAAGCAAATACTGCTCCTAAGCGCTTCGTTCGCGAATTCCGCGAAGATGACTTAGCAGGCTATGAAGTTGGTCAAGAAGTCAAAGTTGATATTTTCGCTGCAGGCGATGTAGTAGATGTAACAGGAATCTCAAAGGGTAAAGGTTTCCAAGGCTCAATCAAGCGCCACGGACAATCACGCGGCCCAATGGCTCACGGTTCTCGTTATCATCGTCGTCCTGGTTCGATGGGACCTGTTGCTCCAAACCGTGTATTCAAAGGTAAATTATTACCTGGACGTATGGGTGGAGAACAAGTTACTGTGCAAAACCTTGAGATTGTTAAAGTTGATGCAGAGCGCAACTTGCTTTTAATCAAAGGTAACGTACCAGGAGCTAAAAAAGCATTATTAAAAATCCAAAGTGCGGTTAAAGCATAAGTACTACTTGAGAAAGGAGGAACAATAGAATGCCTAAAGTAGCATTATTAAACCAAACTGGTTCACAAGTTGGAGAAGTTGAACTTAATGATTCAGTTTTTGGTATTGAGCCTAACCAACACGTACTATTTGAAGCCATCATTATGCAGCGTGCTTCATTACGTCAAGGTACTCACAGTGTAAAAAATCGTTCTGAAGTAAGCGGCGGTGGTAAAAAACCATGGCGTCAAAAAGGAACTGGACGTGCTCGTCAAGGTTCGATCCGTTCACCACAATGGCGCGGGGGCGGCACTGTATTCGGTCCTACACCACGCAGCTACAGCTATAAATTACCTAAGAAGGTTCGTCGTTTAGCGATTAAATCTGCGCTTTCTTCTAAAGTATTGGAAGAAAACATCTTAGTATTAGAAAGCCTAAACGTAGAAACTCCTAAAACAAAAGACTTCAAAGCTGTTTTAAATGGTCTTTCTGTTGAGAAAAAAGCATTAATCGTTACTGCAGACCTAGATGAGAACGTAGCATTATCTGCTCGCAACATCCCTGGTGTAACGGTTGTAACTGCTGATGGAATCAACGTATTAGACGTTGTAAATCATGATAAATTGATCATGACTAAAGCAGCGGTTGAAAAAGTAGAGGAGGTGCTTGCATAATGGATGCACGCGATATCATTAAGCGCCCCGTTATCACTGAACGTTCTACTGACCTAATTGCTGAAAAGAAATATACTTTTGAAGTAGATGTGAGAGCTAACAAAACTCAAGTTAAAGATGCTGTAGAAGAAATCTTCGGCGTTGATGTTGAGAAAGTTAACATCATGAACTACAAAGGTAAATTCAAGCGTATGGGCAAATTCGGCGGATACACTAACAAGCGTCGTAAAGCAATCGTTAAATTAACAGCTGACAGCAAAGAAATTGAATTCTTTGAAAGCTAAAAACTAACAAAGAAGAGGAGGGAAATAAAATGGCGATTAAAAAGTACAAACCTACCTCCAATGGTCGTCGTGGAATGACAGTTTCTGATTTCGCTGAAATCACAACTAGCACTCCTGAGAAATCTCTATTAGCTCCACTAAAGAGCAAAGGCGGCCGTAATAACCAAGGTAAGTTAACTGTTCGTCATCAAGGTGGCGGCCATAAGCGTCAATATCGGATCATCGATTTCAAACGTACAAAAGATGGCATTCCAGGACGCGTTGCCACTATCGAATACGATCCAAACCGTTCTGCAAATATTGCATTGATCAATTACGCAGATGGAGAAAAGCGTTATATCTTAGCTCCAAAAAATTTAGAAGTTGGAATGACTGTTATGTCTGGCCCTGAGGCTGACATTAAAGTGGGTAATGCATTACCGCTTGCAAACATTCCGGTTGGTTCTGTAGTACACAATATTGAGTTGAAACCAGGTAAAGGCGGCCAATTGGTACGTTCTGCTGGAACAAGTGCACAAGTGCTTGGTAAAGAAGGCAAATACGTATTAGTTCGTTTAACTTCTGGTGAAACTCGTTATATCCTTTCTGAGTGCCGTGCTTCAATTGGTCAAGTAGGAAACGAACAACACGAGCTTATCAATATTGGTAAAGCTGGTCGTTCACGCTGGTTAGGCAAACGCCCAACAGTCCGCGGTTCTGTTATGAACCCTAACGATCACCCACACGGTGGTGGTGAAGGCCGCGCTCCTATCGGACGTAAATCACCAATGTCACCATGGGGTAAACCAACTCTTGGTTACAAAACTCGTAAGAAGAAAAACAAATCAGATAAACTTATCGTTAACCGTCGTAAAAAATAACGGGATTGTACTACGGTTCGTGACTAGAGCCGTAGAGCAATCACGAAGGGAGGTTCCTTCATGGGTCGCAGCTTAAAAAAAGGACCATTTGTTGATGATCACTTAATGGTAAAAGTCGAAAAATTAAATGAGACTGATAAAAAACAAGTTATTAAAACTTGGTCACGCCGTTCTACGATCTTCCCACAATTTATCGGTCATACAATTGCCGTATATGACGGCCGTAAACATGTGCCTGTTTATGTTACGGAAGACATGGTAGGCCACAAGTTAGGAGAATTCGCTCCAACTCGTACCTACAAAGGTCATGCCGCTGATGATAAGAAAACAAGACGCTAAGAGAGGAGGGCATCCAAATGCAAGCAAAAGCTGTTGCAAGAACAGTCCGAATTGCTCCTCGTAAAGCACGCTTAGTCGTTGATTTAATTCGAGGAAAGCAAGTTGGTGAAGCGGTGGCGATTTTAAATCTCACTCCTAAGGCTGCTTCTCCAATCGTTGAAAAAGTATTAAAATCTGCTATGGCAAACGCTGAGCACAACTACGAAATGGACGTTAACAACCTAGTTGTTTCTCAAGCATTCGTTGACGAAGGTCCGACATTGAAACGCTTCCGTCCACGCGCTATGGGCCGTGCAAGCCAAATTAACAAACGTACTAGCCACATTACTATCGTACTATCAGAGAAGAAGGAGGGATAATCTGTGGGTCAAAAAGTAAATCCAGTCGGTCTGCGTATTGGAATCATTCGTGATTGGGAGTCTAAATGGTATGCAGGTAAAGACTTTGCTGATCTTTTACACGAAGATATTAAAGTTCGTGAATATATCACGAAGCGTTTAAAAGATGCTTCTGTTTCTAAAGTTGAAATCGAACGTGCAGCAAACCGCGTGAACGTTACGATCCATACTGCTAAGCCTGGTATGGTTATCGGTAAAGGCGGCACAGAAGTTGAAGCACTTCGTAAAGCATTAAATCAATTAACTGGCAAGCGAGTTCATATCAACATCCTTGAAATCAAGAGAGCTGATATCGATGCGAAATTGGTTGCAGAAAACATTGCTCGTCAATTAGAAAACCGCGCATCCTTCCGTCGTGCACAAAAGCAAGCGATCCAGCGTGCAATGCGTGCAGGCGCAAAGGGTATCAAAACACAGGTATCTGGTCGTCTTGGCGGTGCAGATATCGCTCGTGCTGAACACTATAGCGAAGGAACTGTTCCACTTCATACACTTCGCGCTGATATCGACTATGCTACAGCTGAAGCTGACACTACCTATGGTAAGCTTGGTATTAAAGTATGGATCTATCGTGGAGAGGTCCTTCCTACTAAGAAGAAAACTGAGGAAGGAGGCAAATAATCATGTTATTGCCAAAACGCGTTAAATATCGCCGTCAACACCGTGGTAACATGCGCGGTAATGCAAAAGGCGGAACGGAAGTATCTTTCGGTGAATTCGGCCTGCAAGCATTAGAAGCTTCTTGGATCACTAACCGTCAAATTGAAGCAGCCCGTATTGCCATGACACGTTACATGAAACGTGGCGGTAAAGTATGGATTAAAATCTTCCCTCATAAGCCTTACACTGCTAAGCCTCTAGAAGTTCGGATGGGTTCCGGTAAAGGTGCTCCAGAAGGATGGGTAGCTGTTGTGAAGCCTGGGAAAATTATGTTCGAAATTGCTGGCGTTTCTGAAGAAATCGCTCGTGAAGCACTTCGACTTGCATCACACAAACTTCCAGTAAAATGTAAGTTTGTAAAACGTGAAGAAATTGGTGGTGAATCAAATGAAAGCTAATGAAATTCGTGACCTTACCACTGCTGAAATTGAACAAAAAGTAAAATCTCTTAAAGAAGAGCTTTTCAACCTTCGCTTTCAATTGGCGACTGGACAACTTGAAAATACTGCCCGCATTCGTGAAGTTCGCAAATCGATTGCCCGCATGAAAACTGTTGTTCGTGAAAGAGAAATCAGTTTTAACAAGTGATCAATGAGAGGAGGTTCACGTTGATGAGTGAACGCAACCAGCGCAAGGTTTACACTGGACGTGTGGTTTCTGACAAAATGGATAAAACCATTACTGTTCTTGTCGAAACTTACAAAAAACATCCACTTTACGGTAAACGCGTTAAGTACTCTAAAAAATTCAAAGCTCATGATGAGCAAAACCAGGCAAAAATCGGCGATATCGTTCGTATCATGGAAACTCGCCCGCTTTCAGCTACTAAACGCTTCCGTTTAGTTGAAGTTGTAGAAAAAGCAGTTATTATTTAATGGTTCGGATTAGTTTCATTCCGAAGGGAGGTTACACACATGATTCAACAAGAATCACGTTTGAAAGTTGCTGACAACTCTGGTGCTCGTGAAGTACTTGCAATTAAAGTTCTTGGTGGTTCAGGCCGCAAGACCGCTAATATCGGAGATATTATCGTTTGTGCAGTAAAACAAGCAACACCAGGTGGCGTTGTTAAAAAAGGCGATGTTGTTAAAGCTGTTGTTGTACGGACAAAGAGCGGTGTTCGCCGCCCAGACGGTTCCTACATTCGTTTTGATGAAAACGCATGTGTCATAATCAGAGAAGATAAGAGCCCTCGTGGAACACGTATCTTCGGACCTGTTGCCCGCGAACTTCGCGATAACAACTTTATGAAAATTGTTTCTCTAGCTCCAGAAGTACTATAATATCTTTTAATCCAATTGGCCTTTAAGGAGGTGCTTTAAGGATGCATGTAAAAAAAGGTGATAAAGTCAGAGTGATCTCTGGCAAGGATAAAGGCAAAACAGGCGTAATCCTGGCTGCATATCCGAAAGATAACCGTGTTGTTGTTGAGGGTGTGAACATTGTAAAGAAGCACTCAAAACCTTCACAATTGAATCCACAAGGCGGTATTGTCAGCTTTGAGGCTCCAATCCATGTATCTAATGTTATGCCTATCGATCCAAAAACCGGCAACCCAACTCGGGTAGGATACCAAACGGTTGATGGCAAAAAAGTGCGCGTAGCAAAATCCGGTGAAGTTTTAGATAAATAGTTCAAAAAAGAAGGGAGGTACACTAAATGAACCGCCTAAAAGAAAAATATGTTAAAGAAATTAGCCCTGCTCTTATGAGCAAGTTCAGTTATAAATCTGTTATGCAGGTTCCTAAAATTGAAAAAATTGTTATCAACATGGGTGTTGGTGACGCAGTTCAAAACGCAAAAGCATTGGATAATGCAGTTGAAGAACTAGCATTGATCACTGGTCAAAAGCCAGTTGTCACTCGTGCGAAAAAATCTATCGCTGGTTTCCGTCTTCGTGAAGGTATGCCTATCGGCGCAAAAGTTACTCTTCGCGGTGAGCGTATGTATCAATTCTTGGACAAATTAGTTTCTGTATCTTTACCTCGTGTACGTGACTTCCGTGGTGTTTCTAAAAAAGCATTTGATGGTCGCGGCAACTATACTTTAGGTATTAAAGAACAGCTAATCTTCCCTGAAATTGATTACGATAAAGTCAGCAAAGTACGCGGTATGGACATCGTAATTGTTACTACTGCAAATACTGATGAAGAGGCTCGTGAATTATTAACTCAAATCGGAATGCCATTCCAAAAGTAATCGCTAAATAAGGGAGGCGAAAACGTGGCTAAAAAGTCAATGATTGCGAAACAAAAACGCACGCCTAAATACAAAGTACAAGAGTATACTCGCTGCGAACGCTGCGGACGTCCACACTCTGTATACCGTAAATTTAAGCTTTGCCGTATTTGTTTCCGTGAATTAGCATACAAAGGACAAATTCCTGGTGTTAAAAAAGCTAGCTGGTAAAAACTAGAGCTTGTGGAAGGAGGTAAAAATAATGGTCATGACAGATCCAATTGCTGATTTGCTTACTCGCATTCGTAATGCGAATATGGTACGTCACGAAAAATTAGAAGTGCCTGCTTCTAATATCAAAAAGGAAATCGCTGAAATCTTAAAGCGTGAAGGTTTCGTGCGTGACGTTGAATATATCGAAGATAATAAACAAGGTATTATCCGTATCTTCTTAAAATACGGTGCAAATAATGAACGTGTTATCACTGGTCTTAAACGCATAAGCAAGCCTGGTCTTCGTGTTTACGCAAAATCTGACGAGGTGCCAAAGGTTCTTAACGGACTTGGTATTGCATTAGTTTCAACATCTCAAGGTGTTTTGACAGATAAAGAGGCTCGTGCAAAACAAATCGGTGGAGAAGTACTAGCTTACGTTTGGTAATCAAGTTTTTCAATGAATGGAGGTGCTACTTAAATGTCTCGCGTAGGAAAAAAACCTATTGAAATTCCAGCAGGAGTTACAGTTACTGTTAACAACAGCACAGTTTCTGTTAAAGGACCAAAAGGCGAACTTACTCGTTCTTTTAATCCTGACATCACAATTAACATAGAAGAGAACGAAGTAACGGTTACTCGTCCTTCTGACGCAAAAGAACACCGCGCATTACACGGAACAACTCGTGCCGTGATTGCCAACATGGTTGAAGGTGTTTCTAAAGGCTTTGAAAAAAGACTTGAGTTAATCGGGGTTGGTTACCGTGCGCAAAAACAAGGTAACAAACTAGTATTAAACGTAGGTTACTCTCACCCAGTTGAGATCGAGCCTGAAACAGGTCTTGAAATCGAAGTTCCAGCCAATACAAAGATTACGGTAAAAGGCACGGATAAAGAACGTGTTGGCGCATTAGCAGCCAATATCCGCGGAGTCCGTCCTCCAGAGCCATATAAAGGCAAAGGAATCCGTTACGAAGGTGAATATGTTCGCCGTAAAGAAGGTAAAACTGGTAAGTAATGCCGCGTAGGTAAACGAAAGGAGTGACGTAAATGATTACGAAGCAAGATAAAAACGCTGTTCGCCGCAAAAGACACGCTCGTGTCCGTGCGAAACTAAGCGGTACTTCTGCTCGTCCGCGTCTAAATGTGTTTCGTTCTAACAAACATATTTATGCTCAAGTAATCGATGACTTGAATGGAGTTACTTTAGCAAGTGCTTCTACAGTAGAAAAAGACTTCGGTCTTGAGTCTACAAGCAATATTGATGCTGCACAAAAGGTCGGAGAATTAGTTGCAAAACGTGCAGTTGAAAAAGGGATCACTGCAGTTGTATTTGACCGCGGGGGATACCTATACCATGGACGCATTCAAGCATTAGCAGATGCGGCTCGTGAGAACGGCTTACAATTTTAATAGACAAAGGAGGGACTAAAGAAAGATGCGTCGTATTGATCCAAACAAACTTGAACTTGAAGAACGCGTAGTAACCGTCAACCGTGTTGCAAAGGTTGTTAAAGGTGGACGTCGTTTCCGTTTCTCTGCTCTAGTTGTAGTCGGAGATAAAAACGGTCATGTAGGTTTCGGTACTGGTAAAGCACAGGAAGTACCTGATGCCATTCGTAAAGCAATTGAAGATGCTAAGAAAAACTTAGTGGAAGTGCCAATGGTTGGAACTACTGTTCCTCACCAAGTAATCGGTCGTTTTGGTGCTGGAGAAATCCTGCTAAAGCCTGCTTCAGAAGGTACAGGAGTTATCGCCGGAGGTCCAGTTCGTGCGGTTCTTGAATTAGCTGGGGTACAAGATATCCTTTCTAAATCATTAGGAACTAACACTCCAATCAACATGGTTCGTGCCACTGTTGATGGGTTAAAACAATTAAAACGTGCTGAAGACGTAGCGAAATTACGTGGTAAATCAGTAGAAGAACTATTAGGATAAGGAGGGAAATAAAATGGCAAATAAACTTTTAATTACCCTCAGCCGAAGCCTAATTGGTCGCCCGCAAGATCAACGCGCAACAGTTGAAGCGCTGGGTTTACGTAAATTAAATCAAACAGTTGAACACCAAGATAATGCTGCCATCCGTGGCATGATTACCAAAGTGTCTCACCTTGTAACAGTTAAAGAACAATAAAATGGTTGTTTTTCTTGAATAAGGAGGTGCCAAAATGAAACTTCATGAATTAAAACCTGCAGAAGGTTCTCGGAAAGAGCGCAAACGCTTAGGACGTGGTATCGGATCTGGTCAAGGCAAGACAGCCGGTAAAGGCCATAAAGGTCAAAATGCTCGTTCAGGCGGTGGCGTACGTTTAGGTTTTGAAGGTGGTCAAACACCTTTATTCCGTCGTTTGCCGAAACGTGGTTTCACAAACATTAGCCGTAAAGAGTTTGCAGTAGTTAATCTTGATGCTTTAAATCGCTTTGAAGATGGAACAGAAGTTACTCCAGAACTTCTCATCGAAACAGGTGTAGTAAGCAACGAAAAAGCAGGAATCAAAATTCTTGCAAAAGGGAATGTAGAGAAAAAGCTGACAGTTAAAGCTCACAAATTCTCCTCTGCTGCTAAGGAAGCGATCGAAGCTGCTGGTGGAACTACTGAGGTGATCTAATGTTCCGTACTCTCTCCAATTTTATGCGTGTGGGTGAAATTCGTCGAAAGGTCATTTTCACCCTTTTAATGTTAGTTGTTTACCGGATTGGAACGTTTCTTCCGGTTCCAAATGTCAATGCGGATATTTTAGCATCACAGGATGAACTAAGTGTCTTTGGCATTCTTAATACTTTTGGCGGTGGAGCATTAAAGCAATTCTCCATTTTTGCCATGGGTATTATGCCTTACATTACAGCGTCTATTATTATCCAGCTATTGCAGATGGATGTTGTCCCTAAGTTTACCGAATGGTCCAAACAAGGGGATGCCGGCCGTCGTAAGTTAGCGCAATTTACGCGTTACTTTACGGTCATTTTAGGCTTCATCCAGGCATTGGGTATGTCCTATGGCTTTAATAATTTAGCTAACGGACAATTGATCGAAAATCCAGGGATTACAACGTACTTATTGATTGCTATTGTCTTAACAGCTGGTACAGCGTTCTTATTATGGTTAGGTGAGCAAATTACGGCACATGGTGTTGGAAATGGAATTTCCATCATTATCTTTGCTGGTATTGTAGCCGGATTGCCAACTACCTTCAATCAGATTTATGTTCAGCAGTTTGAAAATGCAGGCGAGCAGTTGTTTTTACGGATCGTAACAATGATTATCATCGCCCTAGCAATCATCGCAATCGTTGTTGGGGTTATCTTCATCCAGCAAGCAGTACGCAAAATTCCAATTCAGTATGCAAAACGGATGGCAGTGGGACGGACTCCTGTCGGCGGACAATCAACACATATGCCGTTGAAAGTGAATGCTGCAGGTGTTATTCCGGTTATCTTTGCTATCTCATTTATTGTAACCCCAAGAACCATTGCATCATTTTTCCCTACAAATGATGTGACACTATGGATTACAAAAGTATTTGATTATACACATCCGATCGGGATGGCTCTTTATGCGGCTCTTATCATTGCGTTTACTTATTTTTATGCGTTTATTCAAGTCAATCCTGAGCAGGCAGCAGAGAATCTGCAAAAACAAAGCGGATATATTCCAGGTATCCGTCCAGGGAAAAGTACTCAAGAGTATTTAACTCGTGTTCTATACCGGTTAACTTTTGTCGGTGCCCTCTTCCTAACTGTTATTGCGATTCTTCCTACTATCTTCATCAAAGTGGCGAACTTGCCGCAATCGGCCCAAATTGGCGGAACGAGTCTGCTGATCGTTGTCGGTGTTGCTCTTGATACGTATAAACAGTTAGAAGCACAATTAGTGAAGCGTCACTATAAAGGGTTTATAAAATAGAGGGTTTGGGGACCATAGGGCCCCTAAAACCCATTCTTAGCACGAGGGGGAACACGTGTGAACTTAGTATTAATGGGGCTTCCTGGTGCCGGCAAAGGCACTCAAGCTGAAAGAATTGTTGAAAAGTACGGCATCCCTCATATCTCAACTGGAGATATGTTCCGTGCAGCAATGAAAGAAGGTACAGAACTGGGATTAAAGGCCAAATCTTTTATGGATAAAGGCGAACTTGTTCCAGATGATGTAACGATTGGCATTGTCCGTGAACGTTTAAGCAAAGATGACTGTGAAAAAGGATTCTTGCTTGATGGTTTTCCTAGAACAGTTCCTCAGGCGGAAGCGTTAGAAAATCTACTTGAAGAGTTAAGTAAAAAAATAGATTACGTTATCAATATCAATGTTGATAAAAGTATCTTAATGGAGCGTTTAACTGGACGCCGCATCTGTAAAGACTGTGGATCAACCTATCATCTCGTGTTTAATCCTCCTGCAAAAGAGGGTGTTTGCGACCGCTGCGGCGGTGAGCTTTATCAACGTGCTGATGATAATGCTGAAACGGTTCAAAACAGATTGGACGTAAATATTAAGCAGCAAGAACCATTATTAACTTTTTATGAGGAAAAAGGTTATCTACGTTCAATTGACGGCCAGCAAGATATTACAAAGGTATTTGCTGAGATCGAACAATTACTTGAGGGTCTGCGTTGATGATTGTTTCTAGTCCTAACCAAGGCAGCATTCATCATGCGGGAAGCCGGGTGAGCGGTCTTGCAGGACACTCCCATGCGATTCATATGTAGTGGGGAGCAAATGGCTATTCATCCGCAAAAAGTATAATTTCTAATTGTTACTAGCGGACAGAACTCTTGTTATATGGTAAAATTGTAAAGTTGCAAGCTAATCCTTATACAAGTAGACCCGCTTTGCACTGCTACATGCTGTTACTGAACGCTAGTCTGATAAGAGAAGGGAGCTAAAGACCGATGGCCAAAGATGATGTTATTGAAATTGAAGGCAAGGTCATTGAAACTTTGCCAAATGCCATGTTTAAGGTAGAATTAGAAAATGGTCATACTGTGCTAGCTCATGTTTCTGGTAAAATCCGAATGCACTTCATTCGCATCCTGCCAGGTGACAAAGTAACTGTTGAGCTTTCTCCATATGACTTAACACGCGGAAGAATCACTTACCGCTTTAAATAATCTGATTGCACTCCGTACTATTAAGGAGGTTAGGATAATGAAAGTAAGACCATCTGTTAAACCGATCTGCGAAAAGTGCAAAGTCATCCGTAGACGCGGTAAAGTTATGGTTATCTGTGAAAACCCTAAACATAAACAAAAACAAGGTTAATTGATAGGAGGTGCACATTAATGGCACGTATTGCTGGTGTAGATATTCCACGTGAAAAGCGTGTAGTTATCTCTTTAACTTATATTTATGGTATTGGTAAACCAACTGCACAAAAGATCTTAGCAGAAGCTGGTGTTTCTGAAGATACTCGTGTACGTGATTTAACTGAAGACGAATTAAACAAAATTCGTGATATCATCGACAAATTAAAAGTTGAGGGTGACCTTCGTCGTGAAGTATCTCTTAACATTAAGCGTCTAATGGAAATCGGCTGCTACCGCGGTCTTCGTCATCGTCGTGGATTGCCTGTTCGTGGACAAAATACGAAAAACAACGCTCGTACACGCAAAGGTCCTCGTAAGACTGTTGCGAACAAGAAGAAGTAATCGGTAAAGGAGGTTATTTAAATGGCACGTAAAACGAATACACGTAAACGTCGTGTTAAAAAGAATATTGAAGCTGGTATTGCTCATATCCGCTCAACCTTTAATAATACAATTGTAACAATCACTGATGTTCATGGTAATGCGATTTCTTGGTCTAGTGCAGGTGCGCTTGGATTTAAAGGTTCTCGTAAATCTACTCCATTCGCTGCCCAAATGGCTGCTGAAACAGCTGCTAAAGCTTCCATTGACCATGGCATGAAAACATTAGAAGTTACAGTTAAAGGTCCTGGTGCAGGACGTGAGGCTGCAATCCGTGCTCTTCAAGCTGCAGGACTTGAAGTAACAGCTATTAAAGATGTTACACCTGTTCCACATAACGGATGCCGTCCACCAAAACGTCGTCGTGTGTAATTTTTCTGTATAGAATTTGTATCATCCGTCTATAATGGGATATGATATAAATTTTTCCAGAAATTATTTATTCCAGTTGTTGTGCACAGAACGGGAACGTATACATGGGGGAATTTCGATTAGTAAATACTAGTCGAGGTTTCGACGTTTTGAAGGAGGGTTATTTGATGATCGAAATAGAAAAACCAAAAATCGAAACGGTTGAGATCAGCGATGATGCCAAGTACGGTAAGTTCGTAGTAGAGCCGCTTGAGCGTGGATATGGTACCACTTTGGGTAACTCCTTACGTCGTATCCTATTATCTTCACTCCCAGGTGCCGCTGTTACCGCGATTCAGGTCGATGGTGTACTTCATGAGTTCTCAACAATTGAAGGCGTCGTAGAAGATGTAACATCCATCATACTAAACATTAAAAAAATCGCTTTAAAGATTTACTCTGATGAAGAGAAAACTCTTGAAATCGATGTTCAAGGTGAAGGACCTGTTACAGCTGGTAATATTACTCATGATAGTGACGTAGAAATATTGAATCCTGATCTTCATATCGCAACGTTATCAGCAAATGGACATCTCCATATGCGTTTAACAGCAAAGCGTGGTCGGGGATATACACCTGCGGAGCAAAACAAGCGTGAAGATCAGCCAATTGGTGTTATTCCGATTGATTCAATTTATACGCCAGTTTCTCGTGTATCTTACCAAGTAGAAAATACTCGTGTGGGTCAATTAGCCAACTTCGATAAACTGACACTTGATGTTTGGACAGATGGCAGCACCGGCCCGAAAGAAGCAATTGCGCTTGGTTCAAAAATTTTATCTGAGCATTTGAATATCTTTGTCGGATTGACGGATGAAGCACAGAATGCTGAGATCATGATTGAAAAAGAAGAAGATCAAAAAGAAAAAGTTCTAGAGATGACAATTGAAGAATTGGACCTTTCTGTTCGTTCTTATAACTGCCTAAAGCGTGCAGGCATCAACACTGTTCAGGAATTAGCTAATAAGACTGAAGAAGATATGATGAAAGTGCGTAACTTAGGCCGTAAATCACTTGAAGAAGTGAAGGCAAAACTAGAAGAGCTTGGGTTAGGCTTACGGAAAGACGATTAATTTTTTTGGATTAGTTGGATTTAAGCCAGACCAAAAGACATAAAGACTTCAAAAAGGAGGGAACCCTTCATGGCATACAGAAAGTTAGGACGTACAAGTGCACAGCGTAAAGCTATGCTTCGTGACTTAACAACAGATTTAATCATCAACGAGCGTATTGAAACAACAGAAACTCGTGCGAAAGAACTTCGCTCAACTGTTGAAAAAATGATCACTCTAGGAAAGCGCGGAGACCTTCATGCACGCCGTCAAGCAGCTGCTTTTGTTCGTAATGAAGTAGCAAATGCAGAGAACGGTCAAGATGCACTTCAAAAGCTATTCGCTGATATTGCTCCTCGTTACCAAGAGCGTCAAGGTGGCTACACTCGTATTATGAAACTTGGACCTCGCCGCGGTGACGGTGCGCCAATGGTTATTATCGAGTTAGTTTAATAACTTGAACAGACAACAAGGGTACTGGACAGTTTCGTTACAAAAACTTGTTCTCTGCCCTTTTTCTGTAGGTTACGGCCTATAGTACAGCCAAAAAGAGCGTTATGATGAGCGTGACTCCACAGGGAAGGAGAAACTTTTGAAAGATAGAGGGCATTCAATTTATCTTTTTAAGTTTGACATTTACCGCCTGGCCCCTGGTAGTGCGTGAATGTTTTGCGTCTCGTCTAGCTTATGCACCTCATCCAATTGTATAATGCATTTTTTGCATGCGGTTGATTATATTCAAGCACTGCCCTGGGATGAGGTGCAGGCTTTTTTTGTATGTAAGGATAGCTAGAGCAGAGCAGAGGTATAGTTTAGGGAGGGATTTGCCGCAATGAGACAGCCGATTGTGTCACTAAAAGAAGTGTCCTTTCAATATGATGAACAAGACAGGAAGGCACTAAAGTCTGTCTCCTTTGATATTTTCGAGGGAGAATGGCTGGCGATTGTCGGCCATAATGGTTCAGGAAAATCGACTATGGCAAAGCTGCTAAATGGTCTGCAATTTCCGAACGAAGGCGAAATTATCGTCACCGGAACCAAATTGAATGAAGAGACCATTTGGGAGATCAGACGCAAAATAGGGATGGTTTTTCAAAATCCGGATAATCAGTTTGTCGGGACGACGGTTCAAGATGATGTGGCTTTTGGTTTAGAAAATATGGGGATCCCAAGAGAAGAAATGGTTGAGCGGGTGAAAGATGCCTTGAAAAAGGTAAAAATGGATGCATTTCTAGATCAAGAGCCCCACCATCTATCTGGAGGCCAGAAACAGCGCGTCGCCATTGCCGGTGTGCTTGCATTAAGGCCATCCATTATTATTCTAGACGAAGCGACTTCGATGCTGGACCCTCGAGGCAGGGAGGAAGTGCTAGAAACCGTAAGGGCATTAAAGGATGAAAAACTGTTGACGGTCATTTCCATCACCCATGATTTAGAGGAAGCGGCCAAAGCAGATCGGATGATTGTCATGAATAAAGGGGAAGTCTATCGGGAAGGAACACCCGAGGAGATTTTTTCGATGGATGATGAACTCATCCAATTAGGATTAGACATTCCGTTTTCAGTTAAGATGGGGAAAGCTCTAAGGCAGCAGGGTGTGAATTTACCGAAGCGTTATTTATCGGAGGAAGAGTTGGTGACAGAGATATGGACATCTCACTCGAAAAGGTAGAATACCGGTATCAGGCCAATACCCCATTTGAGCGCCTGGCGATTGCCGATGTATCGATTCATATTCCATCGGGCACCTACCTGGCGCTGATTGGGCATACCGGATCTGGAAAGTCTACCGTTTTGCAGCATTTGAATGCACTCCTGCAGCCAACAGAAGGTACAGTCAAGATCGGTGATTATCAAATCAAATCCCATCAGAAAAATAAAAATTTAAAGCCAGTCCGCAAAAAAGTGGGAATCGTGTTCCAGTTTCCTGAACATCAGCTGTTTGAAGAAACGGTTGAAAAGGATATTATGTTCGGTCCTATGAACTTCGGCGTTTCGGAAGCAGAGGCAAAAGAACGGGCCCGGGTATCACTGACACAAGTAGGATTGGAAGAAGACATTTTAGAAAAATCGCCATTTGATCTTTCAGGAGGCCAAATGCGCCGAGTGGCCATTGCCGGCGTCCTGGCGATGGACCCGGATGTGATTGTTCTTGATGAGCCGACAGCAGGACTGGACCCGCGCGGGCGCAAAGAGATTATGGACATGTTTTATTCGCTTCATAAGGAAAGGCAATTGTCGACGATCCTGGTCACCCACAGCATGGAAGATGCGGCAAGGTACGCCGATCAAATTGTGATTATGCAGCAGGGCAGGGTAGCAAAACAAGGTACGCCTGAGGAGATCTTTTCTTCACCGGAAGACCTGTTAAAAATGGGATTAGATGTTCCTGATGTTGTCCGGTTTCAATTAAATCTCGAGAAAAGGACCGGCCGAAAGCTCGGGAAAATTTGTCTGACGATCGATGAATTAGCGGCATCTGTGGCAGAAATGGTGAGCGGAGGTGTCCGCCCATGATGGAAAAAATGATTTTTGGGCGTTACGTACCAGCCGATTCTGTGGTCCACAAAATGGACCCGCGTTCGAAATTGATCATTATCTTCCTGTTTGTTTGTATTATCTTTTTAGCAAATAATTGGATGACCTATGCACTTATTGCTATTTATACTTTTTTCATGCTGGGTTTGTCAAAAGTGCCAGCCAGATTTTTATATGGCGGCCTGAAGCCTGTATTATGGCTTGTGGTCTTAACCTTCTTGCTGCAATTATTTTTTACAAAAGAAGGCAGTGTGGTATTTGAGTGGGGACCGATCAAATTTTATGAAGAAGGAGTCAGGATGGGCGTCTTTATTTCATTAAGGTTTTTCTTCCTGATCTTGATGACGTCGCTGCTGACGTTAACGACGACTCCAATTGAAATTACCGATGGTCTCGAATCGCTGCTGAACCCGTTGAAGAAGATCCGTTTTCCCGTTCATGAAATGGCGTTAATGATGTCCATTTCATTAAGGTTTATTCCAACCCTGATGCAGGAAACGGATAAAATTATGAAGGCGCAGACAGCCCGAGGAGTGGAATTTTCCAGCGGCCCGTTTAAGGAGCGGATCAAGGCTGTCATTCCTTTATTGATTCCTCTGTTTGTCAGCTCGTTTAAGCGGGCGGAGGAACTCGCGATTGCGATGGAGGCGAGAGGGTACCGCGGCGGGGAAGGCCGGACTAAATACCGCCAGCTAAGCTGGGGTGCATCAGATACGGTTCAGCTTGTCATCCTGGCCGTATTGACTGTGCTGTTAATCCTATTTCGAACATAAGAGGTACGCCGATGCAAAGGTTTAAAGGAATCATCGCCTATGATGGCACCCATTTTTCCGGTTACCAGGTCCAGCCTAAAAAACGGACCGTACAAGCTGTACTCGAAGCCGTGTTAACCAAGATTCATAAGGGCCATGATGTGAAGGTTACGGCATCCGGCAGAACGGATGCCGGGGTTCATGCCAGAGGGCAGTCCATCCATTTTGACTCGCCGCTGTCGATCCCTCCGGAAAAATGGGAAGTCGCTATGAATTCCTTGCTGCCGGATGATCTGTCGGTTCTGTCTGTCGAAGCGGCCAGTCCGTCCTTTCATGCCCGATTTGATGCAGCGGGGAAAGAATACCGCTATCAGCTGCTTTTATCCGGCAAGCGGGACCCATTTTTACGCCATTATGCGTACCAGTACCGTTATCCGCTGGATATAGACGCCATGAAGCGAGCTAGTGTCTATTTTCTTGGGACCCATGATTTTACTAGTTTTTGTTCTGCAAAGACAGAGGTGGAGGATAAGGTCCGTACCATTGAAAAGATTGATTTTTCTTTGGAAGGGGATCTATTGACATTAAGTTTTGTCGGCAATGGTTTTTTGTATAACATGGTGAGGATCCTGGTGGGGACGCTGCTGGAGGTAGGAGCTGGCGAGCTGGCTCCTCTTGATATTCCCGTGATTTTGGAGAAGAAGGACCGCCGGTTTGCCGGGAAAACGGCTCCTGCACATGGTTTGTATCTTTGGCAGGTGTTTTATTAGTTAAATTGGTATGATTATCCAATTTTTGTAGAATAGCCGGTTAATTTTGTAGAATACCGGGTGCATTTTGTAGAATTCAGCTCGTTAATTGTAGAATCCGCTTATATTTCGGTTGGTTTTGGGGATTACATCCAATTTTTGCGGAATAATTGGTGAATTTTGTAGAATTCCATTCGTGAATTGTAGAATCCGGATGGATCAGGCGGCTTACATCGAGTGGAAATGCCCATCAATTTTAAAAACAACTGTCCCTGGTGTAACATTATCTTGACAATAGGGCTTAAAGGTTTTATTATATTATATGTGTGTGTTTTAAATCCCACGATAAAGCCCCGGAAAGTCTTCATCGTGATTAAACATATTTGAAATGAAATCGAAGCGCACAAGGGCATTGGCATTCACTCCCCGGAACAGGTTTGGACGCTAAACGCTTTGAAGGTGCGAAACTAATAATCTTTACGGATTTAAATCTAGGAGGGAAACTCATGCGTTCAACATTTATGGCTAATGCCAATAATATCGAGCGTAAATGGTATGTAATTGATGCTGAGGGCAAAACTCTTGGCCGTCTTGCTTCTGAAGTAGCATCCATTCTACGCGGTAAGAACAAACCAACTTTTACACCACATGTTGACACTGGTGATCATGTCATCATCTTAAACGCTTCTAAAGTAGAATTAACTGGTAAGAAACTAACTGACAAAATTTACTACCGTCACAGCTTACACCCAGGTGGTTTAAAGCAAAGAACGGCTCTTGAAATGCGTACGAACTATGCTGAGAAAATGATTGAGCTTGCTGTTAAAGGCATGCTTCCTAAAAATTCTCTTGGCCGTCAACAGTTCAAAAAATTACATGTGTATGCTGGCGCAGAGCATCCACATCAAGCACAAAAACCAGAAGTTTACGAGCTTCGCGGTTAATTAAGAGGAGGGAATCAACTTGGCACAAGTTCAATACATTGGTACTGGCCGTCGTAAGAGCTCTGTCGCACGTGTGCGCTTAGTTCCAGGTACAGGTAAAATTGTGATTAATGGTCGTGACATTGAAGAATATATCCCATTCGAAGCTTTACGTGTTGTTGTAAGACAACCACTAGTTGCTACTGAAACTGTAGGCAGCTACGATGTTCTTGTAAACGTAAAAGGCGGCGGCTACACTGGTCAAGCTGGCGCAATCCGTCATGGTGTTGCCCGTGCATTATTGCAAGCAGATCCAGAATACCGTCCAACATTGAAGCGCGCTGGTCTATTAACTCGTGACCCACGTATGAAAGAGCGTAAGAAATACGGTCTTAAAGGCGCTCGTCGTGCACCACAGTTCTCAAAACGTTAATTTTACGTTTCAAAGACTCTCAGTCATTTTGGCTGGGAGTTTTTTTATGACAAAAATTAGCACAGCCTTTGACTGAGCCTCAATCTGCGATATGGTGTTTAACGGCGTAAAGGGCGGCTTGTGTCCGGTCAGCCAGTCTGAGTTTGGCCAATAGATTGGATACGTATGTTTTTACCGTCTTCTCCGTAATAAATAGGGATGCCGCTATTTCTTTGTTGCTTTTTCCCTTTGCAATCTCTTTTAACACATCCAATTCGCGTTTGGTCAATTCCTCTTGCTGGATGTTCCTATTGGACAGGTTCGTTAATAGGTGAGAGGTTGCCTTCGGATGAAGCTGATTCTCGCCGTCCATCATTTTTCTGATTGATACCACCAATTCATCAGGCTGGATGTCTTTTAACTGGAATTTAAACAGCAGCTCCCAGCTAAAGGCCCTGCCAGCGGAAGGTATTTCCACTGAACCGGGACGGCTGGAAAAGACGGTTTGATAGTAGTCCATGGCCCAAGAGTGATGAATATATTCATACCGGACTGGCTCGCCAAGTGCATAGAGTATCCATTTCGCCGGGATCGACCATGTTCACGCGGATATTGGTTTCACACAATTCCTCCTCCCAGGTTTGTGTAAGACCCTCAACAGGTTTTCTGCTGTTCTGCAACAGATCGCCAGCCTTGCGCCTTCTTTTGCAAACGCCAATGCTAATGCACGGCC
Organism: Neobacillus muris; assembly: GCF_943193175.1. Lineage (GTDB taxonomy): Bacteria > Bacillota > Bacilli > Bacillales > Cytobacillaceae > Neobacillus > Neobacillus muris. The sequence goes on from NZ_CALPDF010000028.1 coordinate 53,616, forward strand.
TAATCCTTTAGAAGCTCCAATAATCATCACTGTTTTTGTTCCTCATCATGTCATCTCCCTTTATCTTGTTGCTATTAGAATAGTTAATTTTGGAAAATTATACCTTAAAAAAAGCTTAAATTTTTCTACTGCTTTAGGATGAGATAAGCGTGATGAGGAGGAACAATCGCTTTCATGCAGGATAAAAATTGGCAATCTGAAAACGGGCGGCACATTGCATTTCTTAGGAGCGACGGATAAAGAATAGTCCTAAGAGGTGAATCGAAGTGACTGTTATAACAACTTTTAGAGAAAAAAGACGTGAAAAGCAGATTAAATATGAACGGTCGGTACTTCGCGACCTGTCACTCAATAGATTGAAGGAACGAGTTCAGCATTACTTTGGTTCAACCAGATTGGCGCAAAGCGTCATGATGAATGCAGGTGTAGAAGAAGCTTGTTATGACGTAGCTCTTGAGTCATATTTATTGGGAGCGAAATTCAGCAAGTTTGGTTATCATGGTGAAGAAATGGAAAAAGTCCGTATGCGCTGCGATAAAGAGGAGAAACACTTAACAGACACCTTATTTAATTTCTTGCTTTTTTGGGGAAACGGTGAAGAAGGGGCCATGAGCGAATCGCTTTATTATTTGTGTGAGCAATATGTGTATGACTGGTGGCGTGAAGGCTTTGAAAAAGGCAGAAGGCGGCATAAGCTTCGACTCCATTGATCGAGCCCTGACATTCCTGGTTCTATTTCCTTTCCTTGTCCCATATAGTTTATTGAACAAGGGACGAGCGGGAGGGAATGATTGGGGTGCTGTCAAAAAGGATAAAAATTATTGCTTTTGCGGCTGGATTAATCGTGTTATTTTTCATATTACAATATGACTTTTCCGAAGACGACTCATGGAAAAATTGGAACCTGCCCTTATCAGGGAAAATCATCCTGCTGGATGCTGGACATGGGGGGCCGGATGGCGGCGCCGGACCAAAGGATGCGTTAGAAAAGGATATAGCCCTGGATATTACATTAAAGGTACGAGATTATCTGCAAGAGCAAGGTGCCTTGGTGGTCATGACGCGTGAGACGGATACGGATTTGGCAGACTCAGGAACAAGAGGATACAGCCGCCGTAAAGTGGAAGATTTAAAAAAAAGGCTGAGTATGATCAATCAATCAGACAATGACTTCTTTGTCAGCATTCATTTAAATGCCATTCCTTCGTCACGATGGAGCGGGGCCCAAACCTTCTATGCACCGCATTTTAAGGAAAATGCGCGGGCTGCTAAATTTATTCAAGAGGAGCTTCGTGAAAACTTAGGGAATACCAATAGAAAAGCAAAGCCTATTAATTCGGTTTATATCCTCAAGCATGCGAAAAAACCAGGGGTATTAGTCGAGGTCGGCTTCCTTTCCAATCCGCAGGAACGGGCCAATCTAAAGAAAGAATCATATCAGGAAAAAATCGCAGATTCGATTTATCGCGGAATTAACCGCTATTTTACAAATGAAAAGGAACTAAAAGAAACAGATTAGTGGAAGGAGCCACCGCACCTTCCATTTTTATTTATAAAATAACCGGGTGTGACGCATATAACAGGTTTTGACGGTGTTTATGATATACTAAGAGTGGAAACGAATTCAAAAGGTGAGGTGTTTTGTGATGTTAACAGAATCACAGGTACGTGAGATCTTAGGGAATCTCCAGGAGCCATTTTTACATAAAACCTTAGCGGAGTTAAACGCCATTGAGGAGGTCAAAATCAAACAAGAGAAAAACCATGTGAGTGTCAAAATTGATATTGCCAGAACCGGGACAAGCGAACAGCTGCAATTGCAGACACACGTAGTAAATTTGCTGAAGGAAGCTGGCGCGGAAACGGTAGGAATTCGGTTCGGCCAGCTTTCTGATGAAGTTTTGGCAGTTAACCGGCAGGCAGAACCAGAACAAGGCAAAAATCTGCTTAACTCGGAGAGCACCACCTTCATCGCCATCGCAAGCGGAAAAGGCGGGGTCGGCAAATCGACGGTATCGGTTAACTTGGCAGTGGCGCTTGCACGATTGGGCAAAAAAGTGGGTCTGATTGATGCGGATATTTATGGCTTCAGCGTTCCTGACATGATGGGGATCACTAAACGCCCTGTTGTCCGCGGGGAAAAAATTATTCCAGTGGAGCGCTTTGGGGTACAAGTCATTTCCATGGGGTTCTTCGTTGAGGACAATGCCCCAATCATCTGGCGGGGTCCAATGCTCGGTAAAATGCTGAATAGCTTCTTTAATGAAGTGGAATGGGGAGAAATTGATTACTTGCTGCTGGATCTTCCTCCAGGTACTGGTGATGTGGCTTTAGATGTGCATACGATGCTTCCGTCATGCAAGGAAATTATCGTAACCACTCCACATCCAACGGCAGCTTTTGTTGCTGCCCGTGCCGGTGCAATGGCGCTTCGGACCAACCATGAGGTGCTTGGTGTTATTGAAAATATGGCTTATTTTGAGAGCAAGGTTACCGGGGAAAAAGAGTATGTATTTGGCCGCGGCGGCGGCGATAAGTTGGCCGAAGAGTTAAATACGGAAGTGCTTGGGCGTCTGCCGCTTGACCAGCCTGATTGGAATGAAGAGGATTTTGCTCCATCGATTTATCAGGAAGATCATAAGCTGGGAAAAATCTACTTGGATATTGCTGAAAAAGTGGCGGGTTTGCTGAATTAAGTGTCTAAATGAGTTTTTCCACAGAAGAAGGGCTGTCCATTAAGGGGTCTTGTCTGTCTGACCCCTTTGCTTTTTGGACAGCCACTTTTTTTCCGTGTGCGCTTTAGTCTATATCGTAACTGTCTCGTCAATGGCGGCACCATAGATTGAACGTCTTATTCCTCTGCTTTTTCTTCGCCTGTTTGAGAATTGGCCGTTTCTTTTGCAGCTTTCATTAGAATTTCTTCCAATTTGGCTCTGAACAAGGGACTATCGACTGTTTCCGTGATGACTTGCTGCAAATGTTCTCGATATTCTTTGCTTTTTAACGCATCCGTCATCTCTTTTTGAATTTCCGGTTCTTTAAAAACCTCCACCATCATGGCTCTATATTGCGGGTCATTCATTAAATCCTTCAATAATTGCTGGTTCTCGGATTTCATGCTTTTTGCTACGCTTTGGGCGAATTTTGTATCACTAAAGGTTTTCTTCCAAAAGTCTGCTGCTTGATCAGATGTCAAGGTTTGTTGAATGGTGTCAGCGACTACCTGCTGATCCATTACCAGCTTTTCCTTCATCCCATCACTGGTCATTACCTCTTGAATGGCTTTCTTCCCGTCATCTGTTTTTAGAATATCCACTACCATTTTTTTGGTCTGGTCATAATCGAGTTGCCCTCCGCTGAGATCATTGGCATCAGGTGCAGAACAGCTCCCTAAAATCAGTGTAGCTGGCAGGAGGAGCAATAGGTGTTTTAGGTTCATGGGTAAGCTCCTTTCACATAAAATCCTTAATTTTATAATGAAGTAAAAACAGGGAGATTATTCGCTGCCCGATGACGCAATTTATGGATTTTTCATAAATGTGTTGGTACAATCAAGTATGGACTAACTATTTTTCTGGAGGTATCAATTGTGACAAGCCGCAATTTGGTGAGATTGTTTATAAATACATTATTAGTTGGCGGATTTACGGCAGCATTCGTTGGCTTTATTGTCCGCTGGGATGAATTTCAGCCTTATTTTGTCGATTTTAATCTGATTGATATTGCCTCCACATTTATTTGGCTCTTTTTTATGGGATTTCTTTTCAGTGCCATCAGCCAAATGGGATTTTTTGCGTACTTAACCATTCACCGCTTTGGTATTGGAATATTTAAATCTGTTTCCCTTTGGAACGGTGTTCAAGTGGTGTTCATTCTCTTCGCTTTATTTGATTTGGTTTACTTACGGTATGAAAACTTTGCAAAACCAGAGGACTCGGTAATTGCCTACCTTATTCCGGCAATTGTGCTGCTGGCAGCAGGAGTCGTAACTGGTTGGTTTAAGATGAAGCAAACCAACCGCCAGGCGTTTATACCAGCCGTTTTTTTTATGGTTGTGGTAACGATTATTGAATGGGTCCCTGTACTCACGGTGAATGATCGAAATTGGTTTTATCTTATGGTTCTCTCCTTATTGGTATGTAATGCCTATCAATTATTGATTCTTCATAAATTAAATGCTAAATCCGAACAAGAGCGGCAGGCTAAAGCGAGTCAGCGTCAAAGCAAACCGGCATTGAAACCGAATAAAAAAGTCAAAAAACCGTCAGTTTAATCTGACGGTTTTCACTTTGTCGAAATATGTTTTACTACCTGATTTCATTTGATTGCGCTTCCCCGTTGGAAATCATCTCGGAGACTGTCACAAGCTTCAAGTTTTTCTGGCGGGCCGCCTGGATGATTTGCGGCAGGGCTTTTGCTGTTTGCTTAGCAGAGTCAGAAGCATGAAGCAGGACGATATCGCCTTTATCCGCTTTGCTTGTGTTTTCCAGAATCTTTTTAACTCCAGGATTCTGCCAGTCCTGAGAATCTAAGCTCCAATGGACCACAGTGAAGCCATAGCGTTTGGCAATTTTTATGGTTCGTTCGTCAAAATGTCCAGTGGGAGCCCTCAGCAGTTTTATCTCGTTTACATCCAGTTTCTTAAATACCTCTTGTGCTTTTGAAATATCTTTGGCAATCCTGGCATCTTCTATTTCCGTATAATCTATATAGTTATAGCCCAGCATGCCGATCTCAAATCCTTCTTTGACAATTCGGTTAACCAGATCCGGATGACGCTCTGCCCAAGAGCCCGATAAAAAGAAAGTGGCGGATTTTACATTTTCATTTTTCAAAGTATCCAATATCGGTTCTGCTTTTTCATCGCCCCAGCCAATGTTGAAGGTAAGCGCCAAATTTTTTTCCCCTTTATAAATGGCTTTGGGACCTTCCTTCATTGAAAAAACAGGAATCTGAGCCAAGTTTTCAATAAAAAGGAACCAGGCTGTAAAAAAAGCGGCGATCAATATTAAAGCTACGTTCTTCAATACCTTCCCGTTCAACACAACAAAGAAATTCATCTTCTCCCACCTCGTCCAATCGATTCCTTGTCTCATACATATGCAGTGATATGAAAAATATGTGGAAAAGATCTGATTATAAAAATGGATAAATTGGAAAACAATACTACAACATACATTTTTCTTGGAGGGTACTATATGTTTGGTCTTCTAATCAACGAGAAGGAAGTAAAAGAAATGGAGTACTTAATTAAACGAGAACTGGATGAAATATTATTCGATTTGAATGATGAAAGGATTGATCATATTGTCAAAAAAGCCATGGAGGAGCGGTACAAAATTCTATTTGCTTTGTTCAGAAGGGTTGCATCACAGCAAGAGTGTATGAAATATATACTAAATGTAAAACGGAGCTTTAAAAAGAGCTGAATTTTTTTAGGAATAATGTTGACATTTGTTTAATATCTTGTTATATTAATATCCGTCGCTGATGACACAATAACTTCTAAAAAAAGTTGTTGACAAAAAAGTTGTCAGATGGTACATTATAAAAGTCGCTTTTAGGGCGGCGGATTGATCCTTGAAAACTAAACAAACAAAAACGTCAACAATAAAACATTCGTTTCTTTTTGAAACGAAGCCAACGTTATTTTTTAT
>NZ_CALPDF010000029.1 GCF_943193175.1 Neobacillus muris
TTTGACACCCCGTATCATACCAAGAGGGCTCTTTTTTGTTCAAGTCCCCGAAAATCCTTCTAACAGGAATGCTCCTTAAATTGATACTTTGATCGTACCAGGAGATGCTGCTGTTTTATATGCGTTGTTTGAATACGGGCTTACCTCGCACTCACGAGGAGTGCGACAAGTCGCTTCTATGCCGTACTGGGCGGTCCCATATTTCAATCCTCGCACTCACGAGGAGTGCGACAGATATTTCATTGCTCTGTTTTTTGGCTTGCCCATTTCAATCCTCGCACTCACGAGGAGTGCGACTATGCTGATTACTACTGCTCGAACCCTGGGGCAAATTTCAATCCTCGCACTCACGAGGAGTGCGACCAGACACAATTTTTGACGAGACTGGGTTAGATATATTTCAATCCTCGCACTCACGAGGAGTGCGACGGTGCGCTGATTAAACTTAATTCATCTTTTAACCTTATTTCAATCCTCGCACTCACGAGGAGTGCGACTTACACACAGAAATCCACCCAATACAAGTATGGCATTTCAATCCTCGCACTCACGAGGAGTGCGACCATGGAGAGATTTTAGCGGCTATGCAGCAGTTTGATTTCAATCCTCGCACTCACGAGGAGTGCGACCAGACAATACTTTAGGCGTTTACACGACCACAGATTTCAATCCTCGCACTCACGAGGAGTGCGACATAAAGTTTGACGGAGGTTTGACTAATGAAAACAATTTCAATCCTCGCACTCACGAGGAGTGCGACCATAATCACCTTTTTCCTCGACCCATTCGAGCATTTCAATCCTCGCACTCACGAGGAGTGCGACTTTAGATGATCTTGAAAAGATTCATAAGGAAAACAAATTTCAATCCTCGCACTCACGAGGAGTGCGACGCGGCAGAATGCTTTTAATGAGATTAACAACAATATTTCAATCCTCGCACTCACGAGGAGTGCGACTGGTCGTGGTTGATCCGTTCTATTACCTTGACTATATTTCAATCCTCGCACTCACGAGGAGTGCGACTCAGTCGGTGTCCTTTTTATTCTTATAGGGGAGATTTCAATCCTCGCACTCACGAGGAGTGCGACGAAAGTGATAATTACATTAGATCGGGTACTTGCTATTTCAATCCTCGCACTCACGAGGAGTGCGACAACAAAGAGGAAAAAGAATTAAATAACAAGGTGTATTTCAATCCTCGCACTCACGAGGAGTGCGACTTTTCACCTCTTTATGTCGCAAATTGGTTCAAGATAATTTCAATCCTCGCACTCACGAGGAGTGCGACGCCAAACAAAACGAAAAAACACTTTTAATAGCTATTTCAATCCTCGCACTCACGAGGAGTGCGACTATTGTATATGTCCTTTAGGCTGGCAAAAAGGAATTTCAATCCTCGCACTCACGAGGAGTGCGACGTCGCTAACACATAAGAAAAGCACAAGAATACAGAATTTCAATCCTCGCACTCATGAGGAGTGCGACGATCCTTCTTTTCTATATTCCGTCTGTAAACGGTCAATTTCAATCCTCGCACTCACGAGGAGTGCGACTGCGACCCGCTCTGGCCGTCTGCCTCTCAAAGGATTTCAATCCTCGCACTCACGAGGAGTGCGACTTTATGACTTATACGATGATATCATTGCAGCGTGATTTCAATCCTCGCACTCACGAGGAGTGCGACAAGGAGACAGTCACAATGAATGATATATATTAAATATTTCAATCCTCGCACTCACGAGGAGTGCGACTACGTTTGATTTCGGTTAAAGGATAGGAGAGGATATTTCAATCCTCGCACTCACGAGGAGTGCGACGTCAACTCACCAAATTTTCCATCCTTCTCTTGGAGATTTCAATCCTCGCACTCACGAGGAGTGCGACATTCAATCGGTAAAGGTTAAGACTATCCCAACTAAATTTCAATCCTCGCACTCACGAGGAGTGCGACATGCCGGTAATGTATCTATCCACCCATTTGAGCAGATTTCAATCCTCGCACTCACGAGGAGTGCGACTAAGAGCAATTTACGGTCAATCTGATTTGAGATATATTTCAATCCTCGCACTCACGAGGAGTGCGACAACATATGGGGTTTTCAGAAAGAAAAGTTTATGATTTCAATCCTCGCACTCACGAGGAGTGCGACCTTCGGCATGATGGTTAGAACATTAGCGACTAGATTTCAATCCTCGCACTCACGAGGAGTGCGACCACCCATGACTTCCCGTTTTTCTCTTCCATTTCTAATTTCAATCCTCGCACTCACGAGGAGTGCGACCATTGGAAAGGTAACGGTTTGGTATATGACCGAGATTTCAATCCTCGCACTCACGAGGAGTGCGACACCCAATTTTGCGGGCACAGACCATTTTGGCTTAGATTTCAATCCTCGCACTCACGAGGAGTGCGACAAAATGGCTTGGGCCGAAGCTAAAAACTCCGCTAAATTTCAATCCTCGCACTCACGAGGAGTGCGACAATTTACTGCCAGTAACATCCCATAGTGATAGCAATTTCAATCCTCGCACTCACGAGGAGTGCGACATGTGGAAATGCAAAAGTTAGAAGTCAGGCTAGAAATTTCAATCCTCGCACTCACGAGGAGTGCGACCCGTCCCGTCTTTCCCGCATGCCTGGTGTGGAGCATTTCAATCCTCGCACTCACGAGGAGTGCGACCCCCGTATGTATCACCTCCTTAACAGCTCGTCTTATTTCAATCCTCGCACTCACGAGGAGTGCGACTTTTTTGCTGGCTTCCATGTTGGTCGGGAGATTATTTCAATCCTCGCACTCACGAGGAGTGCGACATTTTCAGCTAAAAGAAAATCCGCAAATTCAACAATTTCAATCCTCGCACTCACGAGGAGTGCGACCAACTGTCTCAGTCCATTTAATTCCACGAGGGTGATTTCAATCCTCGCACTCACGAGGAGTGCGACACGACTTTTAAATGCAAATCTTATAGGTTACTAATTTCAATCCTCGCACTCACGAGGAGTGCGACGGAACATAATCGATTAAATTTAATTTACGTAAATTTCAATCCTCGCACTCACGAGGAGTGCGACACTCAAATTGTATCGGTATTTAACACTGTTAAAGATTTCAATCCTCGCACTCACGAGGAGTGCGACATGATGACTGTTAAAAACAGTATTTCAGATTTAATTTCAATCCTCGCACTCACGAGGAGTGCGACCTTTAACGAGGAGGATTATCTCCACGTTTATCGAATTTCAATCCTCGCACTCACGAGGAGTGCGACATGCGTCGAGGTGAATTAAGATGCTATTAACTTATATTTCAATCCTCGCACTCACGAGGAGTGCGACTTTGGAAGACCGGTATCAAAATTGATGAGGACGATTTCAATCCTCGCACTCACGAGGAGTGCGACATTAAGACAACTTGTGGCAGCGACCACTTTTCGAATTTCAATCCTCGCACTCACGAGGAGTGCGACTTGCGACAATGGATCCATTTCCGGGATCGATGAATTTCAATCCTCGCACTCACGAGGAGTGCGACGACCAGTTGGCAACAGTGATATCGTTAACAACGAATTTCAATCCTCGCACTCACGAGGAGTGCGACTTAATCGATGGACATTAAAATTACAAAAGCAAATGATTTCAATCCTCGCACTCACGAGGAGTGCGACGTGGATTTGCATTAATGAATGAAGGTGGACGCGGTATTTCAATCCTCGCACTCACGAGGAGTGCGACAAAGGCAAACAGGACGTCATTCTGATTGATGAGATTTCAATCCTCGCACTCACGAGGAGTGCGACGTATATGAGCAATTACTTGAATCTGGATACAGATATTTCAATCCTCGCACTCACGAGGAGTGCGACTGGTTCAAGTGCAAAACCTTCCTAAAAATGAATTATTTCAATCCTCGCACTCACGAGGAGTGCGACTGCAGCTAGATGTCGATATTCACTATTGCATCCAATTTCAATCCTCGCACTCACGAGGAGTGCGACTCGGCCTTGACCAGCTTTATCTTGTCTCCCCCCTTATTTCAATCCTCGCACTCACGAGGAGTGCGACCGCTATGCGGCCGTTTACATTAACCAACGAGGATATTTCAATCCTCGCACTCACGAGGAGTGCGACCAGGAATAGGAATGTTTGAGTTCAACTTTTCCAAATTTCAATCCTCGCACTCACGAGGAGTGCGACGACGTGGAGAGAGCAGCCATTAAAGCGGTTAAGATTTCAATCCTCGCACTCACGAGGAGTGCGACACCGGAACATAGTCGATTAAATTTAATTTACGTAAATTTCAATCCTCGCACTCACGAGGAGTGCGACTAAAAATCCATTTATCAAATTTGTTGGGGCTCAAATTTCAATCCTCGCACTCACGAGGAGTGCGACCCATTTTACCAATCAGTTTGATAAGATTGCCACGATTTCAATCCTCGCACTCACGAGGAGTGCGACAAGCGCAAGATAGCAGGAACAAAAAGTTTGAAAAATTTCAATCCTCGCACTCACGAGGAGTGCGACCCTTTGACAATGGATCCATTACTGGCATCGATGAATTTCAATCCTCGCACTCACGAGGAGTGCGACGTCTTTCAAGATATTAACGTAGCTGACTTTGGTATTTCAATCCTCGCACTCACGAGGAGTGCGACCCTATGAAACTATACTTATGCCATATCTTAACGATTTCAATCCTCGCACTCACGAGGAGTGCGACCAGACCAGCATTAAATCAAGCAGCGGCCTTAAAAATTTCAATCCTCGCACTCACGAGGAGTGCGACATTAAGTCCCCTAACGACATTAGAGAAAAGATTAATTTCAATCCTCGCACTCACGAGGAGTGCGACACTGAAGAGATACTTAATGTTATTACTTCACATCAATTTCAATCCTCGCACTCACGAGGAGTGCGACATAGAATTCGTTGGTCTTGGCGCACCCAGTAATCGATTTCAATCCTCGCACTCACGAGGAGTGCGACTAATTCGTGTACAAAAATTTGTTCTTCTCTATCAATTTCAATCCTCGCACTCACGAGGAGTGCGACCCCCAGATTACTTCTGATGGATTGCAATATTTGAATTTCAATCCTCGCACTCACGAGGAGTGCGACATGGCTTTTCCCATGGGCTTATCTTTAACGATGTATTTCAATCCTCGCACTCACGAGGAGTGCGACATGGATTGATGCAAAGCTAGATGAGTTTATCGAAATTTCAATCCTCGCACTCACGAGGAGTGCGACGCCGATAAACGATGAGGTGGGGACAATTGCTTCTGATTTCAATCCTCGCACTCACGAGGAGTGCGACTGCATATTCAACTGGCTGCCGACTATCAGAAATAATATTTCAATCCTCGCACTCACGAGGAGTGCGACCATTGAAACTGAATCCATTAAGCGTTCATATACCATTTCAATCCTCGCACTCACGAGGAGTGCGACCAGTTGCGTAGGATCCTTTCTGTGTCAAAGTTCGATTTCAATCCTCGCACTCACGAGGAGTGCGACGTGCGACCCGCTCTGGCCGTCTGCCTCTCAAAGGATTTCAATCCTCGCACTCACGAGGAGTGCGACAATAGTCCTAACCTCTTAATATACGGCGAGCCAGATTTCAATCCTCGCACTCACGAGGAGTGCGACAGGACCGAATCAATTTTAAAACCATACAAAAAAATTTCAATCCTCGCACTCACGAGGAGTGCGACCTTAAAACCTGTGCAAAAATATGCCAATACGATACAATTTCAATCCTCGCACTCACGAGGAGTGCGACCCGATAAACGATGAGGTGGGGACAATTGCTTCTGATTTCAATCCTCGCACTCACGAGGAGTGCGACCAGCATCATGAATTGCATGGAGATTGTAGTTAAGCATTTCAATCCTCGCACTCACGAGGAGTGCGACCTCCACGAGCATCTACAACCTCAGACGGCTGCGCTATTTCAATCCTCGCACTCACGAGGAGTGCGACCATAGCATTGATTTTCCCTGCTCCCAAGCTTGTCTATTTCAATCCTCGCACTCACGAGGAGTGCGACCTCCTACGATTTTCATGTTAGCTTTTAATACTTGCATTTCAATCCTCGCACTCACGAGGAGTGCGACAGCGATTTTTGATCAAAACAAGTTAAATTTATAGAGTTTTTAACCAAAAATGCACTATTTTCTTTAGTAAATAAAGAACATTATTTAAACGGAAGACAAAAAACTTCAAATTTCCACAAAATATTTGGTGCGAATCTATTAGAAAAACTATGTCCACTTTACATTCGCACTAAAAAATTATCGGGTTATCTAAATCAATAGACTCTTTTACGCCAAAATGCTCTACTTTTGACTTATAATTATTACCTAACCGATAGAATCTGAGACTATCCTGCTTTTCATCAATAATGCCAACAAGTTTAATTTTTAAAGCAGCCAACTGTGCGGCATCGACAACACATTCAAAGACAGAATTTTGAACTCGCTGACCATAATTTTGACAGGCTTTTGAGACCTGCCTCAGCCTTTTTTGTCCTCCGCTGCTAACCGTGCTCACGTCATAAGTAATCAATACTAACAAAGGGTACACCTACTTCCACAGAAACGGCGGGTACTCGTCTAGATCTTCACGCAAGTATCGTGCTAATAATAATGCTTGGGCATGGGGAACTAATCCCCATGCGATTTTTTCACCAAGATAGGGGTGTGTGATCTTTTCCTGCTTCCTCGTTTGCCAGGCCGATAAAAATTTCTTTCTGGCTTCATCCGTCATAATGACAGCGCCGTTTTCCTTTTTTAAAAAGTCGTCTTTATTTACCACTTTTTTATTAATTAAAGACAGCACAAACCGATCAGCATAGACTCCCCTCAGTTCTTCCATTACGTCTAGAGCTAGAGAGGCACGCCCAGGTCGATCGCGATGTAAAAAACCAACATAAGCATCTAATCCTACACCTTCCAATGCGGAAGCCATATCATTGGCTAACAGCGTATAGGCAAAGGAAAGCATAGCATTTACATTATCAAGAGGAGGCCTTCGAGAGCGTGCATGAAATGAAAAATCTTCTTTTTGCTGCAAGATCATTTGATTAAATAATTTATTGTAGCTAATAGCTGCTTGTCCCTCTAAACCTCTTAATCTTTCTAAATCCTCACATTGTCTTACTTCTAAAATAATGGATGATAGGTGTTGAGATATTTCTTTAAACTGAGCAACATCAATCCGTAATGGATAATCTCTTGTCATTCGTTCAATAATCCATTTATTATTAAAAATTTTACCTACGATGAAATTCCTAGCCATCTTAACCGAAGCTAGCTCATCGTCTGAAATACGGTATTGCTTCTTTCTTAGAACCACATTTCCTCTACTTTGACCAATCACTCTTGCAAGAAAACGACCGTTCATTGTGAAAAACACCAATGATATGTTTCTTTCAGCGCAATAACCCATTAATCCAGGACTAGCTCCTGTATATCCAAATGCTGCAATCGATTCTAAATTATGAAGCGGCAGCCTGCCTAATTGCTCCTGCTCTTTCAAAAGAACTATATTGTCCCCGTCAAGTGATAGATAAACATCCGGCTGATTGATATATAATGTATTCAAAAGTCTTTTCACTCAAGGATCTTCCCTTCAATATAACTTTTGACAGATCGTTTACTCATTAATACCGGTAAGCAAATATGCTGTAGGGAACAATTTTTACAAAAAGTACCTGGTTTGACTTTAGGTGTATGCCTTCGCTGATAGTAATCCTGCATTTCATTTACAATTGCCCTTACTTTCCGTCTATACTCATCTGTTAGCAGTACTTCTACTCTATGTTTTATTTCGTGATAAAACAGGTATCCCCTATCAATCTTGCAAAGCAGCATTTCCTCTAAACACATAGCTTGGGCAGTTAATTGTAAAATATCAGCATCATCTATTTTGGGCTTTCCTCGTTTATACTCAACCGGATAAGCCATATACTTTCCGTCCATCCCATTAATCTTCACACCGTCACGGTCTCTTATAAACTCTACGACATCACAAACACCCGTTATCTTCAGTTCTCTTGATTTAATCGGCATTGCCCGAACAATCAGCTTATCACCGCGCTTTTCACGAATAAAAGGCTGGTCTGCTTTTTCATGAAGGTGCTGTCCTTCAACTGTGCGAACATTTTCTTCCCACTGCTGTTCAATATGTATGAGGGCCCATTGGCGGCGGCAAAATTGGAAGTGCTGGATGCCGGAGAGCATTAGATAGTTGTCTTCATCCTCAAATTCCTTCAATGACCTCAACCCTTAAACCTTCTAATTCATCAAGCGTAATAGTATAATCTTCAAAGGTTTTTGGTTCTTCTACATTAGATTTAATGTCTATTAATCTATGAACCTTTGCCGATGAATACTGACCTAGTTTAGAGTTATGCTCCCACCAATAAACCTTATGCACTTCCATGCTTCCATCTGGTCTAGCTGAAGATGCATCATTTTCAAATAAGGTTACGAGTGCCTGTTTCAATTTATCAGCATCCTCATTCGTGAATCTCGTTTTTTCAGCAAGCTGTGTATTAATACTTCCGTAAAAAACATATACACCAAAATCTACACGATGCTTCATTCCCATTGTATCGGAGCCCTTTTCTTTTCCTGGTTCTGAATTAACACTCTTGGTGATTTGCATACTTGTAATATCGATTGGATCGACACTAGTCGCTGTGTGAATTGAAACTGGCCCTCTTACACCGACTGAAACACCTGAACCTGAACCGCTTCCTTTAAATGCGAATACTTGGCCAAAACTTCGAACGTCCAACCATTGTTCGCAGGCAATTGCAGCAAATTCATCATTAGAACCATTTTTTGCTTTTAATATTTTTTGTAAGGCTATATTGGATTCTGCACGTTCTCTTAAACTTTTAAAATCATCCACATTCCGATCATTTGATTGGACAAAAATAGATTCACCCATATCCTGCAGACGGTTTCTAATTTTTCTTTTGATCGCAACATCAGAAATTTCACCGTGTCCATCATAATTTTGTCTTGGCCGATTCCCGTTTAATGGATCGCCATTCGGATTAGCTTTTGTTACAGATAAAACAACAGCAAAGTCAATTTTATGATCTAATATAGACATTCTCTTTTCCTCCTTTTAATGGGCAATTACTTCTGGTGCATCAGTTTTTTCCTTTTTCTGATACAAATCATGACGTTGGCTATAGAAACCTAATAAATATTTACCCGATAATGGTTTATTATTAAAATCCTCAAAATCTATTCTTGATGCCACTTCATCAATTAAACCAGATAAATATCTAGCTTTTGTTCCCAGCCTTGCCTGATAGGGTTGTAAACTATCCTGAATCGTTTTCCATGTTCTTGCTGGATTTTTAGAGAAAGAGTTCATATATCTAATTGCATTGGTAGAGCGGGTTTCTTCAGATCCCAAAGCCCGTCTTTCTAAAACATCAGCAATCGCCAACAGACGGCCAAATAAGTAATCACGATCCCTATTTTCCAAATCTAATGCCACATTGTATCCCTCCTGTTTATTAATCAGTGCACAGGCAATGCTAAGCGTTTTTTCCCATTCCCACTTTTCCATAGATACTGGATTCGAAGCACGATTGAAAGCGCTCTTAACAATATCAAGGGGAATTCTTTTTTCATCGACAACACATGGTAACATTCTCTCCATTAGCCCTTTAACGATCTTCTCATTTGCTTTTGGTCCGTATGCAGCAAAGGCGATATCCTTTGTAGCTGGCGCTCCGTAAAATTGAACATATTCACCTGAATCGTCTTTACGATAACGATGCAGCCACACACAGGTTGAATGCCAATTCTTTAGCCTGTCTAGATAAAGTTCCTTATTCATGTTTCTATAGTAAAGAACAGCCAACCGACCCGTTGTGGCAGAATCGAGGATAATAATATTGACTTCTGATTTACTTGATAGATTATTCCTATATCCATCTAGAGCTTTTGCAATTTCGTTAGCAAACTCCTGATTGGTAAATGCCTTCCTGTCTTTCTTGTCTATAGGAATAGGATGGAGCGAAAAAGTATCTTCTATCGGATCAGGGATAGATAAGTCATCGTTGCCCCATACCAAAAACACGCGCTGATCAATGGTTTTCCCTTGACGATTAATAAGCCACTTCAGGGCATTATGCGCTTTTTGTGAGACCTCATAACTAATACTGGCCACTTCACTGCTTTTATTAAATCGTCCTCTAAAGGTAAATCCACTGGTGTCATTTGCCGAAATTAATTTAGCCTTATCAGCTGCATTTCGTATTTTGTTGGCATGTCTTTCTGTACTGGGACTCTTCTCACCAGTGACAAAGCAAAGATCTTCTTCACCTAATAAGGTTTGATAATAGTTTACAAAGGATTTATACATTTCTTCATCTTTCCAAACCTTTTTCAAGATCTTATTTGGAGAATGTACATTAAATCGGACGAAAGCGCTCTCTTGTCCGCCCGTTACAGCTGTAAAGATGGCTGGTTTTTCTTCATATAAAGATTCATACTTTTTATCCCAAGTCTCAATCAGATGATTATTAGCATCTAAAAACAGAACCTTTTCTTTTACTAGGTCTGCAATTAATTGTTTCTTGCTTAAATATTTATAAATACTAATGACCTTACTATTGGCAAATGGAGAATTGGCCCACTTTTCTAATTGCTCGATGTAATATGTAAATGGTTCCTCTTCTTTAATTTTTCCTCCAAAAGCGACAAAGTCACCTGCTACATAACTTAATTTATCATGAAGTGGATATGGTGCAATTTTTGATCCAGCCCGGCTTGCTGACCCTTCCGTGCATGGTATTAGTGTACTAGCGTCTTTCTTATCTATGACTCTAGCCGAATGGAATTCTCCCTCTTCAGTGATATCCACCTCAATGTGGGCATTCTGAGTGGTATGAGAGATGGGGAGTAACGTAAACTCCTGACCGTTATGTCTTTTCTCAATTTTCCCGACACTGCCCAAATTTGATTCATAGGTTTCATATAAATTTAATAGCCAACTCATTAATTCCCCCCCTCTACTATTCGTCGTGACAGATCTTCTGCTGATTCAACGTTCGTTGAATTAAACTGCTTTGGTTCCATCTCCCTGACTTTACGTGTTTGTGTACACTGATCAGGTCTAGGAAACTGAATTACACCATCCTTCATAACGGGATTCCAAATTCGAACTTCCATTTCGTTTTTCCCTGTTTCGTCAGGATAATTAATTCCATGTACCATAGTACCGAGATGAATCTCGCCATAATTGTCGTAAAAGCCTTCCCCCTCTCCAAAAACACATGGTTCAACATAGCCCTGACATTCCCTCGCACCTAGGAAGATATCTCTCCTTCCACCTGCCTTTAGTGAACGAATCAAGATGTTATGATGCTTATTTTCATTTCGGTCAAAAGCCATATCAGGTCGATACGGATTAAATATGAAATGCGCACGCACCTGATATCTTACATCCTTAAGATAGGTATAATTAGCCAGTGTATTGCCTCCGCCATATTCAATCGGGCGAATTCCCTTTGACTCCATCCGTATGGCATTCATCACACGAATTTCATCAACTACCATTAACAGTGTGGGTTTCCAATAGATTGACTCAACAATTCCTTTGATGGCTTGATAAGTGGGTACTTGATAGGATAGTTTTTCTCCCCCCATTTTTGTTAATGGATCCGTAAACAGCGCATAATTACCATAGACCTCAAACTCAATCGCATTTCTCATTTGCTCACCTCCTTCCTGATTTTAGTCGAATTAGATTTTATATTAAAAAAGTTAATAATTAGAAGGCTATTTTATTTAAGAACTTGCCACCTCCATAATACTAACAGTGGAAGTGACAAATCCCTCTCTAATTATTAACTCTATTAACCAATGTTAGCGTTCTCATAAATATCTTCATCTGGTTCTTTTATTTTTATCGTACTCTTCTAAATCTGCTTTCAAATATAACCTTGTCTTTCTAGATCCACCAAACTATACAAACGAGATTATTCTTCTATTTGCCACAGACTGATTAAATCCTGATACTGATTGGCCTGTAATACTTCTCGCTTCATCCTGCATTATAAGATTCTCCTTAATCCACATTTTCATAATCTCATTATCCATTGAATTCCACCTTTCATTGAAATTATCCCAAAAACAATAGTTATCTATTTCTGTGTAACTATTTGTAGTTTCACAGTTGTTGCTGGTCAGACAAAAAATATAATTTACATTTTTATACTATAAATCCATAATATACCTAAAATACATAAAAATCAATCTTGATTTATATATTGTATGAATTTTAATATGAATTTTATTTTTATGTTATAATGAAGTGTCGCTTTAATAAGCGTGGATTGAAATATACATTATATTAATCAGAACCCTATCTAAAGAAAGTAGATAGGGTTTTAAAACATAGTAAAGCCATATTGGCTATCATTTTTGAGATTAAGTCCAAATTCCTTATCATATCCGCCCTCTTTTAAAGCTATAATTTTTCCATCTAAATAACTTACCAACCCGTCATTTTTTCCTAACTGATCAAGCTCATAATGATAAAGATTAATCGTATATTGTTGGGCTTTTTGAAGTAAACGTGTAAGATCTTTTATCGAGTGATTGCCATTTAAATCGGCAATAATCTCTTTCCCTTCTTCAAATGGAACAATCACAGAGGTAGTGACATTTTTGATAACATGAAAATGTTCTGCAGCTGTTTTATAACTATGAACTAGAAATAAGGGTAGAGCCATTTGCTCTTTAGCTTTATATGACGAATAAAAACCAGAATTAGATTTCGATGCAGTTAATAGCTCGATCATGTCTTTTCCTAACATTGGAATAGAATAATTCAAATCTGATTCGAATTCCGTATAATATTCCCTAAAATACCTTTCCATCGCTTGTACAGATAATATATTGCCTCCATGACTTCTACTGTTTTTCTTTAAATCAATAAGAAGCCTCTTTGCAATCTGTTTACCAATTTTTATCTCTTTTAAACGATCGAGATTTTCTTCCTCATGGTCAATCACATACACATATTGGATATCTTTTTCTCCATGGCGATTACACCTTCCAGCAGCCTGTGCGATCGAATCTAGTCCAGCTAAAGAGCGAATAACACAATCGAAACTAACATCGACACCCGCTTCAATAAGCTGCGTACTAATACAAATGATTTTATTGCCCTTATCTAGGTGATTCCTTATTTCGTCTAACATCTGCTTACGATGGGCAGCGCACATCGAAGTACTTAAATGATAAATAGGAATATCCAATTGCTGCTCTTTTAAGAGATGATATAAATTCTTAACCACTAATTTTGTATTTAAAATAACTAGGACGCTATTAATTTCTTCTATTTTATTTACAACGAAATCAGCCAGTTTCTCATTCGTAAATGTTTCTTCAGTAGCCTGATCAATAATCTCTACCCGTTTAAAGGCATCAATCACATTATCAAGGCTATGGATCATTTCAGCATCAGTGTTTACTTCCAGTTTATGTTCCACAAAATCTAAGGCAGGCTGGGTCGCAGTGCACAGAACCATGCTAGAATGAGCATAAATTTTTAAAAAGTTTAATGCCTGATTAAATAGTGTCACACACGGAATCGGAACTTTCTGCACTTCATCAAAAATAATGACCGACTCACTTAAATTATGAAGTCGTCGACTATTCCTGCTGCCCTTTGCATAAAAAACATTTAAGAATTGAACCATGGTAGTAAAAATGATAGGAGAATCCCAATTATCCTTTGCCAACTTCAATTTTTGTTGAACCGTTACCATTCCATCCTGTAATTCATCATTATCATTCTCATCATCAATCATGTTTGAATGGTGCTCTAAAATATTGGCATCATCCTTGAGAATTTTTCGAACCTCTTCAGCGTTTTGCTCAATAATTGTCGTGAATGGAACGATATAAATAATCCGTTTCTTGTTATGTAATATGGCGTGCTTCAATGCATATCGTAAGCTTGCTAGAGTTTTACCGCCGCCAGTTGGAATCGATAATGTGTAGATTCCTGAGGGTTTCTCCGCAAACCTTTCGCACTGGTCAGACATTGAAGCTCTTAATAGATTAATAGGGGTATTAGCCTGTTTATGTAGCTTGAATTCATTCATTTTATTCATTAGTCTATCGTAATAAGTATGAAATAAATCTGGCTGATGAATGAATTCCTCATTGAACCCATTTTCTTCGAATAACCTCGTATTCGTCCGATCTGCGTCAATTAGAGAACTATAAATATACTTTGTTAAAAACATCAGTTGTTTTTCATTATTTTCTTGAGACTCTTTTGCCAAAAATGTTCCCAGTTCATCTGCTGCCTTATTTACATAACCGGCAAATTCAGATTCACTCATAACATATTTATAAAAGCACTCTATTGACCTATTGAATTCATTCAATTCTTTATCGCGAACTCGGTTTAAATAATTGGATTCTAAATTTGGATTTAAAAAATCTTGAAGGTAGGAATGGTGGGAAATAATTGCATTACCAACAATTTCTGCAACAATAGCTTTATATGGGGTAATATTCTTTACATGATAAAGCTCATAGAGGAGTTTACCGCCAGCAGTGGAATGGTCAACACTCCCTCTTTTGGGAGGTGCTTCAGGATTATTTACTGCTTCTAAAATGTATTCTTTAAATTCTTGAGTATATTTTCCTAGGTCGTGAAGCATCCCCGCTAGTCCAGTAATATGCTTAATCCCTAGAGGCTCACCATAAGATTCAGCTAGCTCCTTTACGCCTAATAAGTGTTCCTCAACAGATTGAATACATTTGTCACTTTCACGAATGTGTGCAATATAATTCATCATTATTCCTCCCAAGGAAACAATCAAATTAATTTTTAGACAAAAAAACAGAAAGCCCTCTAAAGATTTTCTGCTTTTCTTGTTGTTATGATATGAGTAAAAATACTTAGTATATTATTCCTTTAAAAATCAGTTAGTCATATTTTACCATAATACACATTAACTATTAATACATTTTCCAAAATCGTCAATAAATAGAGTTTTTTACAATATAATACAACTCGTTAAAAGACATCCCGCTGTTCTTCATAAAAACTTCCTATAGATTCAGACTTCTAAAAGCCATCCTATTCCTATTTTGCTCCTTTCTATTTCATCAAGTTATTTTGAATAATTATAAAATATCCAAAAAGGGTGCATTACAATTTCCAATTACTGATAAACAAAAATAACGATCCCAAGATTGTACCCAAAAAGGCACCTCAAAATTTGAGATGCCTTCCCTTTTAACTATTTCACTTACTCGCTGCCTATTGTTTCTGTTTGACTCTTTGCTGCCACAAGATCGTTCCTCCAATGAGCAGGAGAATGATTCCTGCAAGCAGCCAGTTATACATATTTGTTGCTGTTTCTGGCAGTTCCCCTTCAATTGATGGATTCGCTTGTTCGTCTGTTTCTGTGTCTGGTCCTTGCTCATCTATTGATGGATCAGCTTCTACCAGATCACTTGAACGGAAGACGCCATACGTACTGAAGTGTTTCGTCGCGGCGATCATCTGACCGTTTTGTATGTGCCTCCGATTAAATCCCAGACCTTTTGATTGGGATTCCAATAAAATACTTTTAATTCTTCAGGATGGGCGGCTCCGCTTATAGGGAAAACAAGCTTAATTTCATGATCAAACTGACTGATGATTGTATTTCCCTGTTGGATCGTGAAATCATACACCGCCCCTGCTGCCAGATTAGATGAAGGAAGCTTCTCAGGGTTTTTGTCCACTCTTTCCAAGCTAATCACCAGGTTTTCCCCTTTTGCGAAGTTTACGGCATCGACTAGAAGCTCCACATCCTTTTTAACGATTTTAATTTTCGCCTGGCGATTGATGAGCGTTTCGAGCTGGCCAGCTGTAAAGTGAATCGTGGTGACTTCGTCCAGACCCTTCTTTAAGTCAATCACAAGTGTTCCTTCTTCATCCAGCTGATTGATTTCGTCATCAGAAACGGTTGCACGGACGCCATCCTTTACAGGCGTGGCCACTACCTCAGGTTGAAGACGAGTCACCGTAATGGTACAGGCTGCCTTTAGTATGTTTTGAGCGGTTACTTCAATGATAATGTTGTTTTTTCCCATCGAAAACGTGGAAACAAAGTTCTCTTCCTTTGGCGCTTTATACTCTAGGTTTGCTTCAACTATTTCATAGGCTGCCTTACTTCCTTCTTTTGTCGAAGCCGGAATTCGGATTGGAATCGTTGCTGCCTCAGCTTCTGCTGCCGTTTCGCCGCTGTTCACTAGATTCAAGTAAAGACTATTATTCTACTGTATTATTTTTGTAATTTTTCTATTATTTTTATGACAGGGGTATTAAGCGGTCGAAAAAAAGAACCCTTCATTTCAATTAGAATGAAGGATTCCTGCTTTGTTTTAATTGATTACGCCACTATTTTAATTGTAGCGGCTGGCATTTTCCTTTTAAGAATCTTTCTTCACTATCCCAACGACTTTACTAGAAGGAATGGTCGGGTCATGTTGAACAACCAATGCCTTTGAGAAGCGCTTCAGGTAATGTTCTTCATGTGATTTCGGAGTTAGGATGATTAGTTTCCTTTGTAATTCCTGTACATATAGGTCAAACACCTTTAATTTTCGGTTTTCATCCAGAGCACTATCAAATTCATCTAGTACAATGAATCCCGGTTTAAATGATAAATTTTGCAATAATGCCAAAGCAAATAGTAGTGAACTTAGTGATTCCTCTCCCCCTGATACTCCCTTACCAACCTTTCCTCCTCGGGCCTTTGTACTGACATCTTCCATTGTTCCTCGATGACCTTCTTTTCTGGCCTTAATGAAAAGCTTGAAGTGTGTTCTACCTCTTTTATCTTCGGAGGAGTCCCAATCCACTTGACCTTCAAATTGAAAGTGACTCATATAGGATTGAAATCTTCTGCGAATTTCCGTTACCCGCATATTAATGGTTGTTTCTAGCTTGTCCTTAAGTTGCTCTGCCCGCTCTCTATCTTGTTCGAGTAAAATGTTCGTGCGTTTATATTCATTGTCCAATCGTTCAAACTCTTGCTTAACTGCTTCATAGTTTTCAGGTGCTGCAGGGTCAATATCAGGTTCCCTTCTAGCGGCGTCAAACGTAATTTTACCGTTTTCTCGTTGATTTTTTAAGCTTGTTACAGCTGGCAGCTGGTCGGGAAGTGATTTACCTGCAATCTCTGAATAGATTTGCGGAACAAGGGCTTTTATTTCTGTTATTTCCTGTATATACTCTACTAGCTGCTGGGCCGTTACATCCCTTTCATCCTTTTTGTCAGTCAGTTGATTAGAGATTCTCATCATCCCTTTATTGGACCGTTCAATTTCCTCATCAAGTTGTTCTTCGTTCCGCTTGAGCTTTTTCAATTTACTTTCTAGCTTATTTAGGCTATTATCCAATCCCTCAAGGATAGCATTCTGCTGTTCACGTTGATTCTTAAGCAATGTTAACTGATTTTGTAAAGTGAGAAGGTTGTCATACTTTCCTTTCATCTTTCCAAGTTCTTCGTAAAAAGACTCTTCATCTTGTAAGATAAGTTGTTTATCTTGAAGTTGAATCAGATGAACATCGAGATTTGTCCTCTTTTCTCCAAGCTCCCCTAACAATGTCTCAATGCTTGATAATTTTTTTCTCTCCTCTTCTAGTTGTTTAATACGACTTTCCCGCTCATAATCCGTTGCCATAAAGGCTTCGGCTTCCCTTACAAACTGAATAATTCGATTCAATTCTTGTGATTTTTTTGTATGATCACCGATCAGTTCGTCTAATTCTGATAGTCTGGATTCTTTTATAAAGATAAGTTTTTCCACTTCTTGTTTTCTTGCTAACAAAGCTTTCTTACTTAAAATATAGCGATCTTGTTCCTGTGGCCCGCGAACCCCCATCCCATCATGTAAGAACCCATTCTGTATCTTAATTGGACCGTTTTTGAAAAATTGCCCGATCCACCACAGCGCTTTAATGGCATGTGGTATATCTTCTTCCCTCAAACCTCCCTTTATTTTCAAATGAAGCTCAGGTAACGCTTCTACAGAGCGATCAGGCACCGTTCCCATTAATGGAACGTGGTAAAGATCATTAGGGGGCTCAATGTGTTTCCCTTGGAAAAAAATCGTATACTTAATCGTATTAAATAGACGCTCGTCTTTTAGTTGCGCCTGTTCGTCTAATTCCACTAATTCACGAAGAGGATAGGCTTTTATATTTCTTATCCGAAGATAGGCTAATGATTCACTTTGACGTTTAGATAAATCGCGATTTTCTAGAAGAGAAGTCCTTTCCTTTTTTAGTTCTTTCACTTCATTCGATAATAGCAGGTGTTCATTTTTAAAAGAGATAATTTCAGCATCCAGCTTATCAATTGTCGTAGAAACCTCATGACTACTTTTGTATTCTGCTAATCTTTTACTATGCTCTTCGTATAACCTTTGGTCTTCCTTTACTTGATGATCTAATCTTGCGATTTCACGCAGTAAATCTCGTTGTAACTGTTCTTGCTGTTTGTGCAGCTCTTTTACCTCAGCTAGCTGGCTGCTGGAGTCAACTATTTCTTTGCTCAATCGACTTAACGCTTCCTGAACCTCTTTTTCTGTACGGGTAATTTGTTTTTTTCGCTTTGTTAAGTCTTCAAGTTCTTTTTCTAGCTCATCGATGGACTGCTTTTTAGCCTTAATTTCACCATTTACTGTTTCCAGTAATTCTTCAGTCTCTTCCAGCTTGCCTTCTAACACTCCTTTTTCAATTAGCAGCTTGTTCAATTGTTCGATCAACTTTTCTTTCTCTTCTTGCTTAGAAGAGATGGCCTCCTTTGCTTCTTCCATATCAGAGGAAAGTTCCACAATTACGCCATCTAAACTATTCTTCTCTTTTTTCAAA
Source organism: Neobacillus muris (assembly GCF_943193175.1). Classification (GTDB taxonomy): domain Bacteria; phylum Bacillota; class Bacilli; order Bacillales; family Cytobacillaceae; genus Neobacillus; species Neobacillus muris. The sequence goes on from NZ_CALPDF010000029.1 coordinate 18,934, forward strand.
GCTGCTTCTAATAATAAAAGAGCTTCTGTATATTCCCTTCCGCCACATAGTAGACGTTCTTGATTACTCTTATACCTATCTAAATCAGCCTTTTTGATTTGTAGTTCTAATTTTTTATTATCGACACTATACTTGGCTGTTTTAAGAGTTTCGGTTGTGTCCTTTAGCTTTTCAATACTTTCTTCCCATTCGCGCTGTGTCTGATCAATTCCATGCATCTCACTAAAGATTCGAAACCGCTCTTCCGGGTTCATAACAGCAAATTGATTAACCTCTTGCTGATACCAAATAAGATAATAGGCATCAGGGTCAATCTTGTATTTGTAAAGCAGATCTTTCTTATAGGCGGTAAAATTAAATTGGCGATCGCCGGATGTAAATTTAATAGTATTCTCCCACTGATCGATCTCCTCACCCGTTGAGATAGAAAACTCTTTTTTTATCGGTTGCCCCGGTTCTTGAACCATTCTTAATGAAAATTGGATGAAGGGAGCAGCATCAATTTTCATTTGCCCTTCATTTTTAAATACTAAAGCCACTTGTGCTTTCCAAGTTTGATCAGGTAATAGATTGCGAGATTTTAATCCTTCCACATCTACTTTGGAAGAATAAAGTACCGCCCCCATGCAATACGTGATGGTTGACTTGCCTGAACCGTTTGGGCCAGTAATCATAATATGATGGTCGACTCCCGACAAATCAATCAGTTCTGGTCGATAATCACGAATACCTGAAAATGACATTCTCCAAGGAATCATTCGCCTACTCCTTTTTGATATAAGTTATAACGTTTAAAAAACTTCAATACTTCCTCTTTGTTTAATTGATTTGACTGACTGAATTCTGCTGTTCGACGTAAGAACGAATCAGAAAAAAGATGAACGCCAATTGCCGTAAGCTGAAAAGCCCTCTCTGATGAATTCGTTTCATAATCCTCGATTGCCCCTATTTTCTTTAAAGGATCTATATTAAGTAGTACTCTTTGGTTTGCTTTTTTTGTTTCGTGTCCAAGTGCATCAAGCAATTGGTCAAAAAGAGTAAATTCATGCTGCAAAACCTCTTGTTGATAAAACATATAAAGTAATATCGCTAGACTTTCTTTGGATAAAGTATTGCGCGCTGAATAAGCAGGTACTCTCATTAGCGCCACTACTTGATCGCGCTTTTCATCATAAATTAGTTGAAAGTATCGACTGATGGCTTGATTAACCCTTGTAATAAACGAGAAAAAACGCTCATCATTTCCTGAAATATTAAGCTGTTTTTCAACCTCTTTTCGGGATAAGCCAAAATTTCCCGAACGAATTGAAGCAGAGGATGAGAAAAGGATATTCATAAATGTTAACTCCTCTTCTTGCGTTAAGATCCCTCTAATTGACTGCATGACATTTAATGGATTTACATTTACCCCTTCGATAGTATCATTCGGATTGTTTATCTCTTTGGAAAGAGTGTTTTCGTTTAATAATGTCTGATCCATCTCCATCCTTCATCCACTCCCATTTTTTATTGAAAACCTTACGACCTTTATTTTTTTCATTAGTACTTACCGTTACTTTTTTATTACCAATTAATGCTGAAATGGCTGTTAAAGCATTAATGGCATCACTCCACTGGTCAGTGGTTGCCTCAATGATCACCTGCTCTAATGGTGCTTCTTCCTGCATTTCAAAAAACGCTTCAATTGCTGTAGTGTCGATCATATTCTTTGTTAAAAGCCAGTTCGATTCCCCCATCAAACTCTCCAATTCATCCTCTGACATTTCCTGTGATGAGTATTCTGTTACTTCCTCTTCATCAACAATAGGATCAACAGCAGGTTCATACGTTTCTAAATACTCTATTGCCTCTTCAATTGCTATTGGAGATAAAGGAGCCGCGAACTTAATCGGTAGCCACATTCCATCGATGGCTTCATCCTCATATTGATCTTGCTCCATGAAACTTAGTAACTGATAGGCATTGGGAATGTCAGAATCGAGTGGGGGATCAAACATTTTCGAAATGAAGGCTCTGACTTTTTCAGGTTGAATGGTCGAGGTTAATGGTGTTTTTTGCATATTGGTGAACTTAACATACTTGTTGATCATTCCTAAGCTAAGGTTCGTACCTTCAGCAAGAACAGCTGTCCCTCTTTGCATTAAATCTGTAAGCACTAAACTATCCTCTACTGTTTGGAATTGCCTAATTCTCTCCTCTAACTTAATCTCTAAATCCTTCATTAATTGATGGATTAGTTCAAGCTGGGGTAGAGCATTGCGGTCTGCAAGCATCTCTAACTCACGTTCTCTTAAAAGAGCAATTGCATTTTCCACATTGCGAATCATGCTCGCTATTTTATTTCCACCAGAAATTCCGTTATCATCATAAGCTTCACTAATTTCGGCATCACGCCTTGCTTGAAATAATGATCGTCCAATATCATCGTTCATATAGTAGGCAAGAGAATCATTGGCAAGTCGGATAAGTGCATCCATCATGCGCTTTCCAACATCTCGCAGTTTAATTTTCCTTGTTTGTTTCGAAATCCAATTGTTTTTTACTAAAACGTTAATGATTTGTTCAACCCTTCTTTTCGAAGGCGGTTCTGAGTCATCGTACCGGTTTCGATATCGATAATAAATGGTTTCTTCATTTTCGATCGGATCATCGAGTCCAAGCGCTTCTTCATTTAATAGTTGAATAAGCCTTAAAAATCTCAAGATTTCGCCTGGAGTCTGAAAGAAGTTTTGCGCTCCTAAATCACTTAGAACCCCCGATAATGAAGAAATATCTTTCATTGCCTGCATAATTTCCGGTGCTGATTCCGTTGATTGAAAAATAGATATTAATCTCGAATCCACTTTTTCCAATATTCAACACCTCCTACTATTTGTTCCTGTTCCATTTTGTTATTTTCCAAAAATCTTAATAAATATTGCTCATACTGCTGCCAGTGGTTTATAACTTTCTGGTCTGGCAAGATCAACTTTATCGTGAAACTGTCATATTTACAGACTGCTTCGTAGATTTCTTTTGAAATTTGCAAACCATCTGGATCGTAATCACACCATATCATCACTTGTTCAATTTCACTGTTGTTCAAAATCTGGTAAATGGCATTTTTGTGAGCAGAACGTAAATGTCCATCAACACATATAATGAGAGAATTGGCTTCTTTTAAGAACTGTTCAGCAGCTGCCATTCGCGTCAGAATTGCTCGATTTTCGACAAGCCAAAGTGTCGTGGCCTTTGTTTGGATCTCCCCATTTGCAATGGATAAATTCGTTAAGGCATGAACGGGTCCCCAATCATAGGCAACATACTTCCCGCTCAATTGGCCAGCAAAAAATACCGGTGTAATTTGACCAAGGCTTGTTAAACCTAACTCCATTGCCGGAACATTAGTCCACTCTTCTAATTGATTAATAAACTCATCCTTATTGGAGTCAAACTCCTTTGAACCTCCAATTTTTTGAAAATAAGATGCACCGATTTCCTTCCAGTCAAATTCCTTCCTATGAAGACTTATTTGACTAAAAGCATTAATAAAGTGAAAGAATTTTATCCGTTTCCCTAAAGTCCACTTCTCTGGAAAAAAGGATGATGAACTTAATTCATCCTTTTTAAGATTCTGCACAACCCTCATTATGTTTTGAAGTCCAAGCTTATTTTGATTCAAAAAGGAAGCTTGAAATACGATTTCAGATGATAAAGTTGTTAGGATCTGGTTCTTTATTTCAAGAAATTCATGGTGTGTTTGTTCCATTTTTTGTTGTCTCTTTAACTCTTCACATTGGTACAATCGAAATCCCATCCTATAGTGGGATGAACTGACTGTTCTCTCATCTTTCTCAAACCTTACTTCCTTTATAATCCACCCTTCTTCCAGCCATTTAAAGGTCTGACGACCGTTATCATCTAAGTTAACTTTTTTCCTTGGGGTAAATTTTAAAGCATCCAATTTATTATCGTAAATTGATTCGTCTATGTTATCCCGTTTGGTCGATACTGTTAAAAAACCCAGAATTCGATAGGTTCTTTCAGAACGTTTGATAATCTTCCCTTCAAGTAAAAAATGATCACTAATTGGTTTCCCCCACTCCAGTTCCTCGCCACTTTTAAGAATGAAATCTTTTATATATTTATGGAATGACTCCTCTATCATACCGCTACCTCATTTATGTTTTTCTAATCTTATTTTAACAAATTAATATGATATAAGTTTGAGGTATCATTAGGAAATTTTCTGGCAGAGATGACCTTTAGCAAAATGAAAGGAGGGTAACCATGTTTCTAAGAGCTTAGCAAATAGGTATGTAATTGAATAGTATTAACAGAGGTATCACATGTTAGTACCGGAGATATCGACTTGAATTATCCAAAATCTCTAAAAAGTTCCTTGATAAAAGTGATAGAAATCCCCATACTCTATTTCCCTCTGCCCTGATCTATATGGTCTTCTTTTTGAAAATAAATGTGGTTCTTTGAATATTCTTATATTTGGTATTTAAGGTTAAAAAAAGGGACCTATATCCATCCAAATCCCCCACCATCTCCCGCCCAACTTGGTTCAAAAGATTTACAGTGTTTCATCATTTTTGAGTCATTCTGGTCCTTGATTAATTAACTAGCGGAAGTAAAATAAGCGGAGATTTTCCCGTTAAATGCAAAATGGTGCTCCTTTCAGGTGAAATAAAGGGAGATTTTCCCCTTATGTAAATAAAAACCGCCTATTTTCACGCTTTTAGAGACAATAGGCGGAATTTCTCCCTCTATTTTAGCCTTTTTTAATACTAATTTTTAAATAAGTGGAATTTTTCCCGCTATTTATCAGATTGGATGTTTAACCTGATCACCCAGCCGATAAGAACGGACCCTCTTGATCCCTGATGCGGGAATCAGCATCTTTTTTTCGACTAGTTTATAAAGTACTTTTTTTACCGTCTTGGCACTTAGCTTCAAATACTTCTCGTCTTCTTTAGGGGATATGGCTTCTCCTTTTCGAACCACTAGCCGTAGTACTTCCTTTTTCGACAATGGACAAAGATGTTGGGTCCAGTTCATCCCCCAGCCTTTGTCCAATCACTTGTTGAACAATCTGTTGGCAGCGGCGAGGCTTCTCTTTCACTTGGTCATAAGAAAAGCGGATCACGGTCCATCCGTCAATCATCAACTGATTTTGACGTTCCAGGTTGTCGGAAAATTGCCATCTGCTTATGTTCTTGAAGTGAGGGCCATACCCGTCGATCTCAAGGCATATCCGGATGCCGGGACGAATATAAGCAAAATCCAAATATCGTTTGCCGTCCTTGAAATCATCGACTTCATATTCTGGATGGAGGTACTTGAAGTGGAAAAATAGCGGCCACCACACTTGCTTCAAAAACAACATTTCAGCCTGATCGTGACCTTCTTGTAAGCGCCGCAGCCGTTCACCGGTTCTTGCCTGCAAGTGCGCATTCAAAAAGGCCTGATATTCTTCTTCAAATCCCATAGGATTCCTCCTCCTATCAATGGTCATTTCCTCAATTTCTTCTTCTACCTAATTTTACATACATATTCGATGCCACGAATGAATCATCTCTATTTTTTTCATTTGAACTTGGGACAGATTAATGAGGTGAATGCGAGTGAAAAAAGAGGCTTAAATGGAAGAAATGATAAAAGGAAAATTTGAGGAATGGACTATTTCTAGTTTAATAAAATTCTACCATTTTCCCTCGTCAATTTCCATTTCGTCAACGTTCGTCTTCGCCTCCTAGTTTCCCTAAGCATTACCATTATTTTGGTGCACATAAAAAGATGCCTGCCACCCCCCAAAAAATACGGGTGGTGCTGGCACCTTTTGGAAGCCACTCTATTCCTTTGGATTGATCACCATTTCTACTCGACGGTTTTTGGCTCTGCCTTCCTCTGTATCCTCTAATGCAATCGGCTTAGTTTCACCGTATCCTGCCGTGCTGATTTTTATATGACCGACTTTTCCAGTTTGCTGCAGATAGGCTTCTACCGCTTTTGCTCTTTTTTCCGATAACGCCAGGTTGTATTGGTCATCCCCTGTGTTATCGGTATGGCCGTTAATTTGAATGACGGTACCCTCTTTTAAGGTGACCAACGATTGAACTAGCTCATTCAATGTGTTTTGGGCATCCGGTTTCAAATCGCTTTGATCATGATCAAATAAAATGTCATCCGGTAATTGGACCTTTGTTTCTTCCCCATCTGTGGTAACCCTTGTTTTTTCTGGGGCTTTAACGATGGGCGGTTTTGGATGAAGAACGACTTTCAGCATGTTTCCGCCCTCTTCATTTGGCACCACCTGTTCGCCGCTCATTTTTTCGAAATGTTCCCCGTAAATATCTTTCATTTTTGTTTTCAGCACATGACGGTCATTGCCCTTTGAGGTAATCACAAGAAAGCCATTTTCTGTGATCGTATCATACGGAATTTGCAATGAAAAAGTGCCGTCACTGACCACATTTGCCGTGGAACCGACCCAATTTTGCGGAACGGCTGCGTCTTCGGATGAATAATAGTATGCTGATAATTCTGTTCCTTCTATTAAATTGGATGTCCCTTTTACATAGAAATAGGTATGGTCATTCGTTAATTCCGGTTTCATCCAAACTTGTGTGCTGCCAGCATCATCCGGAAGCTTGTCCCGTTTTGGTGTGTCAATTGGATACACAGTTTGTTCTCCACGAGGTGATACAAGAATGGATGCAGCTATTTTTTGATATTCTTCACCTAATATTTCATGTTTCGCAACAAAAGGTCCTTTTAAGTTCTCCCCATGCTCACCATAAACGGCCTCAATCTCTTCTGGCTGTCCTAATCCGCCAAGGACCACTTCCATCGTCACATAAATATAGCCATAGTTTTGGAGATCTTGTGTTATTTCAAAGGTAAAATTCCCATCCTTATCGACAACAGTTCCCTTGTCACAAAGAAGGCAAATCGGATTTCGAATCGAAAATGGCCGATCAAGCCAATCTATTCCTACTATTGTGCCTTCCATTAAATTACTTTTCCCTTTAATGACAATCTTTCCGTTTTCGATGACCACTTTCCCGCTTAATTGGATGTTCGTTGGATTCTTTTGATCCTCTTTATTTTTTGATTCTTCATTTGTCTTCTTTACAGCAGCCGTACTGTTCCCCTTCGCTTCTGTTTGTTTCTCCTTATTATTTTCACATCCAATTAAGAAAAAAATGAACATAAAAATAAGTGCAAACCAACCCGCTTTTCTACCCATAATGTCCTCCTAAGTTCTCAGTCTCTATTTTAAGTTAAATGATTTTGGAACATTATGGAATAAGCATATAGACCTAGGTTGAGGTGCCTGGCACCACTCGAATCTTGTCGAGGAGAATTTGACAAATTGCGGTAGTGACTAGGCACTTGCCTTTACGGTTGCATCTCGTATGATACGCTTCAGCGTAATGTACCTAGAAAATGAAAATTAAAGCACTAATGCTTTTCATCTAACTTCCTTATAAAAAAGAATAGTTGTTCTAATTAAGTAACCAACGGAATAAAATAAGGGGACATTTTCCTGTTATCTGCAGAATGGAGCTCATTTTGGAGTAAATAAGGGAAGATTTTCCGGTTATGCAAAGATAAACCCCACATTTTCATGTTTTTCGAGTCAATAGGCGGAATTTCTCCGTCTATTTTAGCTATTCTTAATGGAAATTTCTAAATAAGCGGAATTTCTCCGCCTAATTATCTGATTGGGCGCTTAACCTGATCCCCCAGCCGATAAGTGCGGATCCTCTTGACTCCGGATGCGGGAATCAATATCTTTTTGTCGACTAGTTGAGAAAATATCTTCCTTACCGTCTTGTCACTTAGCTTCAAATACGCCTCGACTTCTTTAGGAGATAGGGCTTCTCCTTTTCGAATCGCCAGCCGAAGTACTTCCTTTTCAACAAAGGACAGAGATGTCTGGTCCAGTTCATCACCCAGCCATTGGCCTATCACTTGCTGAATAATCTGTTGACATCGACGTGGTTGTTCTTTCACTTGGTCATAAGAAAAGCGGATCACAATCCATCCGTCAATTACTAGCTGATTTTGACGTTCCAGGTTGTCGGAAAATTACCATCTGCTTATGTTCTTTAGGTGAGGGCCATACCCGTCAACCTCAAGGCAAATCCGGATAGCGGGACGAATATAAGCAAAATCCAAATACCTTTTGCCATCCTTAAAATCGTCGACTTCATATTCCAGATGAAGATACCGAAATTGGTAAAATAAAGGGCACCATACTTGCTTCAAAAACAATCTTTCAGCCTGGTTGTGACCTTCTTGTAAACGTCGCAACCGCTCACCTGTTCTTGCCTGTAAATGAGCATTTAAAAATGCCTGGTATTCTTCTTCAAAACCCATAACCTTCCGCTCCTCTCTTTAATACAATATTTAAACAAAGTTTAGTGGACAGAAACCGTTCTTTCTACAATCAAATTTTGGTCTGTCCTTTAATTACCTTTTTCTAGCTCTCAATCGAAACAAAAAATCATATTCGGGAATTCCATGCTCCATAAACATCTTTTCCCGATACGATTCGAATAATAAATGAGCATTTTCTGGTGACTTGCTTAATAGGGGGGATAATGGACCGTCCACATCATAGGCATTTTATTTATTCATTTGACCGTCCGACATAATGATGGTTAATGCGAGTGAAAAAAAGAAGAGGTTTAATATGACTTCAATTGGAGAATGAAAAAGGCAAATAAATACTTGTGGAGCAGCATATTGAGTGAATACTTTAGGGGATAGAACTATCTTTAGTTTAATAGAATAGGTAACTTTGTCAATTTATTTTCATTGTTTTTCGACGGCAATAGCCTTCTTATTATTTCTATTTCCTTTAAGAAAAATGGGAAAAGCGTTGGAACCTATTCCAATTACAGAAAAAAGAAATCCCGCCCAAAAATGGATTCAACCTCCCCCAAGCAAAACAGCTCAAACTTCGCTAAGATTAAAAAAAGAAAACCACCGATTCATCAGTCAATCGGTGGTTCTCCTTTGTCCAGACAACTCTAAAATAATTTGCCTTATCCTAATCTAAATCCAAGCCAGTATCCTTCTTCATTAGCTTCAAAACAATTAAATAAACAATACCAATTCCCAGCCAGATAAATCCAAGCTGCTTAGAAAGTGCATCAAGGTTAAGCCAAACATATCCAATAATAATGAATCCTATAATCGGGAGGATCAAATGTTTGACATAATCCTTGCTTTGTTTTTTTCGAATAAAATAATTGATCACAGACAAATGCAAAAATAAGAAGGAGGATAATGCCCCAAAGTTAACAACGGAAGACAAAGCCCCTATTTGTGATTCAAAAGCAACCGTTACAATAACAGACAGAATGGCAATTACAATTGTTCCAATATATGGTGTTTGATATTTTGGATGAACCTTCGCTAAAACCTGCGGAAGCTTGCGATCCCTTGCCATACTGAACAGGATTCTTGAAATCGCGGCTTGTGCAACCAAGGAGTTAGCAATTCCCCAAGAAAGGGCAGTTGCTAAGATCGTTACATATTTAAGCCATGTTCCGCCAGCTACTTCAGCAATTTGATAAAAGGCGACATCCGGATTTTCAAAGCTATTAAAGTCCGGCCAAATAAGTGCGGCTACCCATGTTTGGATAATAAATAATGCACCAACCGTTAACAGAGCATAAATACAGGCTTTACCAATCGATTTGCTGCCATCCTTCGTTTCTTCAGCCAATGTGGAAATCCCGTCAAATCCCAAGAAGCTCAGCACTGCAATGGAAACAGCCCCCATGACCATACTCATGCTAAAATGGCTTTTATCATATAATGGCTTAATGGTCACTTCTGCTCCATTTACCCCTTTGGCGATGGCAACGATGCCAACAATCACAAATATGGCTAAAATGACTAATTCCAAGATGACGATTATTTTATTTGCCCGTGCAGTAAATTCAATCCCTCGGATATTAATGACCGTATTAATGGCGATAAAAATTAATACCCATACGATAAGCGGTACACCTGGTACCATATCATGTAAGGCGGATGCACTAACTAAATATAATAATGCCGGAACAAAAATATAATCAAGTAAAATAAGCCGTTCATATTGACTCCCTCTTTATGGCGGATTCATGCTAGAAAAATAAACTCAAGCTCAAATTAGCTATGAGGGGTATACCTGAATGAAACCAGGCCCCTTATTTTGATTTGACATCTTGTTCTTATCGTATATGGAGATTTAATAGGTTTATTTTACTATATCAAATTTTCTGCAAATAGTAATTGCAAACAAAAAAACTCTATAGCATGTAATACTGCCTAGAGTTTTTTTCTAATCTAAAAATTTTTTTATTATCAAAATGTTGCAAGAGAACACTCCATCGGACCTAATCCAATTATTTCAGTTTACAAGTAAACAATCCATCCCCCCGGGTCGTTTCCGGCCCATTATGAATTGGGGTAATTTCCAAAATTTTTTCCATATTTGTAATAATGATAGGGGTAATAATTTCTTTGTTTTGGCTTTTTACATACTCTAAATCTACATTTACCAGAGGATCGCCGATTTTAATCGTTGAACCGCTGGCAACCAGTACTTCAAAACCTTCCCCGTTCAATTCAACGGTTTCCAATCCAATATGGATAAGTAATTCCAGCCCGTTGTTTGTCATAATTCCAATTGCGTGTTTAGTAGGAAAAACCTGAATCACTTGACCGTTTACAGGCGAAACCATTTTTCCGCTCTTTGGGACAATGGCAACCCCATCCCCCATTAGTTTCTGTGCAAAGACAGGATCAGGCACCTCTGATAATGAAACAATTTCGCCGTCCATAGGTGAAAAGACTTCTTCTGCTAAACTCTTATGATTCTTAAATAGATTTTTAAACATCATCATACCCCTTTATCACCAAATGATCACTCTTCTTATCTATATGTCACCTTACCGGTTAAGTAAAAAATGTTCGAATGCATAAGCCACTCCATTTTCAGCATTCGACAGGGTTACAGTATCGCAGAGCTCTTTTACTGCCGGATCCGCATTCCCCATGGCGATCGATAATCCGGCTGCTTCAAGCATTGGAACATCATTAAAATTGTCACCAATGGCAACGGTATCTGCCAATGGAATACCAAAGTATTCCGCAGCCTTTTTGAGTGCATGACCTTTATTGCCGTTTTGATCCATGACTTCAAGGTTCCAGGGGCCAGAAGACGTGGTAACGATCCCTGAGATTCCATTGAGATAGGTGATTATCTCCGTTTTTTTCTCTCTATCAAAAATAAGCACAAAGAATTTTTGAACCGTTAAGCTCTTTATGTCCATTAATTCATGATAATCATCCATATAATGGAGGAGATCCGACTTCTGCGGCTGTTCAGTGATCCGTTTATAAAGGCCATCCGACATCCCTTCAATTCTTTTCCCTTCGATTGTAAGAGCCACTCGTTCTGACCAATCGGCAGGTACAAAGATTCCCTTACTTGTGTAGACGCGATATGGAATCCTCTCCACATCTAATTTGCAGGCTAATTGTGCGACGTTTTCCCTATTCATGGAAACATTGGCTAAAAGCTTCCCTTCTGCTTGGACAAGGGTACCATTGCTTCCGGCAATGGGACAGGAAAAATCATATTTTTTTAGAATTTGTTCGATATCCTCAGGGGCGCGGCCCGAGCAGATCATAATTATATGCCCCTCTTTCTGCGCCTTTTGGAGCGCCTGAAGATTCTCATTTGTAATACTATTTTCCAAAGACAATAATGTACCATCTAAATCGATTGCAATAAGCTTGATAACCATTCACTCCATTACTTTCTGATTACGTTAAGTTTCTCTAAATATTGTTTTCAAATTCTCACCTTTTTTTCCTAATCAAAAGGAAAGGCTCGACAGCCGTTAGGCAATCAAGCACTTTCTTTTTTGTCAGCTTATCCGATTTTTTTGAGAGTTTGAGCGTTGTTTATTTCGCTATTGCGATTTTTTTTAACAATCACATACGTGAGGGCAAATGAACCTCCGATTGCAATTGCTATTCCGATTAAAGCATATGGGAAGTAAGGTCCGACATAGGCAACCAAACTTACAATACTTGAAAGAATATATCCATAAATTCGAACTCCCATTGTAGCAAAGAATGTGGAAGCCACTGCGCTGCCGATTGAACAAGCGATAAAGGCTTTTTTATTCTTAATCAGTACCCCGAATAAAGCCGGTTCTGTGATACCTAGGATGGCTGAAAGAGCCGCAGAAAAAATGACTGATTTTTCCGCTTTGCTGTTGGTTTTGAAAATCATCGCAAAAGTAGCACCGGCAATGGCCATATTGGTCATAAACATCATTGGCATTAACATGTCATACCCTTTATCAGCGAAGTTCTGAAGCGCAATTGGTGTGATCGCATGGTGCACGCCAAATACAATTTCAATCGGTCTGAATCCGCCCATGACAACCCCTGCCAAGATTGGAGAAATATCAAATAAGGATTGAACAATAAAGCCTATACCTTTACCTACATATTCGCCCAATGGACCTGTTACCAATAATGAAAAAGGTATGGCAATAAATAATGTTAAAGTAGGGGTAAATACCGTTCTCAACAGGTTTGGCATAAATCTGTCAACCCACTTATAAATATAGCTTAACGCCCATACTGACAAGATAACTGGTATAACCGCACTTGAATAATTATATACAGGAATTGGCAGCCCAAAAAAGTCAAAGGAATGGATCTCGCCCAGTTTAGCGGCGTCGATTAAAGTTGGGTACATAAAGCCGCCTGCAATCGCGATGGCAAGGTATTGATTGACTTTAAAGATTTTTGCTGCAGAGGCTGCCAGGAAAAATGGCAGGAAGTAAAACACGCCGCTTGAAATCAAGTCCAATATTTTTACCGTATCAGTTTCAGCTGATAAAACTTTTAATGCAATTAAACCGGCGATTAGACCTTTAATCATACCTGCTCCGGCGATGGCTGGAACGATTGGTCCGAAAACGCCGGATACAACATCCAATAATCGTCCGAAAGGTCCTTTTTTCTTCGAATCTCCCTTGTCGTCGATTTCGTTTCCATCGATCCCCAATTCCTCTGACAAAACAGAGTAATATTTCGCTACATTCGTACCGATGATGATTTGATATTGGTCACTTTGTAATTGTTCCCCAATCACGCCATTCAATTTTTTTATTTGATCATGAGAGATTAAAGATTCATCATATAAATCGAAGCGAAGCCTTGTCATGCAATGCCAAGCTTTCTTTATATTATCTTTCCCTCCCACGTATTCTATGATTTTTTTGACCGTTTCCTTTTCCTTCACTTGTTTCATCCCCTTTAAATTGAATCTTGTTCCAATTAAACTTTCTATCTTGCTTGCACTTTGATTTGACACGCTCATAATAGCATAACGAAAAAATTTTTGAAAACGGTTAAAAACAACCAAAAAAATCACGGAAGCCTTTTCATTTCAAAGGTTTACGCAGATTTCTATTCGAAATTGGTACGGTAAATCTCGTTATTTTACTAACCTTTCTGACCAAATTGACGGTGCCCATTTACTGTGTTTAAATCTAATTATAAATCACTTTGATTTGACACAATTGAATGCAGAGAGAAGGAGAATCAAAGTTGGAACCCACCATTATTACAGATATAAAATCATTTGTGACGAATCCACATCGACATAATCTAATTGTTGTCAAAATAGAAACAAATAAAGGCATTTTTGGATATGGCTGTGCTACTTTTCAGCAGCGTCCATTAGCTGTTCAAACCATTATTGATGAATATTTAAGACCTCTTTTAATTGATCGTGATGCAAACCATATAGAAGATTTATGGCAATTAATGATGGTCAATTCCTATTGGAGAAATGGGCCGGTTATGAATAATGCCATTGCTGGTATTGATATGGCTTTATGGGATATCAAGGCAAAGCTGGCGAACATGCCTCTTTACCAATTGCTTGGGGGTAAGTCCAAAAATGCGATTGCAGCATATGGCCATGCGGACGGTCTGACGCTTAAGGAACTTTTTCATAATGTAGATACGATGATTGAACGGGGATTCCGCCATATCCGCTGTCAATTAGGGAAATATGGCGGAAAAAATCATGATATGCACTTAACCACTCATATAAGTGAGGGTGAATATTTTGATCCGGACATCTATATGAGAGATGTTGTGTATATGTTTAAAGCTTTGAGAGAAAAGTATGGCTATTCCATTCATTTCTTGCACGATGTCCATGAAAGACTGTTTCCGAATCAGGCACTTCAATTGGCCAAAGATCTGGAACCCTATAAATTATTCTTCCTTGAGGATATCCTGCCTCCGGATCAAACCGAATGGCTGTCACAGGTGAGAACACAATGCACAACACCGATCGCCATTGGTGAACTGTTTAATAACCCAATGGAGTGGAAAAGTCTGATTGTCAATCGGCAAATTGATTATATTCGCTGCCATGTTTCCCAAATTGGCGGTATCACACCTGCCTTGAAGCTTGCCGCACTTTGCGAAAATTTCGGTGTCCGAATTGCGTGGCACGGGCCATCTGACATGACTCCAATTGGGGTGGCTGTCAATACTCATTTAAATATTCATCTTCACAATGCAGCGATTCAAGAGATCCAGGAGCCTGATGAAACAACGAAGGAAATGTTCCCTCATTCAGTTGAAGTAGTAGATGGATATATATATCCAATTGAGAGAATTGGTATAGGTGTTGATTTTAATGAAGATATGGCCAAAGAATATCCAGTAAGGTATAGAAAGCATGAATGGACTCAAGCACGTATTCCAAATGGTTCGATTCATACGCCATAATGAAACAAACCCTCTTTAGTATTGCTTTAGAGGGTTTTTAGTATATAGAATGAAGTTAAAAACTTCCCTGAGGTACTCATGATGAAAAAAAGAGATTTCATTGCAGATGACATCCTAAGTAAGATTTATCAAAATAAATACAAAGCTGGCGAGAAAATGCCTACTGAAAGAGATCTTGCGAAGCAATATGATGTTTCACGATATACCATTCGGGAAGCATTGAAAAAACTCGCCAATATTGGATGTATCAAAATCATCCAGGGCTCAGGAATTTTTGTAAGTGATACAAAATATAAAAGCCCCTTAATTTATAATTCTTTAACTGAAAAAAAATTTAAAGATATTGAATCTAAGATAATCTTTTTAAAAAAGATCACTCCTGATGCGGCATTAGAAAAAATCTTTGATATCAACGGGCAGCATGCAAAGTTATGGGAGTACAAACGGGTGAGGATTGTCGATTATCAAAAAGTGCAAATTGAAACGACCCGATTACCCTATTCCTATTTTCCAGATTTAAATGAAGCGGTAGTAACTAGCTCCGTACATGATTATGTGCAGCAAAACGATTACCAAATATCTCACTTCATCACAACGTATAGTGCCGTAAATGTCAGTAAAGAAGATGCTGAACTCCTCAATTGCAAGAAGGGTATGGCCGCAATGAAGATCGTCAATAGAGGGATTTTGCAAAACGGCAAAGTGTTTGAATACAGTGAAATTATTAATTTAGATTACTCCGTTTCCTATTTCACACCATTTAACCCTTATAGTCATAAGTACAGAAAGAATTAATACTCTTTTCAAGTGGACCCTTTCTAATTTTGTTTAGGGAGAATAAGAGAAAGATGCTGAGGAATAGTTACTCGAAAAAATAATAATAACCCAATAGAAGCAGCGTAAAAAGAACTAGGGTTTATGGAATGCAGAGGAATTGTTCATGGGTATGCAGCAATAACCATCCTACTCCACCCGTGTGCAATTCTGTATTTGAAAAATAAACGGAAAAACTCCGCTTAAATTAGGAAATATTCCTATTTACATAAAAATAAGGGAGGATTTTCCGCTTATCGGATTCAAATCTTTGAATTTTGTCTTATTTAGAGTAGTTAACCGGAATTTCTCCTCTTATATCTGCTGCTTAGGCCCCCTCTATATACATTAGCCGGAAATTCTCCGCCTATGAATTCTCACCTTTAAGAGAACCGTTATAAAAATGGTAAGGTATTTTGCCTCTTCTAAAAAAAGTTTTTGGAAGCAATTTGCTGCTTCCCTCTTCAAAATCGCTTTATCATTGAACAAATCCACAATGAGATACCAATCGTTAATAGTTTTATCGGAGCTATGTGTTTTATAGTATAAAACTGTGTTTTTCTCACAAGGTGATTATCGTATACCACACAAATCAACAGCGTTTGGTATAATAAGATATAATTTTATAATATAAAACAAGAGGTGTAGCATATGCCAATGATTCAATCGGTAGAACGCGCTCTAAAGATTTTGAATTTATTTGATGAATATACAACCGAACTAAAAATTACCGAAATAAGCGAGAAAATGGGACTTCATAAAAGCACGGTCCATTCTCTGTTAAAAACACTTCAAGAGTATTCCTACATTGACCAAAATCCGGAAGATGGAAAATATAAATTAGGACTTAAATTAGCGGAACGGGGCAATGTTGTCATCAGCAATATCGATATAAGGAAAGCGGCCCGGAAGTACCTTCTCGATCTGTCCGCTAAAACAGGGCAAACGGTCCACTTGGGGATATTGGATGGGCGTGAAGGGGTTTATGTCGACAAGGTGGAAGGAGAACAATCGATTATCCGTTATTCCCGGATTGGGCGAAGACTTCCCCTCCATTCCACCGCTATCGGCAAAGTTCTGTTATCTTTTCAGGACCCTCAGGAAATCAAAAGTCTATTGAAAGATTATCATTACCAGCAGCAGACCACTAGCACCATTTCCAATGAAGCCGTATTTCAGAAGGAAATCGAAAAAATCCAGCAGCAGGGTTTTGCCGTAGATAATCAAGAAAATGAGCAAGGGGTTCGGTGTGCAGCGGTGCCGATCTTTAAAGGCAATGGGAAAGTGCTCGCGGCAATCAGTATTTCGACCCTGGTCTCGCGGGTTAACGACCAGGAGCTGGATGTATTTATTGATCTGCTTAAAACATCCTGCCAGGAATTATCGGAACAAATGAGATATGCCTATGACGTTTAACAATTTTTTAGCAATAGCAAGGAACCGTATTTTTCCAAACACGGTTCCTTTTCATTTGGCTTTAATTGAAGAGATCATGAGGGAAAATGTATTGCAGATTTTATCTTTTATTTAGCCGCTGTTTGTATGGCGGTTAAGTATTCCTCCAGTGTGATCCCTTTCTTCTTTATTTCTTTAGCCGCTTTCTTTCCCACGTAACGAATATGCCACGGTTCATATTTATAGCCCGTAATCTGCTCCTTGCCCTTCGGATATCGGATAATGAATCCATATTCCGGAGCATGATCAGCCAGCCACTTTGCTTCCTTTGTATCGGCAAAACAGTCTTCTGCTGCACAGCGGCCATCGCCGCCTGTCACATCGATGGCGAGGCCAGTTTCATGCTCGCTATGGCCGGGAATGGCACTGAATGTCTCCGCAGCCTGTTCCCCATCCTTATGAACATAGTAATCATATAAATTGTTTTGGGTTTTATAGGAACGATACGCCGATACGCCCAATAGGGAAATTCCGTCCTCTCTTGCCCCTGCAAATAATTGCTCCAATGCTTTCGCCGCTTCTTCCCTCAATTTGCGCTTGTCAATTTTCTCTGTAAAAGTGAAGGGAACATTTGGATACACTAGATCACTCGGTTTATAGTTTTCAGGAAGTCCATACTGTTTATTGACTAATACTAGCAGACTCTTAGGGTCCGTTGCCGCGGCCAGTTCTTCTGCTTCCCTGGCAGCAGAGATCTCTTTTTCATGACGGTCTGCCCTACCCTTTCCTGCCAAAGAAGCTCCTGAAGTCGATTCTTTCCTTTGTTCACTGGTGTCGGAAGGCGATTCATCCGAATGTCTGGCCGTCCCCCATGCTATATAAATTAATAGGAGAGAAATAATTAAGCCTGCCGCCATGACTATTTTTCTCATATGATTTTCTCCTTCATGATTATTCTCTGGTTCCATACATCAAACGAATCTTTCAATAATCGGAAAAACAAATAGGATCTTTGCTGGCTCATGAGCTTCTCGTTTCGCATTTTATTAGGATATGAATATAGATGAAGAAATGATGATTCATAAAGGAGATTCTTCATCTGAACGAAATAACCTTCCTAAAGTTGTATAAACAGGAAATTTTATCTATCCCCAAGGAATTGATTTCGGGAGTTTCTTTTTCATAAAAATAGAACATCTTATTTTTTTAATCTTTGCTGTAATAACCAATAAATAATGTGAGGGGTTATTCATTTGAAACAAGAACATTCCCGGGCCTTTGGGACAGCTCCTATTTACCCTGTTTGCTCTTTTTTCGGCTTCACGGGCTTTTGGCGCTGCTCCCTATGCTGCTGGTCATCACTGCGTTCCATTGAACATATAAATGTAAAATCAGTCCCCTTGCTTTACGCATCCTAAAAAACAATGTTCACCCTTCCACTTTTTCCAAAAAACGCAGTATCCTATACCTAATTTTCACATTAGATTTTATTAAGGGCGGCCAAAGACTGGTACACCGCTGCCCTTGAGTCAATTAAAAACGGGGAGGAATCAACATGGCGAAACAGATTTATACGGGCCGCTACACAACGGAAAATAAGGAGGACGTTGTTGTCTTTCTTATTGGAATGAGAGTCAACAAACGATTGGCACTTCATAAATGGCTGCCAGTATTTAATGCCATGCCCGGGATGATTAAAGAGCTTTATACGAACAAAGAGGATTTAGGCTTCTTGTCCATGGAAAGCTTTTTTGGCCTTAGAACAACGGTTATGATTCAATATTGGCGTTCCATTGATGATCTGCTTAGCTATGCAAGAAATGAGAAACACTTGAAAGCCTGGAAAAATTTTAATAAAAAAGTGGGCAATAATGATGCTGTCGGCATCTATCACGAGACCTATCAGGTTAAAAATGGCGATTATGAAACGATTTATGGGAACATGCCCCTCTATGGTCTCGGAAAAGCATTGGAGCATATCCCGATTACCGAGAAACGAAATGCCGCTCAGAAGCGGCTGAATCTTCCCTAAGCCGCTAAGACCAGGCTCAGATGCCAAGTAAAAACAGCAAATAGCACTCATCACTGTTCTCTATAAATAATTTTTGCGAGATACCTTTTATTTGGCTCCTGTCTGCTCGGGAGTAAGGAATTCTTCAAGAGTGATTCCTCTTTCCGCCATTTCCTTTGCACTTTTCTTTCCCACATATCGAATATGCCAGGGTTCATATTTATAGCCCGTAATCTGCTCCTTCCCCTCCGGATATCGGATAATGAAGCCATATTCATGAGCATGCTCAGCCAGCCACTTTGCTGCTTCTGTATCGGCAAAACAGTCTTCTGCCGCACATCTGCCATCGCCCCCCGTCACATCAATGGCAAGACCTGTTTCATGCTCACTATGACCTGGAAAGGCACTGAATGTCTCTGCTGCCTTTTCCCCTTCCCTATGGACATAGTAATCAAATAGATCTGTTTGTGTTTTATAGGAACGATAAGCCGATACTCCCATTAGGGAAATCCCATCCTCTTTTGCCCCTGAAAATAATTGCTCCAATGCTTTCGCTGCTTCTTCCCTCATTTTGCGCTTGTCTATTTTATCCGAAAATAGGAATGGTACATCCGGATATACGAGATCCCTTGGTCTATATTCTTCAGGAAGTCCGTACTGTTTGTTTACTAATACCAGCAGACTGGAAGGATCAGTGAATGCTGCTACTCCTTCCGCTCCATTGGTGTCAGCAGAAATCATTTTTTCATCGTCACTTGCCTTCCCATTAGCTTCCATAGCAGCATCGGAGATGGATTCTTTTACTCGTTTCTCGTCTCTTGAGATTTTGTTTACAATGGATGAAGGCTTTGTATCAAAGGTATGTCCGGAATTTTCCCATCCTAAGTAACATAACAAAAAAGTCATCCCTACTACTGCCGTCAATATTTTTTTCATCCTCTTTTCTCCTCCTTTATTAATCTCTTAAATCCGAAAAAAATAGAGTAGTCAGCCAGTTTCAACCCTGCTTTTGTTTGATTATAGTCCGTGGTTGTTTCAGCCCTTCTAGCAGTTGTATCTAACTTGTAAATTCATACTCCATTCCATAGGCGGGAAAAATAAAAAAGTATATGATGGGATTAGCACGGGAGGACGGAGACACAATGGAAACTAAAAAAATACTGATCATAGAAGATGAACAGTCTATTTCTGATTTGCTTTCCTATTCACTCAGGAAAGAGGGCTTTGGTACGAAGGCTGCTTTCACTGGAGAGGAAGGCTTGCAAATGATTGCAGAGTATAAACCCGATTTAATCCTATTGGATTTGATGCTTCCAGATATGAGCGGCTTTGATATATGTAAAAAAGTTACAAAAGAACATCCTGTACCCATCATTATGATTACCGCCAAATCAGATACCTTTGACAAAATTCTTGGAATGGAATTAGGGGCCGATGATTATATAACAAAGCCCTTCGATTTACGGGAGGTACTTGTTCGAATCAAAGCAATTTTTCGAAGAATCGAGTTGATTTCAGAAGCGATAGAAGCAAATGAGTTTAATGCTCTTCAGCTTGGGCATGGGATTGAAATTTTTAAGGAGAAAAGAGAAGTAGTAAAAAACGGAATCAGAGTGGATTTTACGAATAAAGAGTACGATTTATTTATTTTCTTGGCGGATCATAAAGGCAGGGTGTTTTCCAGGGCTGAATTGTTGGATAAAGTTTGGGGCTATGATTTTACTGGAGATACTCGGACTGTCGATATACATGTTCAGCGATTGAGAAAAAAGCTGGATGAAAGAAAAGATACATCCATCATTGAAACCGTATTCGGAATCGGCTACAAGTTGATATAGAAAGGGATCGACCCATATGAACTATTCCTTACACCATAAAATGCTCTTATCCCTTTCCATGGTAACCTTTATTGGCCTTACCTCTCTTCTTTTTGCTGCTAACAAAATAACAGAACAGAACACCTCGCAAATGATTAAAAAAGACATGATCGAAGTAAAAAACACATTGGATATTTATTTGAAGCAATACTTTTTAATAAAAGATACCGATATAAGCAAAACCTCCCTTGAATCAGAGGCTATGAATATTTCTAATGTTTTAAGCAGCCAGATTGGCAGTGATATATCCATTTATGATGCCAGCGGAAATAACTTGTCCTCTCGTTTGAGGGCAACAAATTTATCCAACGAAGACTTAACAAAAGCGATCCATGGAAAAACAGCGTATTCGGTGAATTTTTCAAAAAATAAAGTAATCGTGACACTCTCCTTTCCAATTGAGACCAATCAGCAGGTTCTTGGAATTATGAGATACAGCAAAAACTATACGGAACAGTATCAATATGATCGCAAGTTTCAAAACACGATTACAATTTTTGCCATTCTTATTTTTATCATCATTTTTATAACCTCCATGGTTCTTTCAAGGAAAATTACGAATCCTATTAGTAAGCTCACAAAAAGTACAGAGCAAATATCTGCCGGAAATTTCGACCTCGATATTGGCGTTTACTCACGGGATGAAATTGGAGAACTTGCTGGCAGGTTTAAAAAAATGGCATTAAGGATTAAAGAACAAATCGAGATCATTGAATTGGACAGAGATGCATTAAGAGAATCCCAGGCCCAAAATAAAGTTTTTTTTGACAATGTTACACATGAGCTGAAAACGCCTCTGACAACCATTCTAGGCTATGCCCAAGTTTTGCAGGAAAATGGTTTTTCCGATAAGGAGTTTTTTGACAAGGGGACCTCGTATATCATCAAAGAAAGCAACAGGCTCACACAAATGGTAATGGAAATCATTGAGCTTTCTAAAGGGACTTCCAATGATTTCACCTACTATTTTCAGAAGGTAGACTTATCGCTTCTGGTTAGTGAAACCTCTGATGAAATGCGCCTGAAATCGAAGAAATATCATATTAGAATCGATTGTGACATTCAGGATCATCTTTATGTCGTAGGAGATAGGGATAAATTAAAGGAAGTCCTTATCAATATACTTGATAACTCTATAAAATACGGAAATGTGAACTCCACTATCCGTGTGATCGTCTTTCAAGAGGGAAATACCATTACATTAAAAGTGATCGATCAGGGTGAAGGAATCCCTGTTGAACAAATTGATCACTTATTTCAGCCGTTTTACAGAATTGCCGCAAAGCCTGGAAGAGAAAAAGGAAGTGCAGGTTTAGGATTATCTATTGTAAAAAGCATTGTTGAAAAGCATAACGGTACCATTCAATTAAAGAGTAAAATCCACACAGGAACTGAAGTGGAGATCCAGTTTAAAGGAGAGAATCATGAGTAGCTTGAGATTTAAAAAGAAATGGAATGGACCTATTTTCTTTGTCTTCATACTAGCTATTTTTATAGTAGGTTTCATGAGTTTCAATCATTTTTATGGATTAAAAAAAACAGAAACCTTCGTGTTAAATAAAAGCCTGTTTCAAACAAGTAGTCCAACAAATGATGATATGAATCCCAAACTTGAAGATGTCTCCAAATTAAACACACCCTATCCGATTTGGAGTCCTGCTGTTGTGGATGATCAATCTATTCTATTTAGCACTGCTAATAGAGATGGCAAACAGGCTGACCAAAATATCCTTTACAAGCTTAATACGACTAATCATTCCAAGGAGATGATCTATGATCATCTCTACAATGGCTTGACCGTTTCACCTGATGGGAAAATATTGCTATTTTCCTCCTTCGATCATTCTACTGAAATGACAAAAACCCATTTATATGATCTACAAACAAAGCAAATTACTAAAACCTTTACCGGCTTTCCTTGGAAATTTTCCAATGATAATACTCACTATGTCGGTGAACAGAACGGTACCATATTTATTAATGATATTAATACGGAAGAGAGAAAAGAACTAATTAATAGGGGAGAGGCCTCTTCTGAGCTATATAAACTGGCTAAAGCCTTGCAAACCGTAAAACTGTTCAATTTTATTTTTTCTCCAGATGGAAACAAGGTTTATTTCATGGGGTATTCCGCTGAAGGGACGGGGATTTACAGTGTCCATTTAAAAAACAATACCCTGATGAAAGTTATCAATTTTGATGGGGCGATTACCAAGCTTGTTCCTTTAGCCGATGGAAATCTCTTGCTGTCAGGCAGTATCAAAGGAGAAAAAGGTCTATTTCTGCTTAACCCCTCTACCCAAAAGTATAAACACTTAATCCATGGAACGATTAATAATTTTGACATTAACCCGGACGGAAAATTGGCCTATACAATGGTTGAAAATGGGGACAATTTACATGCCGCTATGTTAAAAAAGGATACAATTAATTATGATGAAGTCCTATACAGAGGCCTAGAGTATTGCAGTTTTATCAAATGGAGCCAGAGTGGAAATACGCTCTTCTGTATCAGCGACCAAATTAATGAGAGCAGCATTTACAGGTTTACCTTTCTTTCTGATTGATAACGAACACGTACGACTGAGGGGATTTACTGATAAAAAAAATCAGGAAAGTCTTGTCAATTTTTGAAACAAAAACTTACAATTGATCGTCTATATTTATGTCTTCCTTCCTATTTTTTAACAATTTTCTAGAAAATGAACTTTCACTGGATAAAATTTAGTAGAATAGTAGTGATAAATGTAATAAAAGAGTAAAATAGGTAATAGTTTTTTAATAAAAAAGGATAAGGTCGAAAGACGTAATTTAGCTGGATTACCAGGTAATCGGGGGATGGATAAACAAAATGGAAACAGCAGTAAATCAAGCAATGGAGGAACTTAGCAGAAAAAGGACAAAGACATCCAAGCGTCCTGTGAATTGGAAGCTTGTCAGCGCCATTATCATCGTCATTGCACTTATAATCGGGGGAATCAGCTATTATCAGGCAACCCACTTTAATTCCAATATTAAGATAAACGGCACAAACGTCGGCGGTCTTACTTCTGATAAGGCACTAAAAAAATTAACTTCAACCGTGCTGAAAAACACTGTCTATGTTGGCGGCCAGCAAATCATAGATGGCAAAGACATGAAAATGTCCTTCACGGAAAAAGATCTGCCAAGCGTGAAAGAATTATTAAAAAAACAGTGGACGTTCTTTCCTTCCTCAAAGGAAAAAAATTATTCCATCATGCCAAGCAATCTGGATGACTATCGCAGTCAAACCTTAAAAAAGCAAGTCGAAGAAAAGCTGCTATCCCTGAATCAGAATTTGACCGCGCCTCAAGATGCCCTAGCCTATTTGGAGGAAGGGGAAATTAAGGTCAGTCCCGCCATAAACGGGGACCAGTATGATGTCGGCCGTCTTTTAAAGGAATACGAAAAACAGGAATATACCAGTGAAATTCATCTAAAGCCTGTTTATATCCAACCTATTAAAGAAGACAGTGACATCGTCCAAAATGAACAGAAAAAGCTGGAGGAGCTCCTGAAACAAACCGTTGAATATAAGGTACAGGATAAAGTGCATACATTAAGCGCCAGTGAATTAATTAAAAATGCCACAGTGACACAAGATTTGAAAGTAACCATTGATTCGGCTGATATAAAGAAAAAAATTGCTGAAATTAATGAGGCCCAATCCACGTTAAACAAGAACTTCAACTTCAAAACCCACTCCGGTGCCGTTGTGTCCGTCAAGGGACAAGGCTATGGCTGGGCATTGGATGAGGAAAAAGAGACCGCTCAGGTTCTGAAGGCTTTTGAAAACGGAGAAAAATCGCTTGCGGCGTCTAGTATTATCGGTAATGGCTGGAAAGGGGAAGGATTCGGTTATGATACGACCGCCAATAACGGCATTGGCGATACGTATGCGGAAGTATCGCTTTCCGAACAGCGGATTTGGATCTATAAAAATGGACAATTAGTCGTCACATCAAATGTCGTAACCGGCAAACACAGCACTGGCAATGATACATCCAAGGGAGTGTGGTATATCCTCTATAAACGATCACCTTCCACACTGACCGGCAGAGAACTCGGCGGACAACCAAGTTATGAAGTAAAAGTCGATTATTGGGCACCATTTACAAATGATGGGCAAGGATTCCACGATGCCAGCTGGCGGAAAAACTGGTCAAGTAACGCCTATCTGACAGACGGATCGCATGGCTGCGTCAATACGCCGCCAAGCGTCATGAAAACCGTGTATGAAAATCTCAGCACTTATGAACCAGTTGTCATCTACTAACCGTCATTTATTAAAAACAGGAAATCGTTACGGATTTCCTGTTTTTTTTACATTTATGGGCGATGCTTTCTGGCAGGCCTCTATTCTGCTGCAAATTGATGATGGCAGGGCAAACAAACCTCAACGGTTGTGCCTTTGTTCAGCTCGCTGGAAATTTTCATCCTGCCGCCATGGGTTTCAATAATTCGATAGCAAACCATTAACCCTAACCCCGTTCCATCTGCCTTTGTCGTATAAAAAGGCTCGCCAAGCCGGGCAATTTGCTGCTCCGGTATTCCTCCTCCTTGATCGATAACAGCGATCCTAATCATCTCATGATGAACACTATTGATCTTCACCGTAATTTCCCCGCCGTGCTCCATCGATTCAATGGCATTTTTGAGAAGATTAATAAAGACCTGCTTTAATTGGTTCTCTTCACAGGAGATAACCGGATTTTCCAGCTCATTCTCGAGACGGATATGGACATTTTTGATAATGGCATGTGTGTCTAGTAAAGAAATTACACTCGTAAGAATCTGAATGACATCTTTTAACTCGTACCTGATTCCCTGCGGCTTTGCCAAAATCAGAAACTCACTGACAATCAAATTTATTCGGTCTAACTCCGTCAACATAATATCGACGTATTGATGATTAATGTCTGATTTAAGAAATTGAACAAAGCCTTTAAGAGTCGTTAATGGATTCCGAATTTCATGGGCCACTCCGGCCGCTAATTGCCCTACTGCTGATAGCTTTTCGGATCTTCTTAGCATTTCTTCCGCTAATTTTGATTCCGTCGTATCTTTAGCAATTTGATAGATGCCGATAAATTCATTCTCATTAATGATCGGGATCATCTTGATATCTGCGATTCTTTTTCCGCCATTTTTATGAAACATGGAGACCGTAAATTCCTGGGGGTTTCCTTCTTTGGCATCATGATAATGCTGTTTATGCCTTAAGCGGTCCTCCGGAATCACAATGGAATCCCAGCCCGTTTTTTGGAGCTCCTCCAGCGTATAGCCGATTAATTTTTCCGTCGCCGGGTTCGTGTCCATTAACTCTCCCTCTAGATTAAGGGTGAAAATCGCGTCGGAATTATGAACGTACAAGGATGTAAAGCGCTGTTCCGATTCCTCTAACCGTTTTTCCAATAGTCTGCGGTTTTGTTCTTGCGTATGCTTAAGCAAGGCTTCCACTTGTTTGCGGTGGGTAATATCAATGTCCACCGCATTGATTTTCACGAGGTTTCCAGCAGAATTGAAAATAGGGGTAGCGCGCTTCTGGATCCACTTGGTTTCCCCAGTGGGCAGCACGATTCTGTATTCACTCATGACGTCCTTTCCTTTTAATAAATCCTGCTCCAATTGCCGAATGATCTCTCTATCTTCTTGGACGACTACCTCTTTCCAGAACCGATGATTATCTTTGAATTCATTAGCGGGATATCCATATAGATTTTGGATTTTGGACGAAACCATTGTTTTATTTTCAACGAGGTCAAAAGAATAAATAACAACATCTACGCTATTAAAAATTTGGTTGAAATCCTCATCTTTTTTCTTTATTTCTTTGGCGTAATATTTTGCTTTATCGTATTGCCATCCACACCACCAGGCGGGATAGATAAAAATCGCGTTGATGATCCATTCCGTTAAAGGAACATGCCCTAATGTTAAATAAGCATTTATTTTAAAAATGGCGCCGGATAACAATACAAGCCCGGCTAGCCATAGCCTCCCGGTGTACTTCACTATTTAAACCCCTTATTTTATTAAAAGATTCTTTTTTGAATTTACAGTTTTGAACTTGCTGACCCTCATTATGTTACCATATTCCCGGCAGGTTTTTCTTTTGGAAATCATTGGCTCCCTTTTATAAATGGGACCAAAAAAATCGGCCTTTTCCTATACTGGATACCGAGAAAAGACCGCAGTTTTGTATTTTACTTTTTTATTTTCAATGCTTTCCATTAGGCCGCTTTCCTGATGCTCTCAGCTGCTTTCTGTCTTGTTTCCGGTAAAGTAGCTGCCAAGAAGATGTAGAGGCTTGAGACAGCAATAAAGAAAATCATCGCCGGTGCGTAGCCTGCCTTGCCTAAAATATAGCTCCAAACAATGGTCGCTATAGTCTGTCCGGCATAAGCCAATGCCCAGAATAAACCAAACATGATCGTCAATCTTTGTGGTGTCATCCCCTTTAATTCGTGAGGGAGATTTAAAAAGATTGGGTACTGAATATACATCGCCAATCCAGAAATGGCAATCAACGTGTAGGAAAATAATGGCATTTTATTAGCAAACAGTAATGCTAAGGCAAATGCTCCCACCATGACAATCCCGCTGACCACAAGCACAGGCTTTCGCGGCACTCCTTTATTGCCAATCCAAATCCCAGCAAATGTCCCCAAAATGCCAAAACCAGAAATCAATAAGTTCGTAACGGAACCGTTTAATAAGGTATATTGATCAAAAATCGCTTTAAAGCTCACAAGCGATAAAACATATAAGGTTAAAAAAGAGGCAAATGCCATGCCATAACGCCAGATAAATCCATCCTTTAGCGCATCTTTATATCCGTAAGCCTCCATTTTTCCCTTTGGATCGTCCTTCGTTTCAAAAGTCTCCGCTTTCCAAAGCCATCCAATAAAAAACAAAACGGTTAATGAGGCAAAAAAGGTTAACGTTAGACGCCAGTTAACCACCATTTGCTTGGCAAAAGCCGTAAATAATACGGCGACGATAAAAGCACCCGCATTATAGGCAACCGTATTGGCCGCGTTCAAGCGCAGTTTGATTTTTGAGTTTGTCATATAGTGGGCCACAACGGGATTCATATAGACGATAACCATTGAACCGCCAACGGCCATTACCATCCTCGCAGCTGTGTAAGCCCAATAGTTTGGCAGATAAATCGCCACAAGCCCCATCATTAACAGGCCGATCGCCGTGCCTGCTGCTTTTTTAGGGCCTAATTTCATCAAGACAACGGCTGCTAAAATGTTCGCAAATACGCGGGCCGTTGTAATCGAATAATTGACTAATTGTGAAATAAGCGGATTGACCGGCCCGTCAAAAAAGGCGGCGGTAATTTGCGGCGTCAAGGAGGATCCGGCCACCCAGTTCATGGCAAAGGTCACATAAGCCATCCATAATACAGCCATCATGAAGTATCCTTTTTTTGTATCGATACCTGGTTCCATTATTCACCCTTCTTACATAATCAGTATCATAAGATACCCGATATTTTTATAAAAACTTACGCCAATTCCAGCGGCTGCATGGTTTGTTTTAGGACTGAAACGGAATGATCAAATTGTTCTTTTTCCTTTTCAGTCAATTCCATTTCAATGACTTCACGAATGCCGCCGCGGTTTATGACAGCAGGCACTCCAATATAGACATCATGGTGGCCATATTGGCCATCAAGATGAGCGGACACTGTCAGGATGCAGTTTTCGTTGTTTAAGATCGCTTTGGTAATCCGGACCAGCGACATCCCGATTCCGTAATAGGTAGCGCCTTTTCTTTCAATGATGTGATAGGCAGCGTCACGTACATTTACAAAGATCTTGTCTAAGCATTCTTTTTTCAGATCATTTTTCTTGGCAAGGACGGTTTCAAGCTTTTCGACTCCGATAGAGGTACTGCTCCAAACCGGCAGCTCTGTATCGCCGTGCTCTCCAATAATATAGGCATGGACATTTCTTGTATCCACATCGAAATACTGCCCAAGGTTGAAACGAAGACGGGCAGAGTCTAAAACCGTACCAGAACCGATAACGCGTTCTTTTGGAAGGCCGGATTCTTTCCATGTGACATAGGTTAAAATATCGACTGGATTGGTTGCCACTAGGAATATGCCGTCAAAGCCGCTAGCCATCACGTTGTGGACGATTTGTTTAAAGATTTTCGTGTTCTTCTCGACTAATTGCAGCCTGGTTTCACCTGGTTTTTGAGCTAATCCTGCTGTAATCACAACAAGGTCGGCCGTTTCGCAATCTTGGTAGGTCCCAGCCCAGATTTTTATTGGGGAAGGTGAGAATGGCATTCCGTGGTTCAGGTCCATTACTTCACCTTCCGCTTTTGAATCATTCACATCAATAAGAACTAATTCTTCTGCAACTCCTTGATTAATCATGGAGTACGCATAACTGCATCCCACTGCTCCAGTACCAATTAATACGACACGATTTACTTTTCCTATATTCATGATGAAAGTCTCCCCTCAAAATTGTACTCTTTTTTTGAAAAATCTAGATCTAATGCTGTTATCCATGTTTTAACTATTATCATGTTGACAACGTTAGTTTAACACAAACTTTGTGAAATGTTTCACATAAAATTTGAACAAAAAATGAATTTTTTTAAATAGAAAAAAACGGGGAAAAATCCCCGTTTTTGGTGAAGCTTACGTAAGCGATTTTTGGAGTGGCAGATCCTTATGCTGGATATGGCTGACCACCCAGGAAATGATTCCCGCGCCCCCGAGATAGATGACCAAAATGAATAATTGGGTTTGCAGTTCATGCCAATTCCCCAACGAAATGACCTCTTGAAGGCTTTGAAGGGAATGCGCCATTGGCATCCATTGCCCTATCTTGCTTAATACCGGATTACCCAGCTCCATTGGGAAGGTGCCGCCGCATGTTGCCAGCTGGAACACAAGGAACGTAACCGCCAAAAACTTTCCTACGAGCCCAAATACGGTAATCAGCATCAAAATAAAGGTCATGAAAGTGAAGGACACAATGATACTTGAGAGGACAAATAATGGAACACTTGCCACCTCCAGTTTAAACACACTTAGAACAATGGCATCGACGATGATCGCTTGAATAAATCCAATCGTATAAACCAATCCCAGCTTATTGATCAGATGGTGGGTACCATTGACAATTGGTTCCTGTCTCCTTCCAAGCGGAAGGATGTTAGAGGCCATAATCCCTCCTACATAAAAAGCAAGGGACAAGAAATAAGGAGCAATTCCCGAACCATAGTTAGGAACATTCGAAACGCTTGTCTCTCTCAGCAGGACCGGTTCGGAAAACATATCCGTTAAGGAGTCACTATTTCGGATGCCGGCTGTTTGTTCAGCGGCATCGTTTAATTTGGAGGAAAGGGTCTTGGATCCATCAGACAATTGCCCCAGTCCATCCATTATTTGATCCGTGCCTTCTTTTAGCGGCTGAATCCCGCTGAACGCTTTGCTTATTCCGCTGTTCAGCGAGGCATACCCTTGGCCCCACTCTATGAAACCATCATTGAATTTGGCGGTACCTGCGGCCAGTTCGCTGGCCCCAGCTGCTGCTTCGCCAAGCTTGGCAGAAAATTGGCCAAGGCCTGAATTAACTTTTTCCTGGCAGGCTGCTAAATCCGCAGCGGACTGCGCCAGCTGCGTTTGTCCGGCCTGAAGCTCTGCCGTCGATGCCGCTAAACGGCCGGCTATTTCTTCAAGCTTGTGGAATTCCGGATCCTGACCTGCTTCAGGGTGTGACTGGCTATAAGCACTGATTTGCTCCTGGAGAAGTTGAGCTGCCTCCTTTGTCTTCGTTTGTCCTTGAAGCAGCTTGTCATTTCCGGCTGACCATTGTTTGGTCCCAGCCGCAACCTGCTCCTCCCCTGTTTGGATAGTACCCAGGCCGGCAGTCAGCTGACCCAAACCTGCGGATAAGGATTGAGATCCTTTTTCCAGTTCGGCAGCACCGGAAGATAACGTTTCTTCCCCTATTAGAAGCTTATTGCTGCCCGTAGTTAACTCATTCAACCCTTGGCCCAGCTGATCAAAGCCATCACCAAGACTGACCATGCCATTTTTGGCTTCATCTATGCCGTCATGAAGCTCCCCTGCTCCATCGCCTGCATCCTTCAGTCCTGCTGCCAGCTCACTGAATTTTGAAAAGACGCTCTCCGCATAGGTTTTTGTGATGCTTTTTGAGATTTTCTCATCCATTTTCTCCACAGCGGTGGAACTGATCTGCGAGGCGACAAAGTTTTTCCCAGGATTTGTCTTAGCCATCAGCTTAGCATGAACCGGATGGTCATCCATGAGTGTGCTGATATTTTTTGAAAAATCCTTTGGGATGGTAAGGACCATATAGTAAGTGCCTCCCTTTAATCCCTGACTGGCTTTTTCATCTGAAACAAAATGGAATTCCAGTTCCTTGTTTTTCTTTAATTCCTTTACAAAATCCTGCCCCGCTTCAATATGGTCATCTCCCATGACAGCTCCCTGATCATGGTTAACGACCGCCACGGGCAGGTCATCTAAATTCCCATATGGGTTCCAATATCCAGCTAAAAAGAAACCGGAATAGATTAAAGGTACGATAATCAGAAAAATTAATGCAATCCGTCCGTGCGGATGCTTCCACATCCCCAATAAATCGCGCTTAATCAGCTGTATTCCCTTCAAACTCTCACTTCCTTTATTATATTTTCAACTTATATATAGTAATTAATTTTTTCCATATTGTATAATACATTATTGCATATAAAAAAATAGCCTTGAGTCTATCTTTGAAAGGACAATGAGGAATGGAACTTTTACAATTAAAATACTTTCAGACTGTAGCGAGACATGAGCATATGACCAAAGCTGCGATGGAGCTTAATATCGCCCAGCCATCGCTCAGCAAAACGATATCCAGGCTGGAGGAGGATTTGGGGGTTCCCTTATTCAGCCGAGAACATAGGCAGATCAAGCTAAATGAATTTGGAAAGGTGTTTTTAAAGCGGGTCGATCAGGTTTTCTTGGAGCTGAATGAAGGAAGAAGGGAGCTTTTGGAGCGATCCAATCAACATGAAAACAAGGTGACGCTGTCTGTGACGATCCCAAGGGTTCTGCCAGACCTTCTGCGTGGTTTTCTGTCTCAATTTCCGGATGTGACCTTCCAGCAATTCCTGCAGCCGATATCGTCGATTCAAATGGAGCTTTCGGAAGGGAAGTTAGATTACTGCATTTCATCTGTTCCCATTGAAGGTCCAGATATCGTTTGGGAACCGTTAATGACTGAAGAAATTTATCTAATCGTTCCTCCTGGCCACCCTTTTTCCGGCCGGAGTGCAATCAAGTTAGCAGAGGCCAAAAATGAGTCGTTCATCAGTATGCATACGGGTTACGGTTTCCGTGATTTAACGGATCAGTTTTGCCAGACGGCTGGGTTCGAGCCGCATATCGCCTTTGAAGGGGATGATCCCACCGTTATTGGGGATTTGGTGGAACAGGGGCTGGGTGTCGCGTTTATCCCGGAAATTACCTTGCTTCATCAATCAGCCCGCTTCCCGGATAAGCTTCACCTGACAGAACCGAATTGCCGCAGGACCATCGGGATTGCGTGGTCGGAAAGAAGATATCTCTCGGGAGCCGCACAGCAATTCAGAGAGTTTACAAAATCATATTTTTGCGCACTATCCACTAAGCTTTATAGTCATAAAAGAGGCTCCTTCTCCTGAAGGAAAACAAATCCTTCAAAAAAATTATTTATCAACGATTAAAAAAGTTGTTATAATGATTAAATCAGTGTGTGTAGAGATATTGGCAGTGGTTTTACTGGCCAAAAATATATGTCGCAAGATACGTCTGCCATCTGAAAATTTATTTTCGGAGGGAAAAGTATGTATAAGGAAGATCGGCTTCCTCAAAATGCAAAAGAAGGCATATTATTTTTATTGATCATTTCCATTATTTCTGTCAACACCATCGCCCCAATTATTATGGGGTTGGAACGAGGCTTCAGTAAAGAGCATTATTTAGAAACACTAAAGATTATTCCGTATATGTGGATCATCGTTGTGCTGTTAGTCAGATTGGTGGCGGGACCGTTAGTGGGAAAGGTCATGCCAAAATTCGCGGGGCAAACAGATGGGTTTAATGCCCGAGTGTTATTAAATACCTTCTTGAATGTTACGGTCTTATCGATTCTTCTCACCATCATAGGAACATGGGTTGGTACGAGACAGATAAGTCTGGCACCTTTCCAGCACTTCTTTCATAGCTGGTTTCGAAATTTTGGTGTCGCATTTTGGATTGAGCTGATGATTGCCCAGCCAATAGCAAGATTTGCGATGAAAAAAGTTCACGCAAAACAGGCTTACCAAGAGAGTGCATAAATTTTTTATAAAAACGCTTTTGAGGTACATTTCCTCGTTTCAGCAATGTAAAAGACAGTCTTTTTGACTATGAATACAATAGTAAGAAGAGTGCTTGAATCAGTTGTTCAGGTGCTCTTTTTTAGTTGATATTACATATTTCCCCTATAAAACAAGTATAAAGGATACGTCTTTTTTTCGGAGCTCTTTTACTCTAAACGACCATAGCCTGGATTTTCCTTACACCTCGGTCGTTATGGATCCTTCTAAATGACCGTTGACCTGATTTTCTTCTGACTTCAGTCGTTAGGAACCTTCATAGAAAGAAGCAATGTATATATGTAAAAATATCCCACATGTGTTAATATCTAATAAATGCAAAGTGGTAGTAAAATGATCTATAAAACACCTTTATAACCATTTCTGACGATTCAAATGTAACCTCTGCTAGGATACCTCTCGCAAAGAATGGAAAACCAACCATTGCTTCGATTGAATATGAGTTAATCAAACATCATCCCTATCCATACACCCAAGAAGAAGTCCAGTTTAAGACGTATCTAATCAAGAACCAAATAGATTCAGAAAATACCGGCGAACTGTGGGAACCATATTTCTCCAAGCCAAAAGCCTGCTTTAGAGCCTCACCCTTGGTAAAAAATTCTGGCTGGGGCATCCATTACAACGAACATGGAAAAATAGCCATTTATGAGGTGAACAGTGACACTTATGAGCAGCTGCTCCATCAGGAAAACACAGCAAAACTAAAGGGCATGCGCTCCAAAAGGAAGAAATAAAACGCGGGGATGGACATCCCAGCCACCCCCGTTCATTCTCTTACTTTAAATGTTCATTCAATACATTCTCTTCTAAAACCGAAAACTTGTCCCCATATACCTTCGTAATATGGTTTTCCCCCCAGGAACAAAGGGCATCCAGGATGCTTTTTAAACTCCAGCCATACTCGCTTAATTCATACTCCACTTTTGGAGGGATTTGATTATAGACGATCCGATTAATGATTCCATCCTCCTCTAGTTCCCGCAGCTGCTGGGTTAACATCTTTTGGGTAATATCAGGCATCAGGCGCTTCAATTCACTGGTCCGCTTTTTTCCGTGGGTCAGATGGCATAAAATCACACACTTCCACTTTCCCCCGATTACTTCAAGTGTCGCTTCAACCGATATATTGTACTTCTTTTTCTTCATGATGATTTCCTCCTGAATTGATAGGCACTAAAAAGTACCTATATCACTTTAAAGTGCGTACTTCCATTAAACTTCCCTGTATCCCATAATAGCATTTGCGGGTTGGATTTCAACGTATTCCCTAAAAATATAGTTTCCTTTTGCGGAGTACCTTTATCCACTATCACCATTAAAAGGGGGAGAAATGATGTCTTTTAATAGAAAGCAAAGTATGTTTGCTCTGCTGGCATTAGCCGTAAGCGCCTTTGCGATAGGTACAACAGAGTTTATTAGTGTCGGCTTATTGCCGTTAATCTCCAAGGATTTGCAGATCCCTGTAACTACAGCGGGTTTAACGGTTTCTTTATACGCTTTAGGGGTTACATTTGGTGCCCCCGTTTTAACATCACTCACATCAAGGATGTCAAGGAAAACGTTACTGATCTGGATTATGGTCATTTTTATTGCAGGAAATAGTCTTGCGGCAGCCGCTTCAAGCATTGGGATATTACTTGCGGCCCGTGTGATTGCTGCTTTTTCGCATGGTGTCTTCATGTCAATCGGTTCGACAATTGCGGCTGATTTAGTGCCGGAAAATCGCAGAGCCAGCGCCATTTCGATTATGTTCACCGGACTGACAGTGGCAACGGTGACAGGTGTGCCATTTGGTACCTTTATCGGGCAGCAGCTGGGCTGGAGAGTGGCCTTTATCGTCATTTCCGTTATCGGAGTGATTGCCTTATTTGCCAATAGTGTTCTCGTCCCTGCCAATTTGCGGAAAGGGAAGCCTGCCAAATTTAGCGATCAGCTCCAATTAGTGACAAACGGACGCTTGCTGCTTCTGTTTATTATTACTGCTTTAGGCTATGGAGGAACGTTTGTTGTCTTTACGTATCTAGCTCCATTATTGCAGAATGTCACAGGCTTTAAAGCAGAAACGGTGGCCGTCATCTTGCTTATTTATGGGGTGGCCATTGCCATTGGGAATTCCGTCGGCGGCAGGCTGGCAAACCGGAACCCGCTTAAAGCGTTATTTTATATGTTTATCATCCAAGCCATTGTCCTATTGATCCTGATGTTTACAGCACCATTTAAAGTCATCGGGT
Organism: Neobacillus muris; assembly: GCF_943193175.1. Classification (GTDB taxonomy): domain Bacteria; phylum Bacillota; class Bacilli; order Bacillales; family Cytobacillaceae; genus Neobacillus; species Neobacillus muris. The sequence goes on from NZ_CALPDF010000029.1 coordinate 54,522, forward strand.
TAGTCACCATCTTTTTGATGGGGCTAATGGCCTTTATGAATGTGCCAGGGCTGCAGGTATATGTTGTGATTTTAGCTGAGCGTTATGTGCCGGCAGCGGTCGATGTGGCATCCGCGATTAATATCGCTGCGTTTAATGCTGGGATTGCCATTGGCTCTTTCCTGGGAGGCATGGTCACCGACTCCCTTGGCCTTATTCATACCACATGGATTGGCTCCATAATGGTAGCGGCTGCTGTTCTACTTACAGGCTGGAGCCGCTCACTTGAAAGACATCGGCAAAAACAGCATCAAAGCGTGGCTTAACGGTACGAATCCGTTTGTGGAACTCTATCAATTCTTTAAAGGGGGTGATAGTTTTTACGGAATGATGAGGTTTATTTCATTTTTAAATATTGGAGGATAATCAAAATGATTCATAACTTACAAGATACGGTTACATTGCATAATGGTGTTCAAATGCCTGGGTTTGGCATTGGCGTTTTTAAAGTGGAAGAAGGTCCTGAATTAGTCCATGCTGTCAAGTTTGCCATTAAACACGGGTACCGAAGTATTGATACAGCAGCCATTTATGGGAACGAAGAAGGGGTTGGACAGGCGATCCGGGAAGGGCTGCAAGAGACAGGCCTTTCAAGAGAGGAGCTATTTATCACCTCAAAAGTGTGGAATTCTGACTTAGGCTATGAGTCTACCCTAGCCGCTTACGAAACGAGTTTAAAAAAGCTTGGTCTTGATTATTTAGATTTATATTTGATTCATTGGCCGGTTGAAGGCAAATTTAAAGAGGCATGGCGTGCCTTGGAGACTCTTTACAAACAAGGAAGAGTTAAGGCGATTGGTGTCAGCAACTTCCAAGTCCACCATTTGGAGGACCTTATGAAGGATGCTGAAATCAAACCAATGATCAATCAAGTCGAATATCATCCAAAATTAACGCAAAAGGAGGTCCAATCCTACTGCCTTGAACACGGAATTCAATTAGAGGCTTGGTCCCCTTTGATGCAGGGTCAATTATTGGAGCATCCGGCATTAAAGGAAATCGCTGATAAATATCACAAAACAGTGCCTCAAATCATTCTGCGCTGGGACTTGCAAAATGGGGTGATTACGATTCCAAAATCCACTAAGGAGCATCGAATTGTTGAGAATTCAAGTGTATTTGATTTCTCGCTATCGAAAGAAGATATGGATCAAATTAATGCCTTGAACGAAAATCACCGAGTCGGCCCAGACCCCGACAATATTGATTTTTAATAAAGTGCGGGAACGCCTCCTGGCTGCTGATAGAACAAGGTCACGTAGAACCTTTCACGTGACCCTGATTCTTCTTTTTCATGATTTACGGTAACGTAGGGCCCTTCTACGTTACCTTGATCCTTCTTTTTTCTGGTTTACGGTCACGAGACGACACAAACTTGATTGCCTTCACCGATTTTGGCGCCTTGACCCTTTCATGACGACAAAAACCAGTCTACCTTCACCGATTTTGGCGCCTTGATCCTTTCATGGCGACAAATACTTGGTCCCCTTCACCGATTTTGGCGCCTTAACCCTTTCATGACGACAAATACTTGGTCCCCTTCACCGATTTTGGCGCCTTGATCCTTTCATGGCGACAAATACTTGGTCCCCTTCACCGTTTTTGGCGCCTTGACCCTTTCATGACGACAAAAACCAGTTTTCCTTCACCGATTTTGGCGCCTTAACCCTTTCATGGCGACAAAAACCAGTTTTCCTTCACCGTTTTTGGCGCCTTGACCCTTTCATGACGACAAAAACCAGTTTTCCTTCACCGTTTTTGGCGCCTTGACCCTTTCATGACGACAAAAACCAGTCTACCTTCACCGATTTTGGCGCCTTGATCCTTTCATGGCGACAAAAACCAGTTTTCCTTCACCGATTTTGGCGCCTTAACCCTTTCATGACGACAAAAACCAGTTTTCCTTCACC
>NZ_CALPDF010000030.1 GCF_943193175.1 Neobacillus muris
TGGAGCTTAGAGCCGAAAGGGTTTGAGGGGGATAATAGAGAAAGGAGTTTGGGAACCATTTATAATACAGCTTAATATAGTAGAGGGAAGAAAAGATAAGAATAAAGAATAAACAAACAGGCATTGTTTCATTTCTTTTCAGATTTTCCTTTTTTATAGGCCAATGATAGTTTGATCAAAGATTCAGTAAATGCTCAATCCGTTTAATTCAATATGAATACAACCAGTTTTATTCATCCAATTATCAATTCTATGATGTTGTATTCTTCATGGGTCTACAGCTTGCCTTTTACTGCAAAATAATTCTGCTTCGGCTCTGCTATTAAGTTGGCCCCCATATAAAAAAGTAAGTATCAATTGGAAATTAGTTGTTCCTTCTACTAAAAAGTTGGTATCCATTGGAGTGTAGCTGATATTTTGTTCTTCTTTACTGTTAATTAGTTGGTACTAGGTGGTATAAGGCTGGTATCAAATGGAAAAAAAGAGGGTACTTTGCTATTATTAACTTCTTCCCCAATGCTAAAAAGATGGTTCTTTTTATTTGCTGCACTGGATCTCTCTGTTAAAGTCGGTTTCCATGCTGAAAGGTCAATACCTGCGACTAAATTGCCGGTATCAGGCCAGTAGAGTGATTACAGCCATAAGAATGTACCATTTCTGTCGTGTTTTTACTAGGGATTTCCAAGGTATTTACCCCCTGTTGCCAATGTGTTTACAAATGGGGTAATTTCAAGAAACTGCATTAACAACGTTTAGGATTTAGATAGAAAAAAAGCCTAATTCCTCCGTATTTTTAGCGAGAAATTAGGCTAATGATGTTCCACTAACGCCCCCTTTAGTTCAATAATTACTTCCCTATGTTCCTTATTTTTTATGTAGTATAATTTTAAATATAGATACGGTATGTCGGTTTTGAAAAAATACTTAAAGGAGTGAGGAATGATGGTGAAAATAAAGGATAAAATTTATTCTAAATTAAGAGATGAATTCAATAGTATAGATTGGCATTATGGACCTGACTATGACCCTGAAAAGACCGTGTTACGGTATGGAAAAAATGTGCCATTGAGGCTTGTAAATGGGTACGATGATGCAAGGTATGGAAACCCTGATCATAAAAAATTCGTGGCATTCGTTTTGCGTAATGGTGCAAAAGGGTTAGGTGCTGTTGGCATTCTTGGCCTTAGTGGATATGGTGCTGTAAAGCTAGGCTTGAATTTAAAGTCTAAACATGATGCGAAGAAGAAAAAAGAAAAAGATACGAATGCACAGTAAATAGAGAGATAAGGCACAAAGCATTGATTTACTTGTGCCTTATTTAAGGCATTTATAAGGGAAATAATGACACCCTGATTTGATTCTTACATTAAGTTAAGAACCAATTTCAGAAAAGTTAATATCCAACAGTATTGAACCCACTCTTGTTCAACAAACCTTCTTCGTTAGTTAAAGAAATGGTAAAAAAATCTTATTAAAAATATAATGTCTTTTTCACTTTTGATTTTGGCACTGTAATTAACTTCGCCTTAGCAGTGCCTTTTTTGAATTTTACATTATTTAGCCAATCTATAATTGCATCTGTATCATAACTCGGACAATACCTTTCTCCGTTTTCATACAACCAATACTTCGTATTTCTGTTTTCGTCAAAGACCCAATTCTCAAAGTCATATCTGATCCTGTTAATCTTTCTTCCTACTTTAGTTGCACAAGAAATGTATTGGATATTGTCTTCACCAAAATCAAATCTAATAATCAACCAGGTCACCCCCGTTCTTTTACTAAACTGCATCTTTAGTTTAGGTGAAAATCTTCACAATTTCCACTCTATACTTCAACATAAATATCCAGGTATGAAGTGGTAAACTGTCTGTCATTCATTGGTTTACTTTTTGTCATTCAGTGGTCAAAACTATGTCGAGGATGGTGCATTTCATTTCTGTAATCAAGTCGAGTAACAGTACAAAAAGCATTAGCAGATTCTAATCCGGACCATAATCAATTCCAAATCAATAGCAGAACTGGTTCAAGTTGGATCTATCTCCCTGTTTCTTTCCTCTTACCTCTGCTATATAGTCGGTCCGAAGCGAACAGATGATAACAGGCAGCAACAAAGTTAAAGATGTGATCAATATTATTTGATCCTTAATCAAACGTTCGTTTAAATTAAAACTCAATGTAACAGTCAGGCTGGATCCAATAGCGGTTCAGTCCTTTTTCTTTTCCCAATATATATCCAAGCCCTTGTCCAATAAGGATTTGAGCGGCATCCAATCGTTATTCAGTATTTTTCCCCACTTAATTAATCCGCAGGATGTTTCCATCATTCCTCTCCTTTTTTCTTCTTTCTATTACGAGTATCAATTGGAAATTAGTTGTTCCTTCTACTAAAAAGTTGGTATCCATTGGAGTGTAGCTGATATTTTGTTCTTCTTCACAGTTAATTTGTTGGTACCGGATGATAAGAAGTTGGTATCAGGTGGAAAAAAGAAGGTACTTTGCTGTTATTAACTTCTTCTCCAATGCTAAAAAGATGGTCCCTGCTGTATCCCAAAATTAAACATTTCTAATTTTTGGTCCTGATTCAATGCTTTCCGGGTTTGATCCAATGTTAATGTTTTTTGTATACAAAGTTAACAAAACTGTGGCAAAAGAGAAATAGTATGAATCTGCCGTTTTGTCATTTAGAAATTAGAACTAATCTAAATAGATTGGTTCTTTTTTGTTTATTTCAACATTGGATTCGGCTTTAAGAGGCAAGGTGGAAATCATAGATCCTGGCAACATGCTGGGCGTATTAAGAAATTCTCTCCTCCTTTTTATCCCTTTTATATTCCATCGAAAATTTTTTAAGAGTTTTAATATGTGACTTGCCAGGCAACCATTAGATCCTATTGGCTATGTAAAATAGAATTATAAAACAAGTCATACCAAAACAGAAAGGAAGAAGGTGAAATAAACGTAGGGACAGCAACTGCTGAGACCTAAATGAAGCTAGGATTTCTTTTGACAAAATTATTAAACAAGGGGGTAAAACGGGGTACGACATCAAAGTAGATATTATTTTTGGTTTACTGAAGTAGTATGTTTAAGTGTCAGGCAATCCTTTATGTCACAAAAAATTAAATGGAGAAAGTTTGGAAAAGCATTCGTAGATGTAAAAAATAAGGAGGAGATATGAATGGGATACACTCATTATTTTGAGTTGAAAGCGGATTTAAAGAGTGAGGTGCTTAGGGACGTTTCGGAAATTATAGATCATAATGAAGAGATTCTTGCATATGAAGATGATGAAACGGGAAGGAAGCCCTCCGTAAATGAGAAAGAAATTCGATTCAATGGGCGAGATGGAGACGGACACGAGACATTTTTGATAGAGAAGGGTGTTTGGGAATTCTGTAAGACAGCTAGAAAACCCTATGATCTACCTGTTTGCGAAGTTCTTCTGGTTCTTAAATATCATTACGGGGATGACTTTAGTCTTAGTTCTGATGGGTTTTGCACAGATGGGCTTGATGGAAATTGGGCTGAGGCATATGAAAATGTGAAAGGGCAATTTAAGTATGGAGATTTTGATTTTGTTGATGAATAAGATTAAGATTTATAGCCAGCCTTTTTCTTATGAAAGAGGCTTTATTTTTTGCAAAAAAATGTTGGAAATTCAAGATAGCGAGAGGGAAACTTCAGTAGTACATTTTTTCCTAAATAGTCCTCTTTACAATCTGTACATCGTTATATAAAGAAGCGTAACGAATGACAGTTAGGTACCTTGTCTTTACGTGAAAATAATAAGAATAGGGAATGTACCAAACTCCTTTTTTCCTCTTGTCTCGGTAAAACTGGTTCTTAATGAAAACTCCGTTTAGGGTCCCAACTGCATAAATGTCCCCAATTGGTAATTTTCTTATTTTTTCTTCTGACCTGTTCCAACATGGGGAGATAGAAGAAATTTAATAATGCGTGAAAAAATTCATATGTGACTTGGCAGGCAACCTTTTAAATCTCTTATGCAGATAAAATAGGTGTCCTTGAAGGAGCGGGATTTGAAAAGGAAAATATCCGATTTTCCTTCGGTGATGACAATTGGATGTCTGTGTATGTGAGTGAATAATGAAAAACGGAAGCATCAGAAGAAATAGGGGGAATGTAGAGTGCTGCCCCCCTACTAATCTCCTTTCTATTCTTCTTCTTCGAATTCTAACTGTATTAACACAAAAATTACGTTCTATAGTGGGAATTTACATCCCTAAGAAGAAAATAAGTTTCCATAATTCAAAGATTTTTTCGGCATGCCTAGTCAAACATGTATCCAATATCTGGCCAACCCTTTGCCCAATAAGGGTTCAATCATCTTTCCTCCGTTCTCCCTATTCTATTCTGTTGCCATCCTGACTGTATAAACTCACAGGATTTCTATACCTTTCCCAAATCTTTTGAGCACCTCTTACACTTTTTACTTAGAATGTATGTTCGTATATAATTGTAATGAGGTGTTTATTATGGCGATACGAGATCGAGGAATGGTTAAATGGCATGCAGCTTTTCAACTACCTGAATTAGTAAAAGCTCAGCGTAATTTATGGCAGGATACTGAACGTATAGAAAGGCCAATCATAGACGAATATCAATGGGAGGAGTTCGATCTTCGGATAGCTTATGCGATGGAATGGAACTACATTGTAAAGGTAAAATTATGGTCTGATGGTTTCATGACGGACGTTATTGGCCGCATTCATTACGTGGATTCGATAACTAGACAGATCCGTATTGAAGTAAGGTCTGGACAGTTTGAGGGGATTCCTTTTGAGGATATAGTTGAAGTGGAGGTTATAGATTAGTCAGGGTAGTATCGTAGAGTTCAATACGTAATAAGCCCTTGGAATTTATTAGAGGGCAATTTCGGGCTACTACAGAGCTTTACATGGCATGCCAATAGACAGGGCTTGGATAAACCATCTTCAAATTTATAAAGCCTATACAGATTGTTCCTTCTAGGTTTCTGGTTTTACGTTCTTAGAAAAAGTAAAGTTCCACAATCCGAAAATTACTCTGAAAATTTCTCTAGTAGATCTCCGATTTTTTCATGTGTAATTCGGAAAAATCCCAATCGGATTTTCTGTACAGCTTCAATTTGCAGACAGCCGAAATTCAATTAGAAACCGGCACAATCCAAAACCATTTTAGTCATTCAAAGCCTATCCAATTCTTGCTTGCAGATCATGGGGTAGAACATGGTACGGCATTAAAAAATTTATAGTTTTCTCTATTCAATCTAAAATGTATATATAAGTGATAGATTAAATTTCCCCAAGGAAGTGCCTTGGAAATACTTTACACACTTCCGTCTATTGCTTTCAAAACTAATTCCCCAAAGGAGATGTCCCCAGAATGGAAAAGAACACAGCAATTGAAAAAAAGGATGAATTGACTACCAAAACAGACAGTGACAATGTCATGAAAATGGAGGAAAAGAAGGCTAAAATCTTTGACAGAGTTGAATCAGGGATTTACTTTTACCAATGTCTTGTACCACTTACCATGACAAATTTGTACTATGCAGGCAAAAGGTTTGGGTCTTTGGACGAATTTCTTGATTATTTTGTTTCATTGATGAAAGTTGAAGATAATGCCAAATGGATTGAACAGCTTTTCATTAACCAATTTGGAGAATGGTTGGAGCTGTATTGGCAGGAATTCTATGCCCCATTTAGACAAGATGAAGTTGGCACAAGTGTCAAAGAGAGGATTCTCACAGAGGCCAGTGAATGGTCAAGGAGAATGGCTGATGAGTTTTCGCTTTTTGTATTTGAAGATAGAAAAGGAGTGTAGGTGTTACCCGTATTAAAATTAACACCTGCTACAGATGAATCATAGATTATGAATTTATGCTGAATCCATACTGGGTTCAGTTTTTTTGTGAAAAAGAGTTCTCATCTATCATTCGTATATTAGGATAATAGATGTGTTAATCAAATGGAACGTTTGATTACTTTAAAACTAATATTTATAATAAGATTTATATTACATCTGGAAAAGTAGGAATAAAAATGGTTCTGATAAATAAATCTCTGTATAAATCAACAATATTTCAAAAGCTCGCATCCTAATTAAGGGGGAATGCGGGCTTTTTTATTTGCCTTTGACAATAGGAAATGGAAAAAAGGACAAATTGCTGAGGAAGGAGCAGAAGTGTCTGTGCCTAAAGAATATGATACAGAAGAATATTATTGGTCTACCGAAGCTGCCGAGATTGTTTGTGTTTCAGTGCAAATGATTCTTGTGTGGTGCGAAAATGGTAAATATCCAGGGGCGAAAAAGACAAGAAATGGAAATTGGAGGATTCCAAAGAAGTATTTTAAAATTTAGCTAGAAGAAGCTAGAAAGCGGAAAGTCTTCGAAAAAGAACTTAATTCATCATTCACCAATACCAAGGGGATGAATCACATTAATCAATCCCCTTCCATCCGAAGGTTTTTCCAGTACTTTTCCGGCAGACCTTCGGTTTTTTTATGCAAAAATCGGTATGAATCCAATCATAATCCGGTCCAATTTTTTAATCAAAATTCAAGTTGAATTCACTTGCTTTTTTCTATTCCATCTTTCTTCAATCCTAGCCCTATAAGGGCTCTGGCTGCAAGCAGGGCAAAAAAGGTGCATAGTAAACGAAGGGGATTTATGAAATCAGCAAGATTAATTGGTGAGGTTCTGGGGCATTTAGAAGATTAATATGTTGGGGATACATTAATAGAATATCGAGTTAAAAAGCTGATTGCTGCTGGAGTATTTGAATATGAAGGCAATCTTGAAGCGATACGATTTTATAGTGTGAAGCCAAAAGGCTAATGGCATGGGGGCAAAGTGTAAACTGTTGCTTTCAAACCGTAAAGAATCAGTGGACGAGCGGTGATAGAAGTATTATGTATTTGATCCAGCCCGAGCTGCTCTTTCTTTTAAAAATGAATACAAATTCGGGTTCAGTCTTTTTCTTTTGTTTAATAATCTTTCAATCCCTTGCCCTGTTAGGATTCAATATAGTTCGAATCAGTTTATTTCCTCACTGCAAACCTGATTAATTTTTTTAGTGATTGGCTTTTTACGCAATTAAAGGAAGTGAGAAGACGATCTGGTTGAAATGACCCCCGAGAATCATTCATCAGGGGTCTTTTTTGATTCATATTTATTGATAAAATCCAACATGCACTTGCTAAACAAGTCTCTGGTACGGTAAAGGGGAAACTGCGATGAACAAAGTTTGGAGAATCGTTCACTGATGGCTGCATTCATCTGTAAGGTCTTAGTTATGGTCTTACTGTTAGGGTCGTAGATTTCTGGCTCCAATATCAATTCCTTCTTATGTGCATTCAACAATGTTTTTAATTCATCCAAATGATCCGTAACGAATTGCAACGACTCCTCAGATCTATTTTCGTTTATTCCAGAATTGAGGTGCCGCTTATACTCCTCTATTGTCAGAATACGATCGTAGCGTTTACTTGTCTGATTGTATTGGTAGCTTGCATTATCACGCATGATTTTTGAAAAAGTCGATAGCTTTAATCCGAGCTTGGCAGCGACATTTTCCAAGTGTTTTTCTTGTTCGTTCTCTAACATTTTATTCACTAGCTCTACTCTTTCGAGGCTTGATAATTTCAAAAAGTCTTGAGTATCCATTCAAACATCACTCCTATTTTTCTATTATTTTTACTTGCCTTTTATACTAGACTGTTCAATAGTAAAAAATAACAAATTCATTTAAAAATGTTGTTCGAGTAAAGTAAATAGAAGAGCTGAGAAGTCTAAGTGATTGAGGGTATAGGGGGCTGATTAAATCTCATAAAATTGATTTTTCCTTCAACTACAAATTCAGAAAGGTTTTTGGACCCTATTTCAAGATGCCCACAGAGTGTTCAGTGTCTTTTGAATACACCGAAATCAACAAACTAGCTTTCTATAATAGATAATAACTGCAACATGGAGCGGAAGAATTGCCCCTGTTTTGACCATTGTCAAAAAGGATATTAAAAATCAGAAAAAGTGAAGGGAAAGTTGCTGGAAAGAGCGGAAAAAGTAATCACCGTTTTGCCCAAAGTCAATTTAATCTGTCTTTTATTCGCAACTTGTATTCTGATGCTTAACCAAGGGAGGATATGCTGACAAATTGAAAGGGGTTATTCATTAGTTATTATTAGTAAATCAGGATGACCGAAACATAACCCTATAAAGATATATTTTTTACTTTTGTTGACGGTTATCCCACGAAAAACCTATTCCAATGAAGTGGAAATGTTGATGAGGGGGTTTTCATAGTTAGGAACCTGACTTTAGCTTATTACAGTTTTAAAGCGATATTTTAGCTAAGCATTTAAAAGCAGATAAAGTGGAATGCCGATTGAAATGGTGGGGTGTAATTCCTGACGAGGATGTTGCTGATGAAGATGTAGCCAAAATGGGAAAAGTCTGCGTATTTTGCAGACTTCCCCTCACACATTATCATTATTGGAATTACTTCCGATTCTTCTTTATCCTTCTTGAACAAAAATATTGCCATTATCCTAATTTGCAGCAAGAAGCAACAATATAAGTGCGTATCCACAGCTTTTTAATTAGATAACAGCATCAAAATCATATTACGTTTAATGACAATTATTTATAATAGTTTGAATGTCGAACCCCTGCTTACCTACTTTGGGGGTAAAAGTCGAAGGGCGGGCTATTAAATACTTTTAAATAAAACTGCAAGATGGAGCGGAAGAATAGACCCAGTTTTGACTTTTGTCAATTTGAACAAAAAGGATTAATCAACAATAGAGGAAGAACTGCAAGATGGAGCGGAGAAAGCAGTCAACGTTTTGCCAAAAGTCAATTCAATTTACCTTTTCCTTCATTGGATAATGATCTGGTGAAATGATAAAGGAGGTATCACTATGTGAATATTACAAAAAAATCAGGATGACCGAAACATAACCCTATATAAAAAAGAAAATTTCTCAGCTATTGGTTGTGGTTATCCATACAAAAAAACTATTTCCGTTGAGGGAGAAAAGTTATCTAGGGGTTTGACATAGTTAGGAACCCGATTTTATTACGGTAAAGTAGTAAAGTTTTGTGTTTAATGAGTGTTAACATTCTGAAGGTAATTTAGACATATTGTTAATGCAGTTTGTTAACACTTTTTATCCGAAAAACCCTATTAATTTAATATTTTCTTTATTGAGTGTTAACAGAGTAATCCATCCTAAAATGTGTTGACTAAAGAGTTTCCCGTAATCCTTTCTATTATGGTTGTCATCTCGTATTCTATTGCATAGAACATAGAGTCAAAGTAAACAACAGGAGGAAATGTCTATGTTCTTGTCTCCAAATCATGAAGGAAATTTTCGAAAATTATTGCAATGGGATGGAACCAATGTTAGTGACCTCGAAAGAAAGGCTATGTTTTTCATTTTTGCAGGGAATGAGGAAATATTGAAGCGTATCGAAATGTTTTATGATTTTGAGGAAAGGGTGATACAAACTGAGATTACAGATAATATTGCCTATCTTTCAAGCGGGGCAAGATCATTGGTCCTTCTCGGTTTTAACCTCTTTAACAATTTTCCTTGTGGAACTGTCATGGATCTATTTCGTAGTTTAGATGAGCAGAATTGCGAATTGGCTTTGAATGGGATTAGAATTAGGCTGGGGCTAGAGTAGAAAAAGGGATTAATTAAATTGAACCCCATCTTTATCCTAATATTGGATAGTGATGGGGTTCTTATCTCTCATTCGTTGTTTTTTTCTTATGTAAGAGGAAAATGTCCACTTATTTGGGGTCATATGTCTTGTTAATTGGGGCGATATGTCTACTTTTGGAAGGCGGAGTTATTTTCTACTTTTTATTTTGCTTTGGAATGTTTATCTTTTTGGGAACATGGCAGCTTATCAACCCCTTTTATCAAAAAGTGGAACATTTTGTTTTGGGGTTAAGTACAAAAATGATTGTTTTGCCCTAAATGAGTGGACATGTTAATTGTAATGCACAGTTGGTTCAAATCTAAACAAAGAGAATAAACCAAACATTTACTCTATTAAAAGGAATTTTACAATTATTTGACAATCGTGTGCAGAGGATTTTATACTGAAGTACATAATGATTAGAAAAAAGTTGGGATTAATATGGTAAAAAATTCCGTCCAAACATATAGATCAATAAAATTCGGCTCGCACTTATTAGGTGGCGAGTCTTTTTATTTACCATTAATTATAGTCAATGGGGAGGCGGTAATTGAAATGGATAAAAGGGATAATACGGAAAATGGATATACAGATGAAAACGGTATTAGGTTTGTTGATACAAAAGTGGTTGGGGACTTTTATGATGTATCGAAGGAAACAGTTCTACATTGGATAAAAGATGGAAAGATTTCAGGGAAACAATTGTCTGGCCATGGTGGTAAATGGTTTGTTCCAGCAGAAGAATTCGAGTATCTAAAGAAACAAAGAAAAAATAATACCGTGGAAGAGGATATGAGAGAGTTACTTGGGGATGCTTACGCTGGTATATGGGAGATTGAATTAGACGAAGGATAATGGAGAAAGGATAAAATTTTTTTCAATTGTTAAGGGGGGTAATCTGATGTATGCACATGATGGTGAATTGATTCAATATTTTGAAAGTAATTCACCTGAAGAGTATTTGAATGAACTACGAATTGATACCGATCAACAGAGGATGTATATGGAATTATTAAAAAGAAACAGGGAATATGTTCTTTTTGATTATTTATTAAATATTTTGATTTATTTCACTACATTAGTTAATAAATATGATCATATTAATGGTTATTTCTACTTTTGCTATAAAATAAAAAATGACTACCTTTTAGACAAATTTGTCAGATTGTTACAAGGGCAGGTGCCATTTGATGAATTTCTTAAAACTACGTTACTACATTGAGGTAATATCAATAGCAGCGGGAATTGTACTTTTGATATGTGTCATACCCATTCAAATTTGGATAGATGGAAACATAAGAATGATGACGGTTGTTTGTGGTGCTCTTCTTTGGTATACGATTATTTTTTATAATGTTACATTTCGCTATCTACTTGATAAATGGTTTAAAAAATAGTCCTTACCCAGAAGGAAAACATCTATGACAATCAGTTAATTGAATTATTAAATAAAACGGGATGTTCGAAACATATCCCCAATACATTAAAATATCTCTACTTATTGGCATAGGTCATTCATAAAAAAGCTATTCCTGATGAGGGGAATATGAGGAGGAATGGGCTTTAGCTAGGAATCCTAATCAGTTAGGAACCCAACCTTTACACAGTAACGAGATAAAAATTTTTTGAGATTTGAAGTAAATGGATACGATTATAATAATTAAGAAAATAGCAAGAAACACAAAAATAAACGGATTATTATATGATCCTGAGCGGAGGAAATAACATAATGAAATATGATAATTATGATAAAACCCGTACAGAAACTTGGCATAAAGTTGCACCAGAAACAAAAGGGTACGTTGTGTGTTCGATGGATGAAGCGACCCACGTGGTCTTTTCGGAAATAGACTTGAAGCTAGCTGGGAAAGTTGGAAGGAGCTTTACTGAATATCTTGTATATACAATTACAAAAATAAAAAAATCTGGTGAATTCCTAATCATTGATGACAACGGGCAAGAAATGATCGGATTTGATTCATACATCCCCTGTGAATATCTCAAAAAAGGAAAACCAGAAGTTCGGTTAAAACAGTGTGTGAAATCACTTTCTACCAAAGTTGTTTCTCTTGCAGAATACAGAATGGAAAGAATGAAGTAGATTAGGAGGTGGTTTAATGGATTACTTGCAATTATTGCGAACCAATGACGTAAAAGGATTCGAAAAATATTTGGAAACACATGCTGTCAATGAGGAAATTCAGGGACAGAGTCTCTTGTATTGGGCCGTATTCATGAACAACCAAAAGTTTTGTAAGTTGCTAATTGAGCGGGGGGCAGAGGTGAATCAAAAGGACAGCATGGGGAGAACGCCGTTATCGACAGCCTGCTATTATGACTTTACGGTAATTTTAAGGCTCTTGCTAGAAAATGGTGCCAAAATTGATGCAAGTTGCATGGATCGGGCATATAGGGGTTGGGACAATTATTTACAGCTTGAAACGCTGAAATTACTTAGGGATCATAGCTACACCAATTTGTACCTTGACGACCTCCGAGATACTCCCAGAGGATTCCAAGAGGCTCGCACAGTTGAAGAAGCCATCTCAATCATTCAATGTTCCACTGTGCATATCCTTTCATTGGATCATGACCTGGGGATGGACAAAGAAGGTAATTTACGTAAAACAGGTTATGACCTGGTCAAGTACATCTGCGAAAATGGAATAAGGGCCGCAAATAGAATATTTTTGCATACGGACAATGTGGTGGGAAGGGAAAATATGTACCAAACCCTTTTGGCCGCACGAAAAAGAGAGTTTATTGAACAGGATATTGAGATTTACCCTTATCCGTTTACAGCAAACAGATATACATGGAAGTAGTAGAAATACGTCCTAAGATTACAAGCAGAAAAATTGTCTGCATGATACTTTGCAACTGGTATCAGAAGAAGTTGAAAGAATGGAAGTTCACAAGTAACCTCTCCTTTTTCATTTGAATTTTGCCTGGATTTATAGTGGGTTGATGTGAAACAAAAAGTCCATAAAAAAGCCTAAATAATGTCTGTTTGGTGTTATAGGCAAGGTTCTTAAATTATAGAATACAAGGTAAAAAAGAACCAGGAATTGGAGCATTTCAATGATTTAGGAGGAGAGTAAATTATGTGTGACGGAAACAGGGAAGAAATGATTAAACGGGCGATTGAAGACATCGGTGGGTTAATTCGAGATTTTCGAACGAGTCATTTCCTTACTTATGGGGACATGGCAAGTTTATGTGGGGGTTCTGCCTCGTATTTATTCAGGATCGAGCATGGAAAACGAAATCCTGATTTTGATTTTCGTATTAAGCTCTTAATGGCAATGGACTGGTCAACGGAGGACATTTATCTATTTTTAGATGAGGTTATCTCCCGAGGAAAAACGAATAAAAGGGAATAAAGCGGAAATATGCTACTGAAAGGGATTTTGTTGATATTCCCTAATTCAGTAGCATTTTTTGTGAAGCTATTTTCTAAACAAAAAAATGCCAATTTAACCATGCTGCTTAGGTGATAAGTGCGTAATTCTAATCAGAGAGAAAGATATACAAAACTACAAAAGGAACGTTTTATTCTTTATAATGAAATCGTCGAAACATAACCCTATAATAATATACCAACCTAATGCTCATGGTCATCCAAAAAGCCATTTCCGATGAGGTGGAAAAGTTGAGGAGGAGCTTTCCCACAGTTAGGAACCCGTTTATAAATGGAAAATAAAACAATAATAGTCTAAAGACTGGATTAATGCACAAAAAGAGAAGTGGTACATTTGGGAATCATCTTTACTACGGTAAACCGATAAAGTGAAACTAAAGAAGAGATTAACTATGCAAACCAAGTAAAACTTTTTGATGGGGAAGAAAAAGACAAAAAGGGCAAGAAAAATTGTATGTTTTATATATATATAAGATTGCTTTTTCTGCCCATGTAACGAGGAGTGACTAATATTCATTTACTTCCAAATGGTAGAACAGGGGTCAAACATCTACTCCGATATATTAAGTGATTGTTAGGTCTACTATATAGCACCAATTTTAGAAAGGGTGCTTTTATAGTGAGCCAAGGAAAACAATTCAACAGCAAAGAAACGGCTATATTGGTCCAACCATACACAAGGGGATTTAAAACAAAGGAAGAAGCATTGGAACAAATAAAAAAGATTTCATCTTACTTGGATACAGTGAACGCCTGGAATACATCTAGGTTGAATTTCTTGACTGAAAAGGAGTTCATTCAAATGCTAGAAGGCGGTACACCTCATCGTGTAGGTTCATGTCTTGGATCTAAAATGTCGCCAAGAGATGTACAGGATTATCGAACAAATATTTTTTGTATGGATGTAGATCATTTGGAGCAATTACCTGAGAAGGCAATCCGTAAAGTCATTGCTCTATTGCATCAACATTTTCATTATGTTCAAGAAAGTTTTTCAAGTGGCCCAAAATTATCCCAAAAACGATTTCACTGTTATTTGTTAGTCAACACCTTACCAGTGGCGTATGAGGCTCTTGCATACATTTACAAGCAGGTAAGAGATAACCTTAGTGCGAAGATTGGAATCTACTTTGATGAGAGCATGTATCCTTTGAAAAATGTCTTTGCTTCAGGAAAAAGGGTTAAAGTAAATCGAATATTAAAGCCTTTTGATTTAAAGCCCTATTTGGATGCTTATTTGGCAAAGAAAAATAGATTAAGTGAAAAGGAAGGCCGTGATGTTAAGGACTATGATGCTGTTAATGACATCGTCGACGAGCAATTCAATAAAGGTTTTTCTACATCCGGTGTTAACTTTAAGGAACTCCTAGCAGCTCTTCAATCAGAAAAAATGCCTATTATTTCTGATTATAAGGAGTGGATCCGTTATTTAATGGCATTCAACGATATGGAAAGAGAAGGGCTTATCACAAATGAGCAGAAGAATCATTTGGCAGAAGCAATAGATGATGGAAATCGCACTTATGAGAAAGAATTTGAGAAGCTAAAAGGATATGATGAAGTAACAATTGGGTCTTTAATCTACCGATTGCAGCAAAATGGAATTTCTACCAATCATATTTTTAACTTTTCTGAACGGTATGAACTCAGAGTCGATGTTTCCATGGACATGCAAGGGAAAATCACCGAAAACCCAGAAGTTTTCCATAGATTTCAAGAAATTCTCCTCGCAAAAGAGAATAGTGGCAAACGGATTCTCCTTATAAGTGATACCGGAACAGGGAAAAGTACAGCAATTTTAGAAGTCCTCAAAAATATGACAAATTTTCAAACCCAATATCAATCCCCACAAGGTTTCTCCATTCTCAGTATTCCACGATTAAATCTTATCAACAATCTAAAGGGAAGATTTGAACTCATCCCGAAATCCAACACTGTTACAGGGAGTACAAAATATATTTCAGGAGAACGTGAAAAAGTCATTCAAAATTCCACCAACATTTTAACAACTTTGGATCACAGCCCAGTCGTTTTACAGATGAAAAGGGAAAAACAAAATCTGATAGAATTTCCTCAAGTACAACACGAAGTAACTTCAACTATTCCAATGCTAATGGTATTAGATGAATGCCACATGCTTTCCACTGATTCGACATTTAAGCCCGAGGCCATTAGGGAATATAGTATAGCCGAAAAAGCCTTGTTGGATGATTGCGGCATATCCCTTCATATCACTGCGACTCCCGAGAACCTCCGTTCTGAAGACTATGATTTAATCATTAAAATTAATCAATTAGACCGAGAAAATCCATTTGAACAAGCCGGATATTTAATGCTAAATGGCTCGTCAAAACAAGTAAAGGATAAATTGCTTCAAATCATCAAAATTGCTGCAAGGAAAAATCCAGAAAGAAGGATACTTCTCTTTATTGAAAAAAAAGAAACTATCGCTGATTTTATCAAAGAACTGAAGAATGAAAATATCCTAGCAATGGGTGTCGTATCGAAAAAGGAAGAGGTGAAGTCAGGAGAAGAAAAGTCTATAGTTTGCGAGGGAATCATCCCGGAAAAGATACAGGTGATACTAGCTACTACGGCACTTTCGGCAGGTGTTTCAATTGAAAACAATAGGCAAGTAGATGAAACATGGGTACTTTGCTCGGCTGAATCATTAAATCATGAAATGACAAGGATTGTCCAAATGTCCCATCGGTTCCGTAAGCAATATCACGCTCTGAAACTCTTTTTTCAAAAGCCAAAAAATCAAGAGAAGAAGAAAGTATTTCTTTATCATACATTTTTGGATGAAGAGATTAAGAAAGCGGAAGCCTTTAAGGTGGCTATTGAAATTATGAGGGAAAAACAGTTGGAGGGGCGGATTACACTCGATGATCTGGAGATGCAAAATGGTCTCTTTGCAGATGAAGAGGGAAAGTTACAGGTTTGCACCCCTTTAATCCAAAGCGAAATCGTTCAACACAAACTCTACTATAACTACAATAATCCAGATGTATTGTTGAATGAATTGGAGAAAAAGTTCCAGTGTAGATTTCTTGAAATGAACGTAAATGAAGCAATAGAGATGGTTGATGGTAACGAAACTAGGAAAACAAAACAACCTGTAGCATCGAAGGAGCCATTGAAATGTATCATTGATGATGAGTCAGTGTACAATCAGCTAAAGAACGATTTCTATATTATTGGCAAAAGTCAATTTAGGTCAACAATGAAGAAGAAAATGAAACTTTCTACTGTTAAAGACCTTGAATATCTCTTTGATAGTAGCTGCGATTTTTTCTTTGCAAGAAAAATTCTGGAGGCTCATATTGCGATGAAAAAGGATGAGACTGTTTCCTATATGAAGGATAGAGGAGCACTAGATTGGTTGAAAAAGATTTTACAATCTAAGGAAAACTCTCTGTCAGTCAGATTACATCGAGAACTTTCGAAATATCTTGAACTTACGGCGATAACAAAACAACCACTCCAGTTCAATACAAAGAAGGACCTGAAAACCTATTTGAAAGCAGTGGCCAGTAATCTTTTGGAAGATAGTGGTTTTAGTTTTCAATATGAGAAAGTGGGTTCCTTTGAAGATCTCTTGAAAATCAAAAAGGGCAAGTCAGGTAATGTGAGAACATATACAGTGGTAGGGTTTATTGATGAAAATTATGTCAAAGAGAAATATGGTATCGACAAGATCATCTAATAGACCTAAGAAAGGGGAGTTGTTTATAGCAGCTTCCTTTTTTTTTGATAGACAGAGTTCATTCCAACCCAAGTAAAACAAATTAGAAGGAAAATAAAGGGCAAGAAATTTGGTATATGTACAATATATTATTAACTTGCTTTTTTCTGCCCAAATGGGCACTAATTAATAATTTAAATAATAAGTTAAAAAGATAAAATAAGGGTAGGACCTTTTTTATTAGGAGGCCGTGGGAAATGAATTGACATTAGACAGTTATTTGAAATACATGAATTTAAACCAAATGATTGTTAGCGGGAAGTGATTTTGTCATTAGGTAGTCCAATGTTTTTAATGACTGGTCCTGGTTCTGGAAAAACTAGGGTTCTTCTATGGAGAACAGTAAATGCAATTGTTTTACAAAATGTCTTACCAGAGAGAATCTTTTTATCAATATTTACAGAAAAGGCTGAAAAACCATTTGTACTTGAAAAAGAACGAGTCTTGTCTACAGCAGTCCTCTTTTTCTGTAATTTAAATTGAATTTGTTAGGATGAATGTATGATACTATATATTTAAAAAAGGTTTACAAATAATCCGTTTGTATTATAGTTTACGGGACAAAATGTAAAGCGAGGGAGTTCTGTGAATACAGCATATCATGCAAAATATTTTGCAAATAAGTTGACTAATCACTCCGCTTCAAATGATATAGAAAAGCTATCAATGTCGTTATTTAACGCCTCTGTGGATATAAACCCTCACCAAGTAGATGCTGCCTTGTTTGCGTTTAAATCTCCTTTATCTAAAGGTGTTATTTTGGCGGATGAAGTCGGACTCGGTAAAACCATTGAGGCTGGATTGGTGCTATGCCAATATTGGGCTGAAAGAAAAAGAAGACTTATGGTTATATGTCCTTCTTCATTACGGAAACAGTGGAGTTTGGAGTTACAAGAGAAGTTCAATCTGCCGAGCATTATATTGGAAACAAAAAACTATAACGAAGAACTGAGAAAAGGCAATAGTAATCCTTTTAACCAGTCTTGCGTTATCATCACATCTTTTAACTTTGCCAATCGTAGAAAGAATGAAATTAGAGCGGTTAATTGGGATTTGGCTGTAATCGATGAAGCTCATAAGCTAAGAAATGCTTATCGAAAAAGCAATCGAATTGGACAAGGAATAAAATGGGCAGTTGAGGATAGAAAAAAACTCTTATTAACGGCAACACCACTTCAAAATTCTTTGTTAGAACTATATGGTTTATCAACAATAATCGATGACCGCATTTTTGGCGACTTAAAAGCATTTAGGACTAATTACGTGAATGATGGAAATTTAGAAGAATTGAAGGAGAGGTTAAAGGGATTTGTAAAAAGAACACTTAGAAAAGATGTGCTTAAATATATCAAGTACACTGAAAGACATGCGATAACTCAACCTTTTACATCAAGCGATAAAGAACAAGCACTATATAAGGAAATTTCTGATTTTCTACAAAGGGAAGGTACGTATGCAATTCCAAAGAGCCAAAGAGTCTTAACCACACTTATTCTAAGAAAATTACTTGCATCATCTACAAGTGCTGTCCTTCAAACATTACAAACGATAAAAAGGAGATTAATAGATATAAAAGAAGGATTAACAGCAGATAATCTTTTATTTGAAGAAATGGTTGATGAAGATGAATTGGAAATTATACAGCAGACAGAAGATGAACTTGAAGAGGATAAAGATGACCATGAAGTAATAGAAAATGAAGAGTACAAAGTTAATATTGAAAAAATTAATCAAGAAATTTCAGAGATTGATAGATTTATACATATGGCAAGTGGAATTCAAGTTGATACAAAATCAGAGGCTTTATTAAAGGCATTAACAATTGGTTTCGATAGAATGAGAGAACTGGATGCAAATAAAAAGGCACTGATATTCACCGAATCAAAGAGGACACAAGAGTATCTAAAGGAGTTCTTAGAAGCTAACGGATATAAGGGAAAAATAGTTTTATTTAATGGAACAAATTCTGATAAAGAGTCAACTGAGATTTATAAACAATGGGTAGAGAAGAACCAGAATACTGGCAGAATCAGTGGGTCAAAAATTGCCGATAAGAGAAATGCTCTAATTGAATACTTTCGGGATGAAGCTGAAATTATGATAGCCACAGAATCAGCATCGGAAGGGGTTAATTTGCAGTTCTGCTCCCTTCTTATTAATTATGACTTGCCTTGGAATCCACAACGGATAGAGCAACGTATCGGGCGTTGCCATCGATATGGACAGAAGTTCGATGTAGTTGTTATAAACTTTATTAATCAACGCAATCAAGCTGATATAAGGGTTTACGAACTATTGAATGAGAAATTTAGCTTGTTTGACGGAGTATTAGGTTCTTCAGACGAAGTGTTAGGGTCAGTTGAATCAGGAGTAGATTTTGAAAGAAGAATTCTAAATATCTATCAAACTTGTAGGAGTCCTGAAGAGATTGAAGATGCCTTCCAACAACTCCAACAAGAGATGGAAGATAAAATAAAACAAAAAATGGATAAGACAAGAGAAAAGTTGCTGGAAAATTTTGATTTAGATGTTCATGACCGATTGAAATTTAATCTACAGCATACCAAAGACCACTTAAATAAATATGAAAATATGTTTTGGAATGTAACAAGATTTATTTTAAAAAATGAAGCACAGTTTGATAATGACCATTTGTGTTTCTATCTAAATAATGAAATTAATGACCATATAGCTGTCGGGAAATATGAAATGATTTCAAAAGAACGGAAAAATACGGAGGGGGCAAACCTATATCGGTTATCACATCCACTGGGGGAATACGTAATTGATAAGGCTATCTCCATATCAACATCCCCTGCAAAGCTAAAATTTGATATAACAAATCATCCAGTTAAAATTTCTTTAGTGGAATCATTAAAAGGGAAAAGTGGCTACATTATTCTTTCAAAATTAACGATTGATTCATTTGAAAAAAGTGAATACTTGTTATTTAGTGGATATACGCTTGATGGAGAGATGTTGGATCAAGAAGTATGTGAAAAGTTATTTCAGTGTCAGGCTAATATAATACCATTGGATACTATTGAAGCAAACCATAAACAAAAGTTGTTAAAAGAAGTGGGAAGATATTCGGAGGCAACTGTTAGCAGGGTGATGGAAGAAAATAATAGATATTTTAGAGAAGAGCAGGATAGATTACAAAAATGGGCAGACGATTTAATTCTTTCTTCTGAACAAGAGCTTAATGATATAAAGCGAAATATTCGAGAATTGACAAGGAAAGCAAGACTGGCGACAAATACGGAGGAACAGCATCAGATACAGGTAAAAATCAGCGAACTTGAAAAGAAGAAGAGAACTATGCGTAAGAAGATTTTCCAAGTGGAAGATGAAGTGCTTGAAAAACGAGACGAGCTAATCGAGGAACTTGAATCGAGATTACATCAGAATACTGAAAGGGAAGACCTTTTTATGATAGAATGGGAAGTTGTGTAGTTTTTAGGAGGGATTAATGTGACTGAGAGTTATCAAAAATTGATAGCCATATTGAAGGAAATGTTTCAATTAGACCAATCCGATTTAGATTTCGGTATATATAGAATTATGAATTATAAAAGGGATGAAATTGAAAAGTTCCTAAACGAAGATTTACTTCCACAAGTAAAAACTGAATTGGAAAAGTATATTTCTGTTGAGCAAAAAGGGATTGAGAAAGAACTTAAAGAGCTTACGGAAAAGTTAGAAGATGCTGGTGTGGCATTGGAAAGTAGTTCTAAATATGTTGCTCTAAAATCAAAACTTGATAATGGATTAAATGTGACTTCTGCTGAAAATGAAGTATATTCTCATTTGGCAAACTTTTTTAGGCGTTATTATAATAATGGTGATTTTATATCACTAAGACGTTATAGGAAGGATGTATATGCCTTGCCTTATAACGGAGAAGAGGTAAAGCTACATTGGGCAAATGCTGACCAATATTATATAAAAACAGCTGAATATTTTCGGGACTATAGTTTTATTACTGATGGAAAAAAGGTCCATTTCAAATTAATTGATGCAGAAACTGAAAGAGATAATAATAAATCCATAAAAGGAAAGGAAAGACGATTTGTTATTGTTCACGATGAACCTTTACTAATTAGTAATGGTGATTTGATTATTCGGTTTGAATATTTAATTAATGAACAAAAACAAAAGGATTTAAACAGTTATGCAGTAGAGGTAATTTCTGAGTCTATAAATAATGTTTCAGAGTTTAAGCAATATCAAAGTTTATTATCACTTGAACCGACAGAAAAAAACCCAAAAAGGAAATTAATTGAGAAGCATTTAAATGACTATACATCTCGTAATACATTTGATTATTTTATCCATAAAGACCTTGGAGGATTTTTAAAAAGGGAATTGGATTTCTATATCAAAAATGAAGTTATGTTTTTAGATGATATTGATGTTGAGGAAAACCTAAAATTTGAACAATATCTAACAAAAATTAAAGTTATCAAAAGAATCGGTAGTAAAATAATTTCATTTCTTGAACAAATAGAAAATTTCCAAAAGAAACTATGGTTGAAGAAAAAATTTGTAACCCAAACCAATTACTGTATTACCTTAGATAACGTACCAGAAGATCTATACAGCGATATTGTTAAAAATAGTGCACAAATAGAAGAGTGGAAAAGGGTATTTGCTATTGATGAAATAAAAGGGGATTTAATGGAATTAGGATATTCAGAGCCACTTACGGTTGATTTTTTAAAACAAAACCCATATCTCGTATTAGATACACTTTTCTTTGATGATGATTTTAAGGAAAAAATATTAGGGTCAATTTACAATTTGGATGAAAAAATAAACGGGTTACTTATTAAAGGTGAAAACTTTCAGGCATTAAATTTAATTCAAGAAAGATATAAAGGGAAAATTTCAACGTGTTATATCGACCCCCCATATAATAAAGAAAGTGATGAATTTATATATAAAGATAATTTTAAACATTCATCATGGATATCTTTGTTAGTAGATAGGCTAATACTAAATAAAAATTTACTTAGTCAGAATAAAGCCATTTTTATAAGTATTGATGATGATGAATTTTTAAATTTAGAAAATCTTTTATCTTTAATTTTTGGGGAGTCCAGTATTGTTGCGAATTGCATTTGGAAAAAGGCTGATAGTCCAAATGAAAAGGATAGGGCAATTGCCACATATCACGAATATATAGTAGTTGCTTCTCCAGATGGGGAGGATAATGTCAAATTGCACCAGAAGTTCAATCCAAAGATTTTAGAAGATTATCCTCACCAGACGGAGGATGGAGTAAAATATCGTCTAAGGCAATTAAGAAAGAATGGTAAGGCCGCACGTAGAGAAGATAGACCAAATTTGTATTATCCTTTAGAAGCACCAGATGGGACAATTGTTTATCCAGTTGCACCAGAAGGTTGGGATGGTAGATGGGTATGTAAACCAGATACCTATAAAGATATACAAGATAAGGGTGAAATTGAATGGATAAAAAGAGATTATGGTTGGGTCCCATATTATTATGAATGGGCCCCTGCTAATCCTGTTTCTCCTTATCCAAGTATTTTTGATGACATTGATAAAAACAGACAGGGAAAAGCCGAATACACCAGTATTTTGGGACCAGAGCCATTTGAAACGCCTAAACCAAGTAGCTTAATAAAGAGAATCCTTGAGTTGTCAACCGAAAGTACAAAAAATGAAATTATTTTAGACTACTTTGCTGGTTCGGGAACAACTGCTCAGGCAGTTATAGACTTGAATCGTGAAACAGTTGATGGTAATAGAAAGTATATTTTAGTTGAAATGGGTCATTATTTTGATTCGATTACAAAATTGAGAGTTTTAAGAAGTATTTACTCTGATAAGTGGGACTATGGTAAACCAGTATCAAGAAAAGGCTCAAGTCATATCTTTAAATACATTTCCCTTGAGTCCTATGAAGATACGCTAAATAACCTTGAAATCAATTTAACAGAAGAGCAATTGACAATACTTGAAAAGAATCCAGAATTGAGAGAACAGTATATGCTTTCTTATATGCTCAATAATGAAACAGAGAATAGCATGTCTCTTCTAAATATAGATATGTTTAAAAATCCATTTGAATATAAACTAAAAATTGCAAATGGGTTGGAAACTCAAGTGACTACAATCGATTTGGTTGAGACGTTTAATTATCTATTAGGAATTGAAGTAATTAGGAATGAAAGAAAAGAACGCTACAATGCTATAGAAGATGATAGTAGTGAAGTTCCAGGAGCGGTTAAGCTAAGTTCCTCAAAGGATGGAGAGTACACATTTAAAGAAATTGAGGGAAGAACTTTAGACGGTGATAAACTTCTTGTTATTTGGCGTACTTTATCGGATGACATTGTTCGGGATAATGCGGCCCTTGATGATTATTTCTTAAAGAAAAAGTATAGTACCCAAGATTTTGAATTCAATCGGATTTATGTGAACGGGAATAATAACCTTCAAAATCTTAAATTGGCTGAAGAAAGATGGAAGGTTGTTTTAATCGAAGAGGAATTTAAGAAGCTAATGTTTGATGTTCAAGATGTGTAAGGGGGTGTTGAAATGGCAACAAAAACAAAAAAAGGAAAAAAGGCTAAAGCACCTCAACTGAAATTTAATAAGCGACTGGTCTTGAATCAGTATTTCCTTTCATTATTAGGCATAGAAAGGTTTGAGGAAATCGGGAAGGAAATGAAGAAACCAAAATACGAAGGTTTGTCGGAGGAAAACAATACCTACTTTTATCACTTTCTTATCGATGAATGGAAGGATAAGACGAAAATAAGTCAAGATAAACTGCTAAATTATGATAATAACATCGTAGTACACACAAAACATATATCTGAAAAAAGGGATTTGGGATTTACATGGAAGTATTTCCAGTACCTTTCTCTCCTTTTTACTGAGTTATATCTGGATAAATACTTTAACGAACGAGAGAAGTTACTTCAATCTCTTAATGAATATGTTGAACTATTCAACGAGGATAAGTTAGACGCTGATAAGGTTGATTTATATAAGGAGTCTGACCTAAAAAAGTTGGCATTTTGGAATGCCACTGGGTCAGGGAAAACTCTTATTATGCACGTAAATATTCTTCAATTTCTTCATTATATGAGAGTATCGGGTAAGAAGCATGAACTTAATAAGATTATTCTCCTAACGCCTAACGAGAGATTATCTAATCAACATCTTGAAGAGTTTAAAATATCTGGTTTAAAAGCAGAACTATTTGATAAAAACGTAGGTGGTCTATTAAGATTAGCTGAAACAACAATTGAAATAATAGATATTCACAAGATTGAAGACCAAGAAGGAAACAAAACGGTTGCTATAGATTCGTTTGAAGGAAATAATCTTGTTCTCGTAGATGAGGGTCACAAAGGGGCATCAGGGCTGGTCTGGAAAGAAAAAAGGGATAAATTAAGTGAAACAGGTTTCTCTTTTGAATACTCAGCGACTTTTGGACAGGCTATGAAAGCATCAGGTAAGAATGAGCTTATACAAGAATATGTCAAGTGTATCCTATTTGACTATTCTTACCGTTACTTTCATGGAGATGGCTACGGAAAAGATTACAATATCTTAAATCTCCAAGATGATAGTAACGAAGATGTTCGACAACTTTATTTAACTGCATGTCTGCTAACCTTTTATCAACAAAAGAAGTTATTTGAAGACCGAAAGAAAGATTTCTCTGCATTCCTATTGGATAATCCATTATTCATATTTGTTGGAGCAAGTGTTCTTAAAGGGAAAAAAAATACAGAGGCATCAGATGTTGTTGATGTGCTGAAATTTCTCTCTGACTTTGTGAAAAATGAACGAAGAAGCATCCAACGAATTGAACGATTACTTGGTGGAAGCCCTGGATTACTTGATAATAAGGGAAGGGAAGTTTTTAAGGATTCTTTTAAATATTTGATTAATAATCAACCGAGCAGTATTGAAGAAGTATTCAAAGATGTGTTAAAAATAGTGTTCAATTCCAACACACCTGGAGCTGAACTACATGTAGAGAACTTAAAAGGTGTAACTGGTGAGATAGGTGTTCGAGTTGGAGAAAATTCGCATTTTGGTGTTATTAATGTCGGAGATGATAAAAAACTTGTAAAGTTATGCAATGAAAATGGGTTAATCACTGCCGAAAGAGAATTTTCTCAATCATTATTTCAGAGTATCAATTCCCCTAATTCAACCATAAATGTGCTAATTGGTTCTAAGAAATTTACAGAGGGCTGGAGTAGTTGGCGTGTCAGCACGATGGGACTTTTAAATGTTGGACAATCGGAAGGTGCAGAGATTATTCAGTTATTTGGAAGAGGGGTACGATTAAAGGGCTATGAGTTTAGCCTAAAGAGAAGCAAGTTCATAAAAATAGACAAGCCAAAGATAGCAATACCAAAATATATTGATATTCTTGAAACCCTTAATATTTTTGGTATAAGAGCGGACTATATGAAGCAGTTTGAGGAGTACCTAAAAGAAGAAGACCTTGAAATTGATGAAGAGCAGGAATTCATTGAACTTCCTGTTATCCGCAATAAAGATGTGGATATAAGTAAGCTCCGTACCTTAAAGATAAAAGATGGATTGGATTTTAAGAAGCAAGGACCGAAACCGAATTTATCAACTCTTGAAGAGATAAGCAACAGAATAATCGTGGACTGGTATCCAAAAATTCAGGTACAGTCATCTTCGGGAACTTCAAATAATTTTGGTTCGATGTACCAAGGAAAATTAAAAGAGGAACATCTTGCGTTTATAAATGCTAACGAAATTTTCTTTGAACTTCAACGCTATAAAAATTTAAAAGCGTGGCACAATTTAAACATTACGAAACAGGGTATTCTGGAACTGCTTAAGAATCCCAATTGGTACACCCTGTTAATCCCAAAAGAGGAGCTTGAATTTACGGATTTTAGCAACTTTAAAAAATGGCAAGACATTGCAATCGTATTATTAAAGAAATACTGTGATTTCTTTTATAAGCATAAGAAGGCTGAATGGGAATTCCCACATTTGAATTATTACGTATTAACAGAAGACGATGCGAACTTTATCAAGGAAGACAAATATGTATTCACTATTAACAAGCCAGAAGAGAATGATTCTCTGATAAGTAAATTGAATCAATTAAAGGAATTGCTCGAAAGTGGAAAAGTACAAGATATAGCTTTCCAAAACTTTGCACATGCTAATTTTGAGCCATTTGATTTTGGGGAACATCTGTATAACCCATTGATTTTCATTAAGAAGAACGCTACAGAAATAGAAGTTTCTCCTGTTCATTTAAATGAAGGGGAACGTAACTTTGTCTATGATTTAAAAGGATACTTCAATAACAATGAGTCATTTTTTAGCGATAAAGAGCTTTATCTATTACGTAATAAAAGTAAGGCAGGAATTGGCTTCTTTGAAGCGAACAATTTCTTTCCTGACTTTATCATGTGGCTGATACATGGAGATAAACAATACATTACGTTTATTGACCCTAAAGGTATCCGAAATCTAAAAGGACTTTTTGACCCGAAAATTCAGCTTTCTCAATCGATAAAAGATATTGAATATAACCTTAGTGGACAAAATGATAGCATCGTTCTAAACTCATTTATCATTGCAGGAACTCCATTTAATGATGTTTCTCATTGGGGAGATAAAGACGAATTTGAGCAGTATAACGTGTTCTTCCAAAACGAAGACAAAGGTTATATTGGGAAGATATTTGACAAAATCATGGAAGGTTAATTATAGATTATTCCCTTTTATGATAGGAAGAAGCTATTAGCTGTATTCTTACTCGAGTCATCTTATCGTTTTCAGCGTTCTCCATTTTGGTAACATCCCTTTGATGTTGTTTTACCACTTCAGAGAACAGAGTATATCTGTATTTTCATCAATTTCAAATTGAATATTTTCAACGATTGACCAATATTTAATATAAACAGATAAAAAAGAGGACCCATGTTGGTCCTTTTTCTTGTTCAGAAGAGCTTTAGAATAATCTCTTTATCCATTTGATCTAAAATTTTCACCACTTCGCCATTTCCAGCCTTTTTAAGAGTGGATCCATTTTCACGGAGTCTTTTTTTGGAGTATAGATAGATTTGCTCAAGATATTGGTTTTCTCAGTGTTCCATGTCCTTCCAATTCAATTCCCGGATAAAAGCACTTAGGCTGCCGTTCTTTCTTTTTTCTTCAATGAATTCAATCAATTCGGAATCTCTTGAGGAGATGCTAATTGTGTATCTAGTATTGTCCATATTTGATCTCCAAGATTTTGAGGAAAGAGAGGTAGTTGCTGTTCTGATGACTGTCTAATATGACACTGTGGGTAAATTCCTGCTTGATGTACCTTCGGAGAGTGATGGAACCACCGCCAACAAAATGGATGTCGCTCATCTTAAAAGTATATCCACGGCTTTTGGCAAACTGAATGATTTGTTGGAGGTGTTCGTATTTTAGCCCTTCTATAAATACCTTGCTGTCCTCGTAAATCTCCCCTCGACTAGAAAAGTATCCACTACACTTGTTCCAGATCGTCGGCGGAAACAGAAAGTCCGTATCGTTCATTGAGATAATCGAAGAAGTCTTCTTGTTACATTGATAAAATGTAATACATTTAAATTTGACCATTGACTATAAGAAATGGAATGCTATAATTAAAGCATAAGATAAAGAAAGGAAGGGATTGGAGGTGGAAACATGGAAAATAATTTTGGAAACTTGGTTGAAAGAGAGCGGAAAGCAAGAGGTTGGTCCTACGATAGACTTGCTTCAGAAACCGAAAAGTTTGGGGACGGGTTAAGTGCTTCTTATATTTTCCGTTTAGTAAAGGGTAAACAGAACGGATCGAAGAAGTATGACCCAACCACTAAAACGGTAAAAATTCTTATGGATACTCTGAATTTGGAAATAACAGATGTGTTAAAGTCTCTGGGTATGGAGCAATCTCTCAAACATCTTTATGACGAGAGATTTAATCAACCGACTGATTTGAAAGAACTATTAGTACAAGCCAACATCATTATCAAAACAGATTCAGGTGTACTTCAACCATCAAAAAGGCAAAAGAAATTAATTGGAGATCTTGTGGATGACTTCTGTAAAGTAGCACAGGATGATGGTAGCTTTGAAAATTTTAGCATGAAGGCTGTTGGCTATGCAGAAAACCTGCGTTTTTTAATCAGCCAAGAAAAATATGTCATAGAACTGGAAGATGCAGAAATCCAATTAGAAGTAAATATAGAGGTTATGGTTGAAAAGTACGGAATAAAGAAAGAAGACGTACTTGAGGATTTACAACAAGTAGATCTTAAAGCTCTATATCATGCTGATTCATCCATTCCTTTGTTTTTGCTAAATGAGGATTGGATTTGTGAAAGAGAAGGAAATACAATTGTAGTAAGGGACAAGATTTCGGAATTAAGAAATGCCTATAGGAAGAAGTAATTTTTTTGCGGGGATGCACTCGCAAAAAAATTTTGCAACATAATTGACTATAATCAATACTTTAGTTGTGGCTGAGAAATATATACTTCAAATATGAAGTGAAAAAGCAGATTGAACCCTTTTATACAGTGGGGAACTTGACTGTATTGAGTAATTGCTTGACTCTTCTATTTCATTTATGTGGGAGGTAAAAAAGATGATATTTTATAATGTAATTGACAAAAGTGGGAAAAGAACTGGTGGCAAAATTTTTTCTTTGGTCAAAAAAAATGATTCATTGATGGAGATCAGCTATATATATGGAGCTGATGTTGTCAGTTTATTCTCCTCAAAATCTTTGATACCCGGAAAGGAATTAGCCAGTATCCAGACAGTGAAACAGGAGCTTGCAGAAATTCAAAGAGACTCCGTGAGAGGTTACGATACGAATGGCAATGAATATGATCCCGATACCTATTTGGTGCTGACAACATTTTATTTGTTCGAAATGGGGGCCATTGTTTGTAGGGAAGGGGTCTATCGTTGGGCAGATGATAAGGAGGAATTTGAGTGCATCGGGAAGGTAGATAAAGTTGTAGAAAGGAAAACAGTTACCTTCTCAGAAAGAACTCAAAT
Source organism: Neobacillus muris (assembly GCF_943193175.1). GTDB lineage: Bacteria > Bacillota > Bacilli > Bacillales > Cytobacillaceae > Neobacillus > Neobacillus muris. The sequence continues at coordinate 28,959 of NZ_CALPDF010000030.1, forward strand.
CAAAATAGGTGAGTTCTCCGTTCAATATGAAAAGAGTGCAAATTTCAGCCTGGACGGGGAGTACATAACTTATGATTCGAATGGCAACCCCACTAAAATGCTAGTGCTACAAAATGAGTTTACAAATCCCATCGCTATTCCATATAATGGAGAATTTATGGTGATAGGCAGCCGGGATTTAATCACAATCAGTTAATTGGGTGGTAGAACGTAGTCGAACATTAAAAACAGGAGAAGGAAAACTTTTAGCAATACAATATAGTTGTAGATTAAAGGAGAGATAAAGATGCACGCAATTCGGGCCAAACCAAAAGTAGATGTTTTGTTATCATAATTCCAATCAACAAATGATAACGAAATATGATCATGTAGCATACATGATTTAAGGGAATTTACACAAAAGGGAGACTGATAATATGAATAAACAACTGTCAATGAAACTAAGGAAAACTGTCAATGAGGCCAAAAGGTCACTGTCGTTTCCTCCAATTTACGAGGATGCTTATGGAGAAGATGCTGGGTGTTATGATGAAGTTACCTTTTTCCAGAAACAAGGAAAAAATCCCTAGTGTGGGAGAATGATGTTTTATTCCGGTGAATTTTATGATTTAACCACAGATGGCGATTAGATTTTAGCATGGAAGTATTTTTGACGGAAGAAGGTAATCTAATGAAATTTTATACCATCAGAGAGTCACGCTTCTGTCAAGAGTGCAAGCAAACTCACACTCGTCTCCATCGAATGGTCGCAAAGGATCAAGAATTAGATGATGATGAACTCGATGCAGTATTGAACAACATCTCAGTCGATTTGGAAAACGCTAGCTAACCCTCAAAGATTCCCTCGGATTAATCATATCTATTTTGAATTCTATCCAACAATTGGAAGTTTCGAGTTAATCAGGAGGAGCGGACTACTGTGGAAAGCTGCTATTTGATGTTAGCTATTGGATCAGTAGTCTATCTCCTGTTGCAAATTAAATCTAAAGTAAAAGGAGAAATGAAAAATGACACAAACAAAATCGGATGTTATCTCTAAGAATGATGAAGTAATGAGCAACAATGTACTGGATTCTATCATGGGTGTTCAGGAGGCTGGTAGATTATGGGGAATGCGAGAAAATAAAGTCGTTAATTTATGTGAAACTGGTGAGATTTCCTCTAAGAAACTACCTACTTATCATCCCTGGGGTTGGGCGATTGTAAAAAATCTATTTATTGCTACAGGGGACGAAGAAATGGAGCAGAATGTTTTGGATAATGTAATTGGTATTCAAGAAGCAAGTGAGTTGTGGGGATTGCAGCTTAATCATGTAATTCACTTATGTCAAAGAGGCTTAATTACCGCAAAGAAGATTTTTCCTGATCCTAGAGGATGGGCAATTGATATGAGTCAACCTATTCCTACCGTAGAAGCAACGAGAAAGACAGAGCTTTTTAGGGTTATGGTTGGGAACACACCTGATACGGTCTATCCAACTAAACAACGTGAAGTTGACGATGAAAAAAATGCAATTAAGTTGGCAAGAGAATGGTCTAGTAAATATAAGGATAAATATGTTTTCATCCACTACTATCGTTCAACAGATGGAGTAATGGGATATTTGAATCCTTATGGATATGACTTCAAAGGTCAAAATTGGGCGAGTGAATTTAAAAAATAAAGTAACAGCTCTTTGTTTTTTTGAATAACCTCAATAAGCCCTCGAAATTTTCATTCGAACACAACCATTTTGTTTTCCAGAAGTTCAGTAAAATTATCGAAATTAATATGAATGTAGACGTTATGGTGTTGCTATTATTGCTCTGAATGCACATTATACGCCTGCCAATTCATATGAAATTCATTTCCACATCTGGTGCTAGCTCAAACAGGCTTGAACTTGAAAATTTCGATATGCAACAAAGGGTTAGAATAAAATGAAAGTATCAAGTGTGAATCATTTCATTTTTATCTTCGCCATTCACCCGAATTTACGTTCACTGGATTCGAAAGCCAAATTCCAGCTCTTTGTTTTATCTTAACTATCTTGTTCAGTTGATCACACCTTCCTTTCTGGGTAGGTAAGTGGTAAGTAGGAATAAAACAGTGTAGAGCAATAAAGAGTGTTTTGCAAGATGAAATGGGAAATATGAGAAATGTAAAAAAAATAACAAGAACAGGGAGAGAAGTTCTATGAAAAACAATGTAATTCGATTTGTTCAGAACAACTACAATGTGTATGACTACAGTTTTGAAGATTTGCTAGAGGTTATATTTGATAACGATCCCGATTTAGATAAATCTATTTGCAAAAGTGGATGGGTAGATAAAGATGGGGAGCTCCATGATGAGGAATTCTTTTTGGAAGAGAGCGGACAGGTTCTTTGTGGAAAAATTTTAACCAGTTATAAAGAATGTGAGGCATTTAATGGCGAAACAAATGTTTACAGGGAAACTTTCATCACAAGGTCTGGGGAGTGTTTAATCTTTTATACTACATATGACCGCAACAATGAAGATGAAAAGTGTAAAATGTTTCGTTTCTGTCCAACTGATCAGTCTTTAGCAGATGAAGAAAAATGGGATGTAATCAACGAGCTGTTTTATATGTATTATAAAAGCTAATGAAAATCAGTTGTTTCCCCAATAGAAAATGGGTAGCTATTGTATAGGGGTAAGAAGGACCTATAATTGAAATCATTCATGACTTCTTATCCTTTCTTTTCTATCATTTAGAAATGGAGTTGGTGCAAAATTGAATAAAATAGTAGAACAGATACAGGATTCATATAGAAAGGAAAGAGAACGGGTTTCATTCGGTGTTTTCGACATTGGAGTGTATCTAAAGAATTTTGCGGAAAATGGGATTATATGGGTCCTGAGCGAAATGAAAGATATATCTGAACTTGAGAAAATTGGGATTGAGTTCTATTTGAATCAATACAGTGCCAATCAAATTTATGACAACCTCGAGGAAAACTTCAACAATCAACCCTCAAATGAACTATCTACCGATACTCCTCTCCAAAATTTTCACACAAACAAACCTGAACAAGAATATAAAGCCCAAAAGAAGCAGCATTACCTAGAAGTAAAAGATGTGAAGCAATTTATGGGTTATCAGAAGGCAAAGGAATTGGAAAAAAAGATAATCGATCTGTTGAAAAATTTCCCCACTTATGAAAAAAAACATATTGTCGACCAAATCGGTAGGAGTGCTACATCAATAAAAGACAGAATTGCCATGGGTGAACAGATCTATATTGGAGAAAAGTTTAACCAATATAGTATCAGTATCGGATCAGCGAAAGAAACTTCCGCTTGGTTGCAAATATCATTGGCTCAAAAATACATAACACAAGGCCAATATGAAGATTTGGATAATTTGGCAAACCAAGTAGTGTCCATCTTAACCAAGACCTTATGTCATTTAAAAGAAAATGAGGGAAAGGGAATGGATTTGCCTAATCCTTATACCCCTAACGTGAAGCATTTTGGAGGTTACCAGAATGCCCTATTGCTAGTAGAAAGGATTTATGAAATTACGGGACGGCAAGAATTTTGGCAAGACAAAGACCTTTTATATGGTTTGAGACGATTTGCCACCAGTTGTGTCGCCAACACAGCCGAGGCACATCAGTTATATGTTCCTAAAAAATTTAAGTTCTTTAATGATGCACTAAAAGCATTGAATGGGCTTGATGGTTTGTTGGAAACTGCCATAACAAAGGGGATTATTTCAAAGTCTTCGCTTGAGGAAATTATTCGTTTGAGGGCGTCCATCCGGGATATTATTTCAAAACGGATGGGAAACATAAGCAAAAGTAAGATTGCTTAACATGAGAGGGATGAAGGATTGATAGATTATCCTTTATCCCTTTCAATTTTTTGAAACCTTCAGTAAGGTTCTTGCCATAATGAAAATTTCTTTCTATAATAGTATTGTTTTTATAAAAAAGAGCTCTGAAATACCATTGATTATAGGCTGGAGTGCTAAGTAAAAAAAAACTTGGTGTTCCCAGTGACTACATTCAATGGTATTTTTTTATTCTAAAAAGAAAGAAGGATACTTGTGAAACCAATAAGAACTTTTATTCGATATGAAAATGGTACATATAAAATAAAAGATGTACCGTATTCCCTAAATATGGGAATTCAGGGGCTCGCCTTTATAAATGTGATAGAAAAAGTGTTTGAACTTAAAGAAAAAGATGAAGAAGAAATGCCCCGATTATTTTGTGTTAAAGAGACTAAATTCTTTTTTGGTGACAATTCTTCAGAATTAGCCTTTTACAAAGCAAATGATAATAAGGAGGTAAAGGACAGCAGGTTGTTATTTTTCAGAAAAATCACTTTCCATAATAATCCCCTATCAAACATATTGCCAGTTTGTGTTGACCTTTTGGATAGTGATATTGATTATCTTACTAAAAAATGGAATTACTCAAAAAAATAAAGTGTCGAAAATCCCCATAGAATTATTAGCAAAAGGAGACCTTGAAAATGGAAAACAACTACAAATGCAAGTTTATGAAATCAATAATTACGGAAGAGTACGAGGAGGAATGTGAGGAAAATATCCATTTTATTTTTGAATTCCAGACCGATAGTGGAAATCTTAAATCAGTAACTAATAATATCTTTGCTCCCAAATTTTTAACACCTATGGAGTTTGAAGGTTTGGAATTTCTGGGAAAGGTAGATGAATCTTATGGAGTAATTGCTAGCAATTATCCTTTGATCGAAATAGTGTCCAATTCTGAATTCAGATTGGTTACAGCCAGAGATTCTATAAATGGAAAAATTACTAAGGAGGATTTGGAATCTTGTGGATTTAGTTCTTTGTATGATTTGGTAAATTCTGATTTTGAATTGGATGTCTTATTCATTAATGATGCACCCCTAGTTGCCAAAAAGGTTGTGATTCTCTCACCAATAAGTGCTATTTTGCCAAAATAGAATTAGGAGGGCTTCGAATGGAAATTCGGGACTTTTTTTGAACTGGGAAGAAGTCGAATTATTATTGGACTCCATTAGGGTGGGTAAAATGAAGAGAATCGTACCAATTATTTAATGAAAATATTGAAGATGAAATTTCCTCACAGTTGTGGGGATCTTTTTTTTTACTTAAAAAAAGTGTCACAGAACTATAGTTTTGGAGATGCCTCATAGTATGTGTTTCAAAATGTCAGTTTTTCTAATTTTGGATGTACCCATAGCCTCAATAGGTCTTATGGTATAATTATGGATAAAGGAAAAATAAGGAATTGATTGAATACAACTTATTAAGGTGTGTGTGTTATGAGCGTAGACGTAACGATAATGTTGGATTACTACATAGATAAAAAGGAAATTGAAGAAATTATATATTCTCTCGGTTTTCAAAGAACAGAATATGAAAACACCTTTTTTTGGTATGATAAAAGTTTTATTTCCACAAGAGGCTGCTGGTTCTCTTATACTTTTGATGAAGATGTCCAAATTAATGGCACAACAAAAAACTGCAAAACTATATGTTGCACAAATACAAAATCTGGAAGAAGCTATGATGATTTTCAGAAGCAATTGGATACTATAAAAGAAATTGAAAAGAGATATGGCGGAGTGGTTTACTCAGATGATGAATTAGGTTACTTCGAAAATGATTTGCCGAGGCTTTCAAGAACTGAAATAGCATGTGGTTTCGTCTATGTAACCTATCAAACAAATTTAATTATGGTTAAGGAATTAATAGAAGATGTTGACCTTGATAAAATCAAAGGATTGCGTGAATTAGGGGTTCCTCCTTTTTTTCAAAAAAACTTTTTGAGAAATAATGTTTTACTACCTTTTTTTGTTTCGATTCTGGAAAACTTTCTAAAATCATTTCTGTATGGTTATATCCAAACAAATGAGGAAGCACAAAATAAGATTTATAAAAAGAAAGCTAATATATCTTATAGTGTGGTCAAAGAAATAATAGATGGGCAAAAAAATATTATAGATATAGAAATTGCCGAGTATTCATTCCAAAACTTCAATTCAGCCAATAGAGCGTATAAGGAGTACGCAAATATAGATCTTTTTAAAGATATCTTAATTGGTGAGTTATCGCTTAAAGGTGAAGAAAGGAAATTAATATCAGTCCTTCAGGAAATGATTGATAGCCGTCATAAACTTATTCATGAGGCGAATCTTAATTATGAGTTAGATAAAAAAATGATGGAGTTGTACTACCAGGCCTTGGAGCTACTAGGTAGTAATATTGTTCGATTTTTGAAAGAGAAGCGTAATGTGAGCATTGATTTAGAAGAAGTGTTGTAGATGGCATTTGCTAGAAAGCATTATTGTTAGAAAGGACATGATTTCTTGTGGACAAGAAAGGCATTAAATATAAATGGCATGGTAATGAAGCAATTAATATGGCTGCCCATGTAATTGGAGAGCTGTATGGAATGAATGATTTAACAATTGAAAAATGGATTTACTATACAGATTTAGACTTTTTATCAATCTGTGCTAGCCCTCGTAAAAAAACTCTACTACATGAGTACATAGATTTTATTTATTTTACAATGTACGAGTACACATTGGATAAACACTTTCCAATGGAGGTTATTAATACTTTTACTGATCTATTAGACTTTTATAAAATAGATTATTCAATTTTGGGTAAGTTTGATTTTGTGGGTATGACAGATGATGAACTAAACCCTGTAGAGTTTGAGGAAGCGGAGGAGTATGCAAGGAAGCTATTTGACTTTTTTACAGAAGTATTGAGTCCAGTGGTTATAGATGACATATTTACTGTGTTATTTTCAAATAAACTTTTCTTATTTGAGTTCAATTCCCAGTTAAGAGAGTTAATTATAAATTTAAAGGTAAATGATTCTCCGGAATATTTAAAGAAAGATGGAGTAATCAAAAGATGTAAATATATTCCTCAATGGTTGAAACGAGGAGTATTTATGAGAGATAAAGGAAGATGTCAAATTTGCGGAACTGATTTAACAAAGATACTCAACTTGGATAATTCTGAAAACTACGACCACATTATTCCATTAGAGAATGGCGGTAATAATGATCCTACTAATTTCCAACTTACTTGTGAGCATTGTAATAAGTCAAAAGGGGATAGGAGTATGGAATTTAATAGCTTATCTAATCGTTATTGGGATATGGGTTAAATTAATTCTAACTTATAGTTTACAAAACCTTGTTGTGTAAACAAGGAAATCCCATTAGACCGGCATTTTTATTTTTGGATTTTGCCTCTGGGCTGTTGAATCTTACTCAAATGGAGATATATAATAAATATGTAAGATTCATGCAGGAGGTGAACTAAAGTGAAAGTTGTTCATCCGATTCGAGATTTAAAACAACTTGAAGCAGTAAAAGGATACCTTCGAGGGAAAAATAAAAGAGACTTCTTGCTTTTTATGGTCGGAATTTCATCAGCTCTAAGAATTTCTGACATCTTGGTGTTGAAAGTGAATCAAGTATGGGATGGTAGGAAGCCAACAGAGTTTATCGAAATGAACGAAAAAAAGACTGGCAAATATAAGCGGTTTCCGATTACGCCAAATTTGGCGAAAAGTATTAAAGAGTTTATCAGAGAGTTTCCTGAAAAGAAACAGGATGACTTCCTTTTTACCAGTAGAAAGGGAACCAATCAACCTATCACCAGGCAATATGCTGCATCAATGTTGAATGAAGCCTGTGATATGGTAGGGATAATAGAGAAATTCTCAACACACGGAATGAGAAAAACTTGGGGCTATTGGGCTTTTAAGAAAGGAATATCACTTGATTACATATGTATTGCCCTTAACCATAGATCCGTTGCGGAAACTAAAAGGTATCTTGGAATATTACAAGAAGATCTTGATGAATTGTACTTACAGGTTAACTTATAAAAAAACAGAAAAGTAAAGGCATTTGTTGCTGACTTTGTTATTGGGATTAAAAAAAACAATCCTTTTTGACAAAAGTCAAAGCAGCAAATGTCTTTTTTCTATTTAAGGAGGCTTACTATACGATGGACAAAATTAATGCCGTCATTCAATACATTGATGAGCATTATCACCATGAGATTTGCAATAAACATGTAGAAGAATTGACGGGTTGTACTTTTAGTGATTTTTCGGATGAATTCCAAAGAGTGACTGGGCTCCAGTTCTTACGTTATTTGATCCGTAGGCAATTAACTCTAATAAAAGAAGAATTATGTCGTCCTGATGCTTCAAAGGATAAAAATTATTCTCCTTTTAATGGTTGGGATGAATTTTCTAATCTTTTTAAATGCGAATTCAAAACAACTGTTGATTCAGCAATTAATAATGAACACATTATTCTTCAAGAAAGAGGAAGCAGGGGGATACCGAATGATTAGAGAATGGAACGAAGCAACTATCAATAGGTTTCTAAAGGAAAAACGTGGACAAGGGGCGGGAAAAGACTACAAGCCTTGGCTGCAAATACAGGATATAAGCTCAAAAGGCCGTTCGACTCGCATTTTTGGTCAAACGACTTCAAGGGTGCATCATTTGTTGAGTGATTTGCAGTTAAATTACTTCTATTTATTAGAGTTTGATGAAGAAGTTACTGACATCAGAGAGCAATACCCCTTGCTAGATTTCCACGATCAGAATATACCAATGGATGATGATCTTGCGAAGAAATTATTTGATTCCAAGACACAGGTTCCTCATATTTTTACTGTTTCCTTTTTGGTTACTCGTAAGGGGAAAGACGGCGAGTCCTTTTATCAGGCAAGAGTAATCAAGCAATCACAAGAGTTAGAGAAAAAGGCAACTTTGCAAAGGTTGGAGCTACAAAGAAGGTATTTTGAAAAGAAAGGCATTGACTTTGGTATTGTAACAGAAAGAGAAATCAATAAGCAGTTAGCACGCAATATTGGGTGGGCATTAAATTCTTATGATATTCAAGATTACCCGCATTTAACATCTAATATGGCTATTTTGAAAGCCGACATGCTGAGCTACATATCGGATCCATCTGAGACCTTCCAAAGGATTTTTTCCCGATTGGAAAGGAATTATCAATTGAATGAAGGGTTAGGATTGATTCTGTTTAAACATCTGATTGCCACCAAAGAAGTAAAAATGGATTTGAGTAAGAAAATCAATCTGTCTAAAAAACTCGAAGATTACCAAGTGGTAGTAGTTTCTGATGTACAAGGCGGTGAACATTATGCAGTTAGCAATTAACGACTTATTCCAAAGCAGACAAAATCCGAATCTTGTTCAACGGATAGTTTGGATTGATAATGAGCATCACCTTTGCTATTGGGTAAATGTTCGTCAACCATCATTCCCATACAGTGAGGAAATACACAATATAGAATCATCTGTAGAAGGCGGTGAGCTTGTGAAGATTGAAAGTGACCCGTGGGTTTTCAATGTGGGTGAAGATGATCTTTCCAAGACAGAGATGGAGAAACGTGATAAAGCGTGGGTGGTAGTGAGTCAAATCTACATTATTCCCGACATTTTTATCCCAAAACGCAGGTCGGAACTAATAAAAGCAGCGAGTAAGGAGTTTGGAATTAGCTCCAAAACAGTTCGTCATTATCTAAAACGGTATTGGGCAAGAGGAATGGTAAAGAACGCCCTTCTTCCAGACTTTATAAATTGTGGAAAACAACAGAATAAGGAACGCCAATACACCAAGAAGGCTGGCAGGCCTACGGTTTATCAATCTTCTATTAAAAGGGCAGCCATTAGCGAAGAGTGGAAGGAAATTATTCGAATAAGCCTAGAAAAGTATTACTTTATTCGTTCCAAACCTTCCTTAAAATACGCCTATCAGCAAATGTTAAAGGAGTATTTTTCCAAAGATGATAAAGAATCAGGTTATAAAGCATTAGACGTAGATAAGCCGATCATTTCGTTTGACCAATTTTATTATTGGTATCGGAAGTGGTATAAACCCGAATATGCCATACATAAAAGGGAAGGGAGGAGGGAATTTCTGCAAAACTATCGGGCCATTACCGGATCAGCAACGGAAGACTCAATGGGGATAGGTACATATGCCATTGATGCAACCATTGGTGATATATATTTGGTTTCCTCACTGGATAGAAATACAGTGATTGGCCGCCCGATAATTTACCTTTGTGTCGATATTTTTTCTCGTGCCATAGTCGGTTTAGGAGTAGGAATTGAAAATATGTCAGGTGACTCCTTGCGGGTTGCACTTGCAAACACATTTGAAAATAAAAAGGACTTTTGCAAAAGAACGCTTGAAATGGAGATTGGAGACGGAGATTGGCCAGTACACTATATGCCACATACCATCTTGGCAGATCGTGGGAGTGAGTTAATATCTGACGATCTAACACAAATAGTTGAGAATTTAAACATAAAAATCCAGAATACTGGAAGTTTCAGACCTGAGCAAAAGGCCGTCTGTGAAAAGTACTTTCATATTTTACAAGGGCATATTTCTGCGTTCCTCCCTGGATCCGTTCAAAAGGATTATATGAAAAGAGGTGGGATGGATTATAGGAAAAAGGCGATATTAAACCTTAATGAGTATTCCCAAATTTTGGTCCGTTGTATCCTCTTTTACAACAACCATAACTTTCTTTCGGACTATCCTTTGACACAAAATATGATAGATGAAAAGATTCGACCTATTCCAATCGAGATTTTCAAGTGGGGCTTACATAAAGGAATAGGCCAGTTAAGGACAATGTCACTGGATGCAATCAGAAGTAATATTTATCCAAAATCTCAAGCAGCTACAGTGACTCCGAAGGGAATTCACTTTGGCGGTCTTTACTATACATGTTCTAAAGCTGTAAAGGAACGATGGTTTTCCAAAGCTCGTATTCAAGGGACATGGAAATTGGGTGTGTCTTATGATCCCCAAAGTATAGCAAATATTTATATTCGTATTGATCGGCAGAACTATGAAGTTTGTTCTTTAATTGAGCAATACGAAATGTATCGAAACGCAAAAGCGGAAGAACTTGTTAGCTTAAAGGAGAATAGGCGACAGCAAGAGGCTGAATTTGAGGAATCCCATACGAATGGAGCCATTCAACTAGCCCAGGATATTGAATCAATCGTTAAACAGGCGAAAGAAGAAGCTAAAAAACAATCCCTTAATGGTGAGGTTCCTAAAGATATAAAGAATATAAGGGAAAACCGGCAGAGTGAGAAGGAAATAATGAAGAAGGAAAAAGAAGTTGATGTTTATCAATTTAACTCAGAAAACGAATTGAGTTCGGTAAGTCAAGATACTGATTCGGTGAAAGTGTTGGATATTTTCCGAAGAAAACAGAAGGAAGTGTTTCAAGATGGCGAAGATTGAATTAGATAATGGGACAATAGCCCAGGTCGCCGAATATAGGGAACAGGAAATTTCAGAGTATCAAGGCAATCCTCTTATAGAGGCTTTGCCTCCTATTTATTCTCAAGAGGAAGTCATTGATTGCCTGTGCATGTATCCTCCATATAATAAGGAAGAAAGATTTTTGAATGACCATCAAAGGGTTCATCTAATTTCTAGGCTGCTTCATTATTTTCAAGCCATTCCCACTCATCTCAGGATTGAGTCATCCATATCACGGTTAATTAGAACGGGTTATACTTATCGAAATCCCGTAAGTTCAACTTATGCACAAGGTTTTGTGGATAACTGGAACAATATTCAAAAAAGGACCTTTGATGATTCAATCATTCAAACAGGTCAAACACTAAGCATAATAGGGGTTTCAGGCGTTGGAAAGACACGAACCTTACAAAGAATATTGCAAACCATTCCACAGGTAATTTCCCACGTTTCTTACAATGGAAAACCATTAAACCTATATCAAGTAACCTATTTAAAAATCGAAACGCCTTTTGATGGCTCCGTAAAAACAATAATCTATGACTTTATGTATCAAGTAGATCATCTTCTTGGCTCAAATTATTTTAACAGATATGTGTATGGTCGGCTATCAACGAGTCAGCTAATGCCCATCATGGCTCAGATTGCAAAGAATATTAATCTAGGTATGCTTATTTTAGATGAATTACAACATTTAAAAGGGGTAAAAAGCTCCAAGTCTACCCAAGTACTCAACTTTTTTACAGCATTAATCAACACGATTAACCTGCCACTTGTAATGGTCGGAACTCCAAAAGCAATGGATGTATTACAATCACAGTTTAGACAAGCCCGAAGAAGTACAAATATGGGTAATATCATGTGGGACCGTTTTGAAAAGGATGCTATTTGGGACTTATTTGTTCAGGGTATGTGGAAATATCAATGGACAAAAGAGGAAGCTCCATTTACCAATGAATTGTCCTCAATTTTATATGAAGAAAGCCAGGGAATTGCGGACATTGCCATTAAACTTTTTATGATGACCCAGTTGCGTGCTATCAGCAACGGAAAAGAAAAAGTCACAGTTTCTTTAATCAATCAAGTGGCAAAAGAAGAGTTAAAAATGGTTCAACCTATGCTTCAATCATTAAGAAATAAGGATATTAGCAAAGTAGCAAAATATGATGACTTAATGCTGCCGAATATTGAAGATTTCATGGAACAAGAACGAATCATTGTTGATCAAAAACAGATAATGGACTCCCTTAAAGAAGGGGTTAAAAGGCAAAATGAACAAACAAAATTGATTGATGATGCTGTTTATCGTTTGAGTTTGCTTGGGTTTGATTCTGAGATTGCGGGAAAAGCGGTGCAAAAGGTTACTACGGAAAGCAGTCAATTAAGAGATTTACCTCAAATCGTAAGAGAGTCCTTTATTTTATTAAATAATGGTAACGAAAGTAAGACTGAAGGAAATGAAAATGACCTAAGAACTATTGTAGACCGTGGTAAAGAACAACAACTATCTGCTTATCAAGCATTACAAAATACCGGCGTTATAAAACAAGATTACCCAGTTGGTGAAGCCTTATGATTCTACAATTTCCAACACCATATCCAGATGAACTTTTATATTGTGTAATTGCCCGATATCATATCAGATCTGGTAATATCTTTTGGAAACACACATTGGAGGACATTTTTGGAAGGAGGACAATTAGTGCCTCCGTTTTTTTGCCATCGGGAATCCAATCGCTTGTTCAACGTCTACCTCAAAACACAACTATGACTGTGCAGCAATTGATAGAAAAGCACACCATGTATCCATTTTTTACAGTGTTCTTACCAACAGAAAAGGCCCAATCTATTTATGAAGCTATGATAAGTGATGATGGCAGGAAAATCTACATGCAATCAGGGATAATGGCAAGTGGAATTCCACAAAATCAATATTTAAAATATTGCCCTTCTTGTTTTAAGGAAGACCTTTCTAAGTATGGGGAAATATACTGGCATCGTCTTCACCAGTTGCCGGGAAGTCTTATTTGTCCAAAACATGAAATTTGGCTGGAGGATAGCACAGTGCCAATTACCCACTCAAACAAACACGCCCTTATATTGCCGACTACCAGTAACTGTGATTTGGCTAAGGAAAGACAAGCAAGCGGGGATATTTTGCATCAATTAAAGGATATTGTTCTTCAGGCAGGGCTTTTGCTGAATGGGCGGTATGAAAACCGATCTTTTTCCCATTTTACAGAGTTTTATCATCATCATTTGATAAAAAGGGGATTTGCCAGTTTTAAAGGTCAAGTAAAGCAGAAAGCGTTGAATGAAGCCTTTTATGATTTTCACTCCGAAGAATTATTAGGATGCCTTTACATAGATAGTGGAGAGACACAATGGATTTCCAACTTTTCACGAAAACATCGAAAATCGTTCCACCCGTATTACCATTTGTTAATGCTCATTTTTCTGGGGTTAAATGTAGATGAGGTGTTCAAGGCGACTTCCTCTGAAAACAATCCATTTGGACATCCAAATTGGCCCTGTCTAAATGCTGTATGTCCGGATCATAAGAAGAAAGTCATTAAAGATGTAACGATTAGAAGGTGTGAAAAGACGAAGAAGCCAATTGGGAGGTTTACTTGTCCCACCTGTGGCTTTTCCTACACGAGAAAGGGAATGGACCAAAACAAAACTGATTGTTATAAGTATACTCGAATTATGGATTTTGGTTTCCTTTGGAAAAAGGACCTTCAATTTTTGTTAGATAAAGGGTTGAGTTATCGTGAAACGGCTCGGCAGTTAGGTGTGGATACTAATACCGTAATTAAATATAAAGAGGAAATGAACTCAAAAATTGAATTGAAGAAGGGTATTCAGAATACCCAGGGATTGATAAATGAGCGTCGTAGAGAATGGATGCAGTTGCAAAGGGATTACCCAGATCATTCAAAAACCCAATTGAGAAGTAAAAGTCCTGCGGTGTATGCTTTCTTATATAGAAACGATAGAAATTGGCTAAACGTGAATTCACCGGAAAAACAAAAGATGGAAACTGTAAATAATCGTGTAAATTGGCAGGAACGGGATCAAGAGATATTAAAGAAGGTTCGGGAGGTTACTGATGGATTTAAAAGAAATGCTGGTAAGCCAATAAGAATTACGGTTAAGTCACTTGGCGATGGAATTGGAGAAAGAACCTTATTGGAAAGGCATTTGGAGAAGTTACTGGAAACGAAGAAGTTCATAGAAGAAGTTTCTGAAACAGAGCGGGATTTTCGTATCAGAAGGGTAGAGTTCGTAATTCATGAAATGAGAGAGAGGGGAGAGGATATTAAGGAATGGAGGGTTCTAAGGGAAGCTGCCATTAAACCGGAATTTTATGACGAAGTAAAAGGTATTATTCATTTTTATTTATAAAATCATGTTTTTCGAATGCTTTTTGAAAAACCATGGGGGGAGAATTTTGCAGAAACTTAAAGCCGAAATAGTAATAACAATTCCAGAGGATATGGTGCTAATTACAAGAGTTGAATACGAGGAATTAAAACAGAATGAGTTGACTGGGGTCTACTGGAATATGAAGGACCTTGAGAAACGTATAAATAAGAAATCAGATTGGATAAAAGAAAATATTCTTTTCCCTTCAAGATTTAAAAAGATTCTTGATATTGATAACGGAGGATTTGTATATTATCCCGAAACAAAGGGACAACCATGGGCTTTTCAGGCTACCAAAATGGCAGAATTTCTGGAGGGGAATTTTCAAAGAATATTTCAGTTAAGAAAATAAGTATCCTAATAGATGTTTAAGTAGGGGCCTTTATGGTCGTTTTATTAAAAATAATAATATCTTTGTTTACTACAAAATGTTACATAGTGTATACTCAATGTAACAAAGGGGTGATACAATGGCTAACTACACAACTGTAAGAATTGATAATGAAACCATGGGAAAGTTAGAAGAAATTGCAGAATATCTTGAAATTAGCCTAAATATAAAGATTTCAAAAGCATCAGCCCTAAGATATGTAATCAATCAAGAATACGACCAATTACTTACAACTAGAGAGCATTTCAAATCAATATTAGAAAAAGAGCAAAACAAACAGTAAAGAGGGAGAAACTATGGAAGAATTAGAGGTTGTAATTGAACTAAGTGATATTGGCGGTGGTATTGGAATTTCCCCCAGAGGAATTGAGTCTAACTTCGAGGAGATTGAAGTGGATGAAGTAACATGGGTTGATGGAGATTGTGATATTAAAACGATTGTAACCATCAGGGGCTACCTAAATGACAAGATTGAAATGGTCATTACTTGGAATGATAAAGAAGCGGAGCGATATAAGGATAACCCTAAAGTAAACGCATTAATTGAAGAAGGGAAAGAAATTATTCTTGATAATTTGGCACATATGGCTGCATTAGATGATTTTGATGAGGAAGATGAAAATTTCGATTCTGATGATATTGCAGAATATAGCTTTTTCGAAGCACATGATGTCGATCGGAGAGGTAATGACTTATTCATTTCTGTAAAGGGTGTCGATGATAGGGAATTGGCACATTTCGGTGGGTTAGATTTGCACGTAAAAGCAGTTAAAAACCTTATTTCCAATACCAACGGAACAGATTTTTCAAGAGATAATGGTGATTTTGCAATTGAAGGAAAAGTATTTGCCCTCTACTTAAATGAAATTGGAGAATTAATGCGAAACCTTCATGTAGACAGTGATATGTTAAATGGCATATCAAATATGGAATTAGTAAAGAATTTTATGGAACATTGGCATGAAGATAATGAACTTGTAGCTATTGTGGAAAAGGACAACGAAGAAATAAGAAAAGAAAGAGAACGAATTGAAAAAGAAGAAGATGAAATATTTCAAAATATAATTAATGAAATGAAACCAAAGCATTAAATAAAGAATCCGAAGGTTTTTCGGCATTTGTCCGGCAGACCTTCGGTTTTTTTATGTAAAAATCGAAGGAATTCAATCTTGATCCGGTTCCGTCTTCAAAAAGCCTGCTAGAAGCAAGTCTAGGCAGTCCATCCATTCATCGAGCAAACATGCTGTTAAAAAAATGAGCAATCGACACAGGACACCGTATCGGGGAGTGACAGGAACCGGTATCTCAGCGATCCATTAATGTGTGCAACTGTCTCATGAAACAGATAAAACAAGGTTGTGACGGCACTTTAACGAATGATTGGGACATTTAATATCGGGGGTCTTGCCCAAAATAGAATATAAAAAACCCCTTACCGAATGGTTAGAGGTTTTAAACGAACTACGAAACTATTTATTCCATGCTCTTTTTATATTTTTTTCTATGCTTTTATTCTTAATGTCTTCGAAATTAAAGATTTTTGATGCTTTATCAAGAACTTCGGGTAGATCGTCTCTTCCAACTAACCTATTGCCTAAAAATATAACTCCACCAATTGCCAAGGTACCTAAAAATACATCTCCCCAACTGCCGAATTGAAATTCTTTTTCGCCATTTTTAATAATCATACTTGTTCCTCCCTTATTTGTTTTTTCATAGATCCGTTCCTGTTCCCTTTATGTAAATCTTGGCTGGAGTTTGCTAAAGTATTTTTACAGTCTTTTTGAGATAGCGGACTCGTTGACACCAAATTTATAGAAGTATTTTTTTAGAACGCTGATTAGTATTTTTGTAACACCCCGAATAACAACTACTTTCGGTCCCTAGTTTCCCGAATTGTCCTCGTTATTTCTAAACTTATCTTTTAGTACCATATAACCTGCAATTTCATCTTCGATTTCAAGCAACTTCATTTGATATTCCAGTTCAATTTTCTTTTTCTTTCGCTGCAAAGCATCAATGTAAGCCTCTATATCCGTTAATTCAATCGTTGCCTCCTTTAAATTTTCACCATTCGCTTTAGATTTTGCTGCTTTACTCAACAAACCAGCAGCCCCTGCTTTGGTTAAAATCTCTCCAAGATGGGGAATTATAGCCGTTAACGCTGCTGTTGCTAAAGCTCCTCCACCCAATAAAGGTGCCATTTTTGAAATAGTTGTTCCTGGTACCTTTGCTCTTTCTTGTATAAATTTATTAAGTGTTTCTTCATCAACTAAATAGCTCTTTCCATCTAGTTGAGCATCTAAATCCCCATTACGTATCCATCTTCGGACGGTTTCCTCTGAAACATTCAGTAATTCGCTTATTTCTTTTGTTGTTCGCAAATTTGTTTCCAATTCCTACACCTTCCTTTTAAATATAATGCAATCTATCAATATATAATGTGTGTATATAATATAACACACACACACACACGATGTGTGTAAATTGTCATGTTATTTTTTCTATATTTTTTTAGATGTATGATTTGATATAGAAACTTACATCGAGGAAGGCTATGCTGTTATTAGACTAACTGGCAGGTTAGCTCAAGAAGGATATTAGTTGAAGTGTGTTGAATTATAGGGGGAAATATGTGCTTTCACGAAGAGGTGAGAATGTTGGACGTTGAAAAAAAGCAATTTGCCGAAAGGGCACTTCAACATTTATTTATTGGCAGTCAATTAGATGGATTAAAATTCGGTATTGGACCAGGAGCGATTCTTATTCGATTTATGCATTATGAGTCCAGCCAACAACCAGATGATTTGTGGATTAACATTGAGTCAAAATGGACTCTTTTTCCAACAGAAATTATAGATTATCCAAACTCAGAAGATGAAATGGATGATTTAACTGAAGATGAGCAATTGAATTTAGTCTTTAAATTAAGAAGGGACAAAGTTGTAGACGTAAAATTAGGTAAAACCGTCCCACACCTCATTATGGTTTTTCAATCTGGTTTAACGATGTTTGTAAACGGTCACCACGAAATGTATGAATGTTGGCAAGTCGGAGATGGTGCTGGATATGGAGGCGACCAATGGCTGATAGTTGCTACTCCTGGGGACGATATTGCTACCTGGGCACCTAATGACTTTCAATAAAGAATACGTATCTTTTGGGGTTTTCAAATAAAGGGTAGCGTATCTTTTTGAAAAAGATGATAAAAAGCAAAAAAGACCTTGTTGAACTAACGGGTGCTTTTGTTGAATAATTAGTATGCTGCGGCAGCCTTTTTGTTGTCCTTCTAATAATCATGTCGGTTATTGTAACAAGCAAATATTTTGGTCATCATTACAAGGAGGGAAAAAGTCGCTTTTACGGAATTATTTTAATAGGATTATAAATATTACAAAATTTCAATAAAATGAGGAGGAAAACGGGAGGGAATATGATAAGTAACAATCATAATATTTGGTTTTCATTATCAGAACAATATCTCAAAACAAGTAAGCTAATAATGGAACAGATAAGAACTAATAATAACAAGTGGTTTATGATTGAAGATCATCCAATTGAATGGGATCAATATTTTGAGGCTACTAAATGGAGTGATTTTAATACATTAGTTCCTTCTATTTTTTTAATGCAACACGGATTAGAACTATTACTTAAAGGGTTCATGAAGATGTACGGAGAACAGATTCCCAGGAACCATAAAAATATGGACCAGATGTTGGGTGTTTTGAGAAAACAACATAAATTTAATGATGGTTTAATAGATTTGATGTCCAAGTATAGTGGCAGCAGTCCAAAGAATAAATTATTCACTGAATTTAATAAACTCAATAAACGCCTTAATAGTTCAAATTTCCATGTTAATATTAGATATCCAGAAGAACAAAATGGTAACGAAATAGATTTCTCTCCATTCAGATATAAGGAAAGCTCTTTGTTGTCCGAATTGGATAGAATGATCCAGGATATTGATATAATTCTTATCGAAACCGTTGAGCTAGTTAGGAATTATGAACGTGTGAAAAATCAATAATGTATTCAACTATTTTTAAACAACGTATACATGTACCGGAGGATTTTCCCTTCCTGATTTCAAAATAAGCAAATTGGAAAAATGCTAAAGAACAATCAGCGAACAGGATACAATTCGTTCCGGTTTATTTTATTCAATTAAAGCGGGCATTAGTTTAGACGAAAGATAATCATTATTACGTTCTAATTTATTTCTATTAAAATGTTTGATAATGTACGTTGTTACACCTTGAAATCTCAAGGCTTGCTGGTAGAAAAGAATAACAAAGATTTGGATTACCCTTGAATTAGAGGAGAGGTGAACAGACTTGGAGGACAAGAATAAGGCAAAACAAAATTCCGTATTTCCAAGGCTTGAAGGAATGGAAAAGATTGCTCTTGAATTGGCTAAGTTTGGGGAGCAGATTCATAATCGCTTGGAGGAAGCATGGAGAGAAACAATTGCTCCATTAGCAGAAATCAATTGGGGTAAATTAGAAAAAGATTGGAAAGACGCTGGTGAAATATTAGCTAGTAAAGGTTGGACGCTTCCTATGAATATGACCCCCGGTGAAACTATTGAATTATCCAAATTTGAAAGTCAGGAAGATCTGGACAAAGCCTTTGAAGATTACTACTCCACTGTAAATGAATTTGAGCTAATGAAGAAGGATATTCTTGAACACGAGTTTATTGAAGAATGGAAGGGCCTACTTGAACAATGCTTTGATAATTACGAAAACGGAAACCACTTGATAATTATTCCAAATTTATTTATTGTTATCGAAAATCTTGCTCACATGCTCATTACACCAAGGTTTCAAAAATACATAGCTTCAAATAAAGGAAAGAGGAGACCTCCATTAAGAGACCAGTACACAACAGTAAGACAGGAATTTGAACAAGACAAGATAGATTTAATTATTTACGTTTCTGTGATGAAATTTTTACATGAAGTATTCAAGGCAGGTAACTTTGATAAAAACACAACACGTTTTCGAATTATCAATCGAGACTGGGTATTACACGGACGGGACAATCCGAGCAATTGGAAACGAGCAGACGCTTTGAGATTGTTCCATGCAATCCACTCAATTTTGGAGTTGGACTTTCTGCTTGTGGAATCAGAGGAGAAAGTTCTTTAATGTGAGGGATACAATATGTCAGATGAACAATTACAAGAAAATATTGAAAATTATATGTATGCCGTAAACGACATACGAAACTCTATAAATGTTATACAAGGTGAAAAATATATTGAAAATCATAAAAAGACACTGTTGTTTAGCGTTATAGACTTGTTGGCAAAAGGAGTGTACGGAAATAGGCTTGGAAATAAACGAACGGATATGTTTGAGAAGTTTATTTTGGAGTTTTGTGAGTGGGAAAATGCTGAAAGAATAAGCCTGCAACAATTGGTACATTTATTGGATAAAACAGAGGAGGGGACATTCTTAAGGCTCAAGGATTTTGCTAAAACAGAATTACATAAGTATCCGGACTGTCAACCAGTTCCTTTCAGTTATGACCCAACATATGAACAATTAAAAGAACTAATGCCAAGAGGTGTTACAAATATTCTTAGAGTTGAATTAAAAAGTTTGAATCATGTCTCCTTGTTGTGGAAACTTCGAAATAGTTTAGTTCATGAAGCAAGAGCGAAAGGAGCTACTCAATTATTTGACGAGGAAGTTGAACCTCACTATATTCATTACAGCGTGTTGGGAAAAGACAGTAAAACAGGTTTAACTTTAATAACAGAAAGTTGGGAAATGTATCACCCAGTTGGATTTTTAAATAAAATGATTGATAACGCCCTACACAACGTTAAAAATTATCTTGAGGCTCATGAAATCAATCCTCGTGACAATCATGACTTTGACCCACTATGGATTGAAGTGAAAAAGGAGAAAAATCAGCATTAATTGCCCTTTTTTTAGCAATTTGACAAATGATGCTTTTACCTATTATATCTTGCCTTGCGAAGATTGTTAGATTTTACTTACACAAGATTTTCCGCAGACTCACCATAAGTGGGAAATATAAAAACTCCATCATTTGATGGAGTTAAAACGTTTTATTTTTATCTATAGATACAGTTTTACCATATAGATTACCGAAATCCACGGTGGTAAAATTGTTTATCTTATTTACTGATTTCCTTTTAACCAATCTATCTTTTATGCTTCCTTTAGGAAATGGATTGGCTAATTGACTTCTATTTAATTCATCAGTTATAACCCTAATGTTTCTCAACCCCAATCCCTCCTAAAGAATTTTAATTATGATTTCTAATCATCGTAGCAATTTTAGTATATGCCTCTCTCTCTGAATTGCTACTATTATCTGTGAGTGCACTTACGTTATTGGTTCTTCGTGATGACTTCGTATACTTTCTCCCGATTATTGACCAATCAATACGTGATAAAGAAATGCTAAGGATTGAATTTTCTTTATCTAAAGTCCAAACCTCTGTTCCTGTATTTGTATCTAAAGTATATTGCCAATCCAAACATTTGTCAATTTTAGCCAGGGAATTTATTGCTTCTAAAGCAGTGTTTGGTCGGTCATCAGGATCCACTTTCATCATATCATTAATAACTCTGCGGAGCTGTACGGGAATGTGAGGTAAATAAAAATTCCTATTCGGAAAATTTCCACTTATAATTGCCTGATTTTTTAAACCTTGACTAACAAGTTCATGATATTTCATGTGGAAGTAGTTATTCCCATTACACATTCTGTACATTGTTACTCCAGCTTGATATATATCAGCGTGGGCTGTTAAATCATCGGTGATAAAGTGCTCTGGGGGTTCTATTGGCGTATAAAACATATCTGCAGCTGCCATACTATCTTCATCTACAAACTTGGCTAACCCAAAGTCAGTCAACATCGCCCGATCTGAATCACTAATTAATATATTTGTAGGTTTTACATCAAAATGGATTAGATTTTTGGTATGAATATAATGTAATCCCATTAAGAAGTCTATAGAATATTTTATTATCTCCCTTACTGTCAAAAATCTTTGATTCATTAGAGAATTAATTGATCCTTTTTGATAAAAAGGCATAGATATGTAAACATAATCGTTATCTTGAGTTCCATAATTGATTTCTGTGATATGTGGATGGGGATAGTTATACAATATATGTGCTTCTTTAAAAAATTCATCATAGTTCATTTGACCTTTTACTATTCTTTTAATTACCACAGTGCTGTTTAGTTGTGGGTCTAAAGCTAAATAGACTTTAGAATTTCTCCCTTCCAAGCCGATTTCTTCAGTTATGAGGAATTGAAGGGTTGTATTTGTTAGAATCATTATGAACCTCCTAATCTAAATGTATACGGTAGCTATTGCCGTAATGATTGCTTCCCTTTGGATTTTTTGGTACGTTTCCCAACTTTCAAGTTCAAAAACATTACGTTCCCCTTCAATTAACTCAGTTATCTCCTCTACATCTGCATCCAAAAGAGACGCTAAGGAGTTTTTTGTTGCACAAACATAATCATTTACAGTAGAATTCGCAAATAACTCTTGTATTACACCTTCAACATTTAAACGAAATTTACTTTGGCTTAAACTTCGAGTATTTCCTTCTAGCACTTTTATGCCAGCTTTTGTTATTTCATATTCTTCTATCAAAGAAATTAAAGATGTTCTTATAAAAGATAGGCTTCTAGGTGTATCTAGGGCTAACGGAACAGTTAAAGAATCAACTGTTTTTAATGTTATTGAATCGCCATTGTTTTCAACCACGCTATAATGGACGCATTTTGGCTCAACACGTATTCCGAGTGTTCTCAAAGAAGTATCCTCCCAAATTTAGGTATATACATATATATTAATATAAAATTTCCCAACTTCAACTTCAAAAATGTTTCTAGAATTTAAAATACGGTAGATTTCCTCCTACCGACTCCTTTGTATTAATACCAATTGACTTTATCTAGGTAAATTTCATTTGCATGTTTGTTAAAGCCTGCTGGATTTCAAAAATGATGGTATTATACAGTAAAAACCTTTGAACTCATAGGAGTGTGCCAATGGGTAAAAAAAAGTACCCTGAAATCGTAAAATCGAGGTTCTGTCGGTATTTTGATGGAGAAGAGGTTCACTTATTCAGGGATAAAACAGTCATTATTTTTGGCAATTCAGATATAAAAATAGGATCTGCAATGATGACTAATCCGGGCGGTTACGAATTGGAAAGCCTTAAAGACTGGGTAGACTTTAAAAATGGAAGGGGGAATTATGACTATTTGGAAGGGGAAGATGTTCCGGATAAAACAATGGAGATAATCATAGATGTCGTCCGATTAGCTTACAATAGAGTGTACGGAACAATGCCGGATGGATACCTTCCTATCTATAACCAGTCGAACCTTGTTGAAACGGATAGCAACAAAGCGGAAGGAGTCCATATTCGTCTCCTTAAAGAACTTAAAAAATCTGAGGAAGAGAATAAATTACTAGATTCTAATGTTTACGATGAAAAAGCCAGAAGTGAATGGTTCCTTGATTCCCCATTTATAATAGCAGGATTTGCAAAAACAGCTTTCCCCAGGGAGACTGCTGAACTGCAAAAGTGGATTTCTAATAAAAAACTTACTAACATAGTTTACTCCCTTGAAAACGGAAGATGGTCACACCCGACTAGATGGTTTTATCGGCCATACCTGAAGGAACAGGCTGCTCAAAACCTAGCTTCCTTGCTTGAAAAGAAAAATAGAAATTCTAAGCATCTATCAAAACCTTGATTATGCTTAAATCCCAGTTATTAAGGGATGCAATTTCTAGGAACTATGGAGCAAGCTGTAGCCAGTAGGGAATGACAAACACTAAAAGGAAGTGTGTTTTTTGGATAAAAAAGCGATAGGAAAGACTATTAGTGAATTGTTAAATAATGCTGAATACCGAATACAAATAATAAAAGAATTAAATGAATTATATGAAAGCATTATTAATGATCTTAACTATAATGACATGGCTAAAGAAAGGGTTTTAAAGGTATTCCTACTAAGTTCATTTAATAGCTTTAATAGCTTTATTACGTTAGCAAACGAGAAGAATTACCCTGATGCTATTTTACTTTCAAGGAAGATTATTGAAATACTCATAAGACAAGAGTATTTAATTATTACTGATACATTCTCAAATTATCTTCGGGAGAAGAGTCAGGAGCAAGCGAAAATTTTAAATTCCCTTATTAATTCTCATTCTATTAAATATGTATCACAAACTGCCCTTTGGAAAATGCGTAAAGAAATCATTAAGGATTGTGAAAGTTTATACGAAGATAAAAAAAAAGGTACATTCAAAGAAACTCCTTCTGTCGAGAAAATAGCAGAGAAATCAAATTTACTTGCTTTATATAAAAAACATTATGGAACATACTCTAAATTCGTTCATATTAATATGAGCATTGAAAATTACTTTTTATATAATATCGGTGATAAATTGCAATACATAAAACCTGAAGAGGAGTTAGATTTACATATAGATATGATTAGATCTATTCTAAACGATACTATATATTGTTACTACTTGATTCTAAAGAAATATTGTCACCAGCTTGATGTTGGAAAGGAAAGAATAAAAGAATTTGAAAAGAACTATTTTGTGTTTGCTTCGTTTGATTTAGTCACAGGCCAATCTAGGTCCAATGTAGATATAGCTTACAATATTTTGAAAAACCTAACTGGTATAGAAGATATAAACAAAGAGGAGGAGGATTTAAAAGAAGAGGTCATTTTTGTAGAGAATGATGTAAATATTCTTAAACGGGAATGGACAGATTTAAAGAAGAATGTTAGAGAAAAGGAATTGGAACTAGAAGGTTTAGATAGATAAATGATAATATTTAGACATGTATAATCATAAAAAACTTGTTCAGGTTCATGATTAAAAATAACTAAGCAATTTAGTGTATCAATGAGTATTAGTTGCTTTCCTAACATCGCATCTTATATCAACCTTATAGTCTGTTGCGTTAGAAAAACCGAAAGAGCCTTTTCAGGCTCTTTACTGTTGTCAATTCTTGATGTCTTCCGTTGTATCAGGAGTATCCTTTCTAGTAGAGGGTTCATATTTGAATGACCACTTACCTACTTTCAATTCAACATTACCGCCTTTTGACATCCCATAGAAGCAGAGTGACGTTCCTGAAACAACAATAATGATAAAGAAATAAAGCACAAATGTATCCCTTGGCACAAACACCCGCCTGCAAAAAGCCCGACCCTATCCTCATTTGGATACATCATATTTCTATTAAACTAAAAAATATTGAATTAATCAATTCTCAAGATAGAACAATATTATTGTACTAAGATGGCTTAATGGAATAAGAGCTTAGAATTAGGATGCCATTCTTATTTCTCTATTCTTTTTTCTATTATATATAGCTGTAACTTTCCTCTTCCCTCTGCTACAAAGTCGGTCCCCA
The DNA here is from genome assembly GCF_943193175.1 of Neobacillus muris. GTDB lineage: Bacteria > Bacillota > Bacilli > Bacillales > Cytobacillaceae > Neobacillus > Neobacillus muris. The sequence continues at coordinate 54,568 of NZ_CALPDF010000030.1, forward strand.
CTGCCACATAGTCGGTACCCGACCGGTAG
>NZ_CALPDF010000031.1 GCF_943193175.1 Neobacillus muris
TTACTCCAAAATGAGCTCCATTCTGCAGATAACAGGAAAATGTCCCCTTATTTTATTCCGTTGGTTACTTAATTAGAGCAAGTATTCTTTTTTAAAGGAAGTTAGATGAAAAGCATTGGTGCTTTAATTTTTATTTTCCCTCATTTAGATACATTACCCTTTTTAGAGAAAAACAAAGTTAAAGCAATTCATGTGATACTTATTTAGGTTATAATAGAATTTTAAAGGGGGGTGCTTACAGATGGAGAATCACAGAAGATTGTCTGGTACTTCTTACACTCATGCAAAGCCTATTATTGGAAAGGCGATACTTTGCATGGGGCGAAACATTTAATTTATCGCTAAAAAGGCTTTTCTGATATTTTGGCTTTGCACCTTATTTTATAAAAATCAAAATAAGGGGCGGGCATAATGAAATATATTAATGCAAACAAAGTTTTACCTGAGAGTCTAATTCTGGAAATTCAAAAGTATGTCCAGGGGGAAACTGTTTATATTCCTAAGCAGGAAACGGAGTATCGAAAATGGGGAACTTCAAGCGGAGCTAGACAGCTGCTTGACCGCCGCAATGCCTCCATTAGACATTCTTTTATCAACGGAAGCAGTATCCAGCAACTGGCTGAGGAATACTACCTTTCTATTGAAACAATTAAGAAAATCGTTTATTCACATAAAAAGTAGGAGAACAGCACTGGTGAAAATTTATCATCAGTGCTGTTGTTATGTAAAAAACGTTTCTAAGTCATTCTCCCCATTTTAGAGGTTCGCTGCACTGTTTAATATAAGTATAGGAGATAGCATCAAATTGATTGGAGATAGACGTCATGACAGAAAAATTTATGAAAAATGAACAGCTGAATTTTATAAAAAAACAGATTGCTTTAATTAAGGACAGCCAAAAAAAGAATGTACCCCAAACCGTTTTAGCTGCTGTGATTGACTTAGCCAATGCCAAAATCCTTGACCTCTTTCCAAATATACCATTGGAGCAACAAGAAATGCTGGATCTTTCCAAACTGAAAACGGATAAAGAATATGATCAATATATCGGCCATCTTTCAGAATTTATGCTGTCTTTTCCTACTATATCTGAGCCGCAGCTGAAAAAAATGTTTCCGAAACATAAAAAATTAAAGCTGCCTGATTTATCAAATATAGATCACAGCAAGCTGACTTATTTGAGTTGGAATGACCTCAGATCTAATAAAAAATTTATTGTCTATGGGCTGGATGGAAAAATGGCTGGAATAGAATGCGAATTTACGCCGGCTAGCAAAAAGAATTTTTGTTCCTTCTGTCATTGTTTTGGAGAAGTTGTCTATGTCTCCACTGTAACAAAAGCGAAAAAGGCAAAAAATCCGGATTATTATAAATCCATCGGGAATCTTATTTGCGCCGACAGCAGCGAATGCAATAAAAAAATAACGAATGTCGAATATTTAACAACTTTTTTAAGAGAATCACTGGGGATTGAAAAATAAATATAGGACTGAAGAAGAAATAGAGTATCTAAAATCATGATACATTTGTCTTAGAAATTGCTGAGAAAGGGTTATCTTCCTCAATAGGAATTTTTTTGGAATAAGCCGCCATTAAGACCTCTATTATAAAGAAAAACACATTGAATTGGGAATTCAGTGTGTTTTTCGGCAGCTTCTCAAATGGTTCACTGAGGCTTAACAGCTATAAATTCGTCAATAGTTTCAGGGGTGTGTTTACCTTCTTTTCCTCGGAAAAGGTCGATATTAACGGTCACATCCATACAACCAAGATAAGTTCCGTTCTTATCCCGTACAGCCATGAATTTTTGGTAAATTTGACCGGATTCACCAGATCGTTTTGGGAACCAAAATTCCCATTCATCGCGTGTTCCTGAATGAAAATCATTCAACATTTTTTCAACGTGATGAGCCACTTTTGGGTGAAGCTCAAGCACATGGCGGCCAATTGCTTCTTTACGGCGGCCATGGATACGGTTTGGATTATTTGAATACCAGCGAAAAATATCGTTAGCATCGCAAAAACCCATTTCAAACGGTAAAAGATTAATAATTGAATCCAAAGTGCTTGCTTTAATTGCACCAGTTTCAAAACTAATGACAGCTTCAGGACTAATGAATTCTGACAATGTATCTCTAGACATTTAAAAGCCTCCTTTATGGAATCTCCCTTTATGTGAAGAATATAATCGTTCAACTATTAGTGAGAAAAAACCCGCTAATTTTAGGTGCTTATTACCTAACCTCATTAATAATGATAGCATTAATAATAATTGCGAATTGTGATATATCTCACAAGGATTTTTTTAAAATTGGCCCCTTCCTCTAGGTTGGGGCCTTTAAAATTGTTCATATTGTAATAGTGATGATTGAAGATATAAATTAATTATTTTAATATAATAAAATATAGTAGAAACCAATTTCAACATTTACTTCCTTTCGTTGAAAAACCCAGTTAGTTGAATCAATTTGCTTTCCTTAAAATGTTGTTATATTATTTTAAAATACTTTTTAAATTTGATAACATCTCCCTTTTTTCTAATATATTAAACTGGTAGTATTTTCCTCTTTAATCAAATTTGCCTTGCTGAAACGAAGATTTTTAAAAAACATTATAAAAAATAAGAGTATACATTCATGTTGAATGTATATGATAACTACAATTAGGGGGGAAATGTGTGGCAAACACAAACATAACCAAAAAGTTAACTCTAGTATCCCTAGTATTAATGATTTTTACTTCTGTTTATGGATTCAACAACATTCCAAGATCATTTTATAAGATGGGTTATGCCGCTATTCCTTGGTTCATATTCGCAGCTATAACCTTCTTTGTTCCTTTTGCATTAATGGTTGCTGAATTTGGTTCCGCCTTTAAAGAGGAAAAGGGCGGTATTTACTCATGGATGGAAAAATCCATCGGTCCTAAATTTGCATTTATTGGAACGTTCATGTGGTATTTTTCTTATATCACTTGGATGGTTAATGTTGCTTCCAGTATGTGGGTTCCAGTGTCGAATGCAATTTTTGGAGAAGATACAACGCAAAGCTGGACTGTATTTACTCTTCACGGGCCTCAGGTTCTGGGGGTCTTAGGAATTGTATGGATTGTTATCGTCACCTATACATCGACAAAGGGTCTGGATAAGATTAAGAAAGTAACTTCTTTAGGCGGAACTGCAGTCTTGCTGCTGAACGTATTTCTTTGGATTGGTGCAATAGCAGTGCTTATAGGTAATCATGGACATTTGGCACAGCCGATTACAGGCCTCCATTCATTTACTCAAACACCGAATCCGATATACGCAGGAGATATTATTGCCTCATTAGCGTTTGTAGTATATGCCCTCTTCGCTTATGGCGGACTGGAAGCAGTAGGAGGTTTAGTGGACGTAACAGAAAAGCCAGAAAAAACGTTTCCGAAAGGAATTCTTTTATCTGCAGCTATCATCTCTGTAGGGTATTCATTAGGAATTCTATTAATTGGAATATTTACAAACTGGGTATCCGTTATGGGGATTAAGAATGTAAACCTTGGAAATGCAAGTTATATCGTTATGGCTAATTTAGGTTACTCACTAGGTACCGCGTTTGGAGCAAGCCATGCTGCAGCTGCAGCTCTAGGCGCAGGGGTTGCAAGATTTATTGGAGTTTCAATGTTCCTGGCACTGTCCGGTGCGTTCTTTACTTTGATGTTTTCACCGTTAAAACAGCTGATTGAAGGAACTCCCAAGAAATTATGGCCAGGAAAGATTAGCGAAACAAAGAATGGGATGCCTGTTTATGCTATGTGGATTCAAGCTGCCATTGTTTGTGTAATAATCGCATTAATCGCTTTCGGTGGAAGTACAATGGCTACATTCTTTAACATACTCGTTTCGATGACGAACGTGGCAATGACAATACCGTATATTTTTATCACACTTGCATTCCCGTATTTTAAGAAAAAGGTGGAAATTAATAAGCCGTTTATCGTTTATAAAACGCCATTGAGCGCAAATATTTGGACATGGATTGTTGTTCTAACAGTTGGACTTGCCAATTTCTTTAGTATCATACAGCCAGCTTTAGAAGGAGATAGGCAAACAACCATATGGAGTGTGGCTGGACCAATTATTTTCTCAGCTGCTGCATGGTTCATGTATAGCAGATATGAAAAAAAACAATATATAGAGAAGCCAAGGCAAAAGAAAATAAGTTAGTCAAAATTCAATGGAAGCCATCTAGTCAAGACCCGTCAATCTTAAATAGATGGCTTCCATTATTCCTCTTATTGATTAAGCTTACATTCAATCGTCAAACCGGATAATATACATCGCTGAATCTTTGCCCTCGCCATTTAGTAAAAGTGTTCCTTCCGAAGTAAATCGCGGCTTCACTAGACGTTCCTTTATTGAGGGGAAGCTTGAAAGTAAGGTTAGCTTTTCTTTTTTCTTCATAAATAATTGCACTGTATCGCTTTCTTCATCGGCAGCAGACAGTGCAAAATGTGTGCCATCTGTTGCATAGGCATTTGCTGCCGCTGGCTGTTTCAAAATAGTAAGCTTGCCTGTATTCATATCTATTCCGCCAACTGCGCCTGTTTCTTTCCCATTCCACAGATAAGCGAATACAGTGTCCTTTTTCAATAGAATGTTCTCTGCTATTTTATAAGGGAATGTATAAGAGCCTATTTGCTTATGCAAATTCAGATCATACACATAAACAACCGTTTCTGACTTATGGTTAGTTGTAAGAGTTTCTGGAATCACGATTAGGTTTTTATCAATGGAAGGCTGACTATTACTGCTTTCCCCGTTTATTTCATGCAGCACATTTTCCTTTAATGTATCTAGTGCTATCGTATAGTAACTAGGCTTCCCTTGATCTATCCCCATGTAAATGAGCGTATCTCTATACAAATATAAGCCATTAAAATATTGATTTTCCGCCATTTTTAATTCATGGGTCTGCCGATTTAAGATGTGGATTACTTGTTTGTTATTTTCAGGAGATGCCCATATAAGCCATTTGGAAGATGCGGCCAACTCTAATACTCTGCCGACTTCCCTTGTATCGATTAGTTGTTTAGATTCATTTTTTTCTAGGTTAAATGAATAGATTCCTTGTTCTGTACTATAAATCAGCTCGCTGGACGTATCGATGTAAAAGGATTTAATCAAGGAATCATATGGCACATTTGGAATAACCACTTTCTTAATAGAAAAATGATTCGTATTCCCTTGAAAAGTATGCTCTAAATAAGGAGATGCGATGATGATACAAAGGAAACAGGCCAAAATGGTGATGAAGGCAGGTCTCCGGAAATTCCTTTGAGGCTTTGCTTCCATCTGCTTCATTCGGTTTCTGGTTTTCTCGATAATACGGTTTCTATTCACGTCTATATTTTTTAATGGATTCAATCGGTAATTACTCATGTAAAAGCACCTCCCAATCTTCATGTACAAGCTTCTTTTTTAAAAGCTCCTTACCACTCTTTAATCTAGATTTCACTGTACTTTCTGGGCTATTGACCATTTGCGAAACCTCTTTAATCGTTAAATTCTCTAAATAATAATAGACGATTGCTTCACGCTGTTTTAAAGGTAATGATAAAATGGCTGAATCTAATGTGGTCAATTCATCCGTTTCAACGAGGGAATCCTTATGTATAGTGGTTTCCTTTAGAAACAATTTATTTTGAATGAGGATTTTTTTATAGGACCAGCTTTTCAAATAATCTTTACAAGTATTAGCGGTCATTTTTGATAAATAGGCTTTCAACTCTCCATGCTCTTGATAGTTCGAACAGTAAAATTTAATAAAGACTTCTTGAACAATATCTTCAGATAATTGTTTATCTTTTAGGTAATAATAGGCTATTCGGAACAGTAACTCTGTGTATTCCAGCATTGCTTTTTCTACAAGCATAGGATTCTGCATTTTCAGTAAAAACCTCCCTTCAAGACATAAACGATTGTGACCTTTGGAAAGACGATATTAATTTCAATAAATATGAATTCGAGTATATGAAAGTTTAGATGATAATATTGAGTACACAAAGGATAAAGACTTTGATGAAATACAGGTTAAAACAATGATTATTGATTATTTGAATAAATGTGGAAGGTTATGTGGCATTTCATCTACAAGTAGTAAACGTATTTACAAAGTTTATTGGAAGTAGAAACGATAGTTTTAGAAGGCAAGAGCAAGATTTATAAGACTAAAATAGTATTTATTTTACTAGTATTAAAAAAAATGGAGTGATGTCACCAAGTTTGGACCGATAAATGGACTGATATAATAAAAGCTTCAACAATTAATGGGTCGATTAATAGATTGATTGTTCCGTAAAAGTAAGTTTGTATTTTTGTTTTAGTAACTACTCATATAGAGGAGGTTCGTTGAAATTATCATAAGTAAATGAGGCTATCCAACTCCTAAACAAATATAACATTTTATAGGGACGCTATATAAATCGAAGATCTACACTACAATAAATAATTAATATAGATCTTAAACTTAAAGAAAAATTACCGATAATATATTTGAACACCATTTGTTATTGCTATCAAATATTGTATAAATTATTTTAAGGATATTCAATTTAAGGGTAATGGCGATTTCTTCATTGTTATAAATTTGAAACGAGAATTCAATTTCAAATTAATTTATAAGAAGAGAAAATTATAGAATCAAACTAAGAATATATTTTTTAGAAATATATTAACTCAGATTAATATCATCTTAAGGGAGAATCAATTTGTGCATTATAATATTATCGATTTTGATCAAACATTGTTTAATACGAGAGAGGCATTACTTGGGGTTTATCAAGAAGCATTCACTAAATATGGTTATGAATTAAGGATAGATGACTTCAGAAAATATGAGGGGGAAAGTATAGATGGACTTTTAGAACATTATAATGTCTTAAATGAGCATAGAATCCTGATAAAAAGTTACAAAAAAAGCGAATATAAAAGATTCTTTAAGTATATAATCCCCAACTACTCATTACTAAATCTTACAAATAAAATTATAGTATCTAACGCACATTCAAAAGATATATTGGACATACTAAATTACTATAAAATTAATGATGTTTTAGAAGTTATAGGGAGAGACAAAATAACTTTATTAAAGCCAAATCCTGAATGCTATATTAGTACGATGATGAAATACGGTTTGGAGAATTCATATACGATATATGAAGATTCAGATTCGGGAATGGCAGCTGCTAAAAAGGCCATCAGGTTTTTAAAAAACAATCAGAGGGCAAACATAATCCATATATATTTAAAAACAAATATTTTAAAAGGTGGCAGTGGAGAAAAAGTCAGATTACAAGAAAATATAGTAGATAAGGTAAGTTGTAGTAACTTTGGATTAGTCGAAATGAGGAAAGCTGGTATAAAAACTCCAAATATTATTTTTTATAATGAAGAGAAAATAATTATGGAATATATTAATGGTACGACACTATATAGTAAATATAATCATGAAATTCACTCTAAGAAATTAATAAATTTAATTGAAAATATAAAATCTATTCCTCAAAAGAAAAGTTATGATTTTGATACGTATATTGAGAGAGTTCTTTACCATAAACTACAATTTGAGTATGAAAAAGAGTTAGTGGATATTTTTGACAGAGCAATCGATTTATTAAGAAGCAATATTGAATTTTTTAGTTCCAATAAATCATATTGTCATGGTGATTTAACTTTAAATAACATTGTAGTTAAATCAAATGATTTTTATCTAATCGACCCTAATAATTCTAAAAGGATGTACTCTTCTTGGTTATTGGATGTATCTAAATTGATGCAGTCATCAAGAAATTATGAGTTTATTTTTGGATTATCTTATAAAAATAATAAAGTTCAAGTTGGGAAAATTAGAGAACTCATATTTTTAAGATATCATAAAATATATGGGAAATTATTGTTATTAGAATTAACGCATTGGTTAAGAATGCTTAAGTATAAACAAAAAAATAATGAACATTTCAAACAATGTAAAAATATATGTATTGAAATAATAAAAGAGATGGATTTATATGATCATAATAATAGACATGAGGAACTAAAGGTAGATTAAAACCAGGGTTTATATAATAGAAATTTAATACAGAGTGCAGGTGCTTAAATTGATTAATTCAGCAATAATTCTTGCAGGTGGTCTAAGTCAAAGATATGGAAAAAATAAATTATTGGAAACCTTTAATGGAAAGACATTAATAGAGTATAATATTGACTTTTGTTATTTTAATAACATTACTGATATCCATATTGTTTATTATGATGAGAAAGTTTATGCATATTTAAAAAATAAATTCTCTAAAGAAATAATAATGAAAAATATTACTCTGCATAAACGGCCAGACGAGCCCGTTGGAACAGGAATGTCACTTTTGACTCCAATAAATTTAATATCTGATCGATTTATTATTTTGTTTGGAGATAACTTTTATAAAGGTAGAATTGAGGATAATACTGATTCTTATAATGTAGCAACCTATAAATATTTTTCTTATGACTCATCAAATTTAAGATTTGCTGCTATTCAGGGTGATAGTATAATTGAAAAGCCTCATTCCGTTTTTGAGGGGAAATATTTTGTTGGTTACATGATTCTCAATAGAAAAGATATTTTAAGTATCCCTTATTCTATTTCGGGGAGAGGGGAAGTTGAGATAACAGAAATATTTAATAGATGTCCGAGAAAACAATTTAGACCATTGAATATTGATTGGGAAGAAATAACGTATGTGGAAGATTATAATAAAATGCTTAAATTAATTATGATGAATGGGGACTAATTGTTTTTTTGATTAGCTTCTAGGTTCCATTTAGGTCAAGCAGAGGGAAGTTGTTTTTTAGAATTTCATTAGCATGTTGGATTAAAGGGTGTCTTGGTATACAAAATTACAAATACTAAAATAAATATTGTTTGGATTGTATCCCATGTTTTTCTATTTTTAAAGAATAGTTTTATAAATTTAATAAAAATTAATGGAGTGTGGTTTTTTATGCTTCTTTCTCTTTGTATTCCAAATTTTAATGGGGAACAAAATATAGCAAGAGCAATCCAATCATGTAAAAATATCAATTTAGCAGCATCTGATTTCGAAATATTAGTCATTGACAATTGTTCAAATGACGATTCTGTAAATATAGTACGTTCCTTAAAAAATGAATTCCCTAATTTAAGACTTGTTATTAACGAGCAAAATATCGGTAGGGTGGAAAATTGGAACCGATGTTTTGAGTTAGCAAAAGGAAAGTATGTTACTTTTCTTTCAACCAATGATGAAGTTCATCCATATACTAATGTAATGAAATATCTTAACACCCTCGAACAATATCCAGAAGTGTCCTTACTAATGACAGATGTTTATTATAATCACACTGATCACCAATGGATTTATCCAAATTACAAAATGGAAGCTATTATTGATGTCAAAAGTTATATTCAAAAAACTTTTTTTGAAAATTTAGAATTTTTTTCGCTAGGCATTTTAGAACAGTGCTTTTTTAAAGTGGATATCATTCGAAAAAATCATTTAAGATTATCAGATGAGATACCAAGGACGACTGATAGAGTTTTTATTCACCAGGTTATAAAACATGGGAATGGATCTTTCATATATATATCTGAATTATTTTGTAAATGGAATCTAGATGGTAGTCGTTTCCATTACAATGCTCATAATAAAGCACCGGATTTTGACCTATTTTGGGGGAATGAGTTTAAAGCAAATATGAAAATTTTATTGGCAGAAGGATATAACGAAAAAGAGATATTTGAAATATTTTTGGCTCACCGATACTATTATGAGTTCAGGAAAAATAGTGGCGATCAGGTTCCTGAAACGAGGCAATTAGAACGTTATGAATATTTTCTTAAGAATGAAATAGAAAAGCGGGGAATTAATATTTCTTACGAAAATGTAATTCACCGATTAATCCAGAAATTATAAAGTCTACACGGAGTAAGATGAATGATCTTATACAAACGATTGTGATATGAAAAACATTTATATACTCTTTTGAAAAGAGAAATAACATCATTTTTGTGTTTTGCGGGGAACCTTACCATAATTAGGGACAGTCCTTAATTTTAAAAACTATTAGATAATTGAAGGAGAAAGCGAACATAAGTGATAAACATAACCATTCCAAAACCAACTGTTACTATTACCAAACAGATTAGTCCTGAACAGAGTAATATTTATGGATTTACTGATTTTCATCTTATCCCTAGAAATAATGGCGGTATTTTTATGTTTTATAACCATAATCAAGAGCTATTATTCGTTGGTAAAGCAAGGAAGTTGCGGCAAAGAATAAAAAAACATTTCGAGGATGCTGTATCACCGATTAAAATGCATAGAGATGAAATCACTAAGATTGCAGTTTGTGTAATCGAGGACCCTGTCCATAGAGAAATTTACGAAACATATATTATTAATGAACTGAAGTCGAAGTACAATATAGATAAGGTATTTTTTAGATGAAATTTTTGTATAAAGGCAATGGGTTGTGCGAATAAGCCAAACCTATTGCCTTTATTAATTGAATCTTAAAGGATGGAACACAATTTGGAAACGAAACACTCAAAACCAATAAAGTATATATATACCTATGCTTGTTATGAAGAGGAACGGAATTTATGTGCTTTGGAAATGCGCTCATTCTTTGGGGAGGATTCACAATCGGCCATTTTGGAAAGCCAGATCAAAATTAATCCTAGCCGCAGTCCGTTTATTAAAGGAAGAATGGCGGTCATTTATGAAGGGCAAAGCTTTGAAAATCTCCTCCAACAAGCAGCGTCCATACAAGTAACGGGGGAAACATTTAAAGTGGTTTATGTAAAAACGGGCGGATCAGTAGAAGCAGGCTTTGAGAAGCGGCGGGCTATTGAGAAAGAAATCGGGTTACATATCAATGGTATAGCTGATATATATGAGCCAAAACGCTTATTTGGTGTCATGTATATTAATGGAAGATGGATATTCGGTGACTATGTAAAAAGTGAATCTGTGTGGTTTCGCCATCAACAGAAGCCGCATAGTTACTCCACTGCTCTTAGCACACGTGTCGCAAGAGCTATTGTGAATATTGCTATTCCAGATCCAAGAGGGATAAAGGCAATTGACCCTTGTTGTGGTATTGGTACCGTACTAGTGGAGGCCTTATCCATGGGAATTGATATAGTTGGAAGTGACAGAAACCCTCTTATTCTTGGTGGTGCCAGAGAGAATATCTCCCATTTTGGATATTCCGGAGAAGTGAAATTAGCTGATATAAACAATGTCACCAATCAATACGACGTAGCAATTATTGATTTACCCTATAATTTGTGTTCTGTAATATCTCCGGAGGAGCAGCTCAAAATTCTTCAAAGTGCCCGCAGGATTGCTAAGAAAGTCCTAGTAGTGACTGTTGAACAAATTGATGAAGTTCTGAAAACCGCTGGATTTGGCATTATTGACCGTGCTGTTGTTAAGAAAGGATCATTTGATCGTGAAGTGATTGTCTGCAGGTAAATCCTTTGATCAAATGTTCCTTTTCATCACAAAATATGCTCTCTAGTAATTAACTGCAAGTTATCTTCTGTTGCTTCATCTCATTTGCAGATAAAAGGTCCCGCACATCAGCAATCAAATAATCATAAATCGCTAAAAAGTGAGGCATAATAGATCCAAACTGACTGGAAGGAATTGGGCGTTTATTGAAGACATTTATCAAGCGATCCAGAAGAGAAATGTCCTCAATAGCCCTTCTTGAGGACATAGGTCTAACGAAATAAAGGTGAAATGTCTTAAATAGCCCCTTGCTAATTCCATTTAAATTTTCGTGGCTGCAGCGTTCTTTCGCGTGAACAGGATCCCCAGAATAATCGCTAAGACCGTTAAAATGATGGTTAACAGCAATGTTTTCAAATAATATTCATTATTTGTTTCAGCAATCAACTGAACGCTGTAATCAGCTAGTTTCCACGGTGAAATATGCCAGTATTGGCCAATCAGGGATTCAATCATGATGGCAACTGGAAGGGCGATAATCGTGCAGGCCGTAGCTAACGCGGTCTTAAACATAGCGCTAAACATAAGAGCAACCGCTGATGCAAATAAAATCCATACACAATAAGACATGACCATTTCCATAAAGACAATAAATTTTACTGAACCATATAAAATGGATGTATAATACAGGCTGCCTGCGTAGCCTAAAATGGCACTGATCATTCCAAGTGCGCTTGCGGCCGTCCATTTGCTCATAAACAATGCCATAAAGGAAATCGGCCTCACATAGATAAGGGTGGCGGTACCGCTTTGCCGTTCGCGATTAATCATCCCGGCGACCGTAATGACGAGTACAATAAGGCCTAAAGATTGGAATTGTCCAGTGGAAGCCTTCAGAATATCGATTGGCGCATACTCCGGCAATGTAACGGAGAAACCTTCTGGCAAATTGCCGACAGCATTTAAAATGTCTTCCATATAATAATTCGTTAACGGATCGGAAATGCCTAGGAAAATAAATAGCAGCGGCATCCACAAAAATTTAAAACTGCGCCAGCTTTCACGAAATTCCTTTTGAAGCAGTATAGTGAAAGTCCTCATTGTCCCACCACCTTCATAAAAATCTCTTCCAGTGTCATCGTGACTCGTTCCACTTTTTCTATTGAAAATGGCAAACCAATAAGCTGGGACATTAATTGCTGCATCGTAGGAACGTTCTCGTTTATTTCGATAAAGACATCACAGTCTTCCACGGCGGTTGGCCATGGTGATTGTGAAGCAAAGTGCAATGCCTCGCCCTTGCTTGAAAATTGAACCTTATAGCGGAATGAGTCAAATTTTGCACGTATATCCTTTAAAGAACCTTGCTCTACCAATCTCCCTTTTTGTAAAAAGAGCAGCTGGCCGGTCATTTCTTCAGCATCATTTAAAATGTGTGTCGAATAAAGAATGGTTGATTGCTGCTGCAATTGTTTTAATAGAATCATCATTTCCCGTCTGCCGACTGGATCAAGCGCGGAAACGGGTTCATCTAACACAAGCAGCTTTGGTTTGTGGACAATGGCTTGAGCTATACCAAGCCGCTGTTTCATTCCACCTGAAAAGGCGGCGGTTTTTTTAAATTTATCGTTCTTTAATCCAACAAAATCCAGCACGCTTTCGGCTTGTTTTTTGGCATGCCTGCTTGGTACACCATTTAGCTTTGCCGCCATTTCGGTAAATTCCAAGGCTGTTAACCAAGGATAAAAATGAGGGTATTGGGGCAAAAATCCAATTTCCCTCCGAATATCTTGGACATTTTCCATCCTGACGGATCCATTTGTAGGTTTTAACAAACCGGTCAGCATCGATAAAGCAGTTGTTTTTCCGGCGCCATTAGGCCCAATTAAGGCAGTGGAAGTACCCGCTTCAAGCGTGAAGGACAAATCTGCTACTGCCTTTTCTGTACCATAAACCTTCGAGAGATGCTCCACGGTTATCATGAGGTTTTTCTCCCAAAAATGAAGTAAACAATCGGTCCGATGATATTGACGAGTATGATCACAATCGCCCAAACCCATTTTGGGCCGTTTGTTGCATGAATACGAATTAGATCGATGAGGGCAACAATAAGCAAAATCGCTTGGATAACAAGTAAAGGGGCAATTAAAGCCCAATTGATAGCTGCCATTATAAAGTCACCTCAATTTTTAAATAATCGGCTAAATGACGAATCATCGCTTGATAGCTTGGTTGTTCTTTTAAAGGATCAAATACCGGATTTTGTGCAATCGTATGAACTAGATCCCGTTTGATCGATTGCTCATCACGAGGGGCTTCGCTGCTTAGCTGGGATGTATTTTCAATCCATTGTGATAATAAATAGAAGTAGGAATTTCCCTTTAGCTTAATGGGAAACTGAATTTTTTTACAAAGCTTTACATAACTCTGCAGCATCTTTATTGCCTGGTCCCATTGGCCCTTCATCGTATAAACGGTTGCAGCTCTGTAGTAGAAAATAAGGACAGCATTAAAATGTAGATTTTCTAAATCATATAGACGGATGAGACCTTGAATTTTATCGATCGTTTCATCTATATAATCAGTATTCTCCAATTCGAGCATTAAAGCTTCCGTTGCATTTGACAGGAGCTGCATTACATTTTGATAATAGCTGATTTGAATAATTTCTTTTGCTTTTTCTGTATGTCCGAGCATGGAATGGGCTGTGGCAATCAGATGGTCTGCACCGAATTGTATTTGAACATCCTTCCCTAGCAGGGACAATACCTTTTCTGGCTTCCCTAGTTGTAAATAGGCGAGGGCTTCCAGCATCGTTGCTTCATTAGCTAATGCGAAATCCCCGCTTAACGTTTTGACTCGTTCACAAAGCTGCAGGACACGGTCCAGAATAGATTGGTGGTCAGGAGACTTTGGAAAGTAGTTTATATACAGTTGTGCCATTTTAAGCACAAATGGAAAACAGGAGTAATATTCACTTAATAGATCTTCTATTGATTGTTCCACTTCGTCAAATTCTTTTTCAGAAAACTGCTCTGCCAGCTGGGAATATATTCGGGTGATTTGTTCCTTTGTCAATTGAGGCTGGTAGCCTAATAATTTGTCGATGGAAATGTTAAAGTAGGCTGCCAATTTTGGCAATAACGTAATATCAGGATAGCTTTGGCCCTTTTCCCATTTGGAAACGGCTGCCCTCGATACGCCCACATATTCAGCAATTTGTTCTTGGGTGACCTTTAGTTCTTTTCGACAATTCGCAAACATGATTGAAAATTGAAAGTGTTCCATCATAGTCATCTCCTCTTGCCTTAACTATAATGGAAAAAAAGTTGATTTAGTAGCGAATGTAAGTTACATTTTGGTGCATTTGTCAACCATAAGTTGATTTTTGCAAAAGATCGCTGGTCCGATACGGTTACAATGGGCGGTTTCGACAAGGAACAATTTGCTAAACGTTTTAATCTTCCAGAAAACGTCTTTCCTATTACACTGATTGCCATTGGCAAAGCCCTTGCACCGGCATTTGGCACTTCACGCCTGCAAATTAATTCGTTCATCGCTTTTTATGAGTAAGCCCTGTATCTGATTGGTGAGCCATATATAAAGCAAACAAAGTCAACAGAAATTGTTGGCTTTTTTGTTTGGATCTATGCATCCATAATGGAATAAATGTGGTGAAGAACAAGGCTTGTATTTTTCATTGCCAGTCCCCCTGAAGAGATTGAGAAATTAATAAGTTCTTACTAATTTTAACAGGCAAGACGACTATTACCTGATAATACCCATTCTAATGTATCCAGGTACGTAAAGTAATTCCTGCCTAAAAGCTGTAAGATATTTTATTTTATAAAATATTCAAAAATGAAATGGCTTTCTTTTTTGGATGGTGATATAATCTAGCTAAATTAATCTAAATAATAAAATGATGTTTTATAATATAAAACAAAATGTCTGAAAAGGAACATAAAAGAGTGCTTTCTGAATTAAACGCGGGAGGATCATGGAAGATGGCCAAAATACAAAATCCAGTATTAAAAGGTTTTAATCCTGACCCGAGCATTTGCCGGGCGGGTGACGATTATTATATTGCTGTTTCAACATTTGAATGGTTCCCTGGAGTTCAAATCCATCATTCGAAGGATTTGATCCATTGGCATCTCATCTCACGTCCGTTAAATCGGATTTCATTAATCGATATGAAGGGAAACCCCAATTCCGGCGGCGTTTGGGCACCGTGCTTAACCTACGCTGACGGGAAATTCTGGCTGATTTATTCCGATGTGAAAATGCATTCCGGTGCATGGAAGGATACGCACAACTACTTGACCACCTGTGAAACGATTGATGGGGAGTGGAGCGACCCCATTTATTTAAATAGTTCAGGCTTTGACCCTTCCCTTTTCCACGATGTGGACGGAAGGAAATATATCATCAATATGCTATGGGACCAAAGAACCTATAAGCATTCCTTTGGGGGCATTGTCCTGCAGGAATACTCCCATGCGGAAAAACGGTTAATCGGCAAGCCAAAAGTTATTTTTGAAGGAACGGACATTAGACTGACAGAGGGTCCGCATTTATATCATATTGACGGTTACTACTATCTGTTGACTGCAGAAGGCGGTACAAGATATGCGCATGCTGCCACGCTGGCAAGATCCAAGAGTATTGAAGGGCCATATGAGCTGCATCCTGACCATCCTCTCCTTACTTCTTGGCACGATCCCAGAAACCCGCTGCAAAAATGCGGGCATGCCTCCATCGTCCAAACCCAAACAAATGAATGGTATTTAGCCCATTTAACTGGCAGGCCGCTTGCTCACGAAGATAAGCCAGTTCTGGATTATCGCGGTTTTTGCCCGCTTGGAAGGGAGACTGCCATTCAAAAACTTGAGTGGAGAGATGGCTGGCCGTATGTGGTAGGAGGAAAACAGGGATCAGTTGAAGTGGAAGCTCCTAAAATGGCAGAGGTGAAATGGGAGCGGGATTATGAAGCAGTGGATCATTTTGACAGTCCAACGTTAAACCATCATTTCCAGTCATTGCGAATTCCATTAGCGGAAGAGATCATGTCCCTGACAGACAGGCCGGGAAATTTGCGCCTTTATGGAAAGGAATCATTAACCTCTTGCTTTACCCAAGCGCTGGTGGCAAGGCGCTGGCAGTCCTTGCATTTTGATGCAGCCACAGCGGTTTCGTTCCAGCCGGAGACATTCCAGCAGTCAGCAGGCTTGATCTGCTACTACAATACCGAGAACTGGACATCGGTCCAAATTACCTGGGACGAAGAAAAAGGCAGGATAATTGACATTGTGAGATGCGATAACTTTGCTTTCTCCCAGCCGCTTCAAGGTTCAGAAATCCAAATTCCGGAATCGGTGGAGTACGTCCATTTCAAAGTGAAAGTCAGGGAACATGCCTATCAATTCTCGTATTCTTTTGACAACGAAACATGGAACGACATTTCTGCAATCTTCGAATCTTATAAACTGTCAGATGAGTATGTCCGGCTTAACGGATTTACCGGCGCGTTTGTAGGCATGCATTGCCAGGATACAAGAGGAACAAGCCGGCCGGCTGATTTTGATTATTTTGCCTATCAAGAACAATAATACATTTCTTTGAAAGGAAGGGAATCAAGATGGAATGGCTTCAGGTGAAAAATAATCGAATTGCGGATTCAATAGGGAATCCCATCCAACTTAGAGGCACGTGCATTGGCGGCTGGATGAATATGGAGGACTTCATTAACTGCTACACTGGAACCATATCATATTCCTCTATGGGTCGGGGAATTTGGCTCTGTTTATAATGGGCCAGAAAATGAAATTCCAGACCGCTTAAGCGTAATGGACGATCAAATTGGCATTTTTGAAGATTTTGGCGCTCATTGGACAACTTGGACGTATAAAGATGTTGGTGTTATGGGATTGGTGACACTTGTTCCGAAATCGGAGTATATCGAAAGGCTTTCCTCCATTTTTATAATGAAACATGCCTTAAATACCGACGATTGGATGATTTGGCTGCCAGGCTATAAGGCAAGGCAGTCAGTGGAGGACCTGGCTTACCATTTGGAAGCGGTGGTTAATCCGGAAATGTCGAACGCCGCTAATCTTTCCAGCCTTTCGCAAGCTATTCTCACGGTTTATGCTGGGGCGTTGATCCAGCCTGAATATGCAAAGATTTTTAAAGATTTATCTGAAGAGGAAATCGATGTGATCAAGCAGTCGTTTGCCTTTAAAAACTGCAAGATCAATGAAGGGCTGCTAAACATACTGAAAAAATACACAAACGCAAAAGTTCGGTTGGGAAAAAATGACTAGGATGAAGGCTGATTTCAAATGTTTTTTTTCAGGATCATTTGAAATCAGCTTTTGCGATGATTAGCATTCAAACTATTGGATTTGCTTAAAAGCTAAAGGAGGATGACGATGGCGATTAACTCCATTTATGGCGATAGCCAATCAATCTATGATATAAGGACACATGCAGCTGGGCCTGAGGGTTCACTGCCATTGACTCCTGAAATGTTAAGAGAACGGCCCAGCGGCGATATTTTTGGGATGACCATGAATGCTGGCATGGGCTGGGATCCAGCCAAGCTCCTTGGAAAAGAGGTGCTGATCATTGGCACATTGGGCGGCATTCGCGATCAGGATGGGACACCGATTGCCTTAGGCTTCCATACCGGGAATTATGAATTAGGACTGCAAATGAGGGCGGCTGCAGAAGAAGTTGCCAAATGGGGCGGAGTTCCCTTTGCATCCTTTGTAAGTGATCCATGTGATGGCCGCTCTCAAGGGACACCAGGCATGTTTGACTCGCTTCCCTATCGAAATGATGCTGCGATTGTCATGCGGCGCTTGATTCGCTCCCTGCCAACTGGACGCACGGTCATAGGTGTGGCAACCTGCGATAAAGGCTTGCCGGCGACGATGATCGCACTCGCTTCAATGCATAATCGGACAACGATCCTCGTCCCAGGCGGATCTACTCTTCCGCCCACTGAAGGGGAGGATACCGGCAAGGTTCAAACGATTGGGGCAAGGTTTGCCAATCATGAGCTTTCATTGGAGGAAGCCGCAAGACTAGGCTGTGTGGCGTGCGGGTCTTCTGGAGGAGGGTGCCAGTTCTTAGGAACAGCCGGAACAGCTCAAGTGGTTGCAGAGGCATTGGGCATGGCCCTGCCTCACTCAGCGCTGGCGCCATCTGGCCAGACAGTTTGGGAAGAAATAGCGAAACAGTCGGCACGTGCAGCGCTGGAAATGGAAAAGAAGGGAATCACCACGAAGGAGATTCTGACAGATCAAGCGATTGAGAATGCCATGGTACTTCACGCTGCCTTTGGGGGATCGACAAACTTGCTGCTGCATCTCCCTGCTATAGCACATGCAGCTGGCTGCAAGGTACCAACGGTGGATGATTGGGAGAGAATCAATAAAAAAGTGCCTCGTCTTGTAAGCGTGCTGCCAAATGGGCCGGCAAACCATCCAACCGTTCGAGTATTCTTGGCTGGGGGCGTGCCAGAAGTGATGCTTCATTTAAGAAAATTAGGTCTTCTGCATGAAGACGTTCTTACCGCGACAGGGGAAACGCTGCGGACAAACCTTGAATGGTGGGAAACTTCTGAACGCCGCCATAAATTTAGGCAGCTATTAGTGGAACATGATGGAGTCCAGCCAGACGAAGTCATCATGAGTCCGGCCCAAGCAAAAGCACGAGGTTTAACGTCCACTGTAACCTTCCCAAAGGGAAACTTAGCGCCAGAGGGCTCCGTTATCAAATCAACTTCCATTGACCCATCTGTAGCCGGTGAGGACGGGGTTTATCGGCATACGGGGCCGGCGAAGGTATTTACCTCTGAAAAAGCAGCCATCAGGGCTATCAAGATCGGTGATATTAAAGCCGGGGACATCATGGTTGTCATGGGCGGCGGACCGTTAGGAACCGGAATGGAAGAAACCTATCAATTAACATCTGCCTTAAAACACTTGTCGTATGGAAAACACGTATCGTTGATTACAGATGCCCGCTTTTCAGGCGTCTCAACGGGAGCATGTATTGGCCATATTGGACCAGAGGCATTAGCTGGCGGGCCCATTGGCAAATTGCGTGATGGCGACATCATTGAGATTATTGTCGATCGGGAAAATTTGGCCGGCTCTGTTAACTTCATTGGCACAAATGAGAAGAGATTGCCAATGGAAGAGGCCGCGAGAGTATTAGAGGAACGTGACAGGCATCCAGAACTTAGGCCAGATCCTGGGCTGCCGGATGATACCCGTTTATGGGCTGCGCTTCAATCTGTCAGTGGAGGAACCTGGAGGGGCAGCGTTTATGATACAGACCGAATTATTGAAGTATTAAATGCTGGCATGGAAGCATTGACGAAAAAGAAAGAATCAGAGGCAGTTAAATCATTTTTATAGCTGGCACAAGGAGAGGAATTTATGAAAAAAGCGAGTTTTTTAACCCCTGTTGTTACTGCCTTTGATGCTGAGGGAAATTTGGACCAACAGGCAAACAAAAGGATTTATGACTTTTTAATGAATAATGGTATTGACGGTTTAGTCATTATGGGCAGCACGGGTGAGTTTTTCTCGATGCAGGATGCCCAAAGGAAAGAATTAATTGATCTTGCAGTCAGCCATGTCAATCATCGGGCAAAAGTGTATATTGGAACAGCCTGCATGTCAGTGGAGGAGACGATTATTCTTTCGAACTATGCAGTGGCTGCTGGCGCGGATGGTGTCATGATTATCAGTCCCTATTATTTTGCGCTTTCGGATGAAAGTGTCGAATATTATTATGATCAAGTGGCACAGGCGGTGAACGGAGATGTTTATCTATACAATTTTCCTGCCAGAACTGGCCATGATTTGTCACCAGAAGTCACGCTTAACCTGTTAAGAAAACATAAAAATATTAAAGGGTATAAAGATACGGTTACGGAAATGGCACATACCCGAAAGTTAATTCAAACTGTACAGAACGAATTCCCTGACTTTATCATTTACTCAGGGTTTGATGAAAATTTTGCCCATAATCTTCTTAGCGGTGGAAATGGCTGTATCGGGGGACTTTCTAATATATTTCCAGAGGTATTTTCCGAATGGGTGAGGGCCATCAATGAAAAAGATCTTGAAAAAGTCGCTGCAGTCCAGAAAATAGTGGACAAAATGATGAAGCTATATGATATTGGCACACCATTTATACCGATTACGAAAAATGCGATGATCCAGAGGGGGATCCCATTGCAAGGATTTTGTCAAAAACCGTTACTCCCTCCTGATCAAAAACAAACAGATGCCATTCAGGCACTTTTGCAAGAAATCGATGCTTTAATGGCTGCTGTTCTGCCAGATGTAACAATGGTGCTTTAGCCAGCCTTTAATCACATAAAAAAACGGCGTGATAAACTGGTCCCAGCTTACACGCCGTTTTTTTGCGCAAAATTCTCTTCCATAAACTAGGAAAGAATTTATCCCTTTTCCGCTGCCTAATAAAAAATAGTGTACATTCAGTTGTTTCTTTCCTAGAATATATCTGAAACAAATTTATCAGATGAGTATCATAGTTTGATTACTTAAAAATCATCGAGCGTATTACAATTGCTTCTGCCAACTCAAAGTGCAATAATTTTATCAAACTAATACTCCATGGGATAATAGAGAAGACAGAAGTTTTCCTGATAGCTATTTTGAAAGGGAGGAACACGCAATATGTCAGAAGAGTATCGCTCTCGTACAGAGCGAAGAAAAATACAAGAACAAAAGCAAAGAGCTTCAAAACAACAAGGGAACAAGAAACCTGGAAAAAGTGTCTGGAAAAAAATATTCTATATTTGTCTGACCCTAGGGCTTGTCTTGCTCCTAGCGGGTGCCGGCGCTTTTCTATGGATTATTAAAGATGTGCCGAAGTTTGATGAAACGTTATTAAAAGATCCGTTATCATCTGAGGTATATGCTGCTGATGAGAAAACTTTAATCGCCGAGATCGGTACTGAAAAGCGGGATGATATATCGATTGATCAAATACCGGATGTCCTCAAAAATGCGGTGTTGGCGACAGAGGATGCCCGTTTTTATGAGCATCATGGAATTGATGTGAAGCGGACACTTGTTGCCGTTTTTACGAATATCACTTCTGGTACTTCTCAAGGCGGAAGCACAATTACCCAGCAAATTGTGAAAAATTCACTTTTATCGACCGAGAAAACCGTGACACGTAAGGTGAAGGAATGGTATTTGGCCATCCAATTAGAACGAAAATTTACAAAAGATCAAATTCTAGAAATGTATTTTAATAAAAATTTGTATGGCAGTGATGTGTATGGGGTCGCAAAAGCAGCAGAACGCTTCTTCGGATTGGGTCCGGATGAGCTGGATCAATTGACGCTTGAACAAGCGGCCTTGCTGGCAGGGATTCCGCAAAGCCCAAACAACTATATTCCTACTGTGGAAAGCAATCTTCCGAATGCAGAAAAACGAAGAAATATGGTTCTTCAGTATATGGAAAGACATGGCTATATTTCTGAATCAGAAATGAAACGGGCACAAAGCACGCCGATTGCAGATACGTTAAATATTCAGCAAAAACAGACCAATAAATACCAGGCATTTGTAGATACGGTGATTCAAGAAGTTCAGACCAAAACAAATGCGAATATCTTTGAAGACGGGTTGAAAATTTATACAACCATTGACCCGGAAATCCAGCAAATAACCGAAGATGTGCTATCTACCGATGAGTATATTAGCTATCCAGAAAATGATAAATTGCAATCAGCAGTTGTCATTTTGGATACACAAACGGGTGCCATCAAAGCGATCGGCGGCGGGAGAAATTATCAAACCGGCGGCTATAACTATGCCACAAAGATTAAGCGCCATCCCGGTTCAACGATTAAACCGATTCTGGATTACGGCCCAGCCATTGAAAAATTCCAATGGTCGACGGGACATATTTTAAAGGATGAACCGTATGAATACTCTAATGGGACCCCGATCCGCAATGCCGGCCGGTCTTATGCTGGAGATAGAACCATCAGGGATCATCTGGCACAGTCGAGAAATATTCCGGCTTTAAAAACGTATCAAGAAGTAGGAGCAGACTATGCAACGGATTTTGCCAATAGTCTAGGTTTCCCTATTACAGATGCACAAAAGGCAAATGAATCGAATGCTATTGGTGCCATTGATGCCGCATCCCCGCTGATTATGGCGGGTGCATATGCCGCATTTGGAAATGGCGGTTACTATATTGAACCATATACGGTTTCAAAAATTATCCATGCAGATGGAACAGAAGAGAAATTAGCTTCTAGCAAAAAGAAAGTGATGGAGGATTATACGGCCTTCCTCATCACGGATATGCTGCGGACAGTTGTGGATTCCGGCACAGGGACCATGGCAAATATTCCCAGCCTTGATTTAGCGGGCAAAACGGGGACCACCAGCTTCGATCAATCGGCCATAGAGAAATATGGGTTACCAAATAATGCAACGCGGGACGCCTGGTTTGTCGGATATACGCCGCAATACACCGGAGCGGTTTGGACAGGCTACACCGAAACGAAATCGAAGGATGACTATTTAGGAACCAATAGTGCGAATTTTTCTAAGCAGGTGTTTAAAGCAATCCTGTCCCGGACAGATGCAAGCAAGGAAAAATTTAAACAGCCAAGCAGTGTGGCGAAATCTGGGAATGAATACTATGTAAAAGGCGGGGAAAAACCGAAACCGCCGAAGCCGGATAAACCGACAGATGTGAAGGCAGCCTATGATGAAGCTTCAGACAGCATTTTATTAACCTGGAATCACACATCTGAAAATGGTTCCGAAACCACCTTTGAAGTTTCTTACACCGTGGATGGAAAAACAACCAGCTTGCCGGCTGCGAGTGACAGGCAAGCAGTTCTGCAAAGCCCTGAAAAAGGAAAGACCTATGTATTCAATGTGGTTGCGGTTACGGATGGCGCCAAGAGTGATGCTGCCTCAGCTTCCTTAACGGTTGAAGGGCAAGAAGAAGTGCTAAAAGGTCCAAGTGAATTGCAAGCTAAATATGATAAAAATTCGAATCAAATTGTGATCACTTGGAAAAACAATAATGCCAATGCCCAAAATGTAAGCTATACAGTTACATATTCGGTAAATGGCAATACCCAAACATTAGCGACAACATCAGGTACAAATGCAACATTGAGCAGCCCGCAGCCAGGCCAAAAGTATGTCATTTCGGTTGTGGCTTCCAATGATGCAGGAACCAGTGAGCCGGCTTCAACCTCTATTACAGTAGAGTTTAAAGAGAAAAATGAAAACAACAACAATGGGAATGTTGGAGAGGCAGAAACAGGGAATGAAGATGCGAGAAAAGCCCATCCTTAGTGTGCTAAGTGAAGAAGGGGCTGTCCATTAAGGGGTCTGACCCCTTGCTTTTTGGACAGCCCCTTCTTTTTCAGTGTCAAATGGAGTTCTCTATTTGAGAGAAAAGTATTGCTTGTGGCAGAAAATATGATAGGATTTTTTTAAATATATAAACAAATAAAAAAATCAATAAGGTCTTGAATGGAAACCAACTTTAAAAGTAATTGAAGAATATGCCGCAGCTTGGGAAGGCTGGCAGGCGTATGCTGTATTTTATCTATGGAGGTCCTTATATGAACAGCAGAGTATATAAACTAGATTACGAATCGCCGATTGGGGTTTTAGAAATAATCGGAACAGAAGAAGCAATTGGTTCAATCCTATTCACTGAGCGGGACAAAGCAGTCAACCTCCTTCAAGAGGAAACGCCAAAGGTTTTAAAACTTTGCTTTCAGCAGCTGGATGAATACTTTAAAGGCATTCGCCATGAATTCACATTCCCCTATCAAATGGAAGGGACCGACTTTCAAAAAACAGTATGGAACGCCTTAAAGGCCATCCCTTACGCCGAAACGGGGTCCTATAAAGATATTGCTGTTTCCATTGGCAATGAAAAAGCCATCAGGGCGGTCGGCAGTGCAAACGGCAAAAACAAGTTAAGCATTGTCATCCCTTGTCATCGAATTATCGGCTCAAATGGAAAATTAACCGGTTATGCAGGAGGGTTATGGAGAAAAGAATGGCTTCTGCAGCATGAGAGGACGTTTAAAGATGCTCCGAAATAAGAAAAGCCCTGCCTAATGATTAGTGCAGGGCTTTTCTTATTTTACATGGCGATGATAAAGGAAAATATGGAGTTTTATTGAATTAATATATATACGAGAATGGAATTTGATGGTGGCAGAGATCATTATAAAATGATTATTACGGGGTGATTATAGTGAAGGCTGCTGTTAATAAAGATTGGCTGATTGAACAATTGAAAAACAAGGATGTCAAAGTTGTGGATTGCCGGTTTGAATTAGGAAAACCGGATAAAGGGGAAAAGCTTTATCAAGAAAGCCATATCCCGGGTGCCATCAACAAATTTTGGGCCGAAGGATTGGAGCAAGGCAGATTTAAACATAGCGAAGAACAGAAAAAAAGATTTGCCGAGCTGGACCAGGCTGAGCCTATTATTGTTTACTGCGGATCAGGCGTAACAGCCACCCCCAATTACATTGCCTTCAAAATGGCAGGTTTTCAAAATGTAAAACTATATGCAGGAAGCTACAGTGATTGGGTTTCTTATAACGAGAATCCAGTGGCAAAAGGGAAAGAATCCTACTAGGTCTTTTAAGAATTAGTGGAGGATCAGGTGACGCTTTCCTGCAACTTAAGTATAATTTATATAAAAAGGGAAACGGGACGTGAGTATAGGGTGAAAAAAATAACAGTGGAAGACTTGGTCCAGAAGTTTTCATTGAAAGTCCTGGCTGGTGAGGGTCAACTGCAAAAACCAATTACACAGCCGCGGGTGCATCGGCCGGGCCTCGAATTTGTCGGCCACTTTGACTTTTTTCCAACGGAGCAAGTCCAAATTCTAGGCAAAAAAGAAATTACCTATCTACATAAGTTAACGAAAGAGGAACGGAAAATTCGAATTGGAAATATTGTCCACTATCATCCGCCCTGTTTTATTGTAACAGCCGGTCAAGAGGGGCTGACCTATTTGATTCACCATTGTACAGAGCAGGGCATCCCCTTATTAGTAACAAATAAACCTGAGACAACCTCAGAGTTCATTCCCAAATTGGATGCGTTTTTGGTGAAGGGGTTAGCACCAGAGATGGCGGTGCATGGAGTTTGCATGAATGTGTCTGGAATTGGGATCTTGATTCGGGGAGGCTCTGGTGTAGGAAAAAGCGAGACCGCTCACACTTTAATTCGCCGGGGGCATCGGTTGGTGGCAGATGATATCGTTGTTTTAAAGAAACTAAGTACGCAAACTATTTTAGGAACCCATAATGAGAAAAATAAGGAGTTTTTGGCACTCCGGAGCATTGGGCTGTTAAATGTCGTCCGCTTATACGGCCGCAAGGCTTTTCAAGATGAGACCCGAATTGCGCTTGATATTCATTTGACTAAGTGGGAAAAAGATGCCTTGTATAATGATTTAGAACAGGAAATTCATGACACCGATTATATGGGTGTTAAAATTCCTTCAATCGAAATCCAGCTCCAGCCTGGACGTGATGTGGCAGGGCTAATTGAGGCAGCAGCCAATAACTTTTACTTGAAGCAGCAGGGCTACAGCGCTGCCGAAGAGTTTATGAGCCGAATTGAGGCAGATATGGCCAAATCTGGTATGGAATAACTATTTTAAAAAATGGAAGAACACTGATCCTCTTCTGAATGTGGCACCGTTTATCGGTGCTTTTTCATGTTTGCCAAGTTTAAGGATTCCATGGAAAGACTTTTCACTTTTTTAAATGCTTTAAATAGTTTATAATTATCAGATAATAGCAGTATAATAATTTTATACTTTGAATCGTTTTACTTGAGACAAAAAAGGTATGTTTTGAAGGGTTATCTAGCTTTTTTGAGCAGAAGCCATATCTTTTTTGCCAATATAGGGGATAAGGAAGGATATCATGAGCAGCATACAGGGGAAAACAGATGTTATCTTAATCGGTGCAGGAATCATGAGTGCAACATTGGGGTCATTGTTGAAAGAGCTGGCACCGGAATGGGAAATCAAAGTGTTTGAGAAACTTGAAAAACCAGGAGAGGAAAGCTCGAACGAATGGAATAATGCGGGAACAGGGCATTCGGCTCTGTGTGAGTTGAACTATACGGTTGAAAAGCCGGATGGATCCATTGATATTGGCAAAGCGATCAAAATAAATGAACAGTTTCAGCTTTCAAGGCAGTTTTGGTCCTATCTTGTAAACAGCAATCTTATCCAGAATCCGCAGGACTTCATCAGGCCGCTGCCCCATATGAGTCTAGTGCAAGGGGAAACGGATGTTACTTTTTTGAAAAAACGTTTTAAAGCGCTTTCGGATCATCCGCTGTTTCAGGGAATGGAGTTTTCTGATGACCCTAAAAAGCTAAAGGAATGGGTTCCGCTCATTATGGAAGGCCGCACGTCGAATGAACCGATCGCGGCAACAAAAATCGACTCTGGAACGGATGTCAACTTTGGTGCGTTAACACGGATGCTGTTTAACCACTTGAAGAGCCAAAATGTCGAAATTAACTATAAGCATAATGTGGAGGACATTAAACGCACGGAGGATGGCTTATGGGAATTGAAAATTTGGAACATGGCTACAGGCAACATTGAACGCCATACAGCCAAATTTGTCTTTATCGGTGCTGGCGGCGGAAGTCTGCCTTTACTGCAAAAAACCGGCATCCCTGAGTCAAAGCATGTAGGTGGATTCCCGGTAAGCGGACTATTTATGGTTTGCAGCAATCCGAAAGTGATCGAGCAGCATCATGCCAAGGTTTACGGCAAAGCGAAGGTTGGCGCGCCGCCGATGTCTGTTCCGCATCTTGATACAAGATTTATCGATAACAAGAAATCCTTGCTGTTCGGGCCGTTTGCCGGATTCTCGCCAAAGTTTTTAAAAACTGGCTCCAATTTAGATTTGATTGGCTCCGTAAAACCGAACAACGTGCTCACAATGCTGGCGGCAGGCGTCAAAGAGTTATCATTGACCAAATACTTGATCCAGCAAGTGATGCTATCAAAAGAACAGCGCATGGAAGAATTACGGGAGTTTATTCCGAATGCCAAAGCTGAGGATTGGGATATCGTGGTGGCCGGCCAGCGGGTGCAGGTGATCAAGGATACAGAGGCAGGCAAAGGAACCCTTCAATTTGGCACGGAAGTCATTACGGCTGCTGACGGCTCGATCGCCGCCTTGCTCGGCGCTTCTCCGGGAGCCTCTACTGCCGTTCACGTGATGCTCCAGGTAATAGAAAAATGCTTCCCGCAGCAAATCGAAGCGTGGGAAGAGAAAATTGTCGAAATGATCCCTTCTTATGGGGTTTCCTTAGCGGACAATCCTGTGCTGCTTGAAAAAGTTCATGCCTCTACAGCAAAGGCACTTGACCTAACCGAAAAAGAATTGGTTTACCATTAATTCCCTTCGAACCTTTGATCCATCTGCGGATTGAAGGTTCTTTTCATAAAAAGGGGCTGTCCTTTTTGGTTTTTGGACAGCCCCGGGCATTTTCCGGCGTTTAATCGCAGATGACCGGTTCTAATGGGTCTCTTTCAGTGTTAACCGGGTTATTATATTTAATTCAAAGCGGCAACTTCCTTTTTATTATCCGATTTAAGATAAACAAGCGCAAGCAGCATCGATGGAATCGAGCAGGCAATCATGCCGATGAAGGCATATCTTGGCTCTATTTCAAACAAATAACCGCCGAAGAATGTGAACACTGCCGTTCCCCAGCTAAGCGCCAATGCTGAATACAAGCCCTGTGCTTTCGGCACTTGTTCATATGGAATGTTTTGAATTAAATATTTCATAAACGCATAATGTCCCATGGCAAATGAGAAGGAGTGCAAGGCTTGTGCGAAACTAAAAACAATAACATTCGGAAAAGCAAATACCACTATCCAGCGTACGGTCGAACCAAGCGCTGCCAGGGCAAGCAAGGCGCCTGCCGAAAAATGCTGGAACAGCCTGTCTGCGATTGAGAAGAATATGATTTCCGCCAGCACCGCTATGTTAATGATCATGCCAATGAAATAACGGGGTGCATCGATATCCTGCAAAAAGAGGTAGCCATAGCTGTAATAAGAGGCGTGGGCTGATTGCAGCAAGATCACAATCACAAGCACCAAGCCAAAGTGTTTAATCTTAAATAGCTTCAGCATGCCAGCCTCTTTTGTTTGAAGCTTTTGCGGCTTTTTCGATAAAACCAATGGCGCACCCATGAACCCAAGACCCACAACTGCCAAAATGCCAATTAACAGTGCCCATAAGATCACTTCATCGCCAAGCCATCCAGTAAAGACAGTTAAAATGATTCCGGCCGCGACAAACCCGATGGACCCCCAAGATCTGCTTTTTCCATAATGCTTTAATTGATTGCTTTGAACAAGGACTCCAGCTGCGCTGTCCAATGCCGGCATCAAGGTTGGGTAAAAAATATTTATCAGCAGGGTAACGAAAAGCAGGGCAGAAAACGAATCGGCAGGGATATAACACAGAATGGCGAGCAGCGTGCCAATGGCCATTCCATTCAATAAGGCCTTGCTGCTAAACTTACCCGAAAAATAAGGGAAGGCAAATAAGGTGGAAAGTCCGCGGACTATCATCCCCAGGCTCATAATTAAGCTCGCTTGTGCAACCGAAACCCCTTTTGTCTCGACCATCCATCCCGTCCAGTAGGGCAAAAAGACGCCCCAGGTCATATAAAAACTAAAAAATTGTTTGCTCATCCAACGTTGCGTATTCATTTCTGTATCCCTCCATTGATTGCATGATATCATGGAGACAGGTACGATAATAGGAGATATCTCATACTTTGGGGTGAAAGATGGAAATTTATAAAGGTGAAAAAAGGCATCGTTATTTGGAAAGGCACCCGATTTCCCAGTTGTTTTCCTGTCCGATTGAGGAATTTATTGAGGTGCATGAATATAAGCGGGATGAATGGATTATTCGCGAAGGCATGCGGCCGGATTTTTTATTTTATGTGATGGGGGGAAAAGCAAAAATATATGTGACGCATCAAAACGGGAAGGTTTCCCTGATTAATTTTATTAATCCCCATGATTATATTGGAGAGATGGAATTATTAAATGATGTGTACTATACAAAAGGGATTCAGGCCTCCACGAAAACCATTTGCTATGCCATCCCCTTTTCCTGCTGCCGTGACCAGTTGTTGGAGGATGTGAAATTTCTTCGTGAGCTGACCAGGGTATTAAGTGTGAAATCGACTGCCATGTCTGCGAAGTATGCGCAAAGCCTTGCTTTTCCGCTTGAAAACCGGCTGGCCGATTTTATTTTGCAAACGGCTGATGGCCCAATTTATAAGGAAAAGCATGTGATGGTTTGCGATTTTTTAGGTGTTTCCTATCGCCACTTATTGCATGTTATACGGCAATTTTGTGAGAAAGGGTATCTGCAAAAGGAAGGCCGGCACTATCGGATCCGTCTGCCAGACGCGCTGCAGGGGCTCGCTGAAATGCTGAAGCATGAATAACATTATGCCATTTAAAAAAAGAAAAAGGCCTGGCATCCAATTCCAGGTCTTTTTTGATGATGGGGGTGAGATTAATAAACGGTTTCCCTTTGAGCTCGCAGCATTCTGTATAAAAATATGGAGCAGAACGAACAGAGGAGGGCCATCGCTGCAATAAATCCATAGCCTGCCTGTAGGCCAATCAGTTCATTTCCAAAGCTTTTTCCAAAAAACTCATTTACACAATCAATAATAAAGCCGATAAGCAAATTTCCGATCACACTGGCTATTCCCATTAGCGTGACAGTAAACGTAATCGCGGTCCCAACCCCTTTTGCATGACGTTTGGCAAGCAGGGCCATAACGGTAGGATAGATCGGGGCAATGCCGATTCCGGCAATAGCAAAAAGAATGGCTCCGATTTCTCCGATGAAAATGGCTGCCAAACTGCACAAACCTGAAAAAGCAGAAAACAGCGTAATGGAGAGAGAGTAGCCAATTTTGTCTGTCATCGGACCCGCGAACAAACGAGAGAGGGTAAAAAATAAGAAAAATAGTGAAAGCATACCGGATGCCCGTGTTAACGGCCAATCATAGGCGTGTTCTAAATAATAGACAAGCCAGCTTCCAACAGCCAATTCAGAAATCACTCCAAACGATAGCACCGCCACAATCAACCAGGCAATCGGGTCCCGCAATAATCCGCGAAACGATGCTGCTTCTCCATCGCTTTGATGTTCCCCGGGAAACCTCCCAATAAGCGAGGGAATAATCGGCAAAACCGATAAGGAAAGAAGGATCAAGTACATCCCGCGCCATCCAAGCTCACCGCCCGCTAAATCCCAGCCCATCATCGAGGCACCGATGATGGGAGCCCCAATCGAACTGAGGCCATAAAAAAAGTGAGCCAGATTCATCATGGTCCCTGTATTTTTGGTGAAGATCCGGGCTGCCATGATGCCCAGGCCAATCTCGAGGATTCCGTTCCCTACGTACAGCAGGAAGTAGGACGCTGTTAAGGAGGGATATCCTTTAGACAGGTACATAAAGACTCCCGCCAAGGTCATCGAAACAAAAGCCAGAATTCCTGTAAAGCGGATGCCAATTTTATCAGCAAGGACAGAGGTAAACGAGCATGCCAGCAAATATCCCAAGGAATTCAAGGCAAGCAGGACACCAAGCTGGGACTCATTCAGGGAAAATTCAGCCTGCATACTTGGCAGGGCGGGCCCCTTAATATTTTCTGATAGGCCGAAAATAAGGAAACCGCCGAAAACAACAAATAATAAAATCCAACGATTGATTCTAGGATTCTTCAACCAAGCATTCCTCCATCAGATGACTTCATCTCTTTTTATATGTATGACTCTATTTTAAAGTAAAAGGGAGGATTTGTTTAATAAAATGATAGAGAGATTGGAGGAGGAGACAGCAAAAAAGCCGCAGGATGCTGCCAGTTAGACAGCGCTGCGGCTTTTTATTAATTCCGGATGAGGTAATCGAAAGCGCCTAATGCGGCATTCGCACCTGATCCCATTGAAATAATGATTTGTTTATAAGGGCTGTTTGTACAGTCACCTGCAGCGAACACACCAGGGATGGTGGTTGCCCCGCGATTATCGACCACAATTTCACCCATTCTCGTACGTTCAAGCGTGTCAGCTAACCATTCTGTATTTGGCACAAGACCAATTTGAACAAACACACCTTGCAATTCAATATGGTGTTCTTCGCCTGTTTCACGGTCAATATAGGTAAGTCCGTTTACTTTGTCAGTACCGGTGATTTCCTTTGTTTGGGCGTTCTTGATGACCGTTGCATTAGGCAGGCTGTTCAGACGTTCCTGCAGAACAGAGTCAGCTTTCAATTCTGAAGAAAATTCAATGACAGTGACATGCTTAACAATGCCTGCAAGGTCAATGGCTGCTTCAACACCAGAGTTGCCTCCGCCGATAACAGCTACATCTTTTCCGGCAAATAATGGGCCATCACAGTGAGGGCAGTATGCCACACCTTTGTTCTTGAATTCCGCTTCCCCTGGGACATTTACATTGCGCCAGCGCGCACCAGTGGATAGAATGACCGTCTTGCTTTTTAGAACAGCGCCGTTTTCAAGTTCGACTTCAATCAAGTCTTTCTTTTCCAAACGGGCAGCACGCTGTGAACTCATGATATCCACATCGTATTCTTTCACATGCTCTTCAAGACTTGCTGCAAGCTTAGGGCCTTCTGTATATTTTGTGCCAATAAAGTTCTCAATGCCAAGGGTATCGAGGATTTGGCCGCCAAAGCGCTCAGCCACAATACCAGTGCGGATGCCCTTGCGTGCTGCATAGATTGCTGCACTGGCACCGGCAGGACCGCCGCCGACAACAAGCACATCATATGGCTCTTTATCAGCAAGCTCTGAAGCATCTGGACCATTGCCCATCTTAGCAAGAATATCCTCCAGAGTCATTCGGCCGCTGCCAAAGGGTTCCCCGTTAAGGAATACAGTCGGCACTGCCAAAATGTCTTTGCTTTCAACTTCTTCTTTGAACGCAGCGCCATCAATCATGGTATGGGAAATGCCAGGGTTGAGGACACTCATTGCGTTCAATGCCTGCACCACATCTGGACAGTTGTGGCAGCTTAGGGATACGTAAGTTTCAAAGTGGTATTCACCTTTGATAGCCTTCACACGATCAATTATGCTTTGGTCAACCTTCGGTGCTCTGCCGCCCACTTGAAGGAGAGCCAACACGAATGAAGTGAACTCATGTCCAAATGGAAGGCCGGCAAACGCAATGCCAGTGTCTTCGCCAGGGCGGTTGACACTAAAGCTTGGCGTTCTTTGAAGGGTTGTGTTTTCTACTTTTATTTTAGAAGACATGGTTGAAAGCTCATCCATCAGCGCCAGCATGTCGTTTGATAACTTATCTGAGCCGGCACTGATTTTAAGCAGCACATCGTTTTCTAACAGTTGTAAATACTGATTTAATTGTGCCTTAATATCTGCTTCAAGTATCATTTAGAGCACTTCCTTAAATTTTACCTACAAGGTCAAGGCTTGGTTTAAGAGTTTCAGAACCCTCTTTCCATTTTGCAGGGCAAACTTCGCCAGGATTGTTGCGGACATATTGTGCGGCTTTGATTTTGTCAATTAATGTGCTGGCATCACGGCCAATGCCATCTGCATTGATTTCAACAGCTTGAATCACGCCGTCTGGATCAATGATGAATGTGCCGCGGTCTGCAGCGCCTTCTTCTTCTCTTAATACATCGAATTGGCGGGAAAGGACATGGGCAGGGTCACCGATCATGCCATATGTAACCTTGCCGATTGCTTCTGAAGTTTCGTGCCATGCTTTATGTGTGAAATGAGAATCTCTTGATACAGAGAATACTTCAACGCCTAGTTGCTGCAATGCTGGGTACTGCTCTTGAAGGTCTTCAAGCTCAGTAGGGCAAACAAATGTAAAGTCAGCTGGGTAGAAGCAAACCACTGTCCAATGACCTTTGAAATCCGCATCCGATACTTCGATAAATTCACCATTTTTGAAAGCTTGTGCTTTGAAAGGTTCTACTGCTTTTCCAATTAGAGACATAATAATATTCCTCCTAAAATGATTTATTAACATTATAGACTGTTTTTTCATAAGTTAATCTATAATTATTATTAATTTATATTAGTTATTATAGCGATGTCTTATTATTTTTGTCAAATAAAAATAATAATGATTTTAATTAGATATCAACTATAAAAAACATCATTTCGTTTGTAAACGCTTTAAAAATATTGTTATCCTTAAATAATATTAGCACTTAGAGCCAATCTTATTAGTAAAAAAAATAAATTCTATAAGAATGCTATCGACTGGTTCATCGCAAACTATTTCAATAATGTAAATGAGAATTTATTATGTAAATGAAAAAAGCTGAAAGATAAACCATTGGAAATGGCTATCTATTTCAGCTTTTAGTTTATTGCCAGTTGGTATGGAAAACCCCGTCCAGATCTGTACGTTCATATGTATGCGCGCCAAAATAATCACGTTGTGCCTGCAGAAGGCTGGCATTGGAACGCCCTGCCCGATAACTATCGTAATAGGATAGTGAGGCACTTAAACATGGAAACGCGATGCCTGAAAGGATTCCCTCACAAACCACTTTTCGCAGCCCCAATTGATAGGCTTTGGCTTTCTCTGCAAAATAAGGGGCCGTTAATAAATTTGCCAGATTTGGCTGGGTTCGATAGGCTTCACTGATGACATTTAAAAATTCAGCGCGTATGATGCAGCCGCCGCGGAAAATTAGCGCAATCTCTTCTAAAGGAAGATTCCAGCCAAATAGTTCTGAGGTCATTTTATACTGTGTAAATCCTTGGGCATAGGCACAGACCTTCCCCATATATAAAGCTTGGCGGATGTGCTCAATCCATTCAGCTTTATCCAATTCCTGCGCCTCAATCTCCGGCCCGGACAGGATATTTGCGGCAGCCTCCCGTTCCTCCTTTAACGCAGACAAGTACCGGGCAAATAAAGATTCTGTAATAATCGAGGAAGGAATGCCGTTATCAATGGCTTGAATGCTCGTCCATTTACCTGTCCCTTTCTGTCCGACTTTATCCAAAATCACCTCAATTAATGGCAAACCGGTTATTTCATCCTTTTTTCTCAAAATTTCTGCAGTGATCTCTATTAAATAGCTTTTTAGTTCACCCTGATTCCATTTATCAAAGATATCTGCTATTTCCTCCATGGTTAAGTCTAACTTTTGATGTAAAAACGTATAGGCTTCCGCAATCAGTTGCATATCCGCATATTCAATCCCGTTGTGAACCATTTTGGTAAAGTGGCCTGCTCCCTTGGGCCCAATGTAAACGCAGCAAGGGCCGCCCTCCACTTGGGCGGCTATTTTTGTAAAAATGGGCGCCACCTGATCATAAGCCTCTTTATCGCCGCCTGGCATGATGGAAGGGCCTGTTAATGCCCCGGCTTCGCCTCCGGAAATGCCGATCCCTAAATAGCGGATTCCCTTATTCTTTAGCACATCATATCTCCGTTCAGTATCAAGATAATGAGAATTGCCGCCGTCCATGATGATATCGCCTTCGTCAAGAAATGGCACTAAGGAGCCGATGACGGAATCTACTGGCTTGCCCGCTGTGACCATCAGAAAGATTTTTCTAGGGGTATTTAAGGACTTAACAAATTCTGATAGTTCATAAAAGGGAAAAATGGAGTGCCCTTCTGATTTTTGGGCAAGCTGGTCGGTTAAATCTCTAGTGTAATTATAAACGGCTACTCTTTCACCCTTGCTTGCCATGTTTAAAGCGAGATTGCTCCCCATTACGCCTAAACCTATAACACCAATCGAATGATACATTTGTCTCGACTCCTTCGTTTCTTAAATGAATAGGCAGTAACCCCTTTCATAAAACCTTAGAGGATTCTAAGAAATAAACAGGGGATACTGCTTTTAAAATATATGGGGTATTGCCCCTCTATGAATCTATCAATTTTGTTAAACCATTAAACTTAGCAATAAGATAAATCCTAAACCAGCTACCGAAATGATGGTTTCAAGCAATGTCCATGTAGCAAAGGTTTCTTTCATGCTGAGGCCGAAATACTCTTTAAACATCCAGAAGCCGGCATCGTTGACATGGGAGGCGATTAAGCTTCCTGCACCAGTCGCAAGCACCACCAAGGCAAGGTTCGCATCGGATTGGCCCATCATGGGGATTACCAAACCGGAAGTTGTCAAGGCTGCAACAGTGGCAGAACCAAGTGAGATACGCAGGATCGCTGCAATGATCCAGGCAAGCAAGATCGGTGATAGCGAGGTGCCTTTGAATAACTCAGCTACATAGTCACCTACACCGCCATTGATTAGCACTTGTTTGAAAGCGCCGCCGCCGCCGATAATCAACAGCATCATGCCAATATGTGTAATGGCAGTTGAACAGGAATCCATCACGGTTTTCATAGGGATTTTTCTAGCGATTCCCATTGTATAAATGGCCACGATTAAAGAGATGACCATGGCAGGTGATGCGCCGCCGATAAACCGAATAATTGCAAGGAAGGTATTGTCGGCAAAACCGATCGTCTTTTGAAGCAGCGTAATAATCGTCGCAATTGACATTAAGATTACTGGAAGCATCGCGGTAAACACGCTGATGCCAAAGCCGGGTGTTTCTTCAAGTTTAAATACTTTTTGCTCCCCTAAAGAAGCGATATTGCCCTGTCTCGTAAATGAATCCGGTACCAATTTTTTGGCGATTTTTGTAAAGATCGGGCCGGCGATAATGACGGTTGGCACCGCAATGATAAAACCGTAGAGCAATACTTCGCCAAGGTTGGCGCCAAATTCTCCTGCAATGGCAGTAGGACCTGGATGAGGCGGCAGGAAACCGTGTGTGACGGATAAGGCCGCTGTCATCGGAATGCCCAGATAAAGAATCGAAACCTTTAATTGCTTAGAAATGGCAAACACGATAGGAATTAATAAAACAAGCCCAACTTCAAAAAATAACGCAATCCCGATAATAAAGGAAGCAGCGACAACTGCCCACTGAATATTTTTCTCCCCGAATTTGTTCACAAGTGTCATGGCAATCCGCTGTGCACCGCCTGAATCAGCGATTAGCTTGCCAAGCATTGCACCAAGGCCGAAGATTAAGGCAATATGGCCAAGTGTCCCGCCTAAACCTGCTTCAATGGTAGTAATAACATCATCTAATTTCATCCCTAGTGCAATCGCTACCCCGAAAGAGACGATAATCAGTGACACAAACGTGTTTAATTTGAAGCCCATGATTAAGATTAATAAGGCTAAAATTCCAATTGCTACAATAATTAATGGCATTTTTTTGTTCCCCCTTGTTGATTAAGTGTTTATGCGTTTAAGCTTCTTTGGTAATCGGCAATTCTTCTGTAGTCATCTTCTAATAATCTGGATAGATTAATAAAAATCGGCAATAATTTTCTGTATTCGTTCACGGCATCTTCGTTTGGCTTATGTTTATAGGTGCTGCCAATCATGTCGGAAACGATATCAAAGGAATCAATTTTGCCTGTTGAATAGAGACCTAGTATACAAGCGCCCAGGCAGGAGCTTTCATAGCTTTCCGGAACAATCACTTCAGAGTCAAATATATCGGACATCATTTGCCGCCAAAGTTCAGACCTGGCAAAGCCCCCAGTTGCTTGAATACGGCTGACAGGCCCATCCATGCATTCGGTTAATGCTAAAAATACGGTGTATAAGTTGTAAATAACGCCCTCTAAAGCGGCGCGGATCATATGCTCTTTTTTATGTGACATCGTCAGCCCGAAGAAGGAACCCCTGACGTCCGGATTCCATAATGGCGCCCGTTCGCCTGCAAGATAAGGATGAAATAACAATCCATCCGCTCCCGGCCTAACCCGTTCCGCAATTTTAGTCAATACGTCGTATGGGTCAATTCCCAGCCTTTTGGCCGTTTCGATTTCGGAGGACGCAAATTCATCGCGAATCCAGCGAAGGACCATTCCGCCATTATTGACCGGCCCGCCAATAACCCAATGGTTTTCCGTCAGGCAATAGCAGAAGATCCGTCCCTTTTCGTCGGTTTGCGGCTTGTCAATAATCGTCCGAATCGCACCGCTTGTCCCAATTGTAACCGCAATTTCCCCTTTTCCAATTGCGTTCACCCCTAAATTGGAAAGCACTCCATCACTTGCTCCAATCACAAAAGGAGTATCGGGATCAATTCCGATTTGTTTGGCTAAATCGGGGTCGCAGCCGCGAAAGATCTCAGTTGTTGGTACGAGCTTGGACAATTGCTCTCGTGTAATCCCGGCAGCTTTTAATGCTTCTTCATCCCAATCCAGTGTCCGCAGATTCATCATGCCCATAGCGGAGGCAATGGAATAATCGACTGCATATTGATGGAAGAATTTCTTAAAGATAAATTCTTTAATCCCAATATATTTTTTTGCCTTAGCAGCGATTTCAGGCCGTTCATTCACAATCCAGGTAATTTTGCTTAAGGGTGACATCGGGTGGACCGGTGTTCCTGTCCGCCTGTAGATTTGATGCCCATTCCACTCATCTTTTATTTTATGGGCCCAGGCTTCGCTGCGATTGTCGGCCCAGGTAATAACCGGCGTAAGCGGACGGTCGTCTTCATCCATGGCAATTAGACTGTGCATGGCACTGCTGAAAGAAATAAACGAGATCTTTTTTTCAGCATGGTGATGGGCAATGCTTGAAATCGCTTTTAAGACTGCTTGAAAAATTTCTTCAGGATCCTGTTCGGCAGTCGTGATATCAGGTGTATAAAGCGGATAGCCAATGTTCTCCTGCTGAATGACTTCTCCTGCTTCACTGAATAAAACTGCTTTCGTACTTGTGGTGCCTATATCAATACCTAACATGTAGTTTGTCATCTTGTTGTTTTGCCCCTTTCGAAAGCATTTGCTGTGACATCCATAAGTCTTCCACTTTTCCTTGGACATCATCAAAGTTTTGATGCAAGCTCTTGATCATCAGATTCCTGTCTTTTGTCCGGATCGCATCAATATATAAGGCATGGTTATCAATAATTCGGGTAAAGTCGTCGTGCTTTTCCTTGAAGCGCGCCCGCATGGATAAAAGAATGAAGCTTTCCATAACAGGTTTTAAATTATTCCAGATCATCAGCATATAAGAATGCCCGCTGGAACGGATAATGGTTTCATGAAACAGGACATCCTGATAGGAAAATTCGTCTGCGTCATCATACTTGATGGCAACTTTCATCATTTCTAGTATTTTACTAAGTTCCTTTACTAGTTCAGCAGTATCCATTCTTGCTAATCTTTCAAAAACGAACGTTTCAATCAGTAAACGGACATCATATATTTCTTCTATTTCCTTTTCCGTTAACCCGATCACAACAGCACCCATTCTTTCTAAGCGGATCATGTTTTCGGATGCTAATATTTTTAACGCTTCGCGGACGGGTGACCGGCTTACGCCAAAATCTGCTGCCAATTTATTTTCGGACAGGATGGTTCCGCTTTCAATTATGCCGGAAATAATCCGCATTCTTAGTTCGGATGTTACTCGGTCACCAGCGGAAGCCTTAGTAAGCCACTTTTCAGGATATAGGGAATCCATAGACTCGGACATCTATTCACCTTCTCATTGTTAATCAAGTGTACTTGTATACAAGTATTATAACTAAGATTCACTAAAATGCAAGCGCTTTTATTCATAAAAATGAGAGGTTTGAGCTGGAAAGATATTCAGGCTGAAGAAAAAGGCAAACTGTTCGGTTTAGTAAAATCCAATGAGCCTGATGATTTTTATCAATATTTGATTAAGCCCGATTACCTTGAATCCTAGAATATTCAATTCACTTAAAACAAAGGCTAATCCAAGGATGCTGGAGTATACGATTTTTGCGGCCATTCCTTTTCTTTTCCACACTTTGGGGAAATCCAGCACCAGCAAAGCGGCAAAGATTAAAATCAAACCAAATGTAGTCATTTTTCACCCATTTCCTTTTGCCTTACGGTTGTTGGTTCCATAATAAGGCCTGACCTTCTGATATTGACATTAAACTGATAGCGGAAGCTTACGTGGCTAAGATAATCCTTTGATTTGCCGACATGGTCCCAGAATTTAGGGTGGTATCGCTTTAGCTCCCTGCCGATTCCAAAGATATCAGCCTGCCACTCCTTTGCCTGATCAAATTCTGTTTGGACATATTTTTTTATATTCGCGCTTAATTGCTGTTCGATGTCCTTTAAGTTTTGGCTGTCTATTAAATCGACCGGGCATGTCTGGTCAGACAAATTCCCCTCCATCGTTATGTTCATATGTATTTGGATGTCTCCTTGATGAACCTTTGGCGTAACTTTATTACGAAAATCAGTGATTTGAAAAATGAAATAGCCCTTTTTTGATTTTGGGCACACGCCTTTGATGATGGAGTTTTTAAATTGGCCAAAAGCGATCTCTGTTCCGACTGAGCTCGGGTCTTTGATAAATCCCACCATTTTATCATCTTTAAACACAGAAATGCCCGTTAATTGATAGGTTTCATATTTGCCCCGAATCTTTTTGGGATCAATCACATCCAATACGGGATCAATGCCAGGTGTGATCAGCTGGGTAGATAAAACCCTAAGTTTAAGCTGACTGGCTGTAATTTGCCGCAGCTTGGCCCGATCCAGCAAATCAACCATTGATTTGGAAGAAATATTACCTAACTCCACTTTTTTATTTAACAGGCTCTCGGCGGATCCCCTGGTGACGACAACATAGGAGCCCGCCCGGCTGTCTTTGTCACGTTCAAACCATGAAAGCAAGGGGGCAACCCCTTCCCTGGCTGTAGCTTCACTAAAAATAATGATTTGCAGGTGGGCCCAATATAACTGCCGGGGGGAAATTTTGTTCAAATTATTAATCGCCTCCATGATCGTGTCCCCTTTGGCAGAAAGGGACCATGTAGGTATCTCCGAACCGGAACTCTTTTGCTGTCCTCCGCCCGGCGTCGGCTTAATCACTTGGGCTGTCACTTTGTAGGCCCCGTCAGGCTCATTGTCAATCCCTACCCCGACGATGACCGCGACCTCATTTAATTCTTTTTTATCCCAGCATCCGGACAATAGCATGATGCAGATGAGGATTAGACTGAACCTGAGCATCCTTACTTTCTCCTTCTCATATGAGGATTGTTGCTTTCTTCTGGCATGCGTCTCTGATTGCTTCCTGCAATTTCATTCGGTCTTGTTTCCATCGACCACCAAGGGTGCCGGAAAAAGAAATCCATCCAGCTTTTTTTATGATAGGGAACAAAGGGCGACAGGAACGGAGAGCCGAAAGAACGAAGCTTGTTCAAATGAGTAAACAGCACGATTAAACAGAAAAACAGGCCGAAAATTCCTAATATGGCGCATAAAAAAATGACTGCAAATCGTAAAATCCGGGCGGCAATCGCCAAATTATACGATGGGGTGGTAAAGGCGCAAATTGCTGTAAAGGAGACAACGATAACGGTAGCCTGCCCCACCAGTCCGGCCTCTACTGCGGCTTGGCCCAATACTAAACCGCCCACGATGGATACAGCGGCACCAATCGTTTTCGGCAGCCTGAGACTGGCTTCCCGCAAAATTTCGAAGGTGAGCTCCATCAGGACAATTTCAACGGCGACTCCATAAGGCACCCCCTCCCTTTGCCCTGTGAGGGCAATGAGCAGTGGTGTCGGAATCATTTCTTGGTGATACGTTAAGATCGAAACATAAAATCCTGGCAGGACAAAGGAAAGTAAGTAAGCAAACGCCCTTAGCATTTTCATAAAGCTGCCAAAATCATAGCGCTGGTAATAGTCCTCATTTGAGGTTAAAAATAACCCGATGGTGGCCGGCACGAGCAAGGCCGCAGGTGTCCCGTCCACCAAAATGGCAATTCTCCCTTCTAATAATCCTGCGGTAATCCGGTCCGGGCGCTCCGAATTAAAGATCGTGGGGAAAGGCGTGTATCCATTCGGATCTTCAATCATTTCTTCCACATATAGGGATTCTAAAATTCCATCAATTTCAATTTTTTCAATCCGGGATTTCACTTCTTGAAAATTCTCGTCTTTCGCGGCTCCCTCAATATATAAAATAGCCACGGCTGTCTTTGACAATGTTCCAATTTTGCACTTATAAATCTTCAGTTTTTCCGTATGGATTCTTTTTCTGATCAATCCGATGTTCGTCATTAACGATTCATTAAAGGCATCCCTTGGCCCGCGGACAACCGATTCATTTGTAGATTCTGAAACGGGCCGTTTGTCCCCGCCGGATGTTTCAGCGGCAATGGCAATTCTCTCTCCGTCCTTCAGAATAACGGTATAGCCCTGCAGCAGCTGCTCCTTAAGCTGCTGGGAGGTTTCGATTTGGATTACTTTTTTGACGGAAAGCGATATCTCCTTTAAAGGGGTTGCACCCAGTTTCGCCTTTTGGTTGTTAAGTTCCTCGATCACATGTGTCTGAATGGTTTCGTTATCTACAAGACTTTCGATATAGACGACAGCCATTTTCATCTCTTCAAAAAATCGGATGGCAAGATCTGATTTTTTTCCAAATTGTTCTTGAATTTCATCCGTATTGGTTTGTAAATCATAAGCTAATTTCTCAGTGGCCGCTTCCTGCTTCACTGGTGCCTGCTTCGTTAACTTACGGTTTTTTTTGAACATTAATGATGTTCTCCTTTAATTGGACTAATGTTCTTTCGGAACAGACTGACGATTAACAAAATAAGAGGGAGGACGAGTCCGACAAGTGTGGAATAATACGGGTAGATATCTCTCTCAAACCGGTAGATTC
The DNA here is from genome assembly GCF_943193175.1 of Neobacillus muris. Classification (GTDB taxonomy): domain Bacteria; phylum Bacillota; class Bacilli; order Bacillales; family Cytobacillaceae; genus Neobacillus; species Neobacillus muris. The sequence goes on from NZ_CALPDF010000031.1 coordinate 42,407, forward strand.
CAATGAAATCTTCGCTATTCAAAAACGAGACAATGACGATTAAAGCGGCAATTGGGAGTACGAAAATGGTATAATCGTCAATCTTAAACAATTGCGCAACTCCAACGGCAAGGGCATACAAAAGCAGAGACACTTTTGCAAAGGAACCAAGCGACCACAGTAGAACGCCAATGACATCGAGCCGCTCTAACGTTCCGATTTCAATATCGCGCAGGAGCTGAAAGGTGGGGAAGTACATGCCGACTGCCCGTTCTTCTCCGAAAACAGCAATCACCCCTGTGACCGGCCCGATAAACATGGCTGTTTGAATGACCATGGCCATGACAGTGTATTTTTTTAAATGTTTCGCAGAAGAGACATCGGATAAAATCATGCTTAGAACAAAAATAGAACAGTAGACGGCAGTGATGCTTAATGTTCCAAGCAAAATAGAATCCCATCCATTATTCATTACAGGAAGAAAATTTTTATAGTCTTTATCCTTTTGCGTAAGAATAGAGGCAAGAACACCGATGGGAATCAAAAATAACAGGAAGGCCTGATTGGTTCTCGCTAATACCTCCAAACCGCTGCGGACCGCATAAACCGCCATGATAAAAATGGCGGTCATATAAATGAGAATCGGCGTCTGCGGGGTAATGGCGGAAGTATAGAATTCGCCAAATCCTCTAATATCAAGCGTTATTTCATGAAAAAAGTAACCGAGAAAGATAATTGCCAAGAGTTTTCCTGCCCATTTTCCTAAAATGAGCTGCGAGTATTCAACAAGAGTCTGTCCCTTAAAGCGTTGAGCCAAAAAGGAAATCGTAAATCCAATCAAAATGGCGGGAATGGTGGCGAGCAATAAGGAAATCCAGCTGTCTCTGCCTGCATAATAGATAATGACGGGTATATAAAACAAGTGCCCTGTCACCGTTACACTGGAGATCCCCAGCATTAATGCCTGAATCTTGCTGATTTTAACAGTTACCATCTTCCTATTCTCCTCGGATAACGAATCTTTATCGATAGAGTTTTCCAATATAGGGTTTTTATTCACGTGAAGGAGGGATCTCCCTGCATCATTTCTTAATGAATACAAGAAGCATCCCTTTTTTTAATCAAAGTAGCGGCGAAGCAGGTAGGAGATCCACTTGCAATGGGGGTGGTCTTGAATATTTTTTATAAGCCCAGTTACGATGGCTGCAGTCAGCGAAGGTTCGATCAGCTGTTGTCTTAATAGGGTCAGAGATTCTTTTTCAATGGGACTGTCTATTTCCTTTATTTTTTTATCGATTAATTCCAGAATCCGTTCCTTCGTCATTTCTTCCTTGAACGGCTGATTGATGATTTCGATGAATTCCTCGGATAAAAATGGTTTTTTCATTTGTTTGGCTAATATATTTGTTTTTTCTACAAGTGATTGGGACAGGACGTTCAAATCTATCGGCACCGTGTGGAAAAGCAGAAGATGTGGAAACGTATTCAAGAATCCTTTAATGCACCATATTAAATCATACTTGGTCTGTTGGACTTCATTGCCGTACAAGCGATTGATCATCTTTAAAATAACGTTTTCCAGTAATCTGTCATAGTCATGCATTTTTTGAAACAGTTCTTGATTAAGTGTATGGGACTGCTCTTTCATGAGGATTTTGGCAAAGTCAGAATGTTTATGAAAGGAATAGAACGCTTTGTAAAAAAATTGGTATAATAGCTCCTCCTTATCCGCAGTACTGACCATGTAGTCAATATCGGAAACAAATCCACTCATAAAATGATCAATTAAGGAAAAAATAAGCTCATCCTTAGACTTGAAGGCTAAGTAAAATGCCCCCTTGGAAATCCCGCAATAATCGGTGATCTGCTGAACGGAAGTGGCTTCAAACCCTTTCTTGGCAAATAGTTCCAGGGACTTCTCCATGATTAATTGTTTTTTCATCATTGCTATTGATCGCTCCTATAGTTTTTCGTTGACAAATGACCGGCTAGTCAGTATTATAGGTAATTGAGTTTGATAAGTCAAATAAGGCAGGTGTAATAGTGAAAGGGTTAGTCAATTTTGTCTTAAAAAATAAACTAGCAGTCTGGCTGCTTACGATTATTATTACCGTATCTGGAATTTATTCAGGAACACGAATGAACATGGAGACGATTCCGAACATTTCCATTCCCTATTTAATGGTCATGGATGTGTACCCCGGAGCTACTCCTGAAAATGTAATGGAAGAAGTCTCGATGCCGATTGAGAAGGCGGTTGAAGGACTTGAAGATGTCAAAGCCGTCTATTCCAACTCCTATTCCAATATGTCCAGCCTGCAGGTGGAATATGAATATGGAATTGACATGGATGAAGCAAAACGTGCATTAGAATCCGCTCTTGATACAGTAAAATTGCCTGAGGGCGCCGAAGAGCCGCAAATTACCGCCATCAGCATGAACATGATGCCGGTTGTTGCCCTTAGTGCCAGCAGCTCGAAAGAGGATATTGTGGAACTGACGTCTACTGTGGAAGATGTCCTGCTTCCTAAAATTGAAAAAATTGATGGCGTAGCATCCGCCACCATTACTGGCCAGCATATCGAAGAAGTGGACCTTACGTATGACGAGGCAAAGATGGCTCAGTATGGCCTGACAGAAGATAAAGTGAAGCAAATGATTCAAGCGAGCAACATGGCGGTTTCCTTAGGACTTTATGAATTTGAAGAAGGCGAACAGGCCGTGTCGATTGATGGCAAGTTTATGACGGTGGATGAATTGAAGAACATGCTCATTCCTGTTACCCCGTCTGCAGCAAACCCATCACCGTTTATCAAGTTAAGCGACATTGCCAAAATTGAAACAGTCGGTAAAGTACAGTCTGTTTCACGGACAAACGGCAAAGATGCCATTGCCATTCAAATTGTGAAAGGGCAGGAAGCAAACACCGTTGATGTGGTCAATGAAGTAAAAGAATTGGTGAAAGACCAGCAGGCGAAAATCGATGGTTTAAAAATTGATGTTACCCTTGATCAAGGAAAACCAATCGAAGATTCTGTATCAACAATGGTTGAGAAGGCCGTATTCGGCGGCTTGATTGCCGTGCTGATCATCCTGCTGTTTTTACGGGATGTTAAATCAACGATTATTTCGATTATCTCGATTCCGGTCTCCGTTTTCATGGCCTTCCTGCTGCTGCACTGGCTGGAAATAACGTTAAATATTATGACACTTGGAGCGGTTACCGTCGCCATTGGGCGGGTCATTGATGACTCGATCGTTGTAGTGGAAAATATTTATCGCCGCATGCACTTAAAAGGAGAAAAATTATCTGGACGGGCATTGATTCGTGAAGCCACAATTGAGATGTTCAAGCCGATTTTGGCGTCGACATTAGTAACAGTTGCGGTTTTTGCTCCATTGATTTTCGTTGGCGGTATGGTAGGAGAGCTTTTCGCACCATTTGCCTTGACCATGACGTTTGCGCTGGGGGCTTCGCTTCTTGTGGCGATTACGATTGTGCCTGCCTTGGCGCACGGATTATTTAAGAAAAAGTTATACAGTGAGAAAACAGAATCCAGCCATAAAGAGGCCGGCAAATTAGCAAATTGGTATAAAGGGATTCTGGAAAAAGTTCTTAATCATAAAGTGATCACATCTATTATTGCGATTGTTTTATTAGCAGGAAGTTTAGCCTTAACGCCAATTATTGGATTCAGTTTCATGGGCAGTGAAGAAGAAAAAGTCATGTACTTGACCTATACTCCGGGAACCGGCGAACTGAAGGAAGATACGTTAAAAAATGTTCAATCGGTTGAAGAGAAGATGTTAAAACGTGACGATATCGATATTGTCCAATTATCGGTTACAGAAAGCGGCGACCCGATGGCTGCGATGATGGGCGGAGGCGGAGATGGCGCGTTAATGTACCTTATCTTTGATCCGGACATGAAGAATTTCCCTGAGGTTCGCGATGAAATCGAAGACTATGTAACCAACCTGGGACAATCTGGCGAGTGGAAGAGCCAAAACTTCTCGTCGATGTCGATGAATCAAAATGAAGTCAGCTATACCTTATATAGTGAGGACTTAGATAAACTGACAGCATCGGTCAAAAAGGCTGAAAATATATTGAAGAACAATGACGGGTTAGAAAAAGTAACCTCTAGTCTTGAGGATCCTTATGTGGAGTATACCTTCAGGACCGAACAAGCTGAATTAATGAAATACGGGTTAACAACCGGACAATTAGTCATGATGCTGCGTCCTGACAATACGACAGATGTCTTAACAACTGTTGAAAAAGATGGTGACGCACTGGATGTCATTGTTCAGCAGAAACAATCGGCACAGCCGAAATCCATTGATGAAATTTTAGCGACTCCGGTACCAACTGCGCTTGGCAATACGATGCCGCTTTCTGAATTGGTGACAGTGAAGAAGGGGACAACATTGAACACATTGGCCCGCAGTAAAGGTGAATACTATGCCAGCGTTTCAGGTACGGTCATCGGTGACGATATTTCGAAAGTAACGGCTGAAGTAGGCAAAAAGATCGATAAATTAGACTTGCCGAAAGGTGTGACCGTCGGTGTTGCCGGCGTCCAGGCCGATATGACGGAAACATTTACACAGCTGGGCTTGGCGATGCTTGCGGCGATTGCAATTGTCTACTTTATCCTTGTGGTGACATTTGGTGAAGGTCTTGCGCCGTTTGCTATTCTATTCTCGCTTCCGTTTGCGGTAATCGGCTCATTTGTCGGCTTGTTAATTGCTGGCGAAACGATTTCGGTATCGGTGATGATGGGTCTATTAATGTTAATTGGTATTGTCGTAACCAATGCGATTGTCTTAGTTGACCGGATTATTCATATGGAACGTGAAGGCATGGGGATGCGTGAAGCGATTCTCGAAGCTGGCGCAACACGTCTGCGCCCAATCCTGATGACGGCCATTGCAACGATTGGAGCGTTGATTCCATTAGCATTAGGCAGCGGCGGCAGCGGCTTGATTTCCAAAGGGTTAGGCATCACCGTCATCGGCGGCTTGACCAGCTCTACCTTGTTAACACTCATTATTGTGCCAATCGTTTACGAAATACTATCCAAACTATTTAAGAAAAATCGCAAAGACATCCAAGAAAACTAATGTACGTTTTCCAAATGAAAAGATCTGCTTGAAAGAGGCTGAGTCGAAACTCAGCCTCTTTTTTACTTTAGGGATTTTGTCATACAAATAAAAAAGCAGTAGTTGGGAATAGTAATAAATTTTATGTAGATAAAGCGTACCAGGATTCATCCCCGGCCGCCGCAATTTCAGTTTTTTTTACGTAAAGATTAAAAATATAAAATGTAAAATAAAAAAATACAAAAAGAAAACAATTTTACGATAAAATATGACAAAATATTCCTCTGATAAATGTTATTTTTATTAATAACAACATAATTGGGGAGATCAATATGAAGAGATTATCAGCCATTATCATTCTGTTATTCGGCTTCTTTATTTATGCAGGCCAAACTGAGGCCAATGGTAGTTCCCAAATGATTATTATTAATAAAAAAACAAACACTCTAGCATTCTATGACAGTGGGAAATTAGTCAAAACCTTCAGAGTAGCAACAGGCAAATCAAGGTCATTGACGCCGGAAGGAACATTCAGGATCGTCACCATGATCAAGAACCGGCCTTATTATAAGCAAAATATTCCTGGGGGCGACCCGCGCAACCCATTAGGGGACCGCTGGCTGGGGCTGGAAGTCGGCGGGACTTATGGCACGACATATGCCATCCATGGCAACAGCAATGAAAGTTCAATCGGAAAATATGTAAGTGCCGGCTGTGTCAGAATGCACAATCAAGAAGTCCGCTGGCTGTTTGACCAGGTGCAAAAGTTTACGCCAGTCGTGATCACTTATTCCGCAAGCGGTTTCGATGAAATAGCGCTGGCAAACGGCTATGGAGTAACGGTTCCTTCTTCCGGCGTTGCCGGGGTTTCCACTCCGGCAGATGGCTGGATGCAGGCAGGAGGCAAAAAGTTCTATTATAAAAATGGCACCCCCGCCACAGGCTGGCAATCCATTGAGGGCAAAAGGTATTACTTTGATAAACAGGGAGCGATGAAAACCGGCTGGGTCACCAGCGACGGGAAAAAATATTACCTGGATACCAAAGGCGTGATGAAGACGGGCTGGATTGATGCTGATGGAAAGCGCTTTTATTTGGATCGGGATGGCGTGATGAAAACGGGCTGGCTCGAAGACGGGGGCCAAAAGTATTATCTTGATCAAGAAGGAGCCATGAAAATCGGCTGGCTCGAAGAAAATGGCCAAAGGTATTACTTTGACGGTGCAGGCGCTATGAAAACCGGCTGGGTGGAAGACAACGGAATGAAGTACTATCTCGATAGCCATGGCGTGATGAAGACAGGCTGGTTAATGGATGGCGGCAGCAAGTACTATTTGGATACAACGGGAGCCATGAAGATCGGATGGCTGGAGGAAAACAGCCGGAAGTATTATTTTGACTCCAATGGTGCGGTCAAAACGGGATGGCTGGCACAGGACGGACAATGGCATTATTTTGATAGTACCGGAGCTATGAAAACCGGCTGGGTCAATGACTCGGGAAAATGGTATTATATCCAGTCCAGCGGAGCTCTCAAAACAGCATTTTCTCCGGTGGACGCAGGAGAGGCCGGCAGCCCTGTTCAGGACGGACTCCAAACAGGCTGGATTGACCTGTCTGGTGAATCGTATTACTTAGGCACTAATAAGGCTATTGTGCCTGGCTGGGTTTACTATCAAAATTACTGGTACTATCTTAACGTTAGTGCGGACATGGCGTCCAGCTCCATGAATGATCTCGCGGTTGCGGGACTGTGAGTCCTATTTCATCAAAACAAGGGCACCTTATAGTGAGGTGTCTTTTTCAATTGGGAAGAAGGCGTAAACGGCAACTTGCCGTTTTATTTTTTGAAAAAAAACAACCGGTCCGACTATGTAAACAAATTCGTATACACGTTTACCATTTGTCTTCATTTTGTTTACAAATCTGTTTACATGTAAACAAAGTCGTGTACAGCGCATGAGACTGCGATGTATACAAAACTGTGCCGGATGTTTACAAATCTGTTTACATTATTATCAAGGTTTACATATTGTTTACAATTTTACACTTGTGTTTCTTTTCATTTGGAATGATTGAACAATCTAGCATTCTCCTATACCGTTAATAGAAGACAGAGCCTTTTTACATAAATCTATTAAACGGGAAGGAATGAAGAAATTGACTAAATCTAGAATTGCCGCTGTTGATGTTGGTAACGACTCCATAAAAGCCATTTTCGGAGAATTAGAATATGAATTAAATATCCCTAACATTACGGCCAGGGATACAGAGGACAGGCCCGTCATCGGGATTGAAGAGCTGGACACAAAAAATCCTTTAGAGGGGATCCATATTAAGGTCCACTCCCCTGCTTTAAAAGAGAATAATGTGATTTACCGTGTTGGCCAGTTAGCCGCCAAGAGTGATAATGCGACAGAATTAGATCCGGGGAGCAGCAAGTCAGAAGAAGATCAAACCCTGGTGATGCTGTTTGCCTCCCTGGCCTTAGATGCTGTGAAGGAAGAGAATGCGCAGCTTTTTCCGCGGACCAAAAATGTCATTGACGCCCAATATACACTTGGAACGGGTCTCCCCCTCCGCGAGGTAAAGGAAGGAAAAGACGCGGGATACCGCTCCAAATTAGTCAGCTCGGTGCATCAGGTGGAATTCTTGGTCACGCCAAAATATCAGGGATTAAAAGTAAATATTAAATTTCAGGAAGTGAAGGTTTACCCAGAAGGATTTGCCGCCTATATTAATTTGGTCATGGACAATAATCTGAAAATCATCAATAAGGATCTGATTGATAAACGGATTTTAATCCAGGACATCGGCGGCTTATCGACCGATATTGCGGTTATCAAAAATCGCAATGTTGATGATGACAAGGCCCAAGGATTCAATTTGGGCGTTTCTGAATCACTGGAGGCAATCCGTGAGGAAATCAGAAAGAAGCACGGGGTGGAGCTCGACAGCCGCCGGGATGTTGTGGAAATCATTACCCGAAAAAATGACCGCAACCATATCATGGTCAAAGGCAGCCGCACCAGCGTCCACGATATTACCGACCGGATTTTGTTAGAGCTGGCCAAAAAGCAATACCGCCTGCTGCGCAATGTCTGGCAAAAGAACTCGCAGACGGAGATCTGCTATTTTGTCGGCGGCGGGGCCCATGTGTTAAAGGATTATCTTAAAACGATAAACAATAATCTGGATGGGTACAATATTGAATTTTTCGAAGACGATAAAGAAAGCATATGGATGATGGCGAATGCCTACTATAAGTTGATCATGGATTATGTCCGCAAGTCAGAGAAATCAAAAGCGGACAAGCAGCCTGTGAAAAATTAATAAGGTGATGCTATGAAAAAAGCTGCTGCTAATGAAATTAAGAGGGGGCAGGCGATTTCCTTCCGGGTCCCCTCCGATACGCCTGATCATTTATTAAAACAGCTACAAAAAATAAAGGAAACAGAGCGGCGGAATTTCTCCAGCACGATTGCAGAATTTGTCATGCAAGGGGTCAGCCAGTCTTTTTCACGGGAAAAAGAATCGATCACTATCCCCCTTCCGAGAAAGCTAACCAAGATCCAACGGGACTGGCTCAAGCATGAGCACTCTGAAGCGCTGCTGGGGAGCATTATTTACCAGCTGATCGCTGACCCTGTCCGTTCCGCCGCCTTGCTTGCCTCATTAACCAGCAATTCTCTGGATTTGGATGAAGCATTGTATCTGCAGGAGAACCTTGTTGCTGGAACGCCAATGACAAATGAACCGGCAGAAGAGGCGGCTGCTGGCATAGAGGAGCCTCCCTCCCCTTCTGACTTGGATATAATGGAAGATGATCTGAGCCTATTTGATTGGGAAAAGGCCGTCAAAGAGCCGGCGCCGGGTGAAGAAAAGGAAGAAGAAGAATTGGATGCAGCTGACCTGCTTGGCGGGTTTTTGGCCAATATGAACAAATAATGATGGAAGCAGCTAAGAAAAGCCCCGCTCATTTTCGATGCGGGGCTTATTAGTTAGGAATCTGGCAGATTAGTGCTGCTTATTTGGCAGCTGTTTGCTGGGCTTATTGGTCCCCTGCTGCTGACGGTTCTTTTGGTCCTTTGCTTGTTTTTCATGAATTTTTTCGACAAATTCATGTGTGTTTTCCTGATTCATTCAGCAACCCCTCCTTATCCATTGGACAATGGTTAATGTATCCAAAGAGTGCAGGAAACATGCAGGCATTGGAGAAAAGGAAGTATGATATAAATAGTGTATAACGACAAATCGGAATAGGTTGTGGTGCGAATGCTGCCTGATGATATCGTGCTGGATAATGGGGATTTAAATGGCGTGCATGTTTGGAAAAGGGAAAAACTGTATAGAGGGCTGAATGGCAGGTTTGTGGAAAGATTCTATTTAAATGCGGGTGAATCCTATATTTTCAAACCCTTAACAAATGATACTCAATTTGGGAAGGAGGTATGGGTTCATCGGAAAATTCTATCCCAATTTCCTTCGATTTATCCAAAAATCATTTCTTGTTCCACCACCCGTAAACCAGAGATAAGTTGGATGATTGTGGAGGATCTAGGCCCCCTTTCCCATGATTTTAATGAAGATAGCGTTATTAGATTGGCCAAAATCATGGCATGGTGGCACTCCCTGCCGATTGGGCCATTTTTGGACATTCCGCGGGCGGGTCAGAAACCGCGCTTTGAGGATATTGCGGCTGATATTCGGTTAAATAAGGATGGCCTGCTTCAGCAATTGCCTTTAGCTGGGATTGAAGGAGACGATATTCATCGGTTTTTTTTCATAATTGATAGTTTCATATTTTCAAAGAAACAGGTTCTTTCCCATGGAGATTTGCATTTGGGCAATTTTGCTGTTGTCGGGGAGCGGCTGGTAGTTCTGGATTGGGAGCATGCTCATCTTAACTCCCCCTTTTGGGATTTGTTTCATCTGCTCGATTTGTCCCATCCTCTGTTTCCGAAAAAAATCACCAGAGAATTTCGGGATCAAGTGCTGAGTCTTTATCTGGATGAGGTGGAGTTTGAAGTGGCAGACCCAGATGCCTTTATGTATGAATATCATTTATATTCTGCTGTGTTTTCAATGTGGATGGTGTGGCTGATTCAGCAGGATCTTGCGGCAGATGATAGAAAATGGCCAAGGGAGCGGCTGGAAAACCAGCTGGAGGAGACGACGGCGGTCTTAAAGCAGTGTCTGGAGCGTCTTTTTTAAACAAATAAGCTAACCCGGACAGAGCCGGGTTAGCTTATTTGTTATGCTTTTTGCTCATAAAGCTTGATGATTTCGATGATCGTTTGGGTGGCTTTGACCATATTATCCACGGAAATAAATTCGTATTTGCCGTGGAAGTTTTCGCCGCCGGTAAAAATATTAGGCGTTGGCAGCCCCATGAAGGATAGCTGGGAGCCGTCTGTGCCGCCGCGGATTGGCTGGATGATCGGTGTAATATCCAAATTCTCCATTGCCTGCTGGGCAATATCGACGATTTCCTTCACTGGTTCAATTTTTTCCCGCATGTTGTAATATTGATCCTTTAAATCAAGCTGGATGGTGTCTTCGCCATATTTTTGATTCAGCTCATTTACGATGCCTTCAATAGTGGCTTTCCGTTTATTGAAGCTGTCCCTGTCATGGTCCCGGATAATATAGTAGAGCTTGGTTTGTTCGACTTCGCCATTAAACGAGATCAGGTGGTAGAAGCCTTCATAGTTTTCGGTATGCTCCGGTGCTTCTGCGGCAGGGAGCTTGCTATGTAATTCCATGCCGATTTTCATGGAGTTGATCATTTTGTTTTTGGCTGAGCCTGGATGGATATTGTTTCCTTTGATGGTAATTTTGGCTGCAGCGGCATTGAAGCTTTCGTATTCGAGCTCTCCTAATGGGCCGCCGTCGACGGTGTAAGCGTATTTGGCGTTGAAGGCATTGACATCGAATTTATGCGGCCCTCTGCCGATTTCTTCATCCGGCGTGAAGGCGACACGGATTTTCCCGTGCTTGATTTCGGGATGCTGAATCAGGTACGCCATGGCGGTCATGATTTCGGTTACCCCCGATTTGTCGTCTGCCCCCAGCAAGGTGGTTCCGTCGGTTGTGATTAAGGTGTGTCCCTTGTAGTTTTGCAGGTTGGGAAAATCGGCTGGCGACATGACCACTTTTAGTTCTTCGTTTAAAATGATATTTCCGCTATCGTAGTTTTCGACGATTTGCGGGTTGACATTTTTTCCTGTGAAGTCGGTCGCGGTGTCAACGTGGGCAAGGAAGCCGATGGTTGGCACGTCTTTGTTTGTATTGGCAGGCAGTGTCGCCATGACGTAGCCATTGTCATCAATGGTTACTTCCTCCATGCCAATTTCCTTTAATTCGTCGACCAGCATGCGAAGCAGTGTCCACTGCCCTTCTGTTGATGGACAGGTTTCGCTGTTTTCATTGGATTGGGTATCGACTTTTACATAGGAAGTAAATCTCTTGATCAGTTCATCCTTCACTCTGGGTACACTCCCCTTTTTTCTGATTTTTACATCATTATCATATCACTTTATAATGAAGGCTACACTTTTTTAGTAGCGGCTAACTGCCGTATGAAGTATGGAAGCTGTCGGATAGGTGAGCGCAACTGTCGGAAAAGCCGAGCTAACTGTCGGGAGAGAAGCCTCCACTGTCGGAAAAGCCGAGCTAACTGTCGAAAAGGAATGCCACTGTCGGATAGGCGAGCGCAACTGTCGGGAGAGAAGCCGCCACTGTCGGAAAAGCCGAGCTAACTGTCGAAAAGGAATGCCACTGTCGGATAGGCGAGCGCAACTGTCGGGAGAGGAGCCTCCACTGTCGGAAAAGCCGAGCTAACTGTCGAAAAGGAATGCCACTGTCGGATAGGCGAGCGCAACTGTCGGATAGGCGAGCGCAACTGTCGGGAGAGAAGCCGCCACTGTCGGAAAAGCCGAGCTAACTGTCGAAAAGGA
>NZ_CALPDF010000032.1 GCF_943193175.1 Neobacillus muris
ATTATATCATATTAACGCGGTGAATTAATAAAGAATAAAGATAAAATAAAAGCTGTCGAAGGTTTTTCGACAGCCTGGGCAGTTTTTTAGAAACTGCCTTCTTTGATTGAACTGGGAAAAGCTAAAATTATCTATTTCAAGAACCAAAGAATCGGTAATTTTCATAACCTATAGTATTTAAATAGTGAGGGTGTTGATATGAGTTACAGGGAGATACAGCACGGTCCAGTAATCGGTCAAGCATGGACCGGCAGGCATGTGATCTTGCTGCATTGTACGAATAATAATCAATTTATAAACCTTTATAAAAGTTATCATGCACCGTATGAACCGCCGCGCCCAAACTGTGCTGAAAACTTATCCCAATTGTTAAGTATCGGCTATCAGGTTGTCGCGGTTACCCCGATATCACCTAGTCATCTTCAATATCTTTTAGTATTGGAACCTTAAGTAAGTACTGCTCCGTAGCTTGAGTAGTACCTTTTTAATAAAAAAGAAAAATGTAAAAATGAAGGTTGAGTAGAAAAAATTTAAAAAAATATCAGAATATATTAAAATATTAAAGAAGCTAAACAACAAGGAGGAAACAAAATTGGACACTATTAGCCGAAATACAGATTCAGAACTAGTTTCAGAATCCACTAGATTGGTTTATGAGCAATTAATGGTGGATGGAAAAGTTAAGGCAGGTCTTAAATTTCTTGAAAAAGATAACGAAAACACGGCTATTGAGCAAATAGCGATAACAGAAATACCTTCACCAACGTTTCAGGAGCAGAAGCGTGGCTTGGATTATCAAAGAAGGCTGAAAGAATACGGACTTCAAAATGTCGAAATCGACCATCAAGGCAACGTGTTTGGAATCCGGCCAGGGACGGGAAAGGGACCGCGTTTAGTTGTGAGCGGACATCTTGATACCGTCTTTCCTGCAGGAACAAATGTGAAAGCCAATAATCAGAATGGAATAATTTTCGCACCCGGTATTGCGGATGATGGAAGAGGACTAGCTTCTGTATTAACGCTGTTAAGAGCGATTGAAAAAGCAGGCATACATACAATTGGTGACATCATCTTTGGTGCGACTGTTGGAGAAGAAGGCTTGGGAGATCTAAATGGTGTGAAGGCGCTTTTTGAAAATCATAAGGATATCGACGGCTTTATTTCCATAGAACCAGGGGCTCCAGAAAGGATTATCTATCTTGCCACAGGAAGCCGGAGATATCATGTCACCTATACAGGAGCAGGCGGGCATAGTTTCAGCGATTTTGGAAAGCCAAGTGCTATTCACGCTTTGGGAAGAGCCATCGCCAAAATCAGCGATATCCAAACGCCAAGTGATCCAAAAACAACCTTTAATGTAGGAACCATCAAGGGGGGCACATCTATCAATACGATTTCAGCCAGTGCAGAAATGCTAATTGATATGCGGTCAGTTTCTCCAGCAGCATTATCGGAATTAGAAGAAAAGGTGTTGGAAATCGTAAAAAATGCTGCCAAAGAAGAAAATAAGCGCTGGGAAACTAATGAGATTCAAGTGGATATTAAGCTTGTGGGAGACAGGCCAGCTGGCACTCAGCCTAAGGAGAGTATTATCGTTCAATCAGCTCTTGCTTCAGCTGCTGCACTAGGATTCAAACCGATTTTAGAAGAGGCAGGCAGTACCGATTCCAATGTCCCAATCAGCCTTGGAATTCCAGCAGCTACGCTTGGCGGGGGCGGAGATTTTGGCGGCTGCCATACCCTTGAGGAATACTTTGACCCGACAGATGCTTACTATGGTGTACAAAAAATCTTTTTAACCATTCTTGGCTTGGTCGGAGTGGACAAATTAAGCCAGCCATTGTTATCAAAAAGACCATAATTTTTTACCGAGGAAGGGGAGAGCTGGAATGAATATAGGGATTCAACCATTTTTGCATGTTAGGACGGCAAGTTGCCCTGTCTACCATCCCGATGGCAGCAACATTAGCTTTATAACTGATTTTACTGGATTGCCTCAAGTATGGGAGCTCAATTTAACGGGAGGATGGCCATCACAGACATCCTTTACTGAAGAAAGAATTATGTTTGTACGTTACATAGCAGGAAGTTCAAAAAGAATAATCGGTATGGACGCAGGTGTAAATGAAAAGGAGCAGCTTTTTTTGTTGAAGGATGATGGTGAGTCACAGAAACTAACGGATTCATTAGACCATATTCATCACTATGGCGGAAGTTCTCCTGATGGGAATTGGATCGCTTGGGCGAGCAATAGAAGGCATGCCGCTTATTTTGACATTTATATACAGAGTCTCGAAACGCATGAATTCAAGCAGGTTTTTCAAGGGGATGGCATGTTTCGTCCTTTGAGATGGTCACCTGACGGGGAAGCCTTGTTAATTGAACAGGTTAATTCCAATCTGGATAACGACCTAGGATTGCTTGATATTGCTTCTGGAAAGGTTACCTGGCTGACGCCGCATGATGGGGAGGCAAAATTTGAGCATCCAGAGTTTAATCAAGACGGCAGCCAACTATACGTGTTGACAAATAAAGGCCGTGAATTTACGGGACTAGCTGTACTTGATATTGCAACCAAAGAAATCAGCTGGCTTGACCAGCAGGATTGGGATTTGGAAGGTCTTACCATCAGCAAAGATAAGCATCGGTTAGCTTATACGGTCAATGCTGGCGGAGTATCTAAAGGGGTCCTATATCACATAGAAGAAAAGGCTTTTGAAACCTGGCAGATGCCAATGGGAGTTATTTCGGAATTAACTTTCTCTCCTGACAATCTGAAATTGGCCTTTGTCTTTAACGGTCCTGCCCAACCATCTGATATATGGGAACTTGATATTCAAACGAAACAAACAAAACGGCTTACGTTTGTTTCAAGACTGCCGATTGTGGAAGAACAGTTGGTCGAACCGGAGTTAATCACGTACCAATCGTTTGATGGACTGGAGGTTCCTGCGTTTTATTACAAACCAAAACAGGCTTCAGGGAAATTACCAGTTGTCGTTTTTGTTCATGGCGGGCCGGAATCGCAAATCCGAGCGGTTTATAACCCATTTCTTCAATATTTCATCAACCGTGGTTATGCTGTGTGTACACCGAACGTAAGGGGAAGTTCAGGATATGGAAAGACTTATATCCATTTGGATGATGTAAGAAAACGAATGGATTCTGTCAAGGATTTAACGGTCTTGGTGGAATGGCTGAAGGAAAATGGGAATGCAGATCCTGAAAAAATCGCCGTTATGGGACGCAGTTACGGAGGGTTTATGGTTCTTGCAGCGATCACACACTATCCTTCTCTTTGGGCGGCTGCCATTGATATAGTCGGAATATCAAGTTTTAAGACATTCCTCGAAAACACTAGTGTTTGGCGCCGGAAACTGAGGGAAGCGGAATACGGAAGCATTGAAACGGATGGGGAGTTTTTCGATGAAATTGACCCGATTCACCGGACCAATGACATTGAATGTCCAGTTATGATGCTTCATGGAGCGAATGACCCGCGTGTGCCAATTGAAGAAACGGAGCAGATAGTAAAGGAATTAAAGGACAGAAATCATCCGGTTCACTATATTCGCTTTGAAGACGAGGGACATTTCTTTGTAAAGCTTCAAAATAATATTACAGCCTATACAGGTGTTGCTGATTTCCTTGATGAGCATATAGGGAAAGCTGAATAAAGTTTAGACCCGCAAGTTTTTATGCGGGTCTTTTTCTATCTTCAAATACATTTTTTGAATGATAAATCAGAAAATTCCATAAACATTTTCTTGGATGAAGCAACCGTGTGCTATAATTAAAAAACTTAACAAAACTTAATAAAACATAACAAAAACAAACTATACTAGATAATTAGTGATAAAAAGCATAGCCACAAATATACTACTTAATTCATACTAGTAATAGTTTTAATGTGAGTCTTCGTTTGAATCTCATTAAATGTTTTTTAATAAATGATGGGAACGACTATATCATTACATAAAGGGTTATTACGTTATTTTGTAAAAAAGAACCAATAGAGAGGGTGGAATCGGATGGGAAACCGGAAACATTTTCATGTGCTAAAAGTAGGTATACTAGCGTTTTTTCTGGTGCTTTCAAGTTTTATGATGAGTCAGAAAGCGTTTGCGGAGGGTGACGGAACCGGTGGCGGTAAAGCAGAAGGCTTAATGTTGGTGTCATCTTCAATTAATGATGGGGCCGTCGGTGTTCCAGTGAAGCCTGAAATCAAGTTAACCTTTAGTAAGAATATTGTCAATATGACTGTCAATGAAAATAATAAAAAGTGTTTTTCAATACAGAATTCAGCAGGTGGCATTGTTCCTATCAATGTCATCTTTGCAGACGATCAAATTGATTTTGCAGGACGAAATGATGCCATTATTACTCCGAAAGCAAATCTATCTCAAGCTGAGACTTATCATTTAATAATCAGTGAAAACCTAAAGTCAAAAAGTGGTGTAGCTACAGGCAAGGAAATCAGAATTACCTTTACTACTGAAGGAACAAAACCTTCTGTTGATAGTTCTGCAAGCGCACAAACCACAGCAAAGTCATCCGCTCCTGTTCCAAAGGTTGAGACTCAGCAGCCTGCCGCCAATAACACCAATCAAGTGCAGGTAAACACATCCGCACCTGTGGCGAATGCAGCAGAGACAAAAACAGAAACACAAACACAAACAGAAACAAGTGAAAGTAATACGGGCAGCGAACAGCAAACCAATACCGACATTCAAGAAACTGTTCCTTCCCAAACAAATTTGGAGTCTGAGAAACCAACCCCTTATGAGGCAGCGGAGACCATAAATACTAAAAATAATATTGAAAATCAGTCTAGTGAGAAGAATATCTTTTTACCGGCAGTGGGGATTTCTTTCATCGTAATATTAGCTGCTGTAATTATTTATATTTACAAAAAGAAGAAAAGAGCGGTATAGGATACCTTTCAATAGTAAGAAGGTGGCAGAAATTAAGAAGTCAATTGTTATATTTAGTTTGATCACTGGGCCCATCCTTTGTATCTTCTTTTCCATGCTGCTGGGCAGGTATCCTTTAAATGCAGCTGACGTTTTTGGTGTCCTATTGTATAAGCTTGGCATATCGGAACACGGTACCACGGAGATGGCGGCCTCAATAGTCCTTGACATAAGATTGCCTCGTGCCATATTAGGGGCTTTGGTAGGAGCAAGTCTTGCAGTAAGCGGTGCCGCATTCCAAGGGGTTTTTCGTAATCCGCTGGTAAGTTCAAGCATTTTAGGAGTCAGTCCTGGTGCAGGGTTTGGTGCTGCTCTAGCAATACTGCTTTTCAATAATAGTGTCATGATTTATATTTTTTCATTCAGCTTTGGCATTACAGCTGTGATTCTAAGCTATTTTATTGGGAGAAGCTATAAAACAACACCAGCAGTCATGCTCGTTTTAGGCGGTACGATCGTATCATCAGTATTCTCAGCTCTTATATCCTTAGTTAAATATTGGGCTGACCCGTATGATCAGCTGCCTAAAATTACATTCTGGCTAATGGGAAGTTTAGCAAGTGCAAGTTACAAGGATATTATGATTGCTGGCTTGCCGATGGTGCTGGGGATGACGGGGCTGCTTGCCATCCGATGGCAAATAAATATTTTATCAATGGGTGATAAAGAAGCAAGGTCGTTAGGTGTGAATTTAGTTTTTTTAAAAGGAATGTTAATTGCTTGCGCCACCTTGGCTACCGCTGGCGCAGTTTGTGTCAGCGGCATCATTGGATGGGTTGGGCTAATTATCCCCCATATTTGCAGAATGCTTGTAGGGAATGATAATCGGTTATTAATTCCAACAAGTTTATCGATAGGGGCTTGTTATTTAGTCTTGATCGATCTTATATCAAGGAATTTAACAGGCTCTGAAATACCTTTAGGCATTTTAACAGCAATTATTGGATCTCCGTTCTTTGTTTACCTATTAAAACGCAAAGCAGGGGGATGGTCATAGGATGGCAGTTTTAAAAATAGAGAACTTAAGCTTCGGTTATGAAAAAACAACTATCTTTAACCACATAAGCTTCGAAATTGAAACTGGCGGGATTTTCTGCTTGTTTGGCCCAAATGGCTGTGGTAAATCAACGTTAATCGAATGTATTCTAGGGTCACTAAAGCCGGCTGAAGGGCAAATTTTATTAAACAATCAATCTATCAATAAAATAAAACCAGTAGAGCTGGCAAAGAGCATTGGGTATGTCCCTCAAAGCCATACGAAAAATTTTCCGTATAAGGTGATAGACGTTGTCATTATGGGGAGAGCAGCGTACACCGGGACATTTTCTCCTCCTTCCCATGAGGATAGGCTGATAGCAGAAAGGGCTTTAGACACTCTGGGATTAATTCATTTAAAAGAGAAACCTTATACGCAGCTAAGCGGCGGGCAAACACAGCTGGTGATGCTTGCAAGAGCTTTAACACAGGAAACACCCATCATCTTAATGGACGAACCGACAGCCCATTTAGACTTTCGTCATGAGTTAATGATTTTAGAAACCATTGTGAATTTAATTAGAGAGAAAAATATCTCTATTATCATGGCGACCCACTTCCCAAACCATGCCTTTTATTTTGAAAATTGCGGGATTAGCACGAAGGTGGCCTTAATGAATAATCAAGTTTTTGAAGCAGTTGGAAATCCCGTCGAGGTTTTAACTGAAGCGAATATGTTAAAGACATTTCAAATTCATTCAAAATTAATGTCCTCTAAGACCGATGATCAAAGAGAGGTGAAGGGACTTATTCCAATTGAGCTAGCAAGGAGGTGACGTTTTGAATACGAAGAAAAAAGTTCAGCTGTGCTTGATTTTATTTTTTGTGTACCTTATTTTAGCAGCATGTTCAAATGCTGAAGCCCAAAAGTCTGACAATTTGGACAGCGGAAAAAATATTGTCGTCGATTATTTGGGACGCTCAGTTTCCCTACCTAAAAAGGTCAATCGCATTGCTTGTCTATATGCCTATACCGGGCATGTCGTTACCATGTTAGGGGATGGAAATAAAATAGTTGCTGTTAATAATGGTTTAAAGCGGGATACCCTCTTACTTGAAATCAATCCTGCAATAGAGGACGCTTCCGTCCCGAATATTAGCGGCAAAATTAATATAGAGGAGCTTGCCAAGGCAAATCCTGATCTGGTTTTTATTCAAGAGGAAACCGTCAAAGATGATGGGGAAGTAAGAAAACTTGAGGAGTTAAAGATTCCTTATTTGGTTGTTAGCTTTCATTCGGTTAAGGAACAGCAGCAATCGATCGACATGATCGGAAGAGCTATTGGACGGGAAGACAAGGCAGATAAGTTTAACCGTTTTTATAATGAAATTATTCAGCAGGTTTCAGAAAAAGTGAAAGATATTCCTGAAAAAGACAGGATTAAAGTCTATCATTCTGTCATGGAAGCCACTAGGACAGACCCGGTTGACTCTTTGCCAGCTGAATGGATTAGGCTGGCAGGAGCCATTGATGTTTCTGCTGGTGAGGATTTAAAACTAATCGAAAATAAGTATTTTGCGAACTTAGAACAGATATTGCTTTGGGATTCGGATGTGATTCTTGTCAATGAAGATGGGGTCGCCGACTATATTCTAAATAATAGTCAGTGGCAAACCCTAAAAGCTGTTAAAGAGAAAAAAGTCTATCAACTGCCTAATGGTGTTTCCCGCTGGGGGCATCCGGGAGGCTTGGAAACCCCGCTTGCCATTTTATGGACAGCCAAAACCTTGTATCCTGATAAGTTTGAAGACACAGATATGGAAGGAATGACAGAAAAATTCTATAAAGATTTTTTTGACTATAAACCGAGAAAGTCTGAAGTTGAAAAAATCTTGACGGGCAAAGATATGCGGTTAGCCAAATAAGTATAGAAATGAGGATAATCATGAAAATTTTCCTATGTATCGATGACACAGATAATATTGAAAGTAAAGGGACGGGGTCTATCGCCAGCGAGATTGCTGGAGTAATAGAAACAAGCGGCTGGGGAAACTGTCAAAGTATTACCCGCCACCAATTGCTCGTACATCCTGATGTGCCATATACATCTCACAATAGTTCTATGTGCTTTACTGCCGAAATCAAAGAAGAATGCCTAGAGTCTGTCATCCAAGGTGCTATTCTCCAGTTAGAGGCAGAAAGTGCAGAAGGTTCGGACCCAGGCTTATGTGTGGTGATGCCCGAACGCCTAACACAGCTGCAGCAACACGAAATCGTTGAGTTCGGGTTAAAAGCAAAACGTGAAGTCCTAACAAAAGAACAAGCCTATCAGCTTGCAGAAAGCTTATCTATTCATCTTTCAGAGCATGGAGGTACTGGACAAGGGGTCATTGGAGCTTTAGCTGGAGTTGGTTTAAGGTTAACGGGCAATGATGGAAGATTTAAAGGACACCATAAATTGAAATCTGACAAACTGACCGTTACTGTTCAAGAAATACTTGATGAGACAAGCATAGAAATGATTCGAACCGAGTCTGGTCTCATTCTGGATCATGACCAAAAAGTTAGAGTAGGAGATAAACTTAAAAGTGTTTTCCTGAATCAAAAGCCGGTTCTTCTGGTTGAGCCTGCAAATTTTGATGGGGAGACCATGTGGCAGCCAAGCATGGGAGGAACACTTAAAAAATATTAAACAGAGGTGCTTATGACAATTCATAATTTGAAGTTACATAATGGAGTTTTAGTTTTTTGGGGAGATATAGAGAGTAAAGACGTATATGATGAAACCGTGTTAATGGCTGAAAACTGCCCGGATTTTCAAATGGATGTTGAGGATGAAATCGTTTATGAGGGCCAAATGACTTGTTGCAACTGCCGCTTTCGTCGTTGGCACCCGGAAGGTTTCACGTGCTATAAGAAATTTCCAAAATTTATTTAAAGGGGAAATCATGATGAAAAATTTTTGGCTTAAGAATTTGTTTATTGGATTACTTTCCGTTGGGCTGATTTTTAGTGTTTTTGGGTCTGCATTCGCTGCAGGCGGCGGAAATGGAGGTGGAGCTGGAAACGGAAATGGGGGCGGTTCTGGAGATGGAAGCGGCAATCCTGACCCAGTTTTGTTAGTCGATGCCTATCTGACCACGATTACCGGCAATGTCTCCACGACGGGAAAAGAAATTAAGGGAAGCAATACGGTGGATCCCAATCCTGTTATTAAAGTTACATTTAATAAAAATGTTGTAAATGATACGGTATGGGTTACGAATAGCCAAGCATTTGCCCTTACAGATTCAGACTCGAATATAATTGACATTCATGTGGCTCGGATTCCCGACGAAGGTGCCAATGCCAATCCGAATGAAAAACGGAACATTTTTATCAGCCCTGTTGAACCGTTAACACTAGGCAAAGAATATACCCTTACAATAAAGAGTTCATTATCAGCCAATAATACCTCTACATTGGGACATAAAGAAACGATTACGTTTACCATTAAAACGGAAACTGCCCCACCCATCTTAAGAGTTACTGCACCAAACAATAGTACTTTGACAAATAAGGAAACGATAGCGGTAACCGGAAGTACGGAAGCTGGCAGTATCGTAAAAATAAATGAAAAGAGTGTAACTGTTGACGAAAACGGATTGTTCACTCAAGAGGTAACTCTTTTACCTGGTTTAAATAAAATCAAAATTACTTCAACAGACGAATTGGATAACACAACTTTTGCGGAACTGCAGGTAACTTATGATCATACTGCACCCGTGATTACGATTGATTCACCAGCTGATAACTTTGTGTCAAACATGGATAAAATAACGATTAAAGGAACAAGTGAAAAGGATGCAGCTGTTAAGATCAATGGATTAGCAGCTGAACTGGATTCAAATGGCGCCTTCAGTCAGGAAATTGCACTTGTAAAAGGGGAAAACACCATTTCAGTCACATCAACAGACCCTGCTGGTAATACTGCTGTCACAGAATGGCATGTCACCTATGATATGGCACCCGTTACTAATGATGGCAACGGCAAGGAAATCACGGCAAAAAACACTAATGCAGCTGTACAGCATGAATTGCCTGACACAGCAGGAAATATGTTTAACTGGCTCCTTGCAGGGGCGCTTGTTGCCATTTTGGGAATCAGCCTGTTTGCTGTACCAAGATTGCGAGGAAATAGCAAATAAGTTTATGGGGAAAGCTGCGTGGAGTAAATGGAAAAACTATTCTTTTCTTAAAAAACTATCACTATAAAATTTCCTAGCAGATTGTTACAATATAAGGATATCGATAAAGTTTTTTAACTCTCTTATTCTTGATCTGCGAGGAGATACTGCTATGAAATTTGATAAAATCCGTTGGGGCATTATTGGCTGCGGTGATGTGACAGAAGTAAAAAGCGGGCCGGCATTTCAAAAGGTTGAAAACTCTGAGCTGGCTGCTGTTATGCGGAGAACAGGTGAACTGGCTAAGGACTATGCAAAACGGCATCAAGTGCCAAAATGGTATAACAATGCCGATGATCTAATTCATGATCGTGAGGTAGATGTTGTATATATTGCGACACCACCTGGGTCGCATAAAGAATATACCATTAAGGCCGCTATGGCTGGAAAGCCTGTGTATGTTGAAAAACCAATGGCAAGAAACTTGGAAGAATGCCAGGAAATGGTGGATATTTGTGCGCAAGCGGGCGTGCCTCTATACGTGGCATATTATCGCAGGGCACAGCCAAAATTTTTAAAAGTTAAAGAACTGCTAGAAAAGAAGGCAATTGGGGACGTTCGATTTGTTACTGCAACACAGTACCGTAAAGCTTCAGAAGATGTGAAGGATTCAAAAAGTCTTCCTTGGCGGGTACAGCCCGATTTGGCAGGAGGGGGATTGTTCTTTGATTTGGCAAGCCATACCCTTGACATGCTGGATTTTTTGCTTGGACCCATCCAAGCTGTCGAAGGGTTTGCTTCGAATCAAGCAGGTTTTTATACAGCGGAAGATATCGTCACAGGCACTTTTCTTTTTGAATCAGGTATTCACGGAACAGGCAATTGGTGTTTCTCTGCCTATGAAAATGTGGATATCAATGAAATAGTGGGCAGCAGGGGGAAAATCACCTATTCTACCTTTGGAAATGATCCCGTCATTTTAACGACAACAAATGGTATGGAAAAATGGAGTTTTGTCCCTCCGCAGCATGTACATCAGCCACTTGTTGAAACCATTGTATCGGAGTTGACTGGAAGTGGCATGGCTTGCCCAAGTACAGGTATTACGGGCGCAAGAACCAATTGGGTTATGGATCAAATGGTGAAAAAGTATTATCCAAAGGATTAACAGTTAAAACAAAGGGGCTGTCCATGAAGGGGGCTGACTCCACACCTAGACCAATGATACAGAAGGGTTTTTTCAAAATACCATCTATATACTGCGGGGTGGAGTTTGACCTTTTTGTTTTTTGGACAGTCCATTGTCTTTTAAGCCAAATTATGTTCCTTGCGAATTTTTTCGAACAGTGCCCGGCAGCCATTTAAAACGAGTTCATACGTCTCTTGGAAGTCTCCTGTGTAATAAGGGTCCGGCACATCCTTTTTGTCATCTGTTAAATCGAGCAAGCGGATGATTTTAGGGTGATTTGGCTGGCCGGTAATCTTCGCAATGTCTCTCACATTGCTTATGTCCATTCCAATTATATAATCGAATTGATCAAAGTCTTGTTTGGTCAGCTGCCGCCCGACTAATCCTGCGGAAGAAACATTGTATTGTTTCAGGATCGTAAGGGTCCCTTTATGCGGCGGGGCACCGATATGCCAGGAACTGGTTGCAGCAGAATCGACAGTGATTTTATCGATTAAATTTTCCTTTTTTACTAAGTCACGAAATAAAGCTTCAGCCATCGGGGATCGGCAAATATTCCCGAGGCAGACGAATAAAACATGAATCATCTAACTAACTCCTTTTTTCCACGTTTACTAGTTGGATAACGAATACCCCTAGCATAATATAAATGAAGATAAAGGAAAAGAATATTCCTCCTAAATGAGGCAATATTATCATTAATTTGGTTATGAAATAGGGTAAGTCACAATAAATATTAATAAACGTTTCTTCCTCGCTATCTTCAAAAAACGGACACTATTAATCAAAGCATATCTCTCCTTAATAATAACTCTAATAATGAAGGTCCGATCAGACCACTGAAGGCCATGCAATGTTTAGTAAGGAAATGAACGTTGCAGGCCATTTTTTGATTGTCCTATGTCTTGTCAATTTATCTCCAGGATGGGGGGATCCATTATGGCTGCTCACGCTAAGTATGAGAAAAAAATAGGCGGATCCATTGCCATATTGATTGGACTAATCTCCATTTACGAAGCGTACAAATTATACCCGTATAGCGTGAACATTGTAACAGGAGATCATGCCTTGCCAGGATTCATAGGAATCCTTTTAGTCGCTGTCGGAATAAGCCTGTTTGTGGAAAAAAAAGGACAAGAGGAATCCCATTCGGTTTTGCCGACTGGAAAAAAGCGATTTAAATTGTCTGCCTCCGTCATCCTCCTATTTATCTATTGCATTTTAATTGAATATTTTGGTTACGTAGCAAGTACGCTGGTTGTATCTATTATCCTAATAAAGCTGATCGCCCAGAATCGCTGGATGAATGCCGTCTTGATTGGAGGACTGATAACTGCTGTCTTGTATGGTCTTTTTATTGTGATCTTAAAAACTCCGTTTCCAGTAGGCATTTTTTCTTTTTTATAGGAGGCTGGTCCATTTATGGAAACGATCATGTATTTATGGGGCGGGCTTAGTGAAGTTATAACACCTTCTAATCTATTCATTGTATTGCTTGGTTCCTTGCTTGGCACTTTGGTCGGAGTGCTTCCGGGACTTGGCCCGACATCTGCCATTGCCGTTCTCTTGCCGGTGACAACCATTCTTGAACCAGCTCAAGGACTGATGATGATGGCCGGAATCTATTATGGATCGATGTATGGCGGCTCAACTACGGCCATTTTAATGAATATACCCGGTGAATCTTCATCCGTACCCACGACATTGGATGGATACCCGCTGGCTAAGATGGGGAGAGCGGGGTCAGCTCTTGGCATTGCTGCCATTGGTTCCTTTTCTGCAGGAATTATTGGATTGCTTGGGCTCGTCCTTTTTGCCCCGTTTTTAGCGGATCAAGCGTTAAAGTTTGGTCCCCCAGAGTATTTTACATTGATGTTAATTGCCCTATTAGTCTTGTTTAATTTGACTGGATACTCATTGCGGAAATCAATCTTGATGGGATTATTCGGTTTTTTTGTTTCTCTCGTTGGAATCGGCATGACGACGGGCATGCCAAGGTTCAATTTTGGCTTTAGTTTTCTGACCGGCGGGTTTGACATGGTTAGCATCATCATCGGTTTATTTGCGATTACGGAGGTCTTAAAAGGTCTCGAGGAAGACCGGACAGCACGAAAACGTGTGAAAATAAAACGGGTGTACCCGACGAAAAAAGATTTGCAGCAGAGTAAGAATGCAATTTTAAGAGGAAGCTTATTAGGCTTTTTCTTAGGAATCCTTCCAGGAATCTCCGCAACGATCACCTCCTTCTTATCCTACGATTTGGAGAAAAAGTTATCTAAGCAGCCTGAAAAATTTGGTAAAGGAGCCATTGAAGGGGTGGCTGGTCCTGAATCAGCCAACAATGCAACCAGTTCAGGCGGATTTATTCCGTTGTTATCGCTGGGAATACCAGCTTCTCCGCCACTGGCGGTTCTTTTAGCCGCGCTGATGATTTATGGATTAACTCCTGGGCCGCTCCTATTTGAACAAAACAGCCAAATGGTTTGGATGGTCATTGCATCAATGTTTTTAGGAAATATCTTCCTTTTAGTCTTAAATTTGCCTTTGGTGGGATTGTGGGCAAAATTGACAGAGGTTCCGTTTGGCATATTGGCGCCTATCATTCTGTTAGTAAGTGTTTTAGGAGCTTATTCTGTGCGCAATAGCATGTTTGATGTGACAGTTGCTATCATTTTTGGGATACTTGGCTACTTGTTTCATAAGTTTCATTGGCCGATTATCCCTTTTGTTTTGTGCACCGTACTCGGACCTAAAATTGAAAGCTCCTTTATCCAATCGATGGGAATGTCGTCTGGCAACCTATTCATCTTTGTGGAGCGTCCCATTTCTCTTGCCATTTTATTATTGGCCGTTGTTTTTTTAGTTATATCGATCTTTTTGATGAAAAGAACCAAAAAAAGACTCATGCAAGAAACGGGCGAAAAGATGGAATTTTCATAACACATTTTGTGGGGAGGGTTTATTTTGAGAAAGAAATCGCTTCGAGCCGCAATTTACTCCTTTATTCTTGCGGTTGTACTTGCTGCCTGCTCCTCAAGCACAACTTCGAGACCATCAACTTCAGGTGGGAACGAAAAACAAGAATTAGCTTATCCGACTAGACAAATTGAACTGGTGGTGCCTTTTGCTGCAGGCGGTGGTGTTGATTTAGCAGCTCGTGCTGTTGCAGACTATTTAAGTGAAAAATGGGGTGAGCCCATTGTTGTCACGAATAAACCAGGGGGAGGAGGGATTATTGGCGCCCAGTACGCGTTGAAGGAGGCGAGGCCCGACGGATATACGGTATTGGTGAATAATAATTCCTCGACTACTATGTATGAAGCAGGAAATTCAAATCCTACCTTGACTATTGACGATAATAAATTCGCTTCCCGAATTGCCGGAGGAGCGCTGGCCTTTGGGGTAAAAGCAGATGCGGAATGGAAGGATTTAAAAGAGTTTTCTGAATGGGTAAAGAAAAATCCTGAAAAATTAACATGGGCTAGTGTAGGACCCTCAGGATTTTCTGCATTCGGAGTGGCAGAATGGCTGAAGGCGATTGGGGCAGATTTTAAAAAGACCTCAATGGTGTCTTCGGAGGGGGCAGCTGACTCGACCGCAAAAGTAGCCGGCGGCCATGTCGTTTTGGCGGTCCACACAGTGGGTGAACTGGCTGCTCTGGCAGAAGCAGGGAAAATTAAATTGCTTGCTGTTTCATCGGATGAACGGAATCCCTTATTTCCTGATGTCCCAACTGTAAAGGAATTGGGCTTTGACCAATTAACTGTCCAATGGTGGACTGGTTTGTCCTTCGCACCTGGAACGCCGGATGAAATCGTTAAGAAATGGGATGAAGCGGTGGGGCAAATGCAAAATGATGAAGCTTTTATTGAGGAACTGGAAAAAATCAAGCTTGAACCAGCTTATTTAAATTCGTCTGAATTTGCAAAAGCGGTCAAGGAGGAAAAAGAAAGATATACAAAATTAGCTGAAGAAGCGGGAATCCGGAAATAAAGCCGGGTTGTTTCGGTTTTTTCTGCAAAACTTTTGTTTATTCAACAAAAATAGAGAGGGATTCTACAAAAATTATTTTTATTCTACAAAATTTGGAAATAATTTCCGGATGTGTAGTGGAAATTCAGGACAATAGTAAGAATTCTACAAAAATAGGGAAGGATTCTACAAAAACAAGGAACCATTCTACAAAATATGGAAGTTTATTTCCAAATAACTCAATGCAGCCAATATTGCCGAAACACAGACAATAAAAAGATAAGGCTGGCCTGATTAGGCCAGCCTTTGCATTATTTTGCAGCGATCACGGTTTGTGCTTTAAACACGACTTTATTTTCGGCTTGATTTACACCCTCGATATAGATTAAATTCTGGTCTGCAGCCGAGACATCCTTTTGAAGTGTGATGATATCGCCAGGCAATGCTTCGTGTTGGAAATTGATATCGATAGTTTTAATGGAGTAGTTTTTATGGTCCTCCACATCGAAACAATCCATAATAAAATCGACATATTTGGAATTGTTTAGATGGCCGTTAAAGTCGATATCACTGTAGCCGATTACTTTGGTATAGGCTGTTTCCAAACTGCCATAGTCCTTCAGTTTTTCTAACCTGCCGCCAATTGCCCTTTCGGTGATGTTATCCGGGTAATAGATACCAATCTTGTCACTTCTTCTTAATTTTCTCGAATGAATGTCCATGATGACCCACTTTGAAACTGCTCTAATGATTATTTTGCCATTTTGATCCCTTACGAGAAAGTCCCGGTCAAATTCCACTTTTCCTGGCTCAAGCGGCCAAGTTTCGATAGTGATTTCCTCATCCCAATATGGAGTTCTAGTTATTTCCACTCGAATTCTGGTTAAAATCCAAGCGACACCAAACTCTTTTTCTAAGTAATTAATCCCAAACCCTAAATTTTCGGAAGCCAGACTGGCTATTTCTTGAAAATAGACAAAGAGAGTGCTTAACCTTAACTGTTTTGTAAAATCAACGTCTCTTAAATCAATATGATACTTCTTTTTATAGAGGGAGGTTACAGTTTCCATGTAATAGGCTCCTTTGCTCGATATCTTTTACATTAAATTTTATCACAGAATAATTCGGTTCTCTAAGAAAGTGGATTATTAGGTGAAACGGCATATCCCTTTGCCTTTTTTTCGATTATAATACTATAATATGAAATAAAAACTGGAGGCTAACATGCTGACTTTTGAAGAAAAACTTGCGATTATCGAAACATTCCCAGAACTAGAACGAGTAAATGTCTCTCTAGGACGGGTGAATTTCCAGTTTAAAGAAAGCATTTCTGATAAGAAAAATGTTGTATACCATCTGCATCCAAACGGAAATGGCTTTATTTATGCAGGCTTGCTGCCTGATTACCGGACCGATGATAAAGGAATGGTGAATATCCGGAACTTCTCGGCTGACGAACTTAAACAAATTATAAAAGCGTCAATAGCGAGTTTGTCTGCTGTAAAATTGTCTGCGGAAGAGGAGGCAATCATCGGAGAAAATCCAGAGGAACGCTGGATAAACGAAGAAAATCTACAGCTGCTTTTAGTGAACGAAGATGATTTCTGGAATATCTATTACGGGCTCAATCTGGAAGAAACCTTCGCTACCTATGAAGAGGCAGAAATATTTTTAGTAGAAGAAGGCTTTAGACGAAAGAAAGATAAATAAACCTTGTTTTATATAAAAAAGCTGACCTAAAAGTCAGCTTTTCGCATTTAATATCCACGTACTCGATCTACTATTCCATTTAAGGGCTGATTTTTGAGGTAGCGATCAAGATTGTCAATAAAAAATTGACCTACGCCCTCAACCGTACTTGGGCCAGACAAGTGAGAAGTGACATAGACATTTTCCATCAGATAAAAGGAATGGTCTGCAGGCAGCGGCTCTGTTTCAAACACATCCAAAACGGCTGCTTGGAGACGGTTCGATTGCAGGGCAAAAAACAAATCCTTTTCATTAACCAATGCACCCCGTCCAACATTGACCAGACAGGCTGATGGTTTCATAACATGAAGGACATTTGTGCTAATGATGTGATAGGTTTCCTTTGTTAATGGAAGTGTCAGTACTAAAAAATCCAGCTCTTTTACAAACCCCACCCAATCATTTGCTTCGAAATGATTGTCGACCAGCGATTTGTGTTTTCCGCTTTGACTTAACCCATATACCTTCATATCAAAAGCCCGCGCTTTTTTCACGATTTCTGCTCCAATTGATCCTAAGCCGGCTACCCCAATGGTCTTCCCTGCGAGTGAATCCGCAACAAAGGGGTCCCAGCGGCAATCTAACTGAGCTTGTCTCATACGCGGGACATTTTTTACGATATACAATAGATAGGTAAAAACATATTCAGAAATGGCAGGCCCGAATTGGTCAATGATTCTGGTCAGCAGGATGTCTTTCGGGATCAAAGGATCAGTCACTAGATCATCTACTCCTGCCCCAATTGATTGAAACCATCGGACATCTGAACCAACTTGATCACTTAAAAGGGAGGTGGGAAATTTCCACCCCAAGATCATCTCTGTGCCTGGCAGATTTTTCTCTGCCTCTTCAAATGTAGCTGCTGCCGTTACCCTTAAAAAACCATGGCTGCGAATATAGTCTGCATAGGCTTTTGCCTGTTTTGGATGGAACACTAGAATGTTTGGCTGATGGGATGTGTGCATCGTACCTCTCCTTTATATAAAACCCATTTTCACTAATTTCAAACTATTTTAAACGATAGATAAAAAAAAGCAAGAAATAAACATTTTTAGGGAAATAATGTTTTTGGAAGTTGTAATATTTCGGGTATCAAAATATTTAGGCTTTATGGTATGATAGCCTGTATAAAATAACAATTTTTTATTGGATATGCTTGGAGATGGAACAGAATGCCAATATGGAAGCGTAATTTATATGTGTTATGGATCGGAGTATTTTTTACATCAGCAAGTTTTTCAATGGTGATCCCTTTTTTGCCAATCTTTCTTCCGCAAATCGGAGTCACGCAGCATGTTGAATTATGGTCAGGATTATTATACAGTGCAGCCTTTTTTTCAGGTGCGCTTTCTTCTCCGTTTTGGGGAAGTTTGGCCGATCGGTACGGCCGTAAACCTATGATTATTCGGGCAGGATTCTGTTTGTTTGTCATTTATTCACTTACTGCCTTTGTGACCAATCCTTATGAGCTATTAGCGTTAAGAATTTCCCAAGGGCTTTTGACAGGATTTATTCCAGGTGCAATTGCTTTAATCGGAACCAATACACCCAACAAGAACGTGGGATATGCATTATCTTTAATTTCGACAGCCTCTGCGTCAGGCAATATAGTTGGTCCCCTGCTAGGCGGGGCAATAGCGCATTTGGCTGGAAACAGGCTGGCTTTTGGCAGTGCGGGATTGATTGTGTTTATTTCCACCATTCTTGTGGTTTTATGGGTAAAGGAAGAGAACTTTAAACCAAATAAACAAAAGGGATCTGTAAAAAATGATATAAAACAAGCTTGGACCTACCGTCCATTTGTATTTGTCCTTTTATTAACCATTGTGACTTCCGGTTCGGTTATGACGATTGAACCGGTTCTCCCCTTATATATTGTTAAATTGGGGGGGACAGCTGAAAATGCTTCTCTGTTAGCGGGAATTGTATTTTCACTGCCGGGAATTGCCAGTGCTCTTTTTGCACCGTTCTGGGGACGTTGGGCAGATAAGGCAGGCTTCCATCGTGTTCTTGTCATCGGATTGCTTGGTGGAGGTATTGGGACGTTAGCCCAAATTTTGTTTAGCCAGATTTGGGGCTTTTCGATCATTCGCTTCATTTATGGCGTGTTTTTCTGTGCTGTCTTCCCGGCTTTAAATGGACTAGTCGTGAAGTCTACACCGGAAAATTTCCGCGGACGTGCGTTCAGCCTGAACCAAACCGCGAATCAAATCGGCGGCATGATCGGTCCGGTCATCGGCGGATATATTGGTGGAATTCTTCCTGCCCAATTTGTTTTTATGGTAACTGGATTGTTGTTATTGGCAGCAACGGGTACGGCATATTGGAAAGGAAAAGAAATTAGAGGTACAGCAAAACGGGATTTAATTCCTGGAAAATGAAATCGTTGGAGCAAGGAAATATTTCCTATTTTAGTTAAATAACAGACGATTTGGCTTCAATATGCTTGACAAAAACCATTAGATTTATGTCATAATAGTGCTTTGGAAGGCGAGGTGCAAATTGATGAATAATATACGAAACAAAGGTCAGCATCTTTTTCAAAAATTTAATGTTTTTTTCCTTTTGGCTGTCATTTTGCTTTGGATTAAAACCTTTACAGCCCAATTAACCCAATTTGACTTAGGTATAGAAAACTCCTTGCAGAAATTTCTATTATTTATAAACCCATTAGGTTCATCCATCCTGTTTTTAAGCCTTTCATTCTTTTTTAAAGGCAGGAAAAAGTATATTTCGCTGATGATAATCGATTTCTTATTATCGTTCTTATTATATGCCAATATTTTATTTTACCGGTTTTTCAATGATTTTATTACATTGCCTACGATCACCCAGACACAAAATTTCGGTGACGTCAGCGGCAGTGTTGTATCCTTGTTAAAGCCTTACGACTTTGTATTCTTTCTTGATATTATATTGCTAATTGGCTTGTTGGCTTTTCACGTTATAAAGATGGAACAGAACGATGGGAATCGCCGTCGAAAGCTGCCCGCAATTATTTCTTTAGCCTTAACTATCTCCTTTATTAATTTATCTTTAGCAGAAGCGGACCGTCCTCAATTATTGACTCGCGGGTTCGACCGCAACTATATTGTGAAATATTTAGGTATGTATAATTACACCATTTACGATGCAGTGAAGAGTACAAAGGCTTCTGCCCAAAGAGTAATGGCAGACAGTGATGATATGACAGAAGTGATAAATTATACAAAGTCCAATTATGCGGCTCCAAACCCGGCCTATTTTGGCAAAGCAAAAGGAATGAATGTGATTTATTTTCATTTGGAGTCGATGCAAAATTTCCTCATTAATTATAAGCTTCACGGGGAAGAAGTGACGCCATTTTTAAATTCACTTACAAGAGATAAAAAAACGTTGTATTTTGATAACTTCTTCCACCAAACGGGCCAAGGAAAAACGGCAGATGCCGAATTTATGCTGGAAAATTCATTGTTTGGATTGCCGCAAGGTTCTGCCTTTACAACGAAAGGCCTAAATACGTACCAGGCAGCACCGGCTATTCTGGGGCAGCAGGGCTATACGTCAGCAGTATTCCATGGCAATTCAGGAAGCTTTTGGAATCGCAATGAAATATATAAGTCCTTTGGATTTGACAAGTTCTTTGATTCCAAGAATTATACGATGAATCCTGAAGATTTAGCTGAATATGGCCTTATGGACCAACCATTCTTTTCGCAATCGATTCCGCTTTTGGAATCCTTGCCGCAGCCGTTTTATGCAAAATTTATTACAGTATCCAATCACTATCCTTTCCCATTGAAGGAAGAGGAAGCAACCATTGCTCCGCATACAACAGGAGATCCTTCAGTCGATACCTATTTCCAAACAGCCCGGTATGCAGATGAAGCATTGGAGCAATTTTTTGCTTATCTAAAAGAATCGGGTCTTTATGATAACTCTGTTATTATCATGTACGGGGACCATTATGGCATTTCTGAGAACCATAATAAAGCTATGTCAAAAGTGATGGGAAAAGAGATTAATGAATTTGAAAGTACAGGGCTGCAACGGGTTCCTTTATTGATTCATGTTCCAGGTATCGAAGGCGGAATCCAGCATCAATATGGAGGCCAAGTCGACCTGCTTCCAACATTGCTTCATTTGCTGGGAGTGGACACGAAAGAATATGTCCAATTAGGTACAGATCTGTTATCCGAACAGCATGACCAAATTGTTCCGTTCCGAAATGGCGATTATGTAAGTCCTGATGTGACATCTGTCAACGGCAAATTCTATGATTCCCGAACTGGGATGGAATTGGCTGAAAATCAACTGGCACAGGCGAATAAATATAAAGCAATTGTCGAACAGAAATTAGCGATTTCGGATAAGGTAGTGAATGGCGACTTGCTTAGATTCTATACTCCGAAAGGTTTTACCCAGGTAGACCGGACAAAATATGACTATAATGAAAAAGATGAAACGACTGAATGACACATTTAAGATGCTGCTTTAGGAATATCCTAAGGCAGCTTTTTTTATGCTTTTAATACTCCAATGAGAATGCAGCTGACACCAAGAAAAATCCAGCCGATTTTTATCAACGATATGTTTCCTACCATTCCTAGAACTCCTATTGTAGTGGTTAGGACCAAAACAATTGGCCCTACAAGGGCAAGGGAACTGTTTACCATAAGCGCCTTTTCAACAGAATTTAATTTAAGCATTAACAATGCCGCAAAGATTTCGATGCTTCCCGATAGCACCCTTAACAAGGCCATTCCTAATACCGCTTTTTCAATAAAAATAAACATAGGAACCTCCTTAAAAAAGATTTCATCCCCATTATATGTTTGAATTTTAGTTATAGAAGGACAAGAATTCAAAACTCGATTTTGGCTTTGAATTCCAAGGGATAATTTTCTAAAAGTGGGTTATATTAAAAACTGATTTACGCTGAACAGGCATACGGGATTCAAGCCATCAGTCAAAAAATAATCTTTGGAGCTATACGTGATGAAGACTTTTAAAAAATTTAAACGTTTGAATTCAAATGCTATGGCAATTGACGAAACACATAAAGAAATCAGTACTGATTTGACTGAAAACATAAGAATATTGAAGGAACTTTTTAAGGATTGTTCAGATATTGTATTCCGCCCCATTATTGCCGGTAAAGCCCATGCATACGTCCTGTTTGTGGATGGATTTATTGATTCTCAGTCAGTAGAGCTGCATGGAATTCGGCAGTTACTAGAGGAAGTGGAAAAAGAAAGACTTTCAGTAGACCTGTTGATGGAACGGGTCCTTTCGTTAAGCTCAGTCAATGAAATTACGAAATTGGACGATGTGGTAAGCAATGTTTTAAAAGCCAATACAGTGCTGCTTGTGGAGGGACTCAACAAAGGGATTGTTTTTGATGCGAAAGGAGGAGACCGAAGAACAGTATCCGAGCCACAGACAGAATCTGCCGTCCGCGGGCCACGGGAAGGGTTTACAGAAAGGCTGCGGGTGAATACGGCATTAATCCGGTCTAGAGTCCGTTCTAATCGATTGAAAATTTTATCTAAGGATATTGGTGAAGAAACACAAACCGGAATCGCGATTCTATATGTTGAGGGCATTGCCGCACCAGAATTAGTGGAAGAAGTGATTTCAAGACTTGATAAAATAAAAATCGATGGAATCTTGGAAAGCGGTTATATTGAAGAATTTATTGAAGACAGCGCCTGGAGTTTGTTCCCGCAAATACAAAATACAGAGCGTCCTGATACGGTAGCGGCCAATTTATTGGAAGGCAGGGTGGCCATTATTGTCGATGGGACACCATTTGTGTTGATTATGCCGGCCACATTTTGGCAATTCTTTCAAGCCAGTGAAGATTATTATGGCAGGTTTCAGATTTATATATTTTTAAGAATCCTGCGATTAGTGTTTGTGTTTATCGCTCTTACATTACCTGGTTTGTACGTGGCCGTAACCACCTATCATCAAGAGATGATTCCAACATCGCTGCTTTTGTCGATCGCAGCGAGCCGGGAATCGATCCCTTTTCCGATGTTTGTTGAGGTGTTGATTATGGAATTATCCTTTGAGGCACTAAGGGAAGCCGGGATAAGACTGCCTCAGGTGATTGGGCAGGCGGTGGGAATATTAGGAGCGCTCGTCATTGGACAGGCAGCCGTAGAAGCAGGAATTGTCTCTGCTCCAACCGTTATTGTCATTTCCCTTACTGGGATTACCTCTTTCACCATTCCCAGATTTAATATGTCGATCGCCTTTCGTTTGCTGCGCTTTCCGTTAATATTCCTTGGCGCCATGTTTGGTTTATACGGGGTCGTTTTAGGTGTTTTGACCGTTCTTACCCATCTTTGCAAACTAAGATCATTTGGCATTCCATACTTTTGGCCACTTGCTCCATTATCCGTAAAGTCATTAAAGGATGTATTTTTAAGGGTTCCATGGTGGGCAATGGACCGAAGGCCGGAACAGCTGGTTAAGGAAGATATTATTAGGCAGTCGAAAGAAACATCCGCCGCAAAGTTAAGTGAAGAGGGGAGCTCCTCATGAAAAAACATGGATTGATCCTCATCCTGATGTCTCAAATCCTTTTTCTAACTGGCTGTTGGGATCGGACAGAAATCAATGATCTTGCTTTTGTTATTGCCTCTGGCGTGGATAAGGTGGGGCAGGACAGATATCGAGTGGCTGTACAAATTCCTCTGCCAAGTTCACTTGGGGGTGCAGGTTCAAGCGGCGGGGGCGGAGGAACAAGCGGAGAGGGGCCAGTTGCTGTCTTAGTCGGAACAGGTGATAATATAAGGCAAAGCATAGAGGATATACAAGCAAGGCTATCAAGGAATATCTTTTTTGGCCATAGACGGGTGTACATCATAGGGGAGGACTTAGCGAGACAAGGAATCAAAGAAGCGTTGAATTCTACTTTTATTCATCCACAGTCCAGATTATCCACCTTCTTGGTCATATCTAAAGGTGAAGCATATGAAATGTTGAAAGCACAGCCCAGAATGGAACAATTTGCAGGGGAGGCCATTCGGGAAATGTCGAAAACAACAATAAACATGAAAATTAAGGACGCATTTCAGGATTTCGACCGTCCAGGCAAAGAAATTATCCTTCCCTATATTGAAGCCACTGGGACAACAGAGAAGGAAAAAGACGGAAAAGAGATATTGATGGGCAGTTATGCCATTTTTAAGAATGACAAAATGCTGTTTACCACGAATAAGAGTGAATCACAGGGTGTAATGTGGCTTAATGATAGGATGAATAAAAAAAGCTTTACCTTCAATGGATTGAAAAATAAGGAAATAACAGTTCAAATAATTGATAGCAGCGTTAAAACGAGGTACCGGCTGAAAGATGGCAAACCTACCTTTGATCTTTCTATTAGAGCGAGCGGGAATTTGTTGGATAATGAGCCTGATTTAAGGATTGAAGACCCCAAAACCTATAATTTAATGATAAAAAACATGGAGGCTATGGTCAAAAAAAATGTTAAAACCGTTCTGGATCATGCCCATTCCGAGGGAGCGGATATATTCGGATTTGGCTGGTATGTCTACCGGAATCACTATCATGAATGGAAGAACAATTGGAAGGACAAGTGGGATACCATACTCCCGGAGCTAAAAGTGAATATCCATGTGGATGCTGATATACAGAGGACCACGAATTCAGGAACGATTGAAAGGAAATAACAAAATGGATATAGGAATCATTGTCGTCTGGCTGTCATTGATTATTTATGTGGTAGTGATGTTAAAGGCGAAAATTGCTGAAAAAAAAGAACGGAAATGGATGTATTTACTGGTGATCGCAGCCTTAGCCTGCACCATATTGCAAGGATATCATGTTCATTTGAATGGAATCACCATTTTATTAAATAATACGTTCGGAAGACTATCGAGGATGGTTGTGAATATATGAAGCAGATCATATCCAATTTGCAAATCATGTTTTTAGCGGTAAATTTTGTTATCAGTTCAGCTGTTATTAGTCTGCCGCAAATAACAGTTCATATTGGGGGACAAAATTCCTGGCTGGTTCCCCTGATTAATCTTCCGATCTTAACCGTAATCGTCTATCTGTTATTAGGAAAGCCACGTTACCTTGAATCGCTGAAGGCCCTTTTCGCAATTAAAAAACGGAGCAATTTATGGGAAAAGGGGTTCATTTTTTTCTTTATGCTGTTTATCCTTTTTACCTTTGTGCGTGATGTAAGGGCGATGATTGATTTTATCGGTTCAGTTTTATTGCCAAGTACCCCTAATTCGATGATTATGGTTTTGACCATATTAGCAATCGTGTATATCAGTATGGCAGGCCTGGAGGTGGTCGCCAGAGTCAATGCGATTCATTCTGTTATTCTGGGAATCGTCATTATCATTCTGCCGCTGTTATTGCTTAATGAGATTGATGTAACCAATTTTCAGCCGCTTCCTTCATTATCAACAGGAGCTTCTGTCATGAAATCTGTATTTTTCACCTTTGCCTGGCTGGGTGAGATGCTTTTTTTTCTTATCGCCGTTGGAAGCATCAATCCAATGAAAGAGGCGAGGAGGGCCGTTATTTTAGGAGCGGTTCTCAGTACTTTTTACTTTTTTATCATAATCGTGTTGGAGATTGCGGTATTGGGACAGAAGATTATTGAGGAAGCCACTTTTCCATCATATATTCTTATTCAACAAATTAATATCACGGACTTCTTGGATCGGCTAGACTTAGTGATTGCGGCTGTCTGGATGCCGACATTGATTACCAAAACTGCCTTTTTGTTATATGCATTGAATCATTGCTTGAGTTTTTATTATAAATCCAACACAAACAAATTTCTGTTTCCCTTGTCCTTTATTTTGGGCTACCTTTCGATTCTCTTGTTTAAAAATAGTATGGAGCATATTCATTTTTCATTATATACATGGAGTTCCCTTGGGCTGCTTTTAGAAGGGATCATCATTGTCCTGTTTATCGTCTGCAGGCGCAGAACAAGAAAAAATCATGAATTCAGGGGTAAGCCCATCCTATAAAAGGGCAGAATGAAGGGGAGGGCTGCTTAGCCATCCCCTTCAATCAATTAAAGGATTTGTCTTATCGCGATATCAGATTAGTTTTATTCCACTGACTAAGATCATGATAGCCAATATTGTTCTTAAAGGCTTTGCAGGGAATTTGGAGGAGAGGGTGCTGCCTAAAATGACACCAGGGATCGAACCTAACAGCAGGTTAATTGCCAGCAAATAATCCACATTGCCGATTCCGGCATGTAAAAGCCCAGCTGCAGTCACTAATAAAAAAGCGTGGGCAATATCAGTCCCAACCAATTCTGATGGACTCATTCGATACAGATAAAGCATGGCTAGGGCAAACATGGAACCTGAACCAATGGAAGTCAGCCCGACAATAAAACCAAGGACGACACCGATCGTAATCGATAATGCCCGTTTATCCTCGATTGGTTTTAGCTGCAGCTGATTCCATTCCATTCTCTTTTTCATAAAAGTTTTAATCAGTGTAGCAATTGCAACCAAGATTAATACATAGCCCAGTGAATGTTTAATAATTTGCTCCTGATTATGAAAAAAAGCATTAAACAGATGAAGAATGCCTACCGCCAAGAGCGCACTTGGAATACTGCCAATTGCCAAATACTTAACCAGCTTTAAATTGATTGTTTTCTGTTTCCAATGCTGGATTGAACCAAACAATTTTGTAATGGAATTATAGAATAGATCCGTTCCTACAGCAATTGAAGGATTGATTCCTAATAAAATTAATATTGGTGTTAGTAGAGCTGCACCACCTACCCCGGTTAATCCGACCATGAATCCAATAAAAAGCCCCATTATGATGATGCTCATACTCATAGGGTGTACACTCCATATCTCTAAACTAAAATATACATTAAAATATGAAGTGGTCGAATGCCTTGTTACATGACATTATAAAAAATAAGGAGGATTCCAGGGGTTTTTTAGTCCCGGTCATCCTCCCTAATCCTTTATTTGCTCCAACAAACGCTTTCCTATTTGTCTTCTTCATTCTCTGTCAGTTTAATTTTTTGGCATCCGATATATAAGCAGGAGAAAACGTCGACATCTGGTTTGGCTTTTGCTAAACCTTTTATATAGGGAGTAACTAAATCTTTAAAATCTTCTCCGACACCTTCCTCTTCTAAAATCCCATAGACATACAATTTTTTATCATCAAATAAAAAGGCCACATTGCCTACAGCTTTGTTTGCACTATTTACGACATTTAACACTTGAAACTGTGGGGTTATGACTTCTGGAGAAAAATAAATCTGCAACGAAATTCACTCCTTTTTGAAATATAAATTCTGCCATGATTAAAAGGAAGGAAACGCCCGGCAGGCGCTTCCGCTTTTCTTAACAGCTTTCTAAGTAAATTGCAGTTTTTCAAATAGAGTATCGGTTTCTTTAGAAGGCTTTTCCTTTTTTGCAACGTGGATCAGAACGAGACAAAGTAATGCACAAAACAGGGTTAACCCTGCTGTGATTAAAAACATGCCGGTCCTTGACCATTCCATTAAAGTGCCAAAGATAGGAGGACCAATGGCCACCCCTAAGAAACGGACGGAGCCATATAAAGATGTAACAAATCCCCTGCGGTCTGTTGGTACAGAACCAGTAATAAAGCTGTTAATGCAAGGGAGGACAAGCCCAGTGCCGATACTGCTGACCACCAGAACGGAAAAGAACGGAACAAGGCTTTTAAAGAAAATAAGACAAGCAAACGAAGCCGTCATCAACATAAGGCCTAAAATAATTAAGGACTTCATCAGCTTCATTCTTTTACCTATTTTGCTTCCAGTAATATAAGAAGTGGTTGTCATAAACAGCAATGGAATCGCAAGGATGCTGCCTTTAAGCAGCCCATCAATCCCATGTTCTTTTTCAAGAATATCGGAAATGTAAAATAAGATTCCGAATAAAGTAAACAGGCAGGCCGCTCCCGTCAAATAGGCAGCAAAGAGCCAGCGTCCTTCCGTTTTAAATACTGAAGCCAGCCCTTTTACATATTTTCCGACTGGAGGGGGTTCCTTTTTTGCTTTTTTCTCTTTAATAAAAAAGATCGTTAACAAAATAGATAGTAGACAAAAAATGGGGAAAGCGAAAAAGGCAGCATACCAAAACAACAGTGCAAAAAGCGAGCCTAAAATCGGGCTGATGACTTTACCAAAACCATTTGAAGCTTCAACTAAGCCAAGCACTTTACTCTGTTCGGCCCCTTTAAACAAATCACCGGTTAACGCCATGGCAATTGGCGCTGTACCTGCTGCCCCGATTCCCTGCATAATTCTTCCTGCCATAATCCAAGTATAAGCACTTGAAAACCAGGCAGATGCTGATCCGGCTAAAAAACCACCGATCCCATATAGAATCAGCGCAGGTATAATCACGGCTTTTCGGGAAAACCGGTCGGAAAAATAACCTAAAACAGGGATAGAAATAGCTGCAGCAATAGAAAAAACGGATATGACTAAACTAACCTTAAACTGTGAAATGTCTAATTCAGATTTCATCTTTGGGAGTATCGGAATTAACATCGAGTTTCCCAAAACCAGAATCATTGGGATGGAACTGATGGCTAAAATAGTTAAGCCATT
This sequence comes from Neobacillus muris, assembly GCF_943193175.1. Lineage (GTDB taxonomy): Bacteria > Bacillota > Bacilli > Bacillales > Cytobacillaceae > Neobacillus > Neobacillus muris. Next base: position 28,637 of record NZ_CALPDF010000032.1, read on the forward strand.
ATGCTTTTGTTTTCCCAACACGCACACCCCTAACTGTGAGAATAAGCCTGTTTTATTGTTTGATTTGCCACAAAAGTTTATACAAGGCATTTGCCTAATTTATAAGAAAAATGCCTATTATTTACACATTCACCCAGTTTTTGAATAATCTATTTTAGAAAAAAAGAGGAGGCGCTTTGCCTATGGATTTTTTAACATTACCAGAAAGGACAACAGGAAAACGAACATATGGACTAACATCAGTAGTGGATTTTGGTACTCCAATAGGGGAATTAAAACATATATTAGCCGATTATGGACACCTGGTAGACATTGCTAAAATTGGAATTGGCTCAGCCTATTTGACGCCAAATCTAAGGGAAAAGATTCACTTATACAAAGAACATGATATTCGTCCATACTGCGGCGGCACATTATTTGAAAAGTGCTATTATCAAAATAAAATTCCAGAATACGTCCAATACCTGCAATCATTAGGAATCGAATGGATTGAGGTATCAAATGGGACCTTGGATATTCCCATTCATGAACGCCTCCATTTAGTATCCAGGTTAAAAAGCCATTTTCATGTTATTGCCGAGGTAGGATCCAAGGATTGCAATAAGGAAATGGACATTTCTGAATGGAAGGACGAAATGGAACAGCTGCTTGCAGCAGGTTGCGAATATGTGATTACGGAAGGAAGAGATTCGGGAACAGCGGGAATTTATGAACAGAGCGGCACGATTAAATTTGATTTAATTCGTGAGTTAATCAAACAGGTCGACCCTAACAAAATTATTTTTGAAGCTCCAACTTCCAAACATCAAATGCATTTTATTAAAGAAATCGGGCCAAATGTCAATTTGGGAAATGTGAAAATCCATGACGTATTAGTATTAGAGACGCAGAGGGTTGGATTGCGGAGTGAAACATTTTATCTGGAGGATATTGAATGCAACTTACTTTAATCAGGCATCTTCCTACGGAATGGAATAAAAAATCTTGGCTCCAAGGGAAACGGGATATAGGAATCTCTCCGTTAACAGAGGAGTATCGGCAAGGAATCATCCAAAATCAGCAAGTACTGAAAAAGCTTGCCCCTTTTGACCTTGTTTTAGCCAGTACGTTAAAAAGGACACATCAGACGGCAGGGCTTTATGGTTTTCAACCGGAAACAGAGGGGCTATTGGATGAATTGGATTTCGGTCCGTTTGAGGGAGTACTGAAACAGGAATTAGTTGAACATTATGGAGATCAATGGGTAATGAAACCAAAAACAATCATTTTAGGAGAAAAGATAGAAAATTTAGAGAAGCGAATAGCTATGTTTTTGGAAAAGTACAAAAAATATTCTAATGTTTTAGCGTTCGGACATGGCTCATGGATACGAGCATTACTCTCCTATGCAGAGTTTGGCCATATTGATCATATGAATCAGCGGAACTTAGGGAACAACGCCTGTGTTACGCTAAGGTTTCCAAATGAAATAATGAAATAGGAGGGGAAGAAGATTGTCTGATGTACTTACCTATGAATCCTGGGAGGAGAAAAAGGTTAGCGGTATTTTAAGCCATCACCCAGACTATTTGGATATTTTAAAATGGGCATATCAGGAATATCAGGATAACATGGTCTATGCCTGCAGTTTTGGAGCGGAGGGGATTGTGTTAATTGATTTAATTCATAAGGTAAAAAAGGATGCCCGAATCATATTTCTTGATACGGGGCTTCACTTTGCCGAAACCTATCAATTAATTGAACAAGTAAAAGAAAGATATCCTTCGCTGAATATCCAAATGGTGAAGCCCGAATTATCTGTTGAAGAGCAGGCTGAGCGGTATGGCAGGGAGCTATGGAAGCATAATCCCAATCTTTGCTGCCAAATGAGGAAGGTTGAACCATTAAGGGTAGCATTAAGTGGTACAAAAGCTTGGATTTCCGGGTTAAGACGAGATCAATCCCCTACAAGAAGCCATACCCAGTATATTAATAAAGATGAAAAATTTAAAAATATTAAAGTATGTCCATTGATCCATTGGACATGGTGGGATGTCCTGGACTACATTGACCTTAATCAGCTGCCTTATAATCCTTTGCATGATAAAGGATACCCGAGCATTGGCTGTGCACCATGCACAAAGCCTGTTGGGGATAGAGGGGATTCCCGAGCAGGACGCTGGGCAGGACTATCAAAAACGGAGTGCGGCCTGCATCAGCTCTAAATTTTTTTAAAAATAGCAAAATAAAGTTTGAGGAGGTTAAACGTTGGCAAAAAGTACCCCGCATGGCGGCAAATTAATCAACCGGATGAACATAGGGCAGTCTCTAGAGTTTTCGGCAAACTATGTTGAATTAGATAAGCTGGAATTAAGTGATTTAGAGCTGATTGCAAATGGGGCTTATAGCCCGCTGGAAGGCTTTATGGGAGAAAAGGATTATTATTCTGTTGTTGAACAGATGAGGCTTGATAATGGGCTCCCATGGTCGCTGCCCATCACTTTGGCAGTCGATCATGCGGAAGCACATAAACTGGGAATTGGGGAAACCATTCACCTTGGTTATCAGGGTGAGATATACGGGACCATGAAAGTAACTGAAAAATTTTTGCCCAATAAACACTTGGAAGCGGAAAAAGTATATCAAACGGCCGATTTAAAGCACCCTGGGGTAAATAAACTTTTCCAGCGGCCGGATGTTTATATAGCAGGTCCAATTACGATGGTCCATCTGCCGAATAAAGGCGATTTTCAATCTTTTTATTTAGATCCGCTCCAGACTAGAGAAAAGTTTCGGGAATTAGGCTGGAAGTCGGTAGTCGGTTTTCAAACGCGCAATCCCGTCCACCGAGCCCATGAATATATTCAAAAGTCAGCATTGGAAACGGTGGATGGTTTATTTTTAAATCCATTGGTGGGAGAAACAAAATCAGATGATATACCTAGCGAAATTCGCATGAAGAGTTATCAGGTTCTCCTTGAAAAATATTACCCAGCTGACCGCGTTTTTTTAGCCGTCTTTCCTGCTGCCATGCGATATGCCGGCCCTCGCGAAGCCATTTTTCACGCCATTGTCCGCAAAAACTTTGGATGCACTCATTTTATTGTAGGCCGTGACCATGCCGGCGTAGGAAACTATTACGGAACCTATGATTCACAAAAAATATTTAGCTGCTTTGAGGAAGAGGAATTGGGCATTAAGCCGCTATTTTTCGAAAACAGTTTTTACTGCAAAAAATGTGAAAACATGGCATCAGAAAAAACGTGTCCGCATAGCATGGAACACCGTGTCATTTTATCAGGAACAAAAGTTAGAGAGATGTTAAAGAATGGCGTGCAGCCTCCAAAGGAATTCAGTCGTCCTGAGGTAATAGAAATTCTTATTGCTGGAATGAAAGAAGTTTATGAAAATTCTTCAATTGGCTAAAACACCATTTAAATAGAAGGTGTACAAAATGGGAAAGAGCAAAAACATCACTTGGCATCAAACAACCGTCACAAAAGCTGACCGCCATAAATTAAATGGCCATACTAGCTGTGTCCTGTGGTTTACTGGCCTCTCAGGGTCAGGCAAGTCTACATTGGCCAATGCAGTTGATTTTGCCTTATTTCAAAAAGGCGTTAACAGTTATGTGTTAGATGGAGACAATATCCGCCATGGACTAAACAAAGATTTAAGCTTTGGAGCTCTGGACCGCAAGGAGAATATCCGAAGAATCGGTGAAGTGGCCAAATTATTTGTAGACAGTGGGCAAATTGTTTCCTCTGCCTTCATTTCACCATTTCGTGAAGATAGGGAATTGGTAAGAGGCATGTTCGAGCCGGATGAGTTTATTGAAATTTATTTGCATTGTCCCATCCAAGTGTGTGAAGACCGGGACCCCAAAGGATTATACCGAAAAGCCCGAAAAGGGGAAATCCCTGATTTTACTGGCATTTCCTCCCCCTATGAACCGCCCTTAAATCCAGAAATAACTATTGAAACCAGTAAGGTGGCGATTGAACAGTCAGTTGCTTTTATATTGGACTATTTAAAAGATAGGAAGATCCTTTCATAGGTCTTCCTATCTTTTTCTCCAATTGGCTGATAAGAAAAACAAGTTTTGAAACTTTAATTCATAAATAAAATCAATGATATTGGTCGAGAAAAACTGGCAAACAACAGCATACAGAACAATTTTATAATCGATGACAAGAGATGTAAGCAAAAAGATGAGCAAATTGATTCCCATCATGACCTTCCCAGGACTCCAATTTTTGTAGGTAGCGATCATGAGCGCGGGAATCACCATTCCTCCGCTGGACGCACCTGCACGGATTAATAATCCGACCCCAACTCCAAAGAATATACTTCCTGCACCAATATCAAATAACGTATGAATATGAAAATGCGGTATGGTGCTGGTCAAAATTGTCACAATGGTGGAGGTAGTTGCCACCGAAATGATGGTTCGAAAAGTCCAAGTGTAACCAAAGTATTTTAGGGCAAACAATAAGAAAACAATATTGGCAAGCCATAAAGAAAATCCTAGCGACAAGTTAAACCAGTGGTTTAATAGAATAGCAATGCCTGCCGCCCCTCCGGAGGGGATAGAATGAGGAAATAAGAACAAAGACATCGACATTCCTTGCAGAGTGGCGCCAACCAGCAGGCAAAAATAAGTCAAAAGGGTTCTTTTCATCGGAAATAGAATTGTTCAGTTATACAAGATTTTTTAGCCAACTTACATTCCTCCTATAACCCGCCTCCTTGTCCATTCTATGAAAAGAAGGAAAAGATTATGTTGGCACAGGACAAAAAAGGGAGTTTAAAAAAATTTCCCAACATATTCTGTCATTTTTCGAGTGCTTTATGATGGAGAAACATATTGAAAATCTAGCTTTGAAGCCTTACTATAATAAGTAGGAAAAAAGAATTATGACGAATGTTGTTGAATGATTTCGCAGTGATCCTAGACATGCGCCAAATTAGATTTCTAATTTGGTTTTTTTTTAAGATATGAAGAAAGGATCTATTTTAAAGTGATGAATACTTCTATTTCAGATATTAAAAGACATAAACGGGAATTACTAGAAACTCATATCAAGGGCAGTTTGAATCAATACAGCCCCCTATTCAGCTGTGATTCAGATGCCATCTATGTGATGGATTTAGATGGGTTCTTTTTGCCGTTAAATCCAGCATGTGAGCGGATATTTGGGTATGATCCCGGGCAGTTTGCCAAGCTGAATTATATGAAAATTGTTACATTAGAACATTTAGATAGGGCGCTTTCCTTTTTTTATAAGGCAATAGAAGGAAAGTTACAGAATTTTGATTGCCAGATTATCCACCAAAGCGGTGTAATTTTAGATGTGAATATTACCAATTATCCAATTGTCGTTGAGGAAGAGATTATTGGTGTATATGGAATCGCCAAGGATATTACTGAGATTAAACAGCGCAGGAGGCGGTTAACGGAAGAAATTCAACAGCGGGAAGCGATTTATCGGGAAATTGTTGAACACTCGCCTGATGCAGTTGTGATCGCAAAATCTAACCAAATCCTTTTCGCAAATGATACGGCTATCCAATTAGCAGGTGCCAGGTACAAATCGGATCTTATTGGGCGCTGCATCAATGATTTTATAGTTAATGAATTTTCGGATATTTTAAAAGAACGAGTGAAACAAGTTGAAACCGGGGAAATTGCCGACTTTATTGATACAAAGCTTGTCCGTGTTGATGGCAAAATTATTGATGTCGAAACAAAGGCGATTCCAGCCATCTATCAGAATGAGCCAGCAAGGCATATCATTATTAGAGATATATCAGAAAAAAAGAGAACGCAAAATTTACTCCTGCAATCAGAAAAGCTTTCTGTTGCAGGTCAGCTTGCTGCAGGGATTGCCCATGAAATTCGAAACCCTTTAACTTCCATTAAAGGCTTCCTTCAGCTCATGGAAGCGGATAAAAATGTCAAGCCAACTTATATTGAAATCATTAAATCAGAAATGAACCGGATTGAGCAAATCCTCAGTGAATTATTATTGCTGTCTAAACCGCAGGGACAAAAGTTTAAACAGACCAATCTTTTAAAAATCTTAGAGGACGTCAAAGCGCTTATTGATACACAAGCCATTTTAAATAATATTAATATAACCATTATTTGTTCAACAGAAATCCCGTTATTAATCTGTGATGAGAACCAATTAAAGCAGGTATTCATTAATTTGCTGAAAAATTCAATTGAAGCGATGCCCAATGGCGGAGATATTAAAATAGAAGTGGACAGGCCAGAAGATGGCATAGTTCTAATTAAGGTAGCGGATCAAGGCACAGGGATTGCTAAGGAACATTTAGATCAAATTGGCCAGCCTTTTTTTACTACAAAGGAAAATGGAACTGGACTAGGTTTAATGATAAGCATGCAAATCATCAAGAACCATAATGGGACATTTCATATATCAAGCAGCCCGAATGGAACGGTGCTTGAAATTGCCCTGCCATTATAGTTACTAGCAAACGAACAATATTGTTCGTTTTTTTTTGCAATTAATCAATTACAAGCAGGATAGTATTGACTCAATAAAAAATATATGATATTAAAATATTTGTTAGCACTCTAATGCGCTGAGTGCTAACTGTTTGAAGGTTGTTTCGCTTACGATTATAATCAAATAAGTAAATAATTTAGAGGAGAGGTCAAAATGGAAACAAAAGAGTTTAAAGCGGAATCCAAACGTCTGTTAGATATGATGATTAACTCCATTTATACACATCGGGAAATCTTCCTAAGGGAGCTGATTTCCAATGCCAGCGATGCGATCGACAAAATCTATTATAAGGCATTATCCGATGAATCGCTAACATTCGACAAAGACCAATACTACATAAAAATTGAGGCAGATAAAGCAAACCGGACATTGAAAATTATCGATACAGGAATTGGGATGACCAAAGAAGAACTGGAGAACCACCTTGGCACCATTGCAAAAAGCGGTTCGCATGCCTTTAAATCTGAAAATGAATTAAAAGATGGATATGACATTATTGGCCAATTTGGTGTTGGATTCTATTCCGCCTTCATGGTAGCCGATGTAGTGACGGTTATTAGTAAAGCGCTTGGCAGTGAGCAAGCCTATAAATGGGAATCTTCAGGTGCTGATGGGTATACCATTTCTCCATGCGAAAAAGAGTCTGTCGGAACAGAAATTATTTTGAAGCTGAAAGAGAATACAGAGGATGAGAATTATGATGAATATTTAGAGGAGTATCGCCTAAAATCCATCATTAAAAAGTATTCCGATTTCATCCGCTATCCAATTAAAATGGATCTAACCAAAAGCAGGAAGAAACCTGAAAGTGAAGATGAATATGAGGAGTATCAAGAGGAAGAAACCATTAACAGCATGGTTCCTATATGGAGAAAGAACAAATCAGAACTTACGGATGAGGACTATAACAACTTTTATGCCGAAAAGCATTATGGTTTTGACAAGCCGCTAAAATCTATTCATATTAGTGTAGATGGTGCTGTCAGATACAATGCGATATTATATATTCCAGAAAAGATACCGTTTGATTATTATTCACCGGAATATGAAAAAGGGTTAGAGCTGTATTCCAGCGGCGTGTTAATCATGAACAAATGCGCAGATTTGCTGCCTGACTATTTCAGTTTTGTCAAAGGAATGGTGGATTCAGAGGATTTATCTCTCAATATTTCCCGTGAGATGCTGCAGCATGACCGCCAATTGAAGCTGATTGCCAAAAATATTAGCAAGAAAATTAAAAGTGAGTTAATTAGTTTACTAAAAAATGACCGAGAGAAATATGATGAGTTTTATAAAGGTTTTGGCCGCCAGCTAAAATTCGGTGTGTACAGTGACTACGGTTCTCATAAGGAGGAATTGAAAGACCTGTTAATGTTTTACTCTTCAAAGGAGAAAAAATTGATAACTTTGGATGAGTATGTATCAAGAATGCCAGAAGGTCAAAAATATATTTATTATGCGACTGGCGATACCAACGAAAGAATTGAGAAACTGCCGCAAACTGAATTAGTGGCTGATAAAGGCTATGAAATCTTATATTTCACTGATGATATTGATGAATTTGCTATTAAAATGCTGATGTCATACAAAGAGAAAGAATTTAGAAATGTTGCCAGCGGTGACATCGGCATTGAGGCCGACGAAAAAGAAAAAGTAACAGCTGAGGAAGAAGAGGAAAACAAAGAGTTATTTGAGTTTATGAAAAATTTATTGTCCGGCAAGGTAAAGGATGTTCGAATTTCGAAACGGTTGAAATCGCACCCGGTTTGTTTAACTGCCGATGGCGATGTATCGATTGAGATGGAAAAGGTTCTAAATATGATGCCGAATAATCAAAATGTTAAAGCGGACAAAGTGTTGGAGATCAATGTCCATCATGATGTTTTCACTTCTTTGAAAGCCGCTTTTGAGAATGATAAGGACAAATTGGCTCTATATACACACTTGCTATATAACCAAGCCTTATTAATCGAGGGACTCCCTATCGAAGATCCAGTCGAATTCACAAATGATATTTGCAAGATCATGATGTAAACCAGTGGAGTTTATATGTCTAATTACGTAGAACATCTGTTAAAGTGTTCTACGTGACCAAAAAGAGGAAGTCTGATAAAAAGGGTGAGAGGCGAATGATCGTTATTATCGCTTCTCACCCTTTTTTTGATGAATCAATGCAGCGGCCCATCAACATATTTGCCGTAATCCGGAATGGCAAGCTTATCAAACTCATTTGCAAGTTTCGACAAACCGTTTGTTAATGGTTCTCCTGACATCGGGATGCCATGGCCTGTAATAGCAACAGCCGGCTTTAATGCCTCCAGTTTTTTGACCGAATTCCATGCCTCCGGCCAGTCTGTTGTTAGATACCTGGGGGGACCGTTTACTTCTTGTTCCTGTGTAATGACCTTGTACAAGGCATCCTGCCTAACGGTAATGACAGCATCTCCCGCAATTAACAGCCTGTCAGAATCACGGAAAAGAGAGACATGCCCAATTGAATGCCCAGGTGTGTGAATCCAGCGGAATCCCGGCATGTTAGGAACGCTTCCATCTAAGGGAAGCGCTGATGCATGTTTTCCTAGGTTGATGGGTTCATTCGGGAAGAGAGGAGACATTTTGGCAACCATTCCCCCTTCAACAGTAGGATCAGGCTCCGGATAGCTCATTTTTCCCGTTAAATAGGGCAGTTCCAATTCGTGTGCATAAACTGGAACCTCCCATTTCTGAACGAGCTCAACAATAGCCCCGACATGGTCGAAATGGCCATGCGTCAGTATAATTGCTTTTGGGGAGGCTCCTGACCCGAACCGTTCTTCAGTGACCCTGATAATTTCGTCAGCTGATTTCGGCATTCCGGCATCTACCAGTACAAATTCCTTTGTGTCTGGATTCCCTGCAAAAATAATATTGACGATTTGGATCGTATAACAAAATATATCCGGCAATACGGAAATTCCCACACCGTTTCCAATAGATGTAGCAGGAATGAACTTATAATCACTGCCATATGATAATTCCTTCTCCATGCATTAAACTCCTTATACGGTAAAGTGACGAACTAAGAATAGTTTTTCACAAAGAATTCTAATTATCCCAATCGATAGCGGAATGGATCCTACCCATACAAGCTTTTTAATTAGGTTCCACATGAACATTTACATCATAAACATCATGCGTCTTTCTTAATTCCGCCTCGACTTTGTCAGCGACGTCATGCGCATCCCGTATGTTTAAGTTTGAATTGACGAGAATGACGACGTCCACCACGGCGTTATTGCCATAATTTCTTGCCTTTATATCTTTGATTCCCTTTACGCCGCTGATCCTTTGTACGGTTACTTTAAAAGCATCCATTTCTTTTACATCAAATCCATCGGTCAACCTATGGGAAGAATCACGAAAAATATCCCAAGCTGTATGGCAAATGAGGAAACCGACAATAACAGCCGTAACCGGATCAAGCCAAGGGAGTTTGAACTGTGCTCCAATGATTCCAATGGCTGTCCCTGCGCTGACCCAAGTGTCCGAGAGATTATCCTTTGCGGCAGCCATAACGGCCTGGCTGTTCGTTTTTTTTGCCAGATTCCGATTGTAACGGTAGACAAGATACATCATAAATGCACACGCCAAGCCAGTAATCGCCGCAATTGGATCAGGTGATGCCCCCTTGCCATTGACAAACGTTGAAACTGCATCAATAAGGACGCCAATCCCAACGGCCATCATAATGAAAGAGGATACCATCGATGCAACCGATTCTGCCTTCCAATGTCCATAAGGATGGTCATTGTCTGCAGGCCTTTGAGAGACTCTTAAACCGATTAACACAACTAAAGAAGAAACGATATCCGTTATATTGTTGAATCCATCCGCTTTTAATGCCTCAGAATTTGCTCCATATCCTACGAAAATTTTTAAGGCGGCTAAGCAAAGGTAAGCGGCAATACTTACGATCGCTCCTTTTTCACCTTTTCTTAAGCTCAAATATTTATCTTGATCCATATCAAAAGCCTCCACTAATAATACCCTTACTTATCTTAACAAGCTTGAAACGAGTGGGTCTATAGCAATCTTTTTAGTTGGTTCTTACATTTATTTTCAAAGTAAAAATAGTTTCAGTAAGGAAACAAAAAAGGGATATATTTACAAAAAATCCCGTGATTCCAATAGACAGTTTTCTTTAAATTAAGGTAATTAAATTTTTACAATATTTTAAGTTATTATATTGACAAATTCCTATTGGTATAATAGGATTAATCTCAACCAAATAAAAAAATTCTTTTCTAGAAGCCTGAGGAACTGGTTGTAAGAAGCCCGGTATCCTGCAGAGCAAGGCGCCAATTCCAGCAAAATGAATCTCATTTTAGAGATAAGGTGTGAAACAATGCATACGCCTTTCCTGAATGGGGGAGGTATTTTTGTGAAAAAAGGGGGCGAATCCACTGAAGCCATCAGAATGGAAGGAAATTGCTGAGCATGTAGAGAGAATGCTTTCGAATATACAATTTGGATCCATAACCTTAGTTGTACAGGACGGCAAAGTTGTCCAAATTGAAAAAAGTGAAAAGGTTCGTCTTCAATCAAATAAACCACGCTGACTAGACAAACTAGAGGCGGTCTATCACCAATTTTTGGTGGAAGGCTGCCTTTTTTTTATTAAATTATTTTGGAGTTGATGAAATGACTAGTTTACTAACCTATGAAAATTGGAACCAATTATCAGATTCCTTTTCTATAGATGATAAAACGAAAGGGGCTCTGGCTGTTTTGAAGTGGGCTTACCAGCATTATCCTCAGGATCAAATCGTTTATTCCTCCAGCTTCGGAGCCGAGGCTATCGTATTAATCGATTTAATTCATCAAGTAAAACAAGATGCCCATATCGTCTTTTTGGATACAGGTTTGCATTTTCTTGAAACGTATGAAGTCATTGACCGGATTGAAGCACGATTCCCAACCTTAAACATTGAAAGAAAACAGCCCTCCCTGACATTGGACGAACAGGCGGCAAAGTATGGCACAGCACTTTGGAAGCGGGATCCCAACCAATGCTGCCACATTCGAAAAGTCCTTCCGCTAAGGGAGACGCTGACAGCCAAGAAAGCTTGGATTTCCGGGCTGCGCAGGGACCAGTCCCCAACAAGAAAGGACACCCAATTCCTTAACAAGGACGAGAAATTTAAGAATATCAAAGTTTGCCCGTTAATCCATTGGACATGGGACGAAGTCTGGGATTATATCAAGGAAAATGATCTTCCATATAATGAATTGCATGATCGAAATTATCCAAGTATTGGCTGCTTCCCATGTACACAAGCGGTTGAGGCGGGCGGAGATTCCCGTGCCGGACGGTGGACCGGAAGCAGTAAGACAGAGTGCGGCCTGCACACGACATAAGGAGGGATTCCTACGGTAACCATCATTGCTGTTACAATTGGAATGTTTTTTGCCGCCAATATTGGTGCAAGCGGTGCAGCTGCCTCAATGGGAATTTCTTATGGTGCAGGGGTTGTTAAAAGGCAATTAGCCTTATTTCTATGCTCCATAGCTGTTTTTTTGGGTGCCTATCTTGGCGGAGGAGAGGTTGTAAAAACGATTGGCAGCGGTATTGTTCCCAGCAGTACCTTTACCAATGCGATTGCTTTAATCGTGTTAGCTTCAGCGGCTTTATCGCTATTCCTAGCCAATTTTTTTGGAATCCCGCTGTCTACCAGTGAAGTGGCTGTAGGGGCAGTGGTTGGTGCAGGGATTGTTTACCAATCCGTCTATATCAGCCATTTGATTTGGATTGCTCTTTTCTGGCTGCTTTCTCCTTTGGCCGCCTTTCTTATTGCTGTAGCTGCCGCCAATTTGTTAAAGTTGAAAGTTTTTCAAACCTGGACAGCTAAACCACAGGCTGGTCTCATATTGGCCATATTGGTTGTTTTTATGGGATTGTTTGAAGCCTTTTCCGCCGGGATGAATAATGTGGCCAACGCTGTAGGCCCTTTAGTGGCGGCATCTTTAATGGGGAAAAGGGATGCGGTTTTATGGGGCGGGCTTGCAGTGGCTGCCGGTGCTTGTTTTTTTGGACACCGAGTGATTGAAACAAACGGAAAAAAAATTACTGCACTTAAGTTGGAAGAGGGCTGCATTATTTCAGGAACGGGGGCAGGCATTGTCACAACAGCTTCTATTTTTGGAATCCCGATTCCCCTTACGCAGATCACTACCTCCTCGATTATCGGGATCGGGTTTGCTAAGCAGGGGAGTGAGGTGTTAAAAAAGGATATCGTGGTTCAGCTCCTGACAGTTTGGGCTGTTTCGCCAGTGTTATCCATGGTTCTTTCCTATACGATCATCCAATTAGTGATTGAACAGAATATTTATCCCATCGTTGTTATGGTTGGTATGCTCATCTCCGTTTTTGGGGTGATATCTTTAATGAAGAAAACACCCTCAATGGGAGCTGCTGTCACAAAATCGAATGTTGCAAAAGAACAATAATTCAAAAAGAAAGGTTGATTGACATGTCATTTTTACCAAAACCACATGGAGGAAAGTTAGTTGATGCTTTTCATCCTGACTATAACCTAACAAATATTACGCAGGAAATTAAACTTGATGCGATTGCATTGAGCGATTTAGAACTTATTGGCATAGGGCTATTCAGTCCGCTTACTGGTTTCTTAGGGAAGGAGGATTATGAATCGGTTGTCGAGAGTATGAGATTAGCTGACAATACGGTTTGGTCCATTCCAGTTACACTTCCGGTATCTTATGAAACAGCTGAACAATTGTCGGTAGGCGGGGAATATAAGCTCACTTTTGAGGGTGAGGCATATGGAACCATTAGGGTTTCAGAGTGGTATGAACCGGATTTAGAGAAGGAAGCTTTGAATGTTTATAAAACAACTGAATTAGCTCATCCTGGCGTGAAACGGCTATTTGAAAGAGGACCTGTTTACGTTGCCGGGGAAGTGGTTCTAATCAAAAAATCTGAAAAGGGCATCTTTGGTGATGTATGGTTTGAGCCAAAAGAAACAAGAGCGTTGTTTGAGGAAAAGGGCTGGAAAACGATAGTTGGGTTCCAAACTAGAAATCCCATTCATCGTGCGCACGAATATATTCAAAAAGCCGCTTTGGAGACGGTAGATGGCCTGTTTGTCAATCCACTGGTAGGAGAAACCAAATCAGATGATATCCCTGCTGAGGTTCGTTTAAAAAGCTATCGAGTGCTGTTAGATAACTATTATCCAAAAGAGCGTGTACAACTGGGGGTATATCCTGCGGCCATGCGTTATGCAGGGCCGAGGGAAGCGATTTTCCATGCGATCGCCCGAAAAAACTTTGGCTGCACACACTTCATAGTCGGCCGCGACCATGCAGGCGTTGGCAATTATTATGGGACCTATGATGCCCAACATATTTTTAGCGAATTTACTGAAGAAGAATTGGGCATCAAACCGCTATTTTTTGAACACAGCTTTTATTGCATAAAATGCGAAGGAATGGCTTCTGACAAAACCTGTCCGCATGGCAAGGAAGATCGGGTGAATCTATCCGGCACGAAGGTGAGAGAAATGCTCAGGTCTGGTGTCTTGCCCCCAGCTGCATTCAGCCGCAAAGAGGTTGTAGAGGTACTGATCGAAGGCATGCGGGAAAAAACCACGGTGTAAGGAGAAAAATGATGTCTAAGTCAACAAATATTACATGGCATGAAACAACAATCACGAAACAGGACAGACGTGCACAAAATGGCCACGGCAGCTGCACACTTTGGTTTACCGGACTGTCAGGTTCGGGGAAATCGACGATCGCTAACGCAGTATCTAATGAATTGTTCAGGTTAGGGATTCATGAATATGTGCTTGATGGGGATAATATTCGCCACGGTCTCAACAAGGATCTTGGTTTTTCAGAGCATGACCGCACGGAGAACATCCGCAGGATAGGGGAAGTGGCGAAACTGTTTGTAGATAGCGGCAATATCGTGACCACCGCATTTATTTCCCCTTTCCGATCGGACCGTGACCAGGTGCGCGCACTGTTTGAAGAAGGAGAATTTATCGAGATTTTTATTAATTGCCCGATTGACGAATGTGAACGGCGCGACCCAAAGCAGCTTTATGCCAAAGCACGCCGGGGAGAAATCAAAGATTTTACTGGAATTGATTCTCCATACGAAGCTCCGGAAAAAGCTGAAATAATCATTGATTCATCCAAGGTTACAGTTGACGGGGCGGTTGAACAAATATTAAATTATTTAAAGGGAAAAAATATCATATAACGCTTCTAAATTTGAAGGGGGTACACTGCGATGAAAGCAATCCTATATATTGGCCATGGTACCCGTTCGAAAAAAGGGGCTGAAGAAGCAAAGGCTTTTATCCATCGTGTAATTGATAGAATTCCGGTTTCAATCCAAGAAATTAGTTTTCTTGAACTTACCGAACCGCTCATAGAAGAAGGCTTTAGGCGCTGCGTACAGCGTGGAGCAACGGACATCACCGTTGTTCCGCTTTTTCTATTAGCGGCTGGGCATATTAAGCAGGATATACCATCCGTGTTGTCCACATTGAAAGAACAATACCCAGATGTAACAGTAGCCATCAGAAATCCATTTGGAGTTGAAACCAGAATATTGGATGGCATAGCTGACCTTGTAAGAGATATGGTCATCGACTTGACGCCTCAAGATGCCATTTTGATAGTGGGAAGAGGAAGCAGCGATCCGGGCATTCACGACGCTTTTTCCAAAATTGCCAAGGGGATACAGCGGCGGCTTGGCATAAAACATATATCTGTTGGTTATTTGGCTGCAGCAGAGCCCCGGTTTCTGGAAGGACTTGAATCTATGTCAGAGACAACTGCCGGCGGGCGGATCATTGTCATTCCGTATTTATTATTTTCTGGACTTTTATTGGCTGAAGTCGATTTAGAGGTACGTAAACGGCAAAAACAAGGGGTCAAAATAATTCATACTGGTACGTTAAGCAGCCACCAAATCTTTGAGGATATTGTTATGGAGCGGGCTATGGGAACAATGGGTGATTGATGTAGAAAGAAAGAAATAGTGCTTCGATAGAAGTGCTTTTTTAATGCCATTTTATTCATGTATAGGTAAAATAAGAAATAGGACATAATATCTTAGTCCTGTTTGAATACATACTGAAGGGGGATTTAAGGAATGCCAACAAGTTTAACCGACACAACTAAATTACATAACGGAGTAGAAATGCCATGGTTTGGACTTGGCGTGTTTAAAGTAAAAGAAGGTTCAGAGGTCGTTGAATCGGTTAAGGCAGCCATTAAAAACGGCTATCGAAGCATTGATACTGCAGCTATTTATCAAAATGAAGAGGGAGTTGGCCAAGGCATTCGGGAATCAGGGGTTCCAAGAGAGGAATTATTTGTCACTTCCAAAGTATGGAATAGCGATCAAGGCTATGAGTCTGCCCTAAAAGCATTTGATACAAGCTTGCAAAAATTAGGGCTGGATTATTTAGATTTATACTTAATTCATTGGCCAGGCAAAACGAAATTTAAGGAAACTTGGAAGGCACTTGAAAAGCTTTATAAGGATGGCCGGGTCCGGGCAATAGGCGTAAGCAACTTTAAAATCCATCATTTAGATGAATTATTGAAAGATGCAGAAATTCAGCCGATGGTCAATCAAGTGGAATACCACCCGCACTTAACCCAGAAAGATCTATTGGCCTATTGCCAAAATCATGGGATTCAACTAGAGGCATGGTCGCCATTAAAGCAAGGCCAACTTTTAGACGATTCAACCATAAAAGAGATTGCAGCCAAGTATGGAAAAACACCTGCACAAGTCATTTTAAGGTGGGATTTGCAAACCAAGGTTGTAACAATTCCAAAATCCATAAAAGAGCATCGAATCATTGAAAATGCAAATATTTTTGATTTCGAGTTGTCTGAGGATGATATGAACAAGATTGATGCCTTAAATAAAAATGAGCGCGTCGGTTCAGATCCTGACACAATGAGGGCAGGTTTTGAAGAGTAATGATAGAATTCCAAACCAGCGGACAGTGACTCTGCCGCTGGTTTGGGGTTAGGGAATTTAATTGGACAAAATATGAACAATAGTTCATAATCTGCTTGGAATATGGTAAAATAGGAGTATATTTTCATAATCTGTTAGGATTATAGGAATAGTGGAGCATCTAAATGAAAATCATGAGGAGTGATTGAATGACAGAACTTGAAAAAGCGCTTATTCACCAACAGCACCGCAAACTGCCATTATCCAAAATAATTTTTCGGATTATTGCAATAACGATTGGAGCCATTTTAATGGCGACAGGATTGGAAATCTTTCTCGTTCCAAATAATGTCATTGATGGAGGGATCACAGGTATCTCGATTATGATCTCTCATATTACCGGTTGGAAACTGGGTCTATTTCTATTTATCCTTAACCTTCCATTTGTCTATATGGGATATAAACAAATGGGAAAGACATTTGCCTTTTCTACTATATATGGAATTATCGTTTTATCCATATTCACCTCATTTTTTCACCCCATACCCGCTTTTACTGAAGATATCCTATTAGCTACTGTTTTCGGAGGAATGATTTTAGGGATAGGTGTAGGACTAGTCATTCGCAACGGCGGAGCATTAGACGGTACTGAAATCCTTGCCATTGTAATTAACAAAAAAATTCCGTTCTCCGTTGGCCAGATAATTATGTTTATGAACTTTTTTATTTTAGGAACAGCTGGTTTTGTCTTTACTTGGGACCGCGCAATGTATTCTGTTTTAGCCTATGTGATTGCATCAAAAGCCATCGATACGGTAGTTCAAGGGCTTGAAGAAACAAAATCTGTGTGGATCATCAGTGACAATGCTGATGAAATAGGCACCGCCGTTAATGACCGTTTAGGCAGAGGCGTTACCTATTTAAAAGGGGAAGGCGCCTTCACTGGGGAAAATAGGAAAGTTGTATTTAGTATTATCAGCAGGCTGGAAGAGTCCAAATTAACAACCATTGTAGAAGAAATTGACCCCTCTGCGTTTCTTGCCATTGCCGATATTGCCGAAGTCAGGGGAGGAAATTTTAAAAAGAAAAATATCCATTGAAATATCTTTAAAAAGAGGATAGTTCATTCGAATCCAAATGAACCATCCTCTTTCAATTATAGCAGCGCTTTAAAGGCGTTGCGGATCACATCTCCGCGGCTGATAATGCCTGCCAATACACCATTTCGTTCTACAGGGACCTTTTTAATTTGCCGTTTTCCTAATAATGCCGCAATCACTTCAATCTCATCGTTCCAATCAGCTTTTATCACTTTTTTCTTGGCGATTTCCATGACATTTAAATCTAATAGCCGTTTTTCACGTTCCTCAAATTCCTCTTGGTCACCCTTGATAACAAAAGTATAGTAAACATTGTCCACGATACGGTCCTCGTGCTTGCCGATATATCTTAAAATATCTCCATCACTTATATAAGCGACAACTTCGTTTCTGTCATTAACAACTGGAAGCCCGCTGATCCTGTACTTAATGAATTTTTCAATTACTGACCTTACAGTTTCATCTTCCTTTACTTTATGAACATTCGTAATCATAATTTCTTTTGCTAACATCCGACTTCTCCTTCTTAAATACAGGTAGTTATCATAATGATTGTATTATACCTCTCTTTGCAGTTTCTTCAAAATGACTATCTTTGCATTACGGCATTTCTTTTCTATTTGCAGCCTATTCCAGGCTTAATGTTTTAAACGGGGATAGGAGCTGGATAAACCTTTTAATTGGAAGCTCACAGGCAGGATATTTTTCTAAGAAATCAAGCATCGTGAGTCCTTTATCTGCCACTTGGCTTTCGTATTGCTTCTCCTCTAGCAGCGCTTCCAATTCTCGTTTATGAGGCGGACAAACAGTAAAGGCTGCCAGCTCTTTGATTTGTTCAAGTGTGGCTGTTTCCTGTAGATCCACACAATAGCTAAATAAATCCCATGCGCGGATAGGAAAATGCAACGGTAAATGCCAATATTCCAGCTCGTTTCCATTCAAAACCATTCGGGTATTTTTCTCTAACCCAAATCGATGAATAACTCGTTCTGCCAAAACGGGATGGTTAGCAGGAGGTAAGATTGCTTTCTTTTCCTCTTTATATTGGCTTTGGCTTAATGATTCTAGATTATCATCAAAAAATTGTACCGTTAACAAATCTTCATTCAGGGATGAATGAGATTCAAGACTTAAGCCAAATGCATCGGCAACAGTTGGCCATAATTGCCGGTCCCAATCTTCCACTTGCCGGTCAAAGTCGCTGCTCGCATCTCCCTGACCTTTAGGAGCAACACGTAAAGCCCCTTTTTCTGCCAATTTTTCATCTATGAAATTAGGAATGTGTTGATAGGTGCTTGCCCAGTTGGTATCACCACAACCAAAAACTGTATATCGGATACCGCTCAAATCTAGATCGTCATTGTCCTGCAGCCATTTAATAAACTTTCGTGCATTTTTTGGCGGCTTTCCATTATAGGATGCGGTAACAATGTATATAACTCCTTCTTTAGGGAGCTTTCCGACATACTCATCTAGAGGAGCGATTGTAGTTTGAAACCCTTTCAAATTTCCTGTTTCAACCAGGTTTCTGGCAATTCCTTCCGCCGTTCCAAGGTTAGAACCATATAGAACGAGCAGAGGTGTACGATGTGCAGGAACAGCTGGCACCCGCAAGTTAAACGGGGGTTTTGACTGTGCCTGGACCATCGGAACAGTTTCCGTGCCGATAAAATTATAAGCGTCTTGCTGTTCACGAGCGCGAACCTTCATTGTCAGCCCATCCGGCTTTAAGGTCAATGTTTCCTTAATCTTTAATTGATAATTCGTGTGATCAATCAAATAAAAGCTCTTTAAAATCATTCCAATCAAAAGGGCAGCTTCATGCATGGCAAACTGTTGTCCAATGCAAGCCCTCTGCCCATTCCCAAATGGTTTAAAAGCAAAGTGGGGAACCTTTTTCGGGTCTTCGAATCGTTCCGGCCTAAACTCTTCAACATCTTCTCCCCAAGCCTCTTTGTCCCTATGCAAATTAAGGTTTAGGATGTTCACAACATCCCTTTTCTTAATCGAATATTTTCCTGCCAGCATAGTATCTTCCTTGGCATAAAGTGAAAACATTGGAGCCGTTGGCCATAATCTCAAAGCTTCATTAAGAATCATCCGAATGTACTTTAAATTTCTCACCTGTTGATAGGTTGGTGCAGATCCAGTTAATACCCGGTCCACTTCTTCATAAGCTCTTGCCAGCTTATCTGGATGTTTCATCAGAAAAAATAAGGCAAACGACAATAAGCCGCTGGTTGTTTCATGGCCGGCAATCAAGAAGGTGATAATTTGGTAGCGAATATTTTCATCTGTCAATTTCTCACCTGATTCTGGATCTTCACAGTTGAGCATCCTGGAAAGGAGGTCGTCGGCATCATCTTGATCTTCGCTTGATTTTCTTTCTTGAATAATCCGGTCCACAAGGGAGAACATGTATTCAATATCCCGATTAAATTGCTGCCGATTCTTTACCATCAGCTTATCTTGGATTTCAAGACGGTTGCTTTGATGCATCGCTTCGTCCAAAGCACGGGACATGCTTTGAATAAACCGGTGCGGCCTTTCCCGATAAAAGCTGTTAAACCTGTAATTGAAACCGCACAAACCAATGGTGTCCAAGGTCAAACGTGTCATATCTTCAGGGACATCGATGCTCTCATCTGAATTCAGGCGGGCCCATTTTTGTATCAGCTGTGAAGCGATATCTACCATCATTAAATGATATCCCTTCATTGCGCTTTGGCTGAAGGCTGGGAGCAGGATATTGTGCGCCTTCCGCCAATTTTCCTCCTTCGTCCAGCTCGTAAATAATCCATCCCCTGAGAAGGAACGGACCTTTTTTAGCGGCGCATTCACCAGTTTATCAAATCGGGATTCATCACAGACATCTTTCACTAAATCCCCAGAGGTTACAAAAATGCCAGTCCCAGTTGGGAATTTCAGTTTAAAGATAGGACCGTATTGAAGACCCAGCTTCATAATTGATTGGGAGGGTTTATTCAGGTCTAGTTGAGGGAGGTTTCCCAGCGGTCCATATGTTTTAGGCTGAGGAATCTCAGCAAACTCTGTCATCATCATGCTTTTCACGTACACCTGCCTTTATAAAATGTTTTAGAATATTTATAATATTAAAATAATATTTTAATCGATTATACCATGGAATCCATTTTCAAATAAGTAGGTAAAGATCGAAAAAATATGACATAAACCGACATATTTCCTCGTTTCGGTACAAGAATCATTGAGAAAAGTGGGGCATTCAAATGGAAACGTTTGCATAAAGGATGAAATTTGTCTCGGGGCATACTGAAAGTCTATCCAATCGCTTATAGTTGTTCATTATTTTAATAAAACGAGGGGCTTAACAGAAGTTATGAAAAATGTTAAGGCCGCTTTATTCGCGGCCTTTTGATGTATGGAACTAGCTGAAAGCTGCCTTATTTATTTTCCTTATCTGACACCTTTTTCTTATCGCTTAATGTCCGATATATTTGGGTATACATACTGCCCTCTGCAACATGCTCCAAGAAGAAAGGGCCAATCAACTCTAAATATTGATCATCATCAAACATCTTTTTGTTTTGCAATTCCATTTCGGCTAAGCCTTCATATGTAGCAAGAAGGGCATAAGTATGGTCTTCCCCTGATACAGGTGTTAAAATCTCAACAGAATGATGGTAATTTTCCATTCTAAATTTTTTTATTTCTCTAAGGTTATCAATCCCCTCCTTAAATTTCTCCTGTCGAATGACAAACGTTTGATAAACCAGAACTGACATAGAAAACACCCCCAAAAAGTAAACAAACCTATTGTTAGTATGAATTTGTTTTTATAGCTTATTCCATGAAATGAAGATATTAAAATTATTGAAAAAAGTTTTTTGGAAAGGACGCTATACATAAAATCCCTTCCAAGACCTTAATAGGACCTGAAAGGGATTTTATTTTTTCGAAGTTATCTTAGCTCTTCCCAATCGGCATAATGGCCGCTTCCCTGGCACCCGGGACATTCAAATGAGTTAAAATAGGCAAATTCATTATAAGGATAAACCGTATAGCCTCGGCCATAGCAATCAGGACATTTGCCTTGGTCCTTCATATTGGAGAGATGAGTTTGGTATTTAGATTCCCTCCATTGATTAAATGAGTTGAGCAGTCCCATATATTTCACCTCATTATCTTTCAAATAATCATTTAAAAAAACAGTTAAAATTCATTCTCAGTATCGGGGGTTTGAGCTTTTCTTATAGTATGGGACCAATTTGGAATATTTATGCTTGCATTCTAAAAAAAGCACCCGTGCCTTTTAGTTGTGTTTTTATCAAAAATAGGATGAAAATGCTTTCGTGTTATAATAATTTTATGTAAGTTTACTCGTTTCCGTGCCTATTATTGGTGAAATTTTTTCTATGCCCATCAATAGATTCATGTTTGTAAAAGGGATATTTGCTTGCAATTGATTCATACTACCAATAGAGGTGATGTGCATGAAAGATTGGAATGAACAGTCAGCACCTAATAATAATTTACTTCCTAAAACACTTAGAACGGGGAAATTCTTAAAGAATCAAAAAGACGATTATGAATTTTCGGAAGAGCTATCAGATGGCGGTGAACGTGACCAATATATTGAACGCCAAAGAAAGAACCTTAAAATGAAATAAAACGCAATTAAAAAGTGGCGATATCCCATCGTCACTTTTTTTGAGGGTTTTTAGAAATTTCCTTTACAAATCCTATGGATAATTGTAGAATTTCTATGTACCTAATAAAACTAGGTAGGTGACAGTATGTTTAACCGTGAGCTGGTAAAAGGAAGTACCTCACTCATTTTGCTTCAGCTGCTGAATGAGCGGGACATGTACGGCTATGAATTAGTGAAAGAGCTTGAACAGCGAAGTGATAATGGCTTAAGTGTTAAAGAAGGGACACTGTACCCAGCCCTTCATAAGCTTGAAAAGCAGGAATACATTGAATGCTACTGGCAGGAGCAAGAAAAAGGTCCCGCAAGAAAATATTATCGGATTACCGATGCCGGCAGAAAATTATTACTTGAGAAAACACGTGAATGGCAGGATTTTGTTCAGGTTATGAACAAAGTGATTGGGAGATCAAGTCATGGAACGGCCGAAGAGTAAGTTTCTAAAAGAATTAGCTAAAGGATTAGGAAACCATCAGGAAAAAGACAGTATTCTCAGAGAATATGAGATACATATTGATGAGATATTTATGGAGTCTCAAGATTGCACCAATGAAGAGGAGTTGATGGAACGGATATTATCAAGACTTGGCAGCCCGGATGAAATCGCCCAGATGTGGAAAGAAGAACTATCTGTTACTCCCAGCAACATGAAATGGCTTTTCATTCTGCTAAATATTATCTTCTTTTGTGGCGGCAGTTTGTTCACCTTGGTGCACAATTTATATAAATGGGAGTGGCTGACAAAGCTTTGGAATTATGTAACGGCAATCCCGACATTAATTGCTTTTCTCTATCTGTTTTTTTGGGCATTGCTGGGGTATGAAATTGGCAGAGGGTTTGGGCATGGAGGGAGAAGGCTCCTTCGAACTACCTTTTTGCTTTCGCTTATCCCAAATTTGGTCTTAATGGTTCTGACCGTTTTCGAGATTATTCCACATGGGTGGTTTGCTCCATTATTAACGAGAACTTTTATTATTGCTTGTATCCTCTTTACGGTTGTTCTATACCCGGTCAGCTGGCTTGGTTACCGGTGGGGCAGGAAAGCGTCGATATAAGCATTTTTTTTACATATATACCTAGGTAAACTATGCATATAGAATATCTTTATAAGGAGAGGGATTCAGGATGGATCAGAAATGGAGAAAGACAGATGGTATCTTTTTCAGTTTATGCCTTCTGCTTGGAATATTAGCAGAAGAATCATTTTTTCGTGGAGAAGTAGGCATCTCCTATATTGTTTTTATCATGGCTTTTTATTCGGTGTTTTTTTGGCGCTATCGGCGGATTCCTCTGTCTCATCAGCGGTTTGGCTATTTAGTTCTTTGCTGTATATGGTTATTGGCAGCCAGTTATTTTTTAACTGGCAATGTACTGTTTCACCTTTTAAATGTGTTGGTTATTCCTGGTTTGGTGATTTTTCATTTAGTGTTGGTAACAAGCCCGAAACAAATAAACTGGAATCAGCCTGCATTTATCACATTTATTTTGACAAGAATTTTAGAAGCATTTAAATACAATTTTCATTTTGCGGCTAATGTTGGCAATGGGCTAAAGCAGGGAGCAAAGGAAGAACAATTGATCATTTGGAAAAAAATACTTATCGGCATCTTGGTTGCTATTCCCGTCTTATTTGTAGTCCTAACCTTGCTTATATCTGCAGATGCTCAATTCGAGCGGTTGGTTGGAAGTGTACCTAACTGGTTCAAGGTCATTGATGAAGAGGGGACCATTCGGTTTTTCGTCGTTGTTTTTACTACTTTATGCTTCTACGGATTCATGCAGGTTCTCCTGCAGAAACCGATAAAAGTATTCAAGAATGGCGAGAATAAGAATTCCTATCAGTTGGATGCCATTATTACCATGACGGTTCTTGTTTTGATTAATGCTGTCTATGCTTTATTTATAGCTGTCCAATTTAAATATTTCTTTGGAGGCTCACTTCAAGCTGACTATACGTATGCAGAATACGCAAGAAAAGGATTTATTGAGCTTTTGTTGGTCACCCTAATTAATTTATCTATCACTGTTACAGTACTGGCCTTGGGTCGTGGTTTAAAACGGTTCATACAAGTGTTGTTAACGATTTTAATTATTGCCAGCTCCGTCATTCTTTGTTCCGCATTTTTGCGTTTAAGCATGTATGAGGAAGCCTATGGATTTACCTTTACCAGGGTGCTGGTGCATTCGTTCATGATCTTTTTAGTGTTGATTTTCGCCTATACACTTGTAAAAATCTGGGTGGTAAAACTTTCATTGCTGCATTTTTACTTCATCTCCTCGTTATTATACTATACAGCCATTGCCGTGATGGATTTGGATAGATTCGTAGTAAAGGAAAACATCCAGCGTTATGAAACACATGGAAAAATTGATGTTCATTATTTGAATAGCTTGTCATATACAGGTGTTCTCGGTCTCATCGACCTCTATAAGAAACATCCAGCGATTCCTGAAGTAAAAGACATTTTACAAGAACGAAAAAATGAAGCGTCAACAAACAGCTATCCTTGGCAATCTTATAACTTAAAAAGGGAACAAGCGAATAAAGAACTGAAAGGGTTAAGCTTAAAAAAATAAAAAAAACGGGATCGGTGGATGATCCCCAGGCTGTCGAAAAACCTTCGACAGCTTTTATTTTATCTTTATTCTTTATTAATTCACCGCGTTAATATGATATAATATTATTAATAGTTGTCTATGCGAATTGTCGGTTGATTTGCGCTCCAGGCGCTTCGCTTTCCGCGGGCGTGCCGGGGAGCTTCCTCGGCGCTGAAGCGCCTGCGGGATCTCCCCAGC
>NZ_CALPDF010000033.1 GCF_943193175.1 Neobacillus muris
ACGTCTCTTTCAGATAATGAAAAGAAGAGTGTCGACTGAGTCAACACTCTACGCGACTGCCCGTCGCACAAAAAGACGGCTGGCTTTGCCGTCTTTTTTATGCCTTAAATATTCCGCCAAATCCCTTTACGAGCGAAGATACCTGTGAAACGGCATTGACCATTTGGCCTGCCGTATTAATCATTTTGTTAAAATCAATCGACCCATCCTGTGACTTAAATGAATTCATGATGGATTGCATGCCGCTTGGCTGTTTGGGTATGAAGCTTTGTTTAGGATATGGATTCATAATCGGATACCCGCCCATTGGCGAATAGGACTGAGCGAAGGTTTCCTCCTTCGGCTGCAAAGGGTTTTGAAATAAAAACTGTGAATCTTTTTGCTGGTAAGGCTGATTTTGCATAGACATATAGTGTGCGCCGATTCCAGGCTGAAAATTTTGGGGAAATGGCTGTGATCCCTGTGAAGAATAAGGAAATTGCTGCGGATTCATCCATCCATTAGCGGCCATTTGAGGATAGTACGGGTACGTTTGCTGGCGGAATCCAGAAGGATGATTCCACTCTTGACTAATGAAATTCGGCTGCATCACTTGTCCCGGATATCCATAATGAAAATGATGATTGGGACTCATGGTACCAGACACGGGCAAACATCTCCTCTTTATTTATCTGCTACACATTATGAAGGTTCTCCCTGATAGGTGATTCAATAAAGATAGCTAAAGTTGTCAAACCGAAAAGAATTTTGTCTAAAGTTTAAATTTTATAAAAACTAAAAATCTTCCTTTTCTATGATACGATTAGGAAAATGATGGAGGAGGAGTATCTATGGACATTTGCGAATTAAAAAGTAAGTTTTTACAATCACGGGACTTTACTACCGAAGATGTAAATGCACTAATGGATTTTGCTAAGAAGACCTATATTCATAATGAAATTACGATCAATGAATATCGCCAGCTTGTCCGTGAATTAGAGAACCAAGGCGCAAAATTGCCTGCCGAGGAAGACTCCCTCATCGAGAATACGAAGTAAACATTGAAAAGAGATGCTAATTGGCATCTCTTTCCTTTTTTCTTAATTCTTTTATTAATTCTGTAAGGAAATATTCAATCGTTCTATTGGCATTTAAAAACATAGCTTTGCTTGTTCCAGGGAAAAAAGCCTGGATGGAAATCCGGTCCATGTGCTCTGAAGCAATATCAATTTGTTTCCGATGAATATGCTTTGGAGATTCCTTTTCCATCCACTCTTTCGCCATCTCTGCCCATTCGTCCTTTAAGGATTTAACCTCATTTGCAAAAGGTTTTACGACTTGATAAAAATCCTTCTCCTTTTTGGTTTCCCTGACTTCTTCATAATATTTTAAACACATCTGATTATATGCTAATAGTTTTTCTGTTAATTTAAGGAGCTTTTCCTCCATTTTCTTCCCCTTCAATCCTCGTTAGATAAAAGAGCAGCATCAAAAATGGGCTGCACACCCTTTTATCTTATCGGAAGTTAAAAACCTAATTCAAGTTTTAAGGATTGAGGCATATTGGCAGTATGGGATTGGGCCATAATCACCGAATGACGATAATGATCTTCCAGGACAGACAGCTTTCTGGATGACTCAGCTAATTTCCCCTGTTCTTCCTGATCAAGCTCGCAGCGCCTATTTGAAAATGAGGCATTTAGAACCACTTCCAACTCTTCCAATTGATCATAGATCTCTGTCAGTTTGGCCAATAGCTTTTCTTTATTATTTTGCGGTTTAATCATCTAGAACCCTCCTCATGATTTTTGCCAAGAGAAATTATTCTCATTACCCTCCACCGAAGAAAAGTGGAACAGGACAGTATGTTTAGTATCAATAATTCTCCCTCTCCTTACTGCTTCCTTCATGGTTGACAAAACTAGAAGTGTTTCGCTAAAGAAAGTGCCAAAGCGGCATATTCCTAACCCGGATTCGACATCTTCCCTCCGCATGAAAATTGCCATTTCGCACAAGCTAGTAATGGAGGTGTTATGAATGTCTAAAAAAAATCGTCAATCCAAAAATCAAGCAAAAGCGGCACAACCTGAAAAAAGCGCAGGGTACGGCGATAAAAAGCTGGAAGGGCCTAATCGTCCTGCGGAATGACCTGAAAAAAGCAAGGAATCTCTCCTTGCTTTTTTCAATTCACCTCTCCTAGTCGAGTATCCTTTTAAGTGAGACTAATAATTGAAGCTGATTGGATTTCTTGTAGTACCAATCAGTCAGATGAATAGGATGGGGAAACCGCGCGGGAGCATGGAGCCAAAACGGCGATACAAACCGTTCTTCGCTCCAGTCCTCATATTCATGCTGATGGTGCTCCACAATCGGGAATACCGTCCGCAGCATCGGCGTTCTGCCTGCAGTCCTTGCTTTAAAGTACTGTTCATAATCAAACCTTGAACCAGTATGGGGTGTTTTTTCCGCAAACTCAATAAAATAAGGATAAAGCCGGGGATGAAACAGAATCCGCACCAATCTTTTTCCAAGCCTAATCCGTTTGGAAAGGGACCTAAATCCATATACACTTGCCCCATACACCTCTCCCCCACAGGTTGGAAATAACACGCAGCTAAAATGCAGCCAATCTTGAAAATTAAAAATAAAGGAATGAAACACTTTTCTTTCATAGATTGGGTGCTCAATGACTGGAGTTTGAATCACATTTTGTTCATTTATAATCAACGCTGTTGTCAGCCTGCCAATGTCTTTGGAGTTCCAATAATGCTCCCATTCCTTTTGCATAAACTTGGAAACATGGAATATAGAAAGTAAATGAAACAGAGGGCGGTTTAGTTTCGTCGAATATTGGTAGAGCAATAACTGGGGATAGGCATCATGGAAAATAAGCCAATTGGCCCGTTCATAGGTCATAAACAGCTGCTTTCTGACTTCCGATGCAAGCAATTGACGAAAGGCCGTCCCTTCTAAATCACACATATTCCAGCCGCCATTTCTTGACACCATACTGGCAAGAAAGGACCAAATAATCTCAGGACATTTTTTAAAGTAGGAAAAATAGGCGTCTGTTCTGGAAATATTATCAATATTTTTCTCGCTTGTATCCATTTGAATTTGACTAATAATATTCTGTTCGTGTATTGTAAGATGATTCATATGGCTATTTCCTTTATAAATTTGCTAGTTTATCAGGATCAGATGGATATTTTCAAACTTCTCTAAGTAAAATGGTTCATTTCTTTTCTTGGCAATAACGGTACAATTAATAGTAGTATTTGCGGTGAAATGTATTTTATTCACCCATTTTTACATTGAGTTGGTATGATAATGTATGGCTTAAAGAGGTGAATATCATGAGTGTGAATTACCCAAACGGAAAAAAATATTTTCAGAGTCAAGCAAATCCCAAGTTAACGGTGAGAAATCATAAAGATGGCTCTTATAGCAATCGAGGGATGACACTAGAAGAAGATCTAAATGAAACGAACCAATATTATCGGGAACAAAAAATTGCGGTTATACATAAAAAACCAACACCCATTCAAATTGTCCAGGTTGATTATCCCAAACGCAGTGCAGCTGTCATAAAAGAAGCTTATTTTAAACTTGCATCAACCACTGATTATAATGGTGTATATAAAGGCAAATATATCGATTTTGAAGCAAAGGAAACACAAAATCCAACATCGTTTCCGTTAAAAAACTTTCATCAGCACCAGATTACCCATATGGAGGAAGTATTGAATCATGGCGGAATTTGTTTTGTCATCATTCGGTTTACCAAATTTGACGAAGTCTACCTGCTGGGTGCGAGGCACTTATTGGCCTACTGGGATCGAATGATTAATGGCGGAAGAAAATCTATTACTAAAGAAGAAATTGAAGAACATGGACATTATATCCCTTTGGGCTATCAGCCAAGAATTGACTATATTAAAGTGTTAGAAGATACGGTTTGAAAGGAAGGACTTTCCAATGGCTGAACAATATCAATCGAGAGAGGAACGCCGTAAGAAACTCCAGACAAAAGGCAAGCCAAAAACCAAGAAAAAATCAGGAGGACTGGCCAAAAAGATCTTTCTGATTCTCATCATTCTGGGATTTGCCGGTTTGCTGGCCGGTGTTGGTACCTTTGCCTATTTGGTGAAGGATGCCCCCAAGCTTGATCCGAAATTATTAAAAGATCCAATCCCTTCGAAGATTTTAGATAAAGATGGCAACCCCGTCACAGAGGTAGGTGCCGTTAATCGGGAATATGCCAGCTACGATGATATCCCAAAAGTGCTCGAAAATGCGATTTTAGCGACAGAGGACTATCGGTTTTACCAGCACCATGGAATTGACCCAATCCGTTTAGGTGGGGCCATCGTTGCCAATTTCCGGGAAGGTTTTGGTGCTGAAGGCGGAAGCACGATTACCCAACAGGTGGTTAAGAATTCGTTCTTAACACATGAGAAAACGATTAAACGGAAAGTCCAGGAAGCTTGGCTTTCTTACCAATTGGAACAAAGATATACAAAACATCAAATTTTTGAAATGTATGTAAACAAGGTCTTTGTTTCCGAAAATAGTTTCGGAATGGCCACAGCTGCTAAAATTTATTATGGCAAAGAGTTAAACGAATTAACCTTGTCTGAAGCTGCCCAAATTGCCGGAATGCCGCAAAGCCCGAATAATTACAACCCGTTTACGAACCCAGATTTGGCAGAAAAACGGCGCAACATTGTCTTAACTCTTATGGAGCAGCATGGCTTTATTACGAAGGAAGAAATGGAAGAAGCAAAGAAAGTAAAAGTTGCTGATACGGTTCTAAAACCGGAACAGCGAAACGTAAATGACAAACCCTATGATTCTTTTGTGGACCAAGTTATAGCTGAGGTAAAAAACAATACAGATTTTGATATTTTTACCGATGGATTAACGATCCATACCACATTGGACTCTAATGCCCAAACATATGTCGATAAAATTTTGAATACCGATGAAGTCATTGCCTATCCAGACAGCCAGTTTCAAGCTGGAATTGTGCTCCTTGATACAAAAACAGGAGAAATTCGGGCGATTGGCGGCGGAAGAAACCAGGAGAAACGCGGCTTTAACTATGCCATCCAATCGCAGCGCCAGCCGGGCTCTACCATTAAACCAGTACTTGATTATGCCCCGGCCATTGAATACTTAAATTGGGGCACTTATCAAATGATTGAAGATAAACCAATCACCTATTCCTCTGGGAAACCATTTGGGAACTATGACGGGAAATATAAGGGGCCAATGACCATAAGGACTGCCTTGCAATTATCACGAAATACCCCAGCAGTCCAAGCACTACAGCAAGTAGGACTGGATAGGGCTAAAGATTTTGCTGTCAATTTAGGCATTCCTTTAAAGGAAATTTATGAGTCATATGCTATTGGCGGTTTTGGTGGAAAAACGGTTGGGGTGTCTCCGCTTCAAATGGCTGGTGCTTACAGTGCATTTGGCAATAATGGGATATATACCAAACCACATGCCGTTATCAAAATTGAGCTCCGCGATGGTACCGTCATTGATATGGCACCGGAGCCAAAGGTAGCCATGAAAGATTCAACCGCCTTTATGATCACCAGTATGCTTAAAAGTGTTCTCGTTTCACCAGGAACCGGCACAAGGGCAAACGTGCCTGGCGTACCTGTTGCAGGGAAAACAGGAACGACTAATTATACAACCGATGAAATGAAACAATGGGGAATCGAAAACAAAAGCTCAGTTCCTGACGCCTGGTTTACTGGCTACTCCACCAACTTTACTGCCTCCATTTGGACCGGTTATAAAGATAGAAAAACACCAATTGAGGCTGAAGGGGATAACCAGAGAATTGCCCAAATTATTTTTAGAAATTTAATGTCCTATGTATCAAAGGATATCGACACACCCGATTTTACTATGCCGAATAGTGTCCAAGAGGTCAGAATTGAAAAAGGCTCCATGCCTCCTGCCCTTGCAGGAGACTTTACGCCTGATAGCGAAGTCATTACAGAATACGCTGTTAAAGGGTATGCTCCTAAAACGGTTTCCGAAAAGTTTAATAAGCTTGAGGCACCTGCTAATCCTGCCGCCACCTATGATGCCGCCTCAAAACAAATCATTTTAACATGGGAGTATAGCAATTCTGCAAATGCAGCAGTCCAATTTGATATTGCGGCCGATAACGGAAATGGTCCGACACATGCCGTTCAAAAGGAAAATCGCCTGGCCATTCCTGCCAGCCCAGGTGACAAATATACCTTTACCATTACCGCCATCAGTGGAAATAGAAAAAGCGATCCGGTCTCAACCTCCATCGAAATCCCACTGCCAGCAGGCGATAGCCATGGGAATGATGGGTGGAACGGCGGCAACAACGGGAATGGCAATGGCAATGGGAATGGGAATAACAATGGCAATGGGAATGGGAATAACAATGGCAATGGCGGCAATCAAGGTGGAGCAGGCACAGATAACGGCAGCGGCCAAGATGCCGGGAATGTCTCACCCCCCGTCATTGCTCCTGATACCCAAAGCTGGCGTGGACGCTGGCGCAGCAGTGGCCATTAATCAAAAAAATCGTCTAGGAAGTGGTCCTAGACGATTTTTTTATGGTTTGTTTGACGAACAGCTTTTCCAATTCAATCATCAATTCAGAAAGCTGTCTGTAAGAGTGAAATAAAGCGGGTCTCTTTCTAATAAACTCTAATCTTTCTTCAAGATTTATTGGTTTAATCATGAATTGGGGATATAGGGCAGGCTGGGAATGATGATAGTCATCTCGGCCGTTTGTTATATACAATAAATGAATTAATAGGCTGATACCTTGCTTCATCTTGGTTTCTGCCTTTGCTTGGTCCCTGTCTCTGAAGAATCCCTCAAGCTCTTGTTTCATTTCTCCCCATTCTGTCAGTATCTTTTTAGCGGTATCCTGCTGATTATTCACTTATTTCCTCGCATCCTTTTCTTCCCCTCTCGGCATAACTCCAATAGAGGGCAGCTTGGACATTGGGGATTTTGGGCTTTGCAATGGTATCTGCCAAAAAAGATTAACCGATGGTGTGTAACCGACCATTCGGATTTAGGAACCTTTTTCATTAAAGTATTTTCGACTTCCAATACGGAGTCCTTCCACCTGCAAATTCCCAGCCGCTTACTTACTCTCTCCACATGCGTATCTACGGCAATGGCCGGTATTTCAAAAGCCACCGACACAACCACATTTGCCGTCTTCCTGCCCACACCTGGCAGCTTTGTCAGCTCGTCACGATCCTTTGGCAGTTCACCATGATAATCATTGATTAGCATCCGGCATAAGCTTTGAATATTCTTTGCCTTATTCCTGTAGAGCCCAATGGAACGAATGTCATTTTGCAATTCCTCGAGCGGCACACTTAAATAATCCTCAGGAGTCTTATATTTATTAAATAATTCCTTTGTCACCTTATTGACAAGAGCATCCGTACATTGCGCCGATAAGGATACGGCAATGATTAGTTCAAATGGGTTCGAATGATTTAATTCACAGTGTGCGTCAGGAAACATTTCTGCAATTTGGTCTAAACAATAACGGATTTGCGAATTATTTAGCAACTTTTATCCACCTGCTTTAGCTTAGAATGAAAAATAAACGAGAGCAGACTCTCGTTTCCAGTTTTATTGATCCAGCCAATTGTAAAAAGGAACCGTTGGCTGATTAGAATCATCTCTCACTTTCCCTTTTTGCGTCTGATATTGACGGAACTTGCGGCCATGATTTTTAGCCTGTTCAATTGTTTTAATGCCATTTTTCTTCCATTCAAAAAGGATTCTATCAATATAGCGGAAATTTAGTTTGCCGGACATAACGGCTTCCCTTAAAGCCGCTTTAATAATGATGGGATCATGGTGGTCATCGTCCATCCACATTGCCAGGGATTCACATTCAAAAGGAGATAAAGGCCGGCCGAACTCCTGCTCAAAGCTAGTATATAAATCAGTCTCCTCCGACTTTTTCGCCACCTCTTGTTCCGCTTTATTAGATAGCAGAAACAACTCCACTAGCTTTTCCCATAATGGTTGAATGGAATACTTTTCATAGCGGATTCCTTCGTTTGAGTACTCATCGATAATTTCAAGATACCCTCTTTGGATCAGCCTGCGAAGAGAATCATTACATTCATCAATCGTGACAGTCATCCGGGCTGACAGTTCTTCCGGTGTTGGAAACGGATTGCCTTTTTCTATAAAGGTTAAAATATTTAGTAACAGGACAAGCTCTATTTCAGTTAAATTTAATTTACGATACTCAGCAAATAAAAGAGTTGGAACCGTAATCGTACCTTGTTCCAGCCAGTTTAATAACATTGTTTTCATTTTCGGCACCTCCTAAGGTAGTATAACATGAACCTGCCTTGTTGGGTAAGTGCATTAGGTATCCAGTTTAGGAATCGAGTAGAGGGAAAATAATTTAACTTATTTTCGCCCCTCTAACAACACCGTACGTACGGATCTCGTATACGGCGTTTCAATTTATATTACAGTGTGTACTTTTAGGTAACGTTCCAAAGCAGAGGGGACTCCCCTCTGCTTTAGTCTTTTGTTTGAGATTGCTCTTTGTACGACTTTTGATAACCCTATATATCGGTAGCCTTTTCGACAGTAGGTTAGTCCTTTTGCTTCTTCCTTCGGAATCTTCCATTGCTTCCAGATAATTACTCTAATTCTAGAACGGAGTTTCATATCTGTTCGTTCCATTACTCTCTTCATATTTGCAATTCTGAAGTAGTTTACCCAACCGAATATAACCTGTTTCAGCTTTAGAATTCGGTAGTCTAGTGGAACACTCCAGTTTCGCTTTGTTAGTTGTCGAAGCTTCCTTTGAAATTTCTGCACTGAAGTTGGGTGGGGTTTTACATGATATATCTTGTTTTTCGAATCAAAATAATACCCAAATCCCAAAAATTTTAACTCTTTAGGGCGAGAGATTTTACTCTTTTCAACATTTACTATCAATCCTAATTTCCCTTCTATAAATCTCGCGATTGATTCCATTACTCTGCTAGCTGCTTTTTCACTTTTCACAAAGATAAGGGCGTCATCAGCGTATCTCACGAACCTTAGTCCTCTACTCTCTAGTTCCTTATCAAGTTCGTTTAACATAATATTACTCAATAATCGACTGTACATCTGTACATCCGCAAGACCTCCCAGGGTAAGACAACTATCTTTCCTCTTTTACTCGCCTGATTTACCTAATAAAGTTACGCACATCTTTTGGACTTTGGCTTGTCTTGTAGCCTCATCCCTTTATTAAGCCTTAGTATCAGATTTCTGTTCGTCGAGCCAAGATTTTATTCCACGCTTCCTCCAACCCTTACCTCACGATAAATGCCCTGCGCTTCCTTAGTGGTTGGTCGATGTGTACCCCCACAGTGGACTTTCACCACCTAGATAGTTGCCATGCCTGGCACACAAGAAAAAAGCCTGCTGCTGCAGGCTTCCTCCTGATTAGAATGGGCAACTTTATTTAACTGCCTTGCTTTTTTCTTCAACGAATTGGTGCATTCTTGCTACTGCTGTTTCCAGCTGGTCCAGTGCGGCGGCATAGGAAAGGCGAATATTGTCTGGAGTGCCGAACCCAGAACCAGGCACAACGGCAACTTTAGCTTCTACTAGCAATCCCTCGACAAATTCATCTACACTCTTATATCCAGTCAGTTCAGCAGCCTGTTTAACATTTGGATAGAGGTAGAAAGCTCCCTGCGGCTTAACGCAAGAAAATCCAGGAATAGCAATGAGTTTTTCATAAATAATTTCAAGGCGCTGTTCAAAGGCTTGGCGCATGTCCTCCACCGTCTGCTGCGAACCGGTATAAGCCGCAATCGCCGCATACTGAGCTGTTGTGGTTGGATTTGAAGTGCTATGGCTGGCAAGGTTCGTCATGGCCTTAATAATAGTTTTGCTGCCGGCCGCATATCCAATCCTCCATCCTGTCATGGAGTGGGATTTAGAGACACCATTAATGACAATCGTCTGCTCCTTTAATTCAGGTGAAAGCTGGGCAATAGATACATGGCTGGCCTGCCCATATATTAACTTTTCATATATTTCATCAGAAACGATGAGAATATCCTGCTCCAAACAAACCTTTCCTAACGCCAGCAATTCGTCAGCCGAATAAATGACGCCTGTAGGATTGCTGGGAGAATTAATAACCACAGCTTTAGTTCTGCCGGTTATCGCATCCGCGAGCTGTTCAGGAGTAATTTTAAAACGATTTGCTTCAGAGCCTTCAATAAAGACAGGAACACCGCCTGCAAGCTTGACTTGCTCTGGATAGCTTACCCAGTACGGAGTAGGAATGATGACCTCATCGCCTTCATTTAAAAGCACTTGAAATAGAGTGTAAAGCACATGTTTAGCGCCGCTTCCGACAATAATTTCACTTGGCTCATAGGTCAGGCCTTGGTCTGTTTCAAATTTATTGATAATGGCTTTCTTTAAAGCAGGGAGTCCTGCTGATGGTGTATATTTTGTATGGCCTTCGTTCATTGATTGAACTGCAGCATCTAAAATATGCTGAGGTGTATTAAAATCAGGTTCCCCTGCCCCTAATCCTATTACATCCACACCCTGCTGCTTCAGTTCCTGTGCCTTTGCCGTAATCGCCAATGTAGTAGAAGGCGTCAGTGCCATTACCCGCTTTGCTAATTCGATTGCCATTACCTGTTCCTCCATTCATATCCTTCTATAAATTTTCAATTTGTTTCAGCCATTCCCCTGTTTCAAAATGAACATAATAATAGTTTATTAAGTTATCTTTAGAACGGTAATAAATTTCCCATAATGGGATGTTTTTCTCCATTCCCAGCCTGACTGACATAATTTTTTCTGGATTTTTTTCTTCTAGCAGTTTTTGAATGGCTTCCTCTCTTGTAAGACCTGAACTTGCATTTTTAACCAATACTTGTTTGGTTTTTTCAGGAATCCATACAATGATATTTTTACCCTGCTTGTTTTTCCCTTCAATTACATTTACTATTTCTAAACCATTATAAATATGGAAATCCTTTACTTCACTAAACTGGACCTTATTGCCAGCAAGCTTGATTGCATTTTCTTCAGCTGCCTTCACAGGCCCCATTGCAGTCATATATACTTTTATGGATATCCCCACAATTATCAATACCAAGAGGATAGCCGCAATAATCCATTTTTTCACATTCTTCACTTCACTATGTACAAATTGTATAAATAAATCACATGCTGTTTCTTTCCGTTTACTATTCGTTTCATCCATTTTCCCCCAGTAATTTTGCAAAACTTTAATCGGATAAAATCCTATGAACTATTATAGCAGGTAATAAAAAAACTTGCCCTGATTGAAGGAGAGATTTATACAAAAATTTAAATAAATTACTTCTCACCCAAGTAGTCACAGGGAATATCATGGTAATATTCCCCAATCTTATTATTATAGCCAAGTTTGTATCACCTTTATTAACTCATTCATGGAACCCTTTTTTATGGAAACGGGAGGAATAGATTGTAAAAAGTACTTTCCATAATTTGTTGTCATAATTCGTTTATCAAAAACTACGATGATTCCTCTGTCCGTTTCAGAACGGATTAAACGGCCAAATCCTTGTTTAAATCGCAAAACCGCTTCTGGAAGTGCAAATTCTGTGAAAGGATTGCCGCCGTGTTCTTCGATCATTTGACATTTTGCTTGTGTAATGGGTTCTTCCGGCGGACTAAACGGGAGCCTGACAATCACTAAACAGGATAAATCTTCCCCGGGAATATCCACTCCTTCCCAAAAGCTGCCCGTACCGAAAAGAAGCGCCTTTTCAAACCTCTGGAAGCTTCTTGTAAGCCGCATCCGGCTGCCTCCAGTAATTCCTTGAGCAATCAGAACATAATCCTCCAGAAAACCGCTTTCCCGGATTAATTCATATGTTTTCTTTAACATATCATAAGCTGTAAAAAGGATCAGCATTCTTCCATTAGTGGCTTCCGCTAAGCTGATGATCTGTTCCGATATTGCAATCACATACTCATCTAAAGATACCGCATTAACTTCAGGAAGGTCACTCGGGATTAACATCTGTACTTGGTCTTTATATTCAAAGGGTGACGGGATCACCAGCTGCTGGACTCCGATAGGGTCAAGTCCTAATTCTTTCATAACATAGGTAAAAGAGTGATTGACTGTTAACGTGGCTGAGGTGATGACAATTCCTTGCTTCACAGAAAAAAACTTTTCTTGCATTGTACCTGCAACCGAAGCAGGCTGGGCCATAAAAGCTGTTACATTTTGAGGAGAGCGAAAATCTATCTCAACCCATTTCACATCATCAGTGGCCTTCATAAAACAACTTTTTACCGTGTTTTTCAAGTTTATTAACTCATTTAACCATGTCAGAAGGTCAGTTATGATCGTTTCATCTTCGTCCGTATAAGCCTTTTGCTGATCTTTTAACCATTCCACCCGTGCTTCAACTGCCGCTTGAAGATCAGATAATGAAAATGCCAGCCGCTCAGCACTGTGAACGAGAGCTTTGCTTTGCTTGCTCTTGTCTGTATAAGAAAAGCGGATTTTGGTCCGAAAAGAACTGCTTGAATCTACTTGTTTGGACTTGGCAAAAATGCCAACCAGTTTAAAGAAATCATCGACTTCATAGACTGCCTGTGTCACAATTTCATTTACTTGAGATGTATGCCCTAATTCCGAATGTGAATCAGGAAATGCTTCAAGCAGTTTTTCCAGTTTATAAAACAATTGTCCCTGTTCATACTGGCCGAATTGCCCTAACAGCAGCCGAGTGGAAAAATAATCGAGCGAATGCCCAAAAAATTGGGCTGCAGTTTTTTCAAGATGATGCCCTTCATCAATGATGGCAAAATCATACTTTGGCAGAATTGTGCCTTCGTCTTTTATATCACTTAATAATAATGAATGATTTGTAATAATGATATCTGACGACTCTGCCTTTGCTTTTGCCTGCTTATAAAAGTCTCGGTCATTCCATAGGTGATTCTGAGGGAAAACAGGGGCCTCATTTTTAATTTTATTCCAGAAAAGCAGCCCTCCGCTTGACAGATTTAATTCATCCTTGTCACCTGTCTCCGTCTCAAGCAGCCATATGAGAATTTGCATCTTAGTCAAAGTGGTATCGTAGTTATCATTTTCATCCTGCAAAGTCAGAAAAAACTTCTCTAAACTTAGATAATGGCTTTTTCCTTTCAGCAATACAGCCTTAACCTGAAATGGCAGCATTTTATTTAATTCAGGGATGTCCCTTTTTAAAATTTGTTCCTGCAATTGTGTAGTTTGTGTACTAACAACAATAGGTTTATGATGCTGTTTGGAAAAATAGGCTATCGGCAGCAGATATCCCAGCGACTTTCCGATTCCAGTGCCAGCTTCAATTAGCGAATGTGTCTTCGTTTGAAAGGACATATAAACAGCATCCATCATCTCAAATTGGCCGGTTCTTTTTGTGTACGTTCTATTTCCCTTCCTGAGCACTTCTAGCTTTTCAGTATCATCGGCAGGATAAGCGAACACGTTTTTATTTTCATTTGAACCTGTTTCCTCATGTGGTTTCCTTAAAGCTAATCCATTATATATTTCTACGGACTCATCTAATGGTTCTTTCTGATTTTCTATTTCTGACAGGAGTTCATCAAGCAGCTGCTGCAAGTCGCTTTTAAGCCCTCCAGAAAGCGGCAGAAGCTTCCTGAGCGTCACAGCTGGTAGTTTTGCCAATCGTTTAAGAAACAGAAGAAACAGTTCAGCCGTAACTTCAGCATCACTGTCAGCCTGATGCGGATGATCATGCTCAAGTTTCTCCCTTTCAGCCAGATCAGATAGTTTATAACTATCGGCAGTAGGGTATAGAATTCTGGCCATCTCTACTGTATCAAGAACAGAACCATAAAATCCCCCAAAGCCTGACTGAATCAGTTCCTCTTGAAGGAACGATAAGTCAAACAGAACATTATGTGCAACAAAATAAGCATCTTCTAATAACGCATTTACTTTATCGGCTATTTCCGTAAAAAATGGGGCATCCTTCACCATTTCATCGTCTATTCCAGTTAATTCCTCGATAAAAGGAGGAATGGACTTTTGGGGATTGACAAGGGACGAAAACTTTTCAGTGATTTGGCCATTTTCAATAACCACTGCTGCAAACTGAATAATTTTGTCACCCTTTTTCGGCAAGTTCCCAGTCGTTTCAAGGTCGACGACCACAAATTTATTTAACATTTCAATTAACACCCCAAAACTTCGCGTTCCTTAAACAGCTGCCCTAACAATGATTATACTGCCAGCGGCAGCCACTTTCACTTAACCATTATAATAAAGTCTTGCAAAAAAGAAAAATCCCCTGCAAGAGGGGATTTTTCACATGATGGTAAGAGCAGGTTCAGCATTGATGAGTTCTTTAATTTTGTTACGTTCATCCATAATGGCTACCTTCGGCTTATGGGTGGATAGCTTTTCCTCTGGAACCATGATGTAGGAAATAATAATGACTACATCTCCAGGCTGCACGAGCCTTGCTGCAGCGCCATTTAAACAAACAACCCCGCTTCCCCTTTCACCTGGAATAATATAGGTCTCCAATCTGGCACCATTATTGTTATTAACAATTTGCACTTTTTCATTGGCAATCATACCCACTGCGTCTAATAAATCTTCATCAATCGTAATGCTGCCAACATAGTTTAAATTCGCTTCAGTCACTATTGCTCGATGGATTTTGGCATTCATCATGGTGCGAAACATTTCGAATCCTCCCTTGCTAGTCTATATCGATTATCACATTATCAATTAAACGGACCTTAGAAAATTTTACTGCAAGGGCAATAATAATCCTGCCAGTGAGTTCTTCCAATGGTTTTAATTGTGGATACGATAATAGTCCAATGTAATCTATTTTTCCGCTTGATTGGTTTGTAATCATGTCATCGATTAACTGAATCAATGAGCTTGGATTCCGTTCCCCTTCGTTGATTGCCTGATGCGCTGCCTGCAAGCTTTTGTAAAGAATGGGTGCTTCCTGCCTTTCATCAGGCAGAAGATTCACATTCCGTGAGCTTTTGGCCAGCCCATCCTGTTCTCTGACAATATCGACGGCAACTAGTTCAACTGGAAAATTAAAATCTGAGACTAACCCTTCAAGTACGGCGACCTGCTGCGCATCTTTTTTTCCAAAATAAGCACGCTCTGGCATCACGATATGAAACAGCTTGGTAATGACGGTAGCCACCCCGTCAAAGTGCCCCGGCCGTGATTTGCCGCACAAAACGTCTGAACGGTCCTTGACTGAGACCGTGACTGCCGGCTCATTTGGATACATTTCGGCAACTGACGGATAAAACAAATAGTCGACTTTCTCACTTTCAGCCAAGGCACAGTCCCGGTCAAAATCACGGGGATATTCAGCAAAATCCTCAGTCGGCCCAAATTGCAGCGGATTGACAAAGATGCTCATGACCACAATATCGTTTTCTTTCCGGGCATTTCTTACAAGTGTCAAATGACCTTCATGCAGATACCCCATCGTAGGCACAAAACCAATCGATTTCCCTTTCTTCTTCTGATGAATCATTTCAGCCTGCATCGCCCTAATTTCTGTCACAACTTTCATGATTTACCCCCATAGAGTCCGTTAAGCTCATGTTCCTTCATCGTATAGGAATGCTTATCTTCCGGGAATTGCTGATTCCTTACTTCCGAGGCGTAGGCCTGGATTGATTCAATCATAAAAGTGTTGACAGAATGGTATTGCTTGACAAATTTCGGCACTCTTTCCACACCATAGCCTAAGATATCATGATATACAAGTACTTGCCCATCCACATTGACACCTGCTCCAATTCCGATAACCGGTATGTCCAATAACTTGGCCGCTTCCTCTGCCAGCTGTTTAGGTACACATTCCAAGACAATAGCAAAGGCGCCCGCTTGTTCGCATTTTTTCGCATCTTCCAGTAATTTTCTCGCAGCTTGGGCATCTTTGCCTTGCACTTTATAGCCTCCCAGAACACCTACCGATTGCGGGGTCAGCCCTAAATGGGAGCAAACAGGTATACCAGCATTTGTCAGGGCAGATATTTTTTCAATTACTTCATCTGCGCCTTCCAGCTTCACTGCATGCGCCCCTGATTCCTGCACGATCCGTCCGGCGGCGATTAATGTATCCCTTACAGATAAATGGTAGGATAAAAATGGCATATCGGTCACGATAAACGTGTCTTTTGCCCCTCGTTTCACAGCCTTGGTATGATGGATCATATCATCAAGCGTCACAGGAATAGTAGAATCATAGCCAAGGACTACCATTCCAAGCGAGTCACCGACTAAAATCATATCGACTCCGCCCTGTTCAGCTTGTTTAGCAGACGGATAATCATATGCCGTCAACATCACTATTTTTTCGTTGTTTTGCTTCATTTTAAGAAAATCAGTTGTTTGCTTCATTTTCATTCCCTCCTCATTAAATTGGGGAGAGGTGACAAAACGACAAAAAGAATAAACAAAAAGGATCCTTCTGAAGGCAGAGGATCCCTAAGTGTTCTTTGCGTGTTCCATCCCTCTGTCCCGGTCCGTATTTCGGATCTAGGCAGAAACCTATTTCATTTTAGCAGTTCTAAATAAGGTGCAGTTCTATCGATACTGCCCAAACAAATTATACAAAATTTACAAAATTCCATCAAGATATTATTTTTACTGCAGTTCAATGTCAGCTGAGTAAACATGATGAATGGAGCCAGCTTTATCCTCCAGCATCAGCACTCCTTCATCGGTTATGCCTAAGGCTTTTCCTTCGATGACATTGGTGAGGGTCCTCGCTTTTATTACCCTGCCAATACTGATGGCATACCCTTCCCATAAAATCTTAATCGGATAAAACCCTTCTTTAAGATAAAGTATATATAGTTTTTCAAAATGGGAAAAAATACTTCTTATCAATGCCGAACGAGAAGTCAGGCTGCCAGACTCAATGTAGAGCGAACTAGCAATGCCATGCAATTCAGCAGGAAAGTCTTCCTGTTTTTGGTTAACATTCAAGCCTATTCCAACAATAATGGAGTGAATGCGGTCCGCCTCGGCTTGCAGCTCTGTCAGGATTCCCGTCACTTTTTTGCCATTCAGCAAGATATCATTCGGCCATTTGATTTCCGGTGTTAAGCCAGACATCTCTTCGATAGCCTGCACAATCGCAACAGCAGTCAGCAGGGTTAACTGAGGAGCTTTGGTGGGCGGAATATTCGGCCGAAGAATCAAGCTCATCCAGATGCCGGTATATTTAGGCGAATGCCATTTTCGATTCAATCTGCCCTTGCCTGAAAGCTGCTCCTCCGCAATGACGACTGTGCCTTCAGGGGCATTTTCGGCAGTGAGCTTGTGGGCAATCAATTGGGTGGAGTCCACGCTTTCTTGATAGTGAATGTTTTTCCCAATAAATTGGGTCGTAAGTCCAAGGCGTATTTCATCTGCTGTCATTTTATCCGGAGTTTTTAAAATTCGATAACCTTTTTTACGTACGGCCTCTAATTCAAAACCCTCTTTTCTAAGTTCTTCTATATGCTTCCAAACAGCAGTTCTTGAACAGCCGATGACTTCGGCTAAATGCTGTCCGGAAAGAAACTGTTCTCCTGCCTGTGTAAAGGCATCCAGCAGTTTCTTTCTTAATTCTGACTGCACGTCTTCAGCCACTCCTTAATTTTAGGTTTTTCGTTGACTACTTCACCTTCCAAAACTGCCTTTTCAATTTGCAAAAGCGTTTGTTTGAGCCATGGCCCGCCTCTTCGACCAGACCACTCGATCACATCGCTTCCAGTTACATCCAAATCAGTCCTCGACTTAATGGGAAGTTTTTCGTAAAGCTTTAACCAATGCTGAACTGTATTCTTGCCTTGACTGCCATTTATTACGAATGTGAGCTTTTCTACAGATTGAATCGTGTCGTATCCCGCCATATATAACTGATGGGTGGACCATTCCTGGACAAGCCTTTGTCTGGTGAAATATAAGCGATCTTTGATTGCTTTTATATCCTTAAGAGGCAGCCGCCATTCCCGTAAAAAGGCTTCGGTATCCACCTCATAAACTTCAAGGCAATACAAAAGCAGGCACCACATTTCAATTCTGCCTAGATGTTCACAAGAAAATCCGAGCATATCTGCAATCTTTTTTGTGTGTTTTCCCAATCCAGGCAAAAACAGATGAAGGTTGGTTTCTAATAATAGGCTTAAGGCATTTTTTCGGTTTTCACCCATTAGCAGTTTTTCAAACTCTGCCCGTTTTCGTTCCACTGCAATGTTGGCAAGCAGATGATTGAGAATGGATAATGCTTTTAATGTTTCTGGTTCAATTTGAAATGACAGCTGGCTTGCAAAGCGGACAGCCCTCATCATGCGCAATGCGTCCTCATGGAATCGGTCATGTGCCGGCCCTACAGTTTCAATCAGCTTATTTTTGATGGCCAGCTGTCCATTAAACGGGTCGATTACCCTGCCATTCCGATCCATGGCGATGGCATTCATGGTAAAGTCCCGCCGCTTCAAATCTTCCGTCAGGCTGCGAATGAAGGCCACTTCTTTTGGCCTTCGATAATCCTGATATTCCCCTTCTGTCCGGAAGGTGGTTATTTCATACGAATTTCCATGGTAAAGTACGAGAACCGTTCCATGTTCAATCCCAATATCTACTGTTTTAGTGAATATAGTTTTAACTTCATCTGGGACGGCTGACGTAGCAATGTCTACGTCACTAATTTGCTTGCCAAGCAGATAATCCCGGACGGAGCCTCCTACAAAATAGGCTTCAAATCCGGCATCCTCGAGTTTCTTTATAATGGGTACAGCTGAAAGGAAGGGTTCGTTCATGCCAATCACCTTGCCAATAGATTGTAGTAGATCGCTTCATACTGTTCTACAATTTTTTTCATGTTAAATTTCGTCCTAGCGAGTGTTGGCGCTGCTTGAGAAAATTGTTGATGAAGCCTCTCATCTTTCAATAGCTCTATTCCCTTTTGTGAGATGTCTGACACGTCGCCAACTTCACAAATATAACCAGTTACCCCATGTTCAATCACTTCGGGAATGCCTCCGACATTTGTGCCAAGACAGGGAACTCCGCAAGCCATCGCCTCTAATGCAACAAGTCCAAAGCTTTCCTTTTCTGATAATAATAGCATCAAATC
Source organism: Neobacillus muris (assembly GCF_943193175.1). Lineage (GTDB taxonomy): Bacteria > Bacillota > Bacilli > Bacillales > Cytobacillaceae > Neobacillus > Neobacillus muris. The sequence goes on from NZ_CALPDF010000033.1 coordinate 19,191, forward strand.
GCTAATGGAATACAATTCATCAAGATTCTCCTGCTTTCCCAGAAAAATAACTTGGTCTTCAATAGCAAGCTTGGTGACGAGTTTTGTTACAAGAGACATTTCCGGCCCATCACCGACTAAGAGCAGTTTTGCCGGCATTGCCGCTGCAATGTTCGCAAAAACTTTTACTACGTCTTGAACCCGCTTTACCCCTCGAAAATTGGATACATGGATGATGACTTTTTCCTCATCACTTATTCCAAACTCCGTTTTTAAATGCTGTGCGTCGCTTTTATGATAAATCCGCTCATCAATAAAGTTATAGACGGTTTGAATTTGTTTATCAGGATGAATGAGTTCGTGCGTCTGATCCACCAATGCTTGGGACACAGCTGTAACTGCGTCAGATTTTTCAATGCCAAATTTTATGGCATCTGAAAGGGAGGGGTCTGACCCCAGCACCGTTATATCGGTACCATGCAATGTGGTGATGATTTTAATGTCCCTGCCTAACATTTGCTTGGCCAAAATCGCACAAACAGCATGCGGAATTGCATAATGAACATGAAACAAATCCAGCTTTTCCCTATTTGCCACTTCGGCCATTTTACTGGCCAAGGCAATGTCATAAGGCGGATACTGGAAAAGGGAATATTGATTGACCTCCACCTGATGGTAATAAATATTGTGGTAGATCCGGTTTAAACGAAACGGAACACTTGATGAAATAAAGTGAATTTCATGGCCTTTTTCCGCAAGCATTTTGCCTAATTCTGTTGCGACAACACCTGATCCCCCTACAGTGGGATAACAGGTGATGCCAATTTTTAGTTTTTTCATACATTAATCTCCTATTAAATCACGGTGCAGCAGGATCGGCATTTTTGTTTTAAAGCCTTCCGCATAAGTGACGCCCGCCTGCTTGCCAAACATTCTTTCTCTTGCTTCCACTGTTTCAATATAACCATTGACAAGCGGTGTATCAAAGCTATCATCTGACCTCACAAATTGACTTTCATAAGCGCGCAATGCGGATAATTTTTTTTCGATGAAAGGTGAAATATCGACAGCAAAGTCCGGCCGATGAAAACCGTTTATCATATAGAAATACATTCTGTCTGCCTTGTGCGGCTGGTTCGCCTGTTTGGTCTGGTATTTTTTGATACCGGCAGAAAAAACCGCTTCTTCCACTAGACGTGCACAATTCCCATGGTCCGGATGGCGGTCTTCAAAATATGGCGCAAAGACAAGCTTCGGCTTGTATGTTCGAATCACATCTGCGATTTTATTTATGTATTCTTCGTGCATATATAATCCTCTATCAGGGAAACCAAGTGAGGTTCGATACGCCACACCCAAAATTTCAGCCGACCTGTCAGCTTCTTGTTTTCGAAGTGCCACCGTTCCATTTGAAGAGAGGTCGGCATTTGTTAAATCACAAATGCCAATTTGCTTTCCTTCTGAAACTAATTTGGCAATCGTGCCTCCCATGCCTATCTCAACATCATCAGCATGGGCGCCAAAAGCAAGAATGTCTAATGTTTTATTCATTGTCATCACTTTCTTCATTTACAATTTTCCGCCAATCCAATAAGCCTTCATCGATTCCTCTGATTAATAATTCTGCTGTTCCCATATTCGTCGCAAGCGGGACAGAATATACGTCACATAAACGGACAAGAGCCGTAATATCCGGTTCGTGCGGCTGGGCGGTTAATGGGTCACGGAAAAAGAAAACAGCATCCATATTGTTTTCAGCGATCATGGCGCCAATCTGCTGATCTCCACCAAGCGGGCCTGACTGAAACCGGGTAATCGAAAGTCCAGTTGCCTCCTGGATCCTCATTCCTGTTGTTCCGGTAGCAAATAAATGATGTTTAGCGAATGTGAACTGATAGGCTGTCGCAAACTGCACTAAATCATCTTTCTTTTTATCATGGGCAATTAAGGCAATGTTCATAGTTATTCTCCTAATCTAAAATATTCTCTAGGCCATAAACAAACTTGTTTTGCTGCATTATGGTTTCAACTGCTACCTTTACACCAGACATAAAAGAACTGCGGTCATAAGAATCATGACGAATCGTCACGGTTTGTCCATCTGCGCCAAATAAAACCTCCTGATGGGCAATTAATCCTGGCAAACGAACGGAATGAATGTGCATCCCATCGTACTCTGCACCACGGGCACCTTGAATGGTTTCCTTTTCGCTGGGATGTCCTTGTTTTTTTGGTTCTCTGACAGATGAAATCATCTGGGCAGTTTTAACGGCTGTGCCAGAAGGAGCATCCAATTTTTTGTCATGGTGGAGCTCAATAATTTCGATATTATCAAAGTATTTGGCCGCCATTTGGGCGAATTTCATCATCAATACGGCACCAATGGCAAAATTGGGAGCAATAATGCAGCCCAGATCTTTTTCCTGGCAGATTCGTTCCAATTGTGCCAGGTCTTCCTTTGTAAACCCTGTTGTTCCCACAACAGGCCGAACATTATGCTCCAAAGCAGCCAATGTATGGTCCATTCCTGCTTCTGGAGTCGTCAATTCAATTAATACATCCGCTTGTTCCGTTTCTAGACATTTTCTAATATCCGAGTATACAGGGACATTTGGAATGGTTTGAAATCCATCTATATCACTTAGCATCATTCCATCATTTTTATGGTCAATGACAGCAGTCAGCTTAAAATGTCCTGTACTCGTTACCATTTTGACTGCCTCGCGTCCCATTCGTCCACGAGGACCCGCAATTATCACTTTAATTGTATCACTCATTACCATTACTCCCCTGCTCTATTCTTGTCCAACGATTTTTATCCCTTGTATTAAATTTCTCCATGACAGCATCGTGGGCCTGTTCTAAATCAATATTTAACGAATTGGCTAAACAGATCAGGACAAACAACATGTCCCCTAGTTCTTCATCTATTTCCTTTTTCGTCTCGGTATCCTTTTTAGGCTTTTCTCCATAATAATGATTTATTTCCCTAGCCAGTTCACCCAGCTCCTCTGTCAGCCTTGCCAGCATCGCAAGCGGGCTAAAATAGCCCTCTTTAAATTGACTTATGTATGTATCAACTTCTTTTTGTAGCTCTTTCATGGATTTGCCATCCGACAACATTGTTCACCCCGCTATTATTAGTTGAGTCTATAATCATGTTAGCTAAATTAACGCTGATTTACAAATGTTTTCGTTTTTCCAAACTGCTTTTATGCCTGATTGCGGTAACCCAGTTATTTCGATATAATAAAAACCGCCATTAAGGGAAAAACATGGAAGAGGGGGAAAGAAAATGATTTATGGACTCAAAGTGAAAAATATACTTTTTATCCTGTTAGGATCAGCTATTATGGCTTTTGGCCTCGTAAATTTTAATATGCAGAATAAATTGGCTGAAGGCGGCTTTACGGGAATTACCTTGCTGCTTTATTTTTTGTTTCATTGGGACCCGTCCTATACGAACCTCTTATTGAATATTCCTCTCTTTTTTATTGGCTGGAAATCATTAGGCCGGAATGCTTTTTTATATACCATTTTAGGAACAGTCGGCGTCTCTATGTTTCTTTGGGTCTTTCAGCGGATCACCATTGAAATGCCTCTTGAGAATGATTTAACACTTGCTGCCCTATTTGCTGGTGTATTTACCGGAATTGGATTGGGGATAATCTTTCGTTATGGCGGCACAACTGGGGGAGTCGATATAATCGCCAGGCTTGTGCAAAAGTATGCCGGCTGGAATATGGGAAAGACTATGTTTTTGTTTGATGCTTGTGTCATTGCCCTTTCTTTAATGACCTACCTAAACTACAAACAAGCAATGTATACACTCGTTGCCGTATTCGTCAGTGCTAGAGTGATTGACTTTATCCAAGAGGGGGCTTACTCTGCCCGGGGAGCCATGATTATTTCCGAAAAAAATGATCAAATAGCTGATAAAATATTGCAAGAAATGGGACGAGGTGTAACAGCACTTAGGGGATATGGGGTATACACGAAAAATGAACGAGATATCTTATATTGTGTTGTCGGGAAAAGCGAAATAATCCGCTTAAAAAACCTGATCACCACCGTGGATCCTCATGCATTTGTCTCAATATCGGTGGTAAACGATGTACACGGTGAAGGCTTTACACTAGATGAAAACAAAATGCCGATAATCGATTAAAAAAGCAATGTCATAGACATTGCTTTTTTAATCTTCATTTCTATTCATGCCAGTAAATATCAATAGCAGTCTCAGCAGTTCGAGTACAGCGACAGCTGCGGCAGCAACATAGGTAAGAGCTGCTGCGTTTAAAACCTTTTTCGCTTCTGTCCTTTCTCTTTGATCAATGAGTCCGAGTGAGACCACTTGATTCATCGCCCGATTTGATGCATTAAACTCAACCGGCAAGGTCACAATTTGGAATAGTACCGCAGCGGCCATGAAAATGATTCCCAACAATAGCATACCTGACAATTGAGCAAATATACCAATCATAATCAGAATCCATGAGAGATTCGAACCAATATTCGCAACTGGCACTAATGCGTGGCGGAACCTTAAAAAAGCATAGCTTTCAGAGTCTTGGATGGCATGTCCACATTCATGGGCAGCGATTGCTGCTGCTGCGATGGATGTACTGTGATAATTTTGCGAAGATAAACGGACTGTTTTAGTACGCGGGTCATAATGGTCGCTTAAATATCCTCTCACTTCTTCAACACCAACATGATACAGGCCATTTGCATTTAGGATCTCTCTTGCTGCATCGGCACCTCGACGAAGTCCGGCAGAATTAACCCTGGAATACTTTGCGTAGGTACCTTTTACTTTCATTTGAGCCCAAATAGGAATGAGCGCAATGATGATGAAATAAAGAAGATAGTACATACGATACCTCCTAATCAGCTCTAATGAAATAAATTTTAGTAAAGCTGATTAGATGCGTCAATCTTTATGCTCCCGTGAGCGGTCTTTTTTGAGGTCCCTCTCCCCTTGATACTTTCTCCAGCCAACATAAGATAAAGTCATGATAATAATGCTCCCCGTTGAAATAATTACCCACCATAATGATGGGTCCGCATCATCATCTTCAATATTGGTGAATAGCTTTTTTAAATCAGCATCAAGTTTATCAAGCTCCTGCTGCCCTTCTGGATCGTGGATAATTTGGGAACGATATTCATCAATGAATTTAATGCGAGCATCTAATCTTTGTATATTTTCTGCCGGCACATCAATTTTCATACTAGGATAGATCACATTATATAGGGATAGAAATGTATTGAAATTCGAGTGAAAATCAGCTGAATCGCCATTGGCTGCCGCTTCCCTTGCCTGGTTGAACGCTGTTCTGACTGAATCCTCCATTTCCGTCCATAACGGCTGGCTGCTTGTTGCAATAGCATCAATGACAAGGCGGAACTTAGTCAGTTTATTGATTCGCTCTTCATGACCCATATCCGGACTGAGGGCGGCTTCCATCGCCTCATCACGTGAGCTGTTAATAATCCTTACCTCATCCATTGTTAATGGCTGCGCATTAACGGAAAGACTTTCAAACTGATTGGAAAAATAGTCAAGCATCCTCTTGGCATCTTCATATCTATGAAACTTTACCATTTGCAGAGCTTCATCCGAGATGTCATCTAACTTGTCCATTGGCGATTCAGGCTCAGCCGAGACAGACATAGGAATAATGGCAAAAAAAATGGCAAATAAAAGGAACCACTTCATTTTCACATCTTGTCCCCCCTTTCATTTCTATAAATGTATGAAGGGTTGGACAAGGATAGACCATGATTATTTTATTTCTAATTTAAACCGATTGGCCCGAATGCAGAAATAATAGGCTATGCCAATAGACACAATCGAAAGCCAAAATGTAAAGTAGCCGATTTGCGGCATGTATTGATCAAGCATGTGATAATTTGGCATCATAAAGAACACATAATCAATGACATCATTATGCAGGGTCCAAATCGCTGCTGCAATTAAATGCCAAGCTTTCATACGATAAAAAGGGGAATACAAAACACCTTGCACAGCCATTGCAAAGTGGGAGCCAATTAACATATAGCCAGTCCAATCCAATTCCCCTTGGACAATGAATACAAGGAAATTCATCACAACGGCCCAAATGCCATACTTAAATAAGGTAACAATGGCTAAAGCTTCGATCAGCGGCCAATTCTTTTTAAATAAAAATGCCAACAGTACAAAAACAAAAAATAGACTCGCTGTTGGACTATCTGGAACAAAAGCCAGAAAAATATCCGGAGTTTGTTTTAATTGATACCCATACCAATAATAGCCATAAATCGTTCCAGCCACATTGACTAGAAATAAAAGAAAAAGTATTGATCGATTCCCCAAGATCGGATAAATCCAGCGCACAAATAGACCCCTCTCCTTGACTATCTAACTGATATGAAAAAAGCTGAGGATACCCTCAGCTTTTTCCGTTCTATTTTTTTGCAACATCGGCAATGAATTCCGCCAGCTTCTTAAGCTGTTCATCATCACCTTTAAAGACGCCGGCAGGCATTTTGCCTTTACCTTCTTTTGCAATTTTTGTAACATCTTCAGCCGTTACCCCTGAACCGGTAAGTGCAGGTGCAAGGGCCCCGCCTGTGAGGTTTTCACCATGACAGGTAAGACATGTATTATCCTTGGCAATTTGATAACCCTCTGCAGTTTTATCGATATCTACTTTAGCAACAATCTTCCCTTGACGTTCTGCAGCTTCCCAGTCGTGCGTTGCAACAGACTGCCAAGTTAAAAAAGTTATGGCTGCTAATGCCAATAGCATAAATCCTGTAGCTAATGGGCGTTTGCTTGGACGGCGCTCTGGACCGTTATCAATAAACGGAGCTAACACTAATCCCCCAAACGCAAGTCCAGGAATCACCATGGCACCGATAACTGTATATGGACCAGAAGCATATGAATATTTTAAAAGTTGGTACAAGAATAAGAAATACCAGTCTGGCATTGGTATGTACCCTGTATCAGTCGGGTCGGCTATCCTTTCAAGCGGTGCTGGGTGAGCAACGGTTAAACAAAGGAAACCAACTAGAAAAACGGCTCCTACCATCCATTCTTTCAATAGAAAGTTAGGCCAGAACGCTTCGGTTTTGCCTGGGTATTCAGAGTAATCTTTTGGAAGTTTCGGCGTCCGCATTTCGGGCGCTACCACGCGTGAGTCGCCGACAAACTTCATACCTTTACCGCGATGCATTGAGCAATCCCCCTCCTTTTTCCGTAGAAAATAGAAATGATTTCATCTCATTTAATTCAGATCATAGTGGTCCTGAAATACCTTGTCTGCGAATCATGACAAAGTGTGCAGCCATTAATGCAAAGAGCACGGCAGGCAGGAAGAATACGTGGATTGCAAAGAAACGAGACAATGTTTGAGCCCCAACAATCGTTTCATGACCAGCCATTAAGGTTTTAAGGTATGGCCCTATGAATGGTACTGAGTCCACAATTTGAAGGGTTACTTTCGTCGCAAATAACGCCTTCATATCCCATGGAAGCAAATACCCCGTTAATCCTAGACCCATCATGACGAAGAAAATCAGTACCCCAACGATCCAGTTTAATTCACGAGGTTTTTTGTATGCACCTTGGAAAAAGACCCGCAATGTATGTAAGAACATCATGACAATGACTAAACTTGCTCCCCAGTGATGCATTCCACGGACGATTTGTCCAAATGCCACTTCATTTTGCAAATAAAAAACAGATTCCCATGCGTTTTTAATATCTGGCACATAATACATCGTTAAAAACATGCCAGAAAGAATTTGAATAACAGTTACAAAGAACGTAAGACCCCCAAAGCAATAAACAAATGCGGAAAAATGATGTGCAGGGTTTACATGCTCCGGTACTTCATGGTCAGCAATATCGCGCCACATCGGCGTAATATCTAAACGTTCATCTACCCAATCGTAAATTTTGTTTAACATGATTACGCCCCTTTCCGTGGTTCGGCTTTTCCTAAGTATAGGTATCCATCTTTTTCTTTGTACGGATATACATCAAGTGGTGCTAATGGCGGTGTGCCAGGTATGTTGGTACCGTCCTTTTCATAACGGCCATAATGGCATGGACAGAAGAATTGGTTAGGGTGTTCCTCGTTAGAATTCCAGTTAACTGTACAGCCTAAATGTTTACAAACTGGCGACAGGGCAACAATTTTCCCTGAATCATCCTTATAAACCCATGCTGATTGTGTAACATCTGACTCATACCAAGCATCCTTCTGTTTGAAGGTAAAGTCAACCCGTACCGGCTCGTCTGTTAAATCCGCAACTTTTTGTGTAGTTGCAATAAAATCCCCTGCATCTTCAGCCTTTAAAACAGGATCAACCGCAAATCTAACCATTGGCATTAACATTCCGGCTGCCATGAAACCGCCTACACCTGTTAACGTGTAGCTTAAGAATTGTCGTCTTGAAACTCGCTCCTTACTCATGCTTATCCCCCCCTATTCGCGAAGTAAGTCCAATGGACATAATAAATACATATAAAACTAGGACATAACAATGATACTTCAATCTTCATTGAAGGTCAATATCATACTATTTCAAAAAATAATCGATATCAAGAGTTTCCCTGATTTTCATGCCACTTTTGGGTAAAAAGAGGCAGCAGTTGATTGACCTGGCTGTCAACCAGTGTTATTTTTTGTCCATCACTCATGCTTTCAAGCGGTATAGACGGCAGCCAAATAAATGACCCTTCATACTGGTCCTCCATTCGTCTCCACTCGGCATCTGCCGTTAAATAGAAAACGTGCTTAAATTCAGCGTCCAAGAGAGTGCTTTCCCAATTTTTTAAATCCCCTCCTGTTTTCTCGCTTGATTCCCTTTTTAAATATGTAAAAGGAGGCAGCAAAACAAGTCTTCCCGCAAACTGCCTTTCTACTTGAGCAGCCAATAATGCAATAAATTCTGCCGATTCTGCTGACTGTTTCATCTCAGCTTCCATGGAGATGGAATATAATGGCACGACAGCTGTATCGATGTATTCCTTTGCAGACAAGTATGTTTGAACATCCTTTGGGATCCATTTCATTACTAGCACCAACCTTTTTAGCTTACTAACACTATACTATTTATTATCCCATTTTTCAAAAAAAGATAAAGTCATAACCTCCAGAATGGCTTTTAAAAAAGAAAGGAAGCTTTGCTTAATGCAAGCTTCCCGATTCAGTGGATCTTGGCAGTTTATTTAATTGTTCAGTCAGAATTTTGAACGCCTGCCTGTCTTGCTTATCTAAAGCTTCGTCGATGAGTTTCAGAAGCTTCTCCCGCTGAAAACGTTCAATGCTGCTTTGAAGGAGCTGCTCCGCAATCATTCCATCCTTCTCATTGACTTGAAGATGTTTTGGGACATAAGGATTCTCTTCTAACACGGCAGCGTATTGATGAGCCTGATTGGAGGCATGAAAATTCAGTTGAATATATATATCTTCATCCCTATTAAGGCGAATATCATGAAATGATTTCTCTGCATCTGTTGTCATGACATTTTCCTTATAAAAGCGAAACGGCACTTTATCAACACAATGGGTTGACATAATTAAACCGCGGGGACAATATTGGGCTTGCTCTACAAAATGTACCTTCTCCATTAGAGAATCGTGGCTCATTAAATAATTTAGAATCCACACGCACTCTCTTCTTTTTAATTGATAATGATTTAAAAACCAGCGAATAAAGTCCTTTTTCTCGTTGACAGAAACAGGGGTTGCCATGATCATTTCCCTCCTCTGCAATTTGCGCTTATTTATTCTCGGTAAGGCGGTTTAGTACATCCATATATTCTGAATTAGTTGGATCTAATAATAGCAGCTGTTTAAAAATTTCGGCAGCATGGGCCGTTTTTCCTTCCTCAATTAAAAAATATCCATAATCCTGTAAAAAATCCTCATTATTTTTAAAGAAAGTATATGCACCTTCATATTTGTCTAATGCTTCAGAATATCGCTCAAGCTTATCGAGAGCAAAGGCCGAATCCCATAACAGCCGGGGCTCCTGTTCCTCTAGCAGGTTAAGGCTGGAGATGAGGTCAAGTACGTCATCGTAACGCTCCTGATGAAAAAACAGCTTATTTAACGTCAATGCGGCATCGATAAATCCTGAATCCAATACAAGAGACTCTCGCAAATATTGTTCTGCTTCCTCTGTAAGCCCCAATTTCATCGCGATCTTTCCGCCGTGGAAAAATAAATCCTTATTAAATTCATCATGTTTGATTCCCTCTTTTATTGCCTTTAAGCCATTCTCCAAGTCCTCTTCCCGTTCATATCCTAATGCAAGTGGCAAATAAAGTGAATGGTACTCTGGATCCAGTTCCTTTAACTCTGTGAACTTCTCGATGGCAGTTTGATTAAATCCTGCCTGAAGAGCCGTAAAAGCATAACCAAATAATGTATTGATTTCCAATTCTTCATCGAGTGCTTTCTCATAGTAGACAAGGGCATCCTCGAATACTCCGGATGTGCTTAATAAGTCAGCCATCCTCGCATTTACATTGACACCGGCAATGCAGTCAGTCTCCTGCAAAACATTCTTATATGCATTAACTGCCTTAACAATTTCTCCCTGTTCACTATAGAGTTCACCTAAAGCAAAATCAATAATCGTTTCATTAGGAAGCATTTCCTTTGCTTTCAGAAGCTTTCCTTCGCTGACCTCATACAGCCCTTGAAGCTGATAGAGATCCGCTAATAACAGCAGTGACTGTCCAAAAAAAGCATCGTTTGCAGAAATCTTTTCCAAAACAAGGATGGCTTCCTCTTCCTCACCCTGTTCAAGAAGAATCTCACCTAACAACACGAGAAGTTCTCCCTCTTCAGGGTAGGTTTCCAAAAGATTCTCAATTAGAGCTTTCGCCTCATCCAAAAAACCGTAATGAAATAATTCTTCACCAAGCATAAACTTTTCGTCAGGCCTGCCGCTTTGTAGTACATCATTATATTCATGAATTGCTGCTTTATGTTGGCCGTTTTCCAACAAGTTAATAATTTTATTGATTCGATCCATTGGTTTATACCTCTTCCCCTAAAATGAAAAATATGATGGGGTTTTCACCTTTACATGTTCTCCAAATCCCGGCCTAAATGATACCAGTTTTCCAGAGCGGATTATTTTTCCCCGATGAACTGTCACAGTAAGTCTATCATTATGATATTGAAATAAATCAGCTTCATCAACTTTCACGATTTCATTTGACCGGATATATAAATTATAGCTTAATTCTGTGCCATTCATAAGACTGGCCTTAAAAGGATAAATGCCGATTTTATTTAAAATGCTCTTTGGAAGCGGCTGACCTTCATTTATTTCCTCCAAAACGGCTGGCATTTTTTCTTGCACCATGACCTCTTTCCATTTCGACAAAACCATTTTGACTTCCTGCTTGCCGGAACAAGTAATTATTGGAATTAACGGGCAGTTGAATGGGAACATCGCTTCTCTGATCCATCCCCAAGGCAGGTTAACAAGAGATTTAGGATCATCGATTTCAACAAAAATAGCAGGTACTTTTTCCTTTTTACAATTCCGGATAAATGATGGGGTAATCAGGCGGACAGGAATTCTAACCCCTATCAGGAAATCAATCGGACTGCTAGTTAGAGCTGTTTTCATTTCATTTATTCTGGCATGGAGTTGATGTTCAAAATCTATCTTTACATAGGTAAGAAAAGTAGTGCAGCCTTTTATTAAGAAATGGTCTGTTATGAATTGTTTCAGCATTTGAAAGGTACCATTTGGAGAGATGTTCGAATGGAGCAGGATATAAGGCGGCGTCATGATGAATGGTTCTAGATTCATTCTCATTAAAGAAAAGCGTTTAAAATTGGATTGAATGGAAGCAATTCGGTCTTCTTTTATTAAGAAAGAAGCGGTTTTGAGCTGCTTGTCCTTAAGAATCTGGGCGTTTTCAATAATATAAGCCATTCTGTCACCCTTTTCTCCTGCAGCAATCGCCCCTGCCGTTGATCCGCTGGCTTTCAAAGGGCCATCCGCAAGTTTTTGTCTAGTTTCTTTAAGACAAGCTATGCAAATGTTCCTTAAACTATGACTGGTGACCCAAATAAAAAAAGAGGCGACAGAAAAGTCGGCCTCATTGGCTCAATAACTGATTTAAGTGTGTAAAAAAGTTAGGATACGAAACAGAAATGGCCTCTGGCTGCTCCAGGATGACCTCTCCTTCACAAAGGAGAGATGCGATCGCCAGCATCATTCCAATTCGATGGTCGCCATGGCTTGATACCGTTCCGCCTCGTAATTTCGACTTCCCGTGAATAATCATACCATCGTCAGTTGCCTCAATGGCCGCACCCAATTTCTGCAATTCATGGACAACGGTATCAATTCGGTTCGTTTCCTTTACTTTTAATTCTTCCGCATTTCGAATGACCGTCGGACCGTCCGCTTGGGCAGCCATTAACGCAATAATCGGGATCTCATCAATCAAGGCTGGGATCATATCACCTTCAATGATGGTTCCTTTGAGAACAGATGACTTGATATAAATATCTCCGGCTGGTTCGAATGATCCGTTCTCATATTCCCTAATTTCAAGCTCGGCCCCCATTTGTTTCATCACCTCAATCATACCGGTTCTCGTAGGGTTTAAACCAACATTTTTCAGTACAATGCTGCTTTCAGGGACTGTTGCTCCAGCAGCTAAAAAGAAAGCTGCAGAGGATATATCACCAGGTACATGAATTGTCGCTGCCTTCAGTTTTTGGCCGCCCTTTACTTTTATGAAACGGTCTTCCGTAACGATTTCACCTCCAAATTGCCGGATCATTCTTTCTGTATGATCCCTTGTTTGAGCAGGTTGGAGTATCACCGTTTCACCTTCTGCTTGAAGACCCGCGAGGATGATGGCAGATTTCACCTGAGCGCTGGCTACAGGGAGCTGGTATTCGATCGCGTTTAGTTTTCCTCCACGGATGGAAATGGGAGTATACATGGCATTTTTGCGCCCATCAATGCGAGCGCCCATACTTGATAACGGTTCTGTTACTCGAGTCATCGGTCTTTTGCCTATGGAGTGATCACCAATAATGGATGAGAAAAAGGGCCTTCCAGCTAAAATCCCCATTAGTAATCGAATGGTCGTTCCCGAATTCCCAACATCCAATATTTCATTAGGTTCTGTCAAACCTTCAAAACCTTTTCCAATAATGCGAAGCCCGTCATTTTCTTCATGAATCGAAACGCCTAGCTTGCGGAAACAAGAAATGGTACTTAAACAATCATCACCTGGCAGGAAGTTTGAAACGATGGTTTCGCCATGGGCAACGGAACCAAACATGACAGAACGATGGGAAATTGATTTATCGCCAGGTACTGTAATTTCACCGGTTAACTTATGTTTATAGTTTTTCAGTTTTAATGACGTCATTTCATCACCTTACTTTAACCTTTTTAAATGCCAATTGATGTTGCAAAGTTAGTATGGGACATAATACATTGTTCCGCCCGGATACGGTCATGCTCGGTTTGAAAGCTAATGACACATACTCCATTTATATCCTCGCGGGTTTCAAGTATCCTGATATTCGTAATGCTGATTCTTTCCTTAGCCAGGTATCCTGTAATCTCTGAAATCACCCCTGGATAATCTGGCAGATCTACATATAAATCATAAAAGGCAGGAATAGCTCCTTTTTCCTTGACAGGCAGGCCGTCACGAAATAGTTTAGCCTGATAAAAATAATCAAAAATCTCATCGGCCTGTTCCTCTATAAGCAATTGTTTTACCCGATCCATTTCGACCTGCCATTGGTCTAACAGGCCAATCAAATTCTCCTTGTTTTGCAACAAAATATCCTTCCACATTTTTGGACTGCTAGAAGCAATCCGGGTAATATCCCGAAACCCTCCTGCTGCCAGACGTGGAATAAGACTCTCTGATTTAGACAGTTTCTCCGTCTGCTGAACAATGGACGCTGCAATTATGTGAGGAAAGTGGCTGACCACACCTGTAAGATAATCGTGGGTTTCGGGTGTGACAGTTAAAAACTTTGCATTAGTCCCCACAAGCCATTGCTTTAAAAGGTCTACTTTCGCCGGCACAATGTGCTGTTCCGGGGTAAATAAATAAAAGGCATTTTCAAATAAAATTTCTTTGGCAGCGGTTATCCCGCTTTTATGAGAACCAGCCATTGGATGGCCACCAATAAACGTTATTCCTTTTTGCTTAAAACTTTCTGCAGCTTGCACAATTTTTTGCTTTGTACTGCCTGTATCTGAAATAATCACATTAGGCTTCAAAGGAAGATTAGATAGCAATTGAATAATTGCATAGGTCTCATTTACCGGAACGGAAATAATAATCAAATCCGCATCAAGTGCTGCATCCGGAATCGTTTCCACTGCCTCATCAATGACTCCCAGCATTTTGGCGAGTCTTGCTTGTTCACTATTAACATCAAAACCGATTATGACTGCTTCGTTATGCTCCTTTTTAATACAAAGGGCAAGTGAACCGCCGATTAATCCTAATCCAATGACAAAAACACGGCCTCTCAAAAAACTCCCTCCATAAGAAAAGCGAAAGCGCCCTGGTCAGCGCTGTATGGCTTGGAGCTCTCCAACTGAGATAAAGGAAACACAATGAGCCGGAGGCGAATCGATGTTGACTTATCGCAGGGCGGAGAGCGAAAGACACTAGGCGCTAGGGCGCTTGCGCTAGACAATTCTCAAAGTCTAAAACTTTTATACTATCTAATAAGAAAAGCGCCCAAATCAGTTTTTATCCAGAAATTCGGATAAAGCTTCGAGTACTCCTTCATTTTGTTCTTTGGTGCCAACGGTGATTCTTACTGATGTTGGAAACCCTAGCGCTTTGCCTGAACGCACTATATAGCCTCTTTCTAATAAGAATTGGAAGGCTTTATCTGAATCTGCCTGTAAATCTATTAGTATGAAATTGGTTTGTGAGGGATAGTAGCTTAGGCCCCTTTGTTCGCAGAAATCATAATATTGGGCTAACCCCAGCCTGTTTTGGTCTCTGCAAAATTGCACAAACTCTTGGTCACGGATAGCCGCTGCAGCAGCCAACTGCCCTAAGGAATTGGCATTAAACGGTTCTCTTGCAGGCTCCAGCGCCTTTATGATGGCCCGGTTAGCTACACCATACCCGACCCGTAACGAAGCTAATCCATAGATTTTCGAAAACGTTCTTAAAACAATTAAATTTGGATATTTTCGAATCAGGCTGATAGAATCATAATAATCTTCAGCCGTTACATATTCATAATAGGCCTCATCCAGCACAACCAGGATCTGTTCTGGCACCTTGTCCAAAAAGGCTGTAAGGCGTTCTTTCAATATATATGTACCTGTAGGGTTATTTGGACTGCAAACCCAGATCACATTGGTCTGCTCATCAATTGCTTCCAGCATGGCATCTAAATCATGTTCTCCATTTATATCGGGGATTTCCTTTATAACCGCTCCTTCAATCACAGCATTGTGCTTGTATTGCGAAAAAGTATGCTCCGACATAATGGTGCTTGCCCCAGGATGCAGCAATGCCCTTGAAATCATTTGAATGAGATTGTCCGAACCGTTTCCTAAAATAATTTCTTCTTGATCCACACATAAAAATGCGGCTAATTCCTCTCTTAATGCAGTAGCATATCCATCCGGATAAATAGCCAGACTCGCTGGAGCTGATTGCAGTGTTTCAAGCACTTTTTTGGAGGACCCAAAAGGATTCTCATTGGATGCCAGCTTTACAATTTTGTCTAAGTTGTATTCGCGTTTAACCGAATCTATTGACTTCCCCGGCTTATAAGGAGTCAACGTTAACAATTGTTCTTTCCATCTCATATTTTCTCACTCCGTTGATAAAGTACTGTGCAGATATTATTATACTGCGCCATTTGTGTCTAAGTCAGGTCTTAAGGCCTTTGCCCCGTTTAAATATATATGATGGATTTCAGCTTGAGTTAAGCTTGTATTCAAATGGAGCATTATTCTAATGCACTTTTTTATTGAGTTCTCCACTGGAATTTCCCTCATGCACATAACCGGAACGTAAGTCCAGCCAGCAAAATTCCGAAGTGCCTTTGCCGGAAAAGCAGCTGTGATATCTTCGGTAGTTGAAATAAAAACGGAGGCGACAGCTTCAGGCTGTATGCAATTCGCATCAATCATGTTCCCTAAAAGCTCTTCAGTTGCAGCCAATATCTCAGCTTCTGTATTGCTGCAAATCGTCGTCGCTCCTCTCACCCCTCTAATCATGGAAATCCCCCTTATTTAAAAGCCTTCAGCTTATCTAATAACAAAGACTCGGATATTTCTTTAAGAACCGGCTGTCCCACCTTGCCAAGCAGGACAAAACGAATTGATTCTCCAACCGTCTTTTTATCCTGTTTCATTCTGCTTATAACCGAATCATAACCGATTTGCGGCGGTAGACTTGTTTGATAGCCCAAGCGCGCTGCCCATTCCGTAAAATTTTCTAAATCAAAATTAAGATCAAGAAGTTCATTGCTTAATTTTAGGGCAAAAATCATCCCAATCAGGACTGCTTCGCCATGTGTAAATTTTCCATACCCCATTTCTGCTTCAATTGCATGCCCCAATGTATGGCCAAAATTCAAGTAAGCACGGATCCCCGTTTCTCTTTCATCCTGGCTGACAAATGCATTTTTCACTTTAATGCCTTTGATTAACGACTGCGACAGTTGACCAAGTGCCATACTGTTTAAGTCTTGGATATTAGTCCGAAGCCATTGATAGAAATCAGGATCATAAATGAGCGCATGCTTAATAACCTCAGCAAACCCAGACCGGACCTCTTGTTCTGGGAGGGTGCCCAGCAATGCTAAATCATAAAAGACAGCTTCAGGCTGATGGAAAGCGCCTATCATGTTTTTTCCTAATGGATGGTTAATGGCCACTTTACCGCCCACTGCGCTATCATGTGCTAAAATAGTAGTCGGAACTTGGATAAAAGAGATTCCTCTCATATAAGAAGCCGCAACAAACCCAGATAAATCACCAACCGCTCCTCCGCCAAGTGATAAAATCACTGATTTTCGGTCAAGGCGGTTTTCTAAGCCGGCGGTAAGGGCATCATAATACACATCAAAGGTTTTTGCCTTTTCACCACCAGGGGCAATAAAAACAGCCGGATTCAAATGGTCCAGAACAGACAACACTTTTCCAAGATGCAGCTTCGCTACTATTTCATCCGTCATCACTAAAATTTTTGTCGCGTCAGGCAAATGGCTATTTAAAAACTCTGGAAGCCGGCTGATCACTCCTTCCCCGACAAAAACATCATACTGCTTTGATTCTGTTTGGATATGAATCGTCTCCATCAAAATCTCCTCGCATATTCATGCTGCCTTTGAATTTCTTCAGCAAAGGTTTCAAATCTGTCACTGTAAAATTGCTCCACAAGAGAGTTCGCAAGTTCCCATGCCACAACATGCTCTGCCACAACGGCCGCAGCAGGAACTGCACAGCTGTCTGAGCGCTCGATACTGGCTGAGAAAGGCTCTTTAGTTTCGATGTCCACACTCATTAATGGCTTATAAAGGGTGGGAATCGGCTTCATAACACCTCTCACAACAATTGGCATGCCTGTTGTCATCCCGCCTTCAAAACCGCCCAGCCGGTTGGTTTTCCGGTAATAGCCCCTTTCTTTATCCCAGGCAATTTCGTCGTGAACCTCGCTGCCAGGCTTTCTTGCGGCTTCAAAGCCAATCCCGAATTCAACGCCTTTAAAGGCGTTAATACTGATCATGGCTCCTGCTAATTTGGCATCTAATTTTCGATCATAATGAACATAACTGCCGATACCAGCAGGCATTCCTTCCGCAATAACCTCGACAATACCGCCAATTGAATCGCCATTTTTCTTCGCTTCATCAATCGCATTCATCATAGCCTGCTCCACATTAGGGTCAGCGGTACGGACAGGAGAATTTTCTGTGCGCTCTTTTAATGCATCCAGCGTTAAGGCAGGATCCACATTGGCTTTAATCCCGCCAATTTCGACAACGTGAGCCACAATATTAACTCCCACAAGAGACAATAATTTTTTGGCAACAGCACCGGCTGCTACTCGAACCGTTGTTTCACGGGCAGAAGACCGTTCCAGTACATTTCTCATATCACGGTGCCCGTATTTGATCCCCCCATTTAAATCAGCATGTCCAGGACGAGGGCGTGACACCTTCCTTTTCACTTCATCCTCTTCCATGTCTACTAGAGGCTCCGCCCCCATGATTTTGGTCCAATGTTTCCAATCATTATTTTTAACCGCCAACGCAACTGGTGACCCAAGTGTTAGTCCATGCCGGACTCCTGACATGATTTCTGCAGTATCTTTCTCAATCTGCATCCGTCTTCCACGTCCATAACCTTGTTGTCTTCGTGATAATTCTACATTTATATCTTCCGCCAATAGCGGCATCCCTGCAGGAAGCCCTTCAATAATTGCTGTCAATTGCGGGCCATGCGATTCGCCAGCTGTCAGATATCTTAATCCCATACTCTTTCCCCCTTCAACTCATTAAAGGATTTATGTATCAATATAACATATTGCGCGGGTTTCGCATAGTAGGACAATTCAGAAAACAGTTTGAAATTTTTTACTTATAAGAAAAGCGCACGCGCCCTGGTCAGCGCCGTATGGCCTGGAGCTAGACAATTCCCAAAGTCTAAAACTCTTTCTTATCTAATAAAAAAACACTTGTATCAGAAATACAAGTGTTAACATTTTATCGTATTAATAGACCCACTCATTTACCAACTTGGAATATTCCGATAATTCAGCGTCTTCAAAGAATAAACCAATCTCACGCACTGCACTTGCAGGTGAGTCAGAGCCATGGATCACATTCTTGCCAACTGTCAGGCCAAAATCCCCTCGGATGGTTCCTGGAGCCGCATCCTTTGGATTTGTGGAACCCATCATTTGGCGGGCAGCGGCAATGACATTTTCACCTTGCCAAACCATAGCAAAAACAGGACCAGAAGTAATGAAGTCAACTAATTCACCAAAGAAAGGCCGCTCTTTATGTTCACTATAATGCTGCTCTGCAAGTTCTGTCGGGATACTCATTAATTTAGCCCCAACAAGTTGAAAGCCCTTTCTTTCGAAACGTGAAACAATTGCTCCAATTAAGTTGCGTTGAACCCCATCTGGTTTTACCATTAAAAATGTTCTCTCCATCATTTCCACCCCTAATTATATGTATCAGATTGTTATATGGAAAACAATCCACGAAAATATTACCATTGTTTTGAAAATTTCGCAAGATTGTTAAACAGGGAACAATCATGGAGTATGAATGGTGATGGAAATGATGAAAACTATTTTCTTAAAATTTACGTTTGCCAATATTTTTGGCAATATCATGAAGGGATTTTTTTGCTTTGCTGTCAGGAAGTTCATTTAAAATGGCCAAAGCCTTATCCAGATATCGGTCACTGAGCTCAATAGACCTTTCAATGGCACCTGAATGTTTGATTAAGGAGATAATGTTTTGGATATCCAATGGCTGTGTGCCTTGATGAACCTGTTGGATTTTCTCACGCACCGCATGATCTTCCATTGCAAAAAATACCGGCGCCGTAATATTTCCGTGCAGCAAATCGCTTCCTGCCGGCTTTCCAAGCACTTCACCAGTTGCTGTAAAATCGAGAATATCATCAGTAATTTGATAAGACATTCCTACATAATATCCAAACTTGTACAATTTTTTATGGAGATCTTCTTCAACATTTGCCGCTATCGCCCCTAATTGGCAGCTGGACGCAATCAGGAGAGCTGTCTTCCTCTTTATTCTCCGTAAATAATCTCGAAATTTTTGGTCATAGCGGTATTTATCCTTAATTTGTTCAATCTCGCCCACTGTCACTTCAACCATCGTATCTGCCAGGATCTTATGCGCCAATGGATTTTTTATATTGGTCATGAGCTCAAGAGCGAGCGCAAACACAAAATCTCCTGTGTACATGGCAATTTTATTATCCCATTTGGATTTCACAGTTGGCTGCCCGCGGCGAAAATCTGCATCGTCGATGACATCATCGTGCACCAAAGAGGCCATATGGATTAGCTCTAGTGCCACAGCGACATTCTTTAAAACATTGATGTCGTAATCCCCGAATTTGCCGGCAAGAAGTACAAAAATGGGCCGTATCCTTTTTCCTCCTGCTTGCAATGTATGCATGGAAGCGTGCTTTAAAAGAAGCGATTCAGTTCTGATCGTCTCCTCCAGTTTTTTTTCTATAATGTTAATGTCTGAATTCAAAAATGAATACATCATTTTTAATTTCATTGTATTCACCCAGCTTTTCATCCTATCTGTTTTGCGCGATTATTTTTTCTTCCCGATGTGTACAGCAGCTGCACCGCCGCTATATGGCTTATATTTAACCTCATTAAATCCTGCCTGTTCAAACATGGCAGCCAGCTCCTTCATCCCTGGAAAATCACGAGCAGACTCTTGCAGCCAAGAATATTCTTTATAGCTTTTAGCAAACATTTTGCCAAACAGCGGCATGATATAACGGAAATATAGGTAAAAAAGCTGTCGATATCCGATTAAAGTCGGCTGGCTTGTCTCTAAACAAACTGCGATTCCGCCAGGCTTCACAACGCGATACATTTCCTTTAACACTTGAAGATAATCCGGAACATTTCGAAGTCCAAAACCAATGGTTACGTAATCGAAACTATTATCGGGGAAAGGAAGTTCCATCGCATTGCCATGGATTAATTCCACCTGGCCCAGCTGAAGCTGCTCAACCTTTTCTTTCCCGACTTTCAGCATATTTTTGCTGAAGTCAAGCCCGATCACTTTCCCTGCTGGTCCGACTGCCTCAGCTAAAGCAATCGTCCAATCAGCAGTCCCGCAGCAAACATCCAGAGCGTGCGACCCCGGCTGAACATTCATTTTTTTCATCGTGTCCTGCCGCCATTTAAGGTGCTGCTGAAAACTTATCACAGAGTTCATTTTGTCATAGCTGTCTGAAATTTTTTCAAATACATGATGAACCCGTTCTTCCTTTGATTGCTGCATTTTTACCCTTCCTCCGCAAAAGTTTTCACAAAAGGCTGATGTTGATTGATTAAATCAGTGATCCTATTTCTCAACCAATCGTTCACATATGGCACGGTTGCCATTGTGTTTTCAATAGCTTGTTTTGTTTGCTCCAAATACCGATCACAAATGATGAATAGCTGCTTCCTCTGTTCAACAGGCATATCCATTAATTGGCCGTCATGATAGGGAAATGTCATTTTGTTTATGATTTCAAATAAGACTGAGTTTTTTGCTTGAATGTAATGCTCCTTTTCTCTAAGAAGCCGTTTAAAAAAGAGCAGATTTTCAAGAAAATGATTCCAGATGTCCAATTTAAAATGGTCAGCAAACTTGGTAATAATCGAGCTTTCGATCAATTTAAGGCTTTCCATTACTTTGTCTATGCCTGTAGGGCTTTGATAATAAAAGGTGATCTTATTTTCATTAACCTCTTTGACTCCTTTGGAGAGGGCTTTAATCATTAATATATCATCGGAATCTGCAAGGAATTTGTAATATAAACCGCTAAAATAATCTCCAGCTAAAACCGTTAACTGGCGCTCTACTCCATCTTCCGATTGTGTAGAAATATGTTCATGGGTATCAAGGGCTATTTGTATGAGCATGGTTGATAAACAATAATTCTCACTTTCCTGCTCCTGCAAATCAAGGAAATCCATCATGGATACCAGGACAAGAAGTTTATCCTGATCAATGATTGGGGTTTCAATGTATTTCAGCAAGTAAGTGTCCCAAACACATTTTTCGACTCTCTCTTTAATGTTGGTATATTTTTGTCGAATATCCAGCACAATCATCACCCTTGCTTCCCCGAAGTAATATGTATATGTATGTTATTATCCAACCGAAACGATTATTATACTAAAAAAAACAGCCTGTGTATTCTAAACAAGGCACACACCATTATATCACAAAAGAAAATTTTTCGGCACCTGTTCACCAAATAAATATATTTCCTTTTCCAAATAACACAAGGTTCATTCAGAAAAGGAAAGGAATCAATTATCAATTACTTATTTTTTCATTTCACTGTCAATTTCGCCATACCGAGTAAAGATTTTGGCATTTCCTCTAACTTTTATGGCAGAAGTGTGCTCAGTAAATTGCGCGAGCAGAACTTCTCCTTTATCAAGCTTTTCTAAATGGTGGAATTTGGTATCCGAGCCCCTGGTTAATCCGATCACACTCACACCATCTTCTTCTGCTTTTATGACAACATAATCACCACTTTGAATCTGCTGCCTTTCCAAGTTCCTTCACCCCTGGTTTCTTATTTTTCAGCCGTTAATTTTTGATTAATGAAAGAATTTCAGATCGTGCAGCCGGATCTTCTGCCAACGTGCCGCGGACAGCTGTTGTCACGGTTTTCGACCCTGGCTTTTTAACCCCGCGCATCGTCATGCACATATGTTCTGCCTCTACAACGACCATTACACCATGTGGTTCCAGTTTTTCTACAATGCTGTCAGCAACGGATGAGGTGATCCGTTCTTGAAGCTGCGGCCTCTTGGCAACAGCCTCTACAGCCCTTGCCAGTTTACTTAAGCCAGTAACCCGGCCATTTCGCGGAATATAGGCAACATGAGCTTTGCCAAAGAATGGAACAAGATGGTGCTCACACATGGAATAGAACGGGATATCTTTAACCAATACAAGTTCCTCATGGTCCTCACTGAATATGGTTTCAAAATGCTCCTTTGGATCCTCATTCAATCCGCTAAAAACTTCCTCATACATTTTAGCTACCCGTTTAGGTGTATCGAGCAGCCCTTCCCGATTTGGATCTTCACCAATTGCTTCTAATATTAAACGTACCGCTTGCTCAATTTGGGTACGATTCACTTCAGTCATACGGCAATTCCTCCTATTATTCTGCTGTCAAGTTGATGACAAATTCATATTAGCATACTCTTTTAGATGCAAGCAAAAAAATAGAAGCCTTAAGGAAAAAGAAAAGGCCATGGGTTCTCCATGGCCTTTTGCCTAAGCATTCGCTTAAAGCAATAAATTTATGTAATTATTTTACTGCATCTTTAAGCGCCTTACCTGGTTTGAAAGCAGGAACCTTGCTTGCACCAATTTCGATTTCCTCACCAGTTTGAGGATTACGTCCTTTACGTGCTGCACGCTCACGTACTTCAAAGTTTCCAAAACCGATAAGTTGAACCTTATCACCATTTTTTAAAGCATCTAAAATTGTGTCAAAAACAGCATCAACTGCTTTAGTAGCGTCTTTTTTAGAAAGCTCGCCTGCCTCAGCAACTGCATTGATAAGTTCTGTCTTGTTCATGCCATTCACCTCCTCCCAAAGAAGAAAATAAGATAAATAAGATTACTTATCTACATTTCTAAACAAATTTTCTAATTTCTATACGTAACAGCCCCATTTTCATGCGAAAATTAGCCAAAAAAATAATGCTTGCGCAAAATCGGCCAAGTCCAAGAAATCCCATGAAATAAAGGCTTCAGCGCTATTACGTAATCTGTTAAAAGATTAACACAATCAATTCCGCATATCAAGAAGAATTCATGATTTTATGGTAATCTTTTCTTTTGTTCTACAAAATTCTACTTTTTTAGACTTTTTCTGGTAAAATCGCCCCATAAAAAGTAAAAAAAGGACTCCAATTGGGAGCCCAAAGCCTAGAGGATAATGGCGATTAAACCGCCAGAACCTTCATTAATGATTCTTTCTAATGTCTCTTTTAATTTATATCTAGCATTTTCCGGCATTAACGACAGCTTTGCATGGATGCCTTCCCGGACTATCGAGCTTAAAGAACGCCCAAAAATATCTGAATTCCAAATGGAAAGCGGGTCATCTTCAAAATCCTGCATCAAGTAGCGGACTAACTCTTCACTTTGCTTTTCAGTCCCAATGATTGGGGCAAACTCCGATTCAACATCGACTTTTATCATATGAATAGAAGGTGCCACCGCTTTTAATCTAACACCAAAACGAGCACCCTGCCTGATGATTTCCGGCTCTTCCAAACTCATATCAGAAAGTGTCGGCGAGGCGATTCCATATCCAGTTTGCTTTACCATCTTTAGCGCATCTGCAATATGGTCATATTCTGCTTTCGCATGGGCAAAGTCCTGCATCAATTCCAGCAAATGGTCTTTCCCGCGGATCTCAACCCCGACAATTTCTTTTAATATATCATCATATAATTCATCTGGGGCAAATAAGTCGATTTCGGCTACTCCAGATCCCATTTCAACCCCGGCCAATCCCGCATTTTCAATAAAATCAAAATCGCTGAATTGCTGCACCACCCGGTCTACGTCTCTTAATCTCTTGATATCCTTAACTGTTTCCCTTACCGCGTCTTGATAACTTTCACGCAGCCAATGGTTTTCTCTCAGTACCATAACCCAGCTTGGAAGATTTACATTGACTTCAAGAACTGGGAATTCATAAAGGGCTTCGCGAAGGACGTTTAGAACATCACTTTCCCTCATGCTTTCCACACTCATTGCAATAACAGGAATATCATACTTTTCAGCCAAACTGCTTCTTAATGTTTCAGTGCTTGGATGATAAGGCTGGGCACTGTTCACTACCATGATAAAAGGCTTCCCTACTTCTTTTAACTCGGAAATGACTCTCTCCTCTGCTTCGATATAGTTGCTTCTTGGTATCTCCCCGATTGTCCCATCAGTTGTGACCACCACACCGAGTGTGGAATGTTCCTGAATGACTTTTCTGGTGCCAATCTCGGCCGCTTCATGGAAGGGAATCGGTTCTTCGTACCAAGGAGTGTTAATCATCCGGGGACCATTTTCATCCTCATATCCCTTGGCACCTGGAACTGTGTATCCCACACAATCTACCAGCCGAATATTCACATCCAAGCCCTCATCAACATGTACCGTAGCCGCCTGATTCGGCACAAATTTTGGTTCTGTAGTCATAATCGTTTTTCCGGCGGCACTTTGCGGAAGTTCATCTTGAGCCCTAGATCTTTCCGCTTCACTCGGTATATTCGGCAATACCACAAGCTCCATGAATTTCTTAATAAATGTTGATTTACCTGTTCGAACTGCACCTACTACACCTAAATAAATATCGCCTCCGGTTCTTTCGGCAATATCCTTAAAAATATCTACCTTTTCCAAGTGATCCCCTCCTGAATTTTAGAGTGTAAAGTGGGATAATTTC
The DNA here is from genome assembly GCF_943193175.1 of Neobacillus muris. GTDB lineage: Bacteria > Bacillota > Bacilli > Bacillales > Cytobacillaceae > Neobacillus > Neobacillus muris. Next base: position 44,433 of record NZ_CALPDF010000033.1, read on the forward strand.
ATCCATTTAGCTATTTTTGGACAGTATATGTTTATGATGTTGTCCTATATGGTTATGACACTTTTCTAAAATTTTTTACCTCCTTATTAAAGTTTCATAAGGATTTTTCATGGATTGATTATGCCTAAGTCTTCTTTACTGGAGGGTTTCTATTACATCTATTCACGGATATGAACTATCAGGCAAGGTCATATCACGCTCGGTACGGAACAAAAAAAACCCTTCACCTACAATATATTGCCGGATGAAGGGGATATGACTAAAATTAATCCAATATACTTTTTTCTAAGAAAATTAAAATATTCTACTTTTCCAGGAATACAGGTTCCTTTGTTTCTGCATCTAACGTGTATGGCAGCGAAAAGGCAGGAACAAACATAGAGTCTGCTGTTAGCAGCGGACGAATATCATCACCTGGACGGACTTCTTGGTTTGTCTTCTTTAACACCTGATACAGATCCGGACGATAATCTACATATACCTCAGCATTCGTGTTAATGACAAAGGATAAATTTTGTCCGGTAAAAGGGCTGACAGCATATGGCGGCTTTTTATAACCCAATTGTTTAAAATCCAATGTATAGACATTTCTGGAAATTCGCTCTTTAAATGGCGGATATCCTTGTGTTTTAATTCTTAATTGAATTTCGCGAATCGTTTCTGCCATTCTTAAATCAAGCAGTTTAACAGTTGGATTCGTTTCTGCATCAATTAGAACATATTGAAAAATCCCGCCGCTCTCAAATGCGTTCCCAGGAGGCTCAGCCATATATTTAGGTGCAATTTTTTTAAAGTCGATCGGATACTTCTGATAAATCGGTGTATCCATTTCTTTTGTCTTTATAGGGAGAATTCCCCCATTATCCTGTCTAAATTCCTCTACCGCTGTTTGGACGGATTGTATTTGGTCCTTGTAAGGGACTTGATTTTCCGCTAATTTTTCATCAGGGTACATACATCCTGTCAACAGAAAAACGGTTAAGCCGAGTAAACAGGCAGCCCTAGTCCATTTCATATAATCACCTTTATTATTATGTAAAATATGCATGATTACGCCAAAAAGACAACTAACAGCGTCAATCCTGCCCCAATCAAAAATAAATAGGCCAAAATAGCAGTAAGAATCCGAAATACCCCTTTTAGCTTAAATCTGCTTAAATAAATGGTGATCATGGCCAGAAACATCAAGCCTATTCCAGCAATAGAAATCCACATTTTTACCATTCCAGGTGACAAGCATAATACCCCCTTTTTCCGAATGTTATTATAACATAGGAACTTGTTGAAAAAAATAAAAAAGCTGAAGCAAAGAGGGGCGTATCTTTGCTTCAGCCGGAAGACTAAAAATACCCAAACTCCAGGCGTTAAACTACCAAGTTGCTTCGCTCCCATTTTATGCATAAGAAATGAAAAGCGTATCATCTAACGCCTATATTCATGTTTAAAAAGTATTTTTTTGTTTATAACATCCGCTCATCCAACACATTCACTAAATCTTCCATCTCATGGGTCTTTCCACGCGACATGAGTTCATCAACAGCATCCTTGGCGTTTTTCCCGGCAAACAAAATACCGTATAGGGCATTGGTAATTGGCATTTTGACTTCATATTTTTGGGCTAACTGATGTGCTGCCTTTGTCGTTCTAACCCCTTCAACCACCATTCCCATGTTATCGAGGACTTCTTCCAGCGTTTTTCCTTTGCCCAGCTGATTGCCTGCTCTCCAGTTTCTTGAGTGAACACTAGTACATGTCACGATTAAGTCGCCAATCCCGGCCAGGCCCGAAAATGTTAGTGGATTGGCTCCCATTTTAGTGCCCAATCTAGCTATTTCCGCCAATCCCCGTGTAATCAGGGCAGCTTTCGCATTATCCCCATAACCAAGCCCATCCGATATTCCAGCCGCCAATGCAATGATATTTTTTAATGCACCGCCAATTTCCACGCCCACAATATCGGGGTTCGTGTAGACACGAAAATTATGGTTAATAAACAGATCCTGAATTTTTTCAGCTGCGGCCATATCTTCACTGGTTACCGTAACTGTCGTCGGATGGCGCAGGCTCACTTCCTCAGCATGGCTTGGACCAGACAGGACAACGACTGCTTCTAAAAGTTTAGGAGGCATTTCCTGTTTAATCATTTCAGAAATTCTCAGCAAAGTATCAGGTTCAATTCCTTTACTCACGTGGGCAATCGTAACTGGTTCATCCAGAACTCCAGCCATTTTTCCAATTACTTCTCTTATTGCCTTTGTGGGCACTGCTAATATAACCGTGTGAATGCCTGCCAAAGCCTCTGATAACGAAGCGTACCCAATAATTAATTTGGGCAGGACAATTTCGGGCAAATATTTTGTGTTTGTGTGGAATTGATTGATTTCCTTTATCTGATCTTGATTATGGCTCCATAACCGTACCGTATGGCCGTTATCTGCCAATACCATCGCAAGGGCTGTGCCCCAGCTTCCAGCACCGATGACAGCAACTTCTTCTGATTTTCCCTGCACAACAATTCACCCCAGCCTTCCGTTATTTTCTCTCTCTAGCGAAAATCTTGATTGGCGTTCCTTCAAAACCAAATGCATCCCTAATTCGATTCTCAAGGAACCGCTCATATGAAAAATGCAATAACTCAGGTTCATTTACAAAGATGACAAATGTAGGTGGTTTTACGGCTACTTGAGTTGTATAGTAAATTTTCAGCCGCTTCCCTTTATCTGTTGGTGTTGGATTCATGGCCACAGCGTCCATTATGACATCATTAAGCACACTTGTCTCTACACGCATGGAATGATTATCACTGGCCATATTTATCATTGGCAGCAGGGTATGAATCCGCTTTTTCGTTTTGGCTGATAAAAAGACAATCGGCGCATAGGATAGATACAAGAAGTGGTCCCGGATTTTTTGTTCGAATTCCTTCATTGTTTTCTCATCTTTTTCTATGGCGTCCCATTTATTGACAACAATGACTACAGCCCGCCCTGCTTCATGTGCATATCCGGCAATTTTTTTGTCCTGCTCAATAATTCCCTCCTCTGCATTTAGAACCATAAGGACGACATCAGAACGTTCAATCGCTCTTAATGCACGGAGTACACTATATTTTTCGGTATTCTCATACACTTTTCCTTTTTTTCGAATACCGGCTGTATCTATAATGACAAATTTTTGTCCATTATATGTATACGGTGAATCAATGGCATCCCGTGTTGTACCGGCAATATCGCTGACAATTACTCTTTCTTCCCCTAAAATCGCGTTAACAAGTGATGATTTCCCAACATTAGGACGTCCAATTAATGAAAACTTAACCACATCATCTTCATACTCGTTTTGTCCAATTTTAGGGAAATGCTTAGCGGCAGCATCCAATAAATCTCCCAAGCCAAGTCCATGTGATCCTGAAATAGGAATAGGCTCACCAAATCCTAGGGCATAAAAATCGTAAATGAGATCCCGCATCTCAGGATTATCAATTTTATTAACCGCTAAAACGATTGGCTTTTTGGACTTGTATAATATTTTCGCCACTTCTTCGTCGGCAGCCGTAACACCTTCTCTGCCATTTGTCAAAAAGATAATCACATCCGCTTCGTCTATGGCAACTTCTGCCTGCTGGCGAATTTGTTCTAAAAACGGCTCATCTCCAATATCAATCCCGCCAGTATCAATGATATTAAAATCATGCGTCAGCCATTCCCCAGAACTATATATACGATCGCGTGTTACGCCAGGTACATCTTCAACAATTGAAATTCTTTCACCAACAATCCTATTAAAAATAGTGGATTTTCCAACATTCGGTCTTCCGACAATGGCAATAACCGGTTTAACCATTCGAATCGCCATCCTTTCTGCCTGTATTTAAGCGCATGGCTTAAGAAAGAACCCTTCTTTTCGTTAGAAGGGATAACTTTTATTATCTTAGCAAATCTTAATCGACTCCTGCAATGATAATATTTTACGACGACTTGTGCTTGGCTTTTTCCTGAAGGTGAAAAAAATTTTGCAGCACTGCCCCAGCATGTTCAAGCAGACTCCACCCAGATAGTAAAAGGGCCGTTAATGAGAGGACATTTAAATAGCCAAATGCCCCTATTTCATAAGGAAATTCCAAGCCAGTTACTATATAGGCATAGAAAATATCTCCTTGCATCATCCCGCAGACCACAATTAATAATCTTCCTTTTATCGTCTTTTGCAGCAAGCAGCTCAAGCAACCAATGAGGATTGCCAACATCCATTCTCTTTTAAACTTAATCCAAATAGGATCGAAGATTTCAAACAATTGAAAAGTAATATAGGAAATTGAAACAATTAATGAACATATGGAATAATAGATTATGCTGTTCATTTTTTCTTTACTAATCTCCCAATAAGCAGTCACTAATAAAAATAATCCACCTAAAAATACTTTATAATGGCCAATAAAAAAGTAACTATTTGAAACAATAATGGTGATCAAAATGAAGGCAGCCAATTTTGTCCGATAAGGATTTTGTTTATTTTCGATAAAGGTCAGATAGATCCAAAACAGCCAGAAGACCCAGTAAAACATATTACCCTCCATTCCACACACACCTCCTATTATTTTCATTATTGGTTGCCACTATGTATTTTCATACCTTGAATAATATTTAAAGAGAGAATCATTCTATAAACAGGAGGTGTGGAGGATGGGTAAGGACCGTCAAGAAAAAAAGCAGAGAGAAAGCGCCAGAGCCGGAAAAGACCGGGACCAAGCATTGCATTTTTCAGGTTCAACTAAGATGTCAAGTCCGGAAGAAGCAAGGGATTTAAATAACGGGAAATATGATATGTAAGAGTGAAATGTACCTCTGCAAAGCAAAAGAGGATGACCGGAGTCATCCTCTTTTGCTTTGAATTGAACGTTGACTATAGCCTTTTGTATCGATACCTCTTTGATTCAGCCAATGATACGTTTCTCCTGTAATTAAAAGCGGGGTTTTTTTTAAATCAGAAATGGTTTTTGCACCTAAGGCTGTCATGATTAGCACCATTTCATGATGCAGAGAATCGATTTCCTCCCTCAATCTGTCAATTCCTTCTTTGACCAGGATTTTTAGGAAATACCCTGCAACACCAATGGCATCAGCCCCTAAAGCCAGTCCTTTAACGATATCCAAACCGCTGTTGAATCCGCCTGAACCTATAATGGTCATTTGACTTGAAACAGAGGATGCCTCAATAATCGATACAGGAGCAGGGATGCCCCAATCAATAAAAAACGGCAATATCTTTTTCCGCCGCTTATTTTCGATCTCAGCAAAATTGGTTCCGCCAAAGCCTCCGACATCTGCCATTGTCACTCCTGCTGAGATTAACGCCCTTACCGTTTCCAGTGACATGCCAAATCCAACTTCTTTTACAATGACAGGTATATCGAGACCCTTAACGATCATTTCAATTCTTTTTAGCGCCCCTGAAAAATCTCGGTCGCCTTCCGGCATTGTCAGTTCTTGTATGACATTTAAATGAATTTGCAGAGCATCCGCTTCAATCATTGCTGCTGCAGCTTTTGCATCATCCACTGTTGCTTCACTGCCAAGGTTCGCGATGATGATCCCGGAAGGATTCTCTTTGCGAATAACTTCGTACGTATACCTTTGGGTTTGATCCTTCAGTGCAGCCGTTTGAGAGCCGACAGCCATTGCAAGTCCTGTTTCTTTTGCTGCCATCGCCAGCTGCTGATTAATCTGATAGGTTTTCTCACCGCCGCCGCCTGTCATTGCATTGATAAAAATTGGCGAACTTAAAGAAAGTCCGCCAATGGAGTGGTTTAACCGAACATCCAAAACACTGATATCTGGTAAGCTCTGGTGAATAAATTTAATATCGTCAAAAGCAGATGAGCTTTTCTGCCCAGTTTCAAGGGCATAACGGATATGTTCCCACTTACGTTCGGTTCTAGACACGATCAATCACCATTATTTTCCTAGATTCTTTAATTTATCTCCAATGACTTCTCCTAATTGGAAGCCTTTTGACTCTTCTGGAAGCTCATAATCCACATTCTCTTCCGCTTCTTTTTCGAGAAGGTCCTTGATGCTTAGTGAAAGGCGTTGTTCTTGTTCATTGGCATCAAGCACTTTCACCTGCACCTCTTGGCCTTCTTTCAATACTTCATGAGGAGTGGCAATATGTTTATGGGAAATTTGGGAAATATGGACAAGTCCTTCTACTCCTGGAAAAACTTCAACAAAGGCTCCATAGGAAACCAATCGCTTCACAGTACCCGTTAAAACGCTGCCTTTAGGAGCTTTTTCGGAAATATTTGTCCATGGTCCAGGGAGAGTATCTTTAATCGATAAAGAAATCCGCTCGCTTCCACGATCCACATTTAAAACTTTAACTTGTACTTTCTGTCCTTCGTGAACAACATCAGAAGGCTTATTAACATGTTCATGGGATAATTGGGAAACATGAACAAGTCCATCAATTCCGCCAATATCAACGAATGCGCCAAAATCGGTAATTCGTTGTACGGTGCCTTCAATCACTTGCCCCGGTTCTAAGGCATCCAAGCGGCTTTGCTTTTGTTTGCCCTTTTCTTCTTCAACCACAGCACGGTGTGAAAGGATTAAACGGTTCTTTTCTTTATCCAGCTCGACAATCTTGAAAGTAAGGGTACGCCCTTTATAATCACTGAAGTCTTCCACGAAGAAGGTTTCCACCAAGGAAGCTGGCACGAATCCACGTACTCCAAGATCAACCACTAAACCGCCTTTTACAACATCCTTAACTTCCGTTTCGATAATTTCTCCAGTTTGGAATTTTTCTTCCAAGCTATCCCAAGCTTTTTCAGCATCTACTTTTCTTTTGGACAGGACCAATGCTTCTTCCTCTACTTTCACTACTGAAAGCTCTAATTCATCCCCTTCAGAAACAACATCAGAAGCTTTTTCAATGTGCAAGCTTGACAATTCACTAATCGGAATAATGCCATCCAATTTGCTGCCTTGAATATCAACAAGCACCTGTTTTTCCTCCACTTTGGTTACTTGTCCTGTTACTTTGTCGCCAATTTCAAAATTTCTTACTTCTACTTGATTCATCTCTTCAGACATATGTAATCCTCCTTAATCCTACTGCAAATCCTATTCAAACCGCGAATTGCCTTCTCAGCCTCATAAGAATATATACGAACAAAAAAAGAAATGTTCATATACCTCTCCTTATTCGAACCTGCCTATTTGGCAATTCATTAGGCTGCTAATATCATAATAAGTGCAGAATTTATCAATGAATTCTGACTAGACAAAAAAGAATCTCAATTATTAACTTCTTATAAATAAGCTATTTTGTCAAGCAGAAGCTATCGATACTCTTTAATAAGTTTATGAATTTCTGACATAATTAATTCAGTCACTTCTTCAGGAGATGCTTTGGATGCCCGCATCTCATCCATCTCTATTGGCTTTCCAAATACAACTTTCAACTTGTGAAATGCTTTGTAGGGACCAATGACGGCACAAGGAATAACTGCACAATTCGATCTGAGTGCAAAGAAACCTGCCCCCGCCAGACCTTTCCCTAATTCCCCCGTTTTGCTTCTTGTTCCTTCCGGAAAAAGCCCTAAAACATGGCCATCCTTTAAAACGCTCATTCCTTTTCTGAGTGCTTCCCGGTCACTCATGCCTCTTTTTACAGGGAATGCCTTGCACTTCCTTACAATATTCCCCAGGACTGGAACACGAAAGATTTCTTCTTTTGCCATAAAATGAATCGTTCTTGGTGCTGAAATTCCAACCACAATCGGATCAAAATTATGAATATGATTGGTGCATAAAAGCACCCCTTGTTCCTTTGGGACATTTTCCTTTCCAATTACTTCAATTCTGTACAATGGCTTAAAAACCGAATTCACTGCGGCCCTTGCAAATGTATAAAATTCCAATCTACCCAATCCTTTCTTCCACAAGCCTCATAATGGTTTCGACTACATCTTGAATGGTCATGGAAGTGGTATCGATTTCGATCGCATCATCTGCTTTTTTTAGCGGTGCAGCTTCCCGTTCAGAATCTATTTTGTCTCTTCGGGCAATTTCCTGTTTTAATTTTTCTAAATCTGATTCATATCCTTTTTGCAAATTTTCATGATGCCTCCGCAATGCACGTTCCTCAACACTGGCGAGCAAAAACACCTTTACTTCGGCGTCAGGCAGGACATGGGTTCCAATATCTCTTCCATCCATAACGACCCCGCCCCCTTTTGCAAAAGCTTGTTGGCGTCTCACCATTTCCTCACGTACTCTTTTATGTTTAGAAACAATTGACACAGAGTTAGTGACATCGCTTGTTCGAATCGCTTCTGTAACATCTTGTTGGTCCAAATAAACTAATTGTCCGGTTTTTGACGGAAGCAGTTCAATGCTTGTGGTTAAGAGCATTTCTATTAAGGTATCCTCATCCTCTAGGTTAACCTTATTTTTAATCGCTTTATAGGTTAACGATCGATACATCGCACCTGTATCAATGTAAATATACGATAATTTTTCTGCTACAATCTTTGCTACTGTGCTTTTCCCAGCCGCTGCTGGACCATCAATAGCAATTGATATTCTATTATCCATAAATCCTCCTTGTTTTGATCCACTCATAGGTTGTCTCCTATTTATTTTACCATAATTTACGGATTACCTTTGATTTTTAACCGTGTAAAAAAGATAATTTTATTAATTTTTTTATTGTGCGATCCGTTTGGTTCTCAAGTGATTCCGATAACCTATGATCAAAAAAAAGCAGCTTCCTGCTTTACAGATTGTAGAGAAAGCGTATTTTTCTCGGCAATTTTTTATTATCACAGAATCTAAATACCAAATTTATTGATTGTCCATGCAAATGGGCCTGT